>NZ_VCJS01000665.1 GCF_005893125.1 Nonomuraea basaltis | reverse complement strand
GGCGTGGTCCCGGCGGGAGCAGGCCGGGGTCGAGGACGAGCTGCGGGAGGCGCTGGCCGAGGGGAACCGGGACTACGAAGCGCGGTTCGGGCATGTGTATCTGGTCTGTGCCACCGGGCTGACCGGGGCTCAGATGCTGGCCAGACTGCGGGAGCGGCTGGGTAATGATGAGGAGGGCGAGCGGGCGGTCGTGCGGGACGAGCTGGCGAAGATCACTCGGTTGCGGCTGCTCAAGCTGCTGGAGGGAGAGCGGTGAGCTTCTCGACGCATGTGCTGGACGCGGTCACCGGGCGGCCGGCCGCCGGCGTCCGGGTACGACTCGAGCGAGGCGACGGTCAGGTCGTGGCCGAGGGGCCGACGGACGATGACGGTCGCATCAAGGGGTGGGAGCCGGAG
>NZ_VCJS01000196.1 GCF_005893125.1 Nonomuraea basaltis | reverse complement strand
CTCCTACCCACCCCCGGCCACTCGCCCGGCCACATGTGCGTGCTCCTGCGCCTGGACGCCGGCAACGTGCTGTTCATGGGCGACACCCTCTACACACTGCCCCACCTGGCCACAGACCAGGTCCGCCAAATGACTATCGGCGGCGCCGACACGACCCACCAGATCGAGGCCGCCCGGCGCATCCAGACCCTGCTGGCCTCCGACCCCGGCACCGTGCCGCTGTTCGCCCACGACAACACCCGCTACCAGTCCGACCGGGTCGCCTCCGCGTTCGCCCAGGGAACACCCGGCGAGGCAGAGCTGCGGCAGTTGCGCACGCACATGGAGACCGTCCTCACCCCCGACTGGCGGCTACGGCCCGGGCACACGCCCCGCTTCGTTGCGCCGGCGTCCGGCGCACAAGTGGGGCGGGTGGAGTTCCGATGACCTCTACGAGGCGCACCCGGGGCAGGCCGCGCGACCCCGATGCCGACGAGGCGATCATGAAGGCGGCGCTGGAGCTGTTCGTGGAGCGCGGCCTGGGGGGCGCAAACTTCGAGCAGATCGCCAAGCGCGCCGGCGTGGCCAAGGTGACCGTCTACCGGCGCTGGTCGTCGAAGGAGGAACTGCTCACCCACGCGATCGAGCAGGCCCGCACCCTCGTCCCCGAAGCCGACATCTGGGCCACCACTGACGCCGAGGCGCAGCCGGCCGACCAGCGGCTCATGGACTCCTGGGTGCACACCCTCGGCGACGCCCGCTTCCGGGCGATCCTCGCCCAGCTCATCGGCTCCAGCATCACTCAGCCGTCGCTGCTGACCACCTACCGCGACCAGTACATCCAGCCCCGCCGCCGGCTGATCCACGCCACGCTGGAACGCGCCCGCCGCGACGGGCTCCTGGCCGCCGACGCCGACCTCGACACCGTGATCGACATGGTCGTGGGCGCGGCCATGTACCGCATGCTCATGAAACCGGACGCCCCGGCCGACTCCGCCGCCACACGCCAGTATCTGGAAGCCGTCCTTCAGCAAGCCGACCGGCTGCTGCGGCGCCCCGGACAGCGAACCCCCGACGCCCACCATCGACCCGAAGACCACCAGGAAGAGGGACACGAACCCGCATGACCGGATACATCGACGTCCAGCAGCACATGATCCCCGCGAGCTACGCGCGCTGGCTGCGCGAGCACGGGGTGCACGCTCCCGGCGGCCGGGAACTGCCTGAGTGGAGCCCTGCACTGGCGCTGGAGTTGATGGACCGCCAGGGCATCGCCGCCGCGATCCTGTCCGTCAGCACGCCGGGCGTGCATCTGGGCGACGGCACCGACGCCTCGGCCATGGCACGCACCGTCAACGAGTTCGGCGCCGGGCTGGCCCAGGCCCATCCCGGCAGGTTCGGGCTGTTCGCCACGCTCACCCTGCCCGACGTGGACGCCGCCGTGACCGAGGCGGCGCACGCCCTCGGCGAACTGGCCGCCGACGGGGTGATCCTGCTGGCCAACAGCCGCGGACTCTACCTGGGCGACCCGGCCCTGGACCCGCTCATGACGACGCTGGACGACCGCGCCGCCGTCGTTTTCGTGCACCCCGCCGACCTGCCAGGACCGGCCGCGCCGGGCATCCCGCCGTTCGCCGCCGACTTCCTGCTCGACACCACCCGCGCCGCCTTCAACCTGGTCCGCCACGACGTGCCTCGCCGCTTCCCGCACATCAGGTTCATCCTGGCGCACGCCGGCGGTTTCCTCCCGTACGCGGCGCACCGCCTGGCCCTGGCCATCCTCGCCGAGACCGGCCGGGACCTGGACCACGTCCTGGACGACTTCGCCGGCTTCTCCTTCGACACCGCCCTGTCCGCCAGCCCGGCCGCGCTGCCCTCGCTACTCGCGTTCGCCAAGCCGGGACACGTGCTGTACGCCAGCGACTGGCCCTTCGTCCCCGAACTCGCCGTCGCCTACTTCAACGGCCACCTCCAAAATTCCGGCCAGGACACCACCGACATCGGCCACCGCAACGCCCGCCTGCTGTTCACCCGCCTGTCTGAGGCCAGACGCTGACCTCCGCCGACGGCCGTTCGTCTGTGAAAGGGGAGATCAGAGCCTGACCAGCATCTTGCCGACGTTGCCGCCGCGCATCATGTCCAGGAAAGCAGCGGGCGCCCGCTCGATGCCCTCGGCCACGGTCAGCTCGGTGTGCAAGGAGCCGTCGGCCAGCCAGCCGGCCGCCTTTCCGATCCATTCGGGGAACAGGTGGAAGTAGGAGTTGATCAGCATGCCGCGCAGAGTGGCGTCCTTGGCGGCCAGGGTGAACAGGTTGCTCGGGCCGGGGACCGGCTCGGTGGCGTTGTAGGAGCTGATCGCGCCCACCATCGCGATCCTGCCGCCGTGACGCAGTGCGTCGATGGCCGCCACCAGGTGGTCGCCGCCGACGTGGTCGACGTAGACGTCGATGCCGTCGGGGGCGGCCTTGGCCAGTTGCTCGGCGACCGAACCGGCACGGTAGTCGATCGCGGCGTCGTAGCCCAAGTCCTGCACGAGCTTCTTGGCCTTCAGCGTCCCGCCCGCGGAGCCGATCACGCGGGAGGCACCGAGTTTGCGGGCGAGTTGCCCCGCGATGCTGCCCACCGCCCCGGCCGCCGCCGAGACGAGGACCACGTCGCCCTCCCGTACGGGGGCCACCTGGGTCAGCGCCGCGTAGGCGGTGAGCCCGGTGGTGCCCAGCGCGCCGAGCCACGCCTCGGCGGGGGCCAGGGCGAGGTCGGCGACGGTCGCAGCCGCGGCGTCCACCACGGCGTACTCGCGCCAGCCCAGGAAGTGCACGACGGTCGTCCCTACCGGGATGCCGGCCGAGCGCGAGGCCACGACCTCGCCGATCGCCGAGCCGTCCAGGGGTGCGCCGAGCTGGAACGGCGGCAGGTAGGACTCGGCGTCGTGCATCCGCTCGCGCATGTAGGGATCGACCGACATCCAGGTGTTGCGGACCAGGACCTGGCCCTCGGCCGGCTCGGGCAGCGCGGTGCTGACCAGCTCGAAGTCCTCCGGGCGCGGCTCGCCGAAGGGGCGGGCGGCCAGGTGGATCTCACGGTTCACGGTCATGGTGGTGCTCCTCGTTCGTGTGGTGCTCTCTGCTTCGTGCTCCACTCTGGACAGGGGCGCGCACGATCGGCTGGGGGTTCGCTGCGGGTACGGTGACCCGGTGCGATTTGGTGTGCTTGGCCCTCTTTCCGTGTGGACCGACGACGGGCGACCCGTGCGGGTCCCCGAGGTGAAGGTCCGGGCACTGCTCGCCGACCTGCTGGCCCACGAGGGCGTGCGGTGTCGGCCGACCGCCTGGCCGAGGACCTGTGGGGAGACGACCCACCGGGCAACCCCGCCAACACGCTGCAGACCAAGGTGTCCCAGCTACGCCGCGCCCTGGAGCAGGCGGAGCCGGGAGGTCGCGAGCTGGTGGCCTTCCAGGCGCCGGGTTACGTCCTGCGCGCCACCGACGTGGACGCCGCCCGTTTCGTCGCGCTGCTCGACCGGGCCCGGGCCGCCACTGATCCCCGGGCGAAGGCCGAGCTGCTGTCGGACGCGCTGGCACTGTGGCACGGTCCCGCCTACGCCGACTTCCGCGACGAGGAGTTCGTCCGCACCGCAGCCACCCGTCTGGAGGAGCAGCGCCTGACCGCGCTGGAGGAGCGGGCGGAGGTACGGCTGGAGCTGGGCGAGCACAGCCTGGTGGCCGACGAGCTGGGCGAGCTGGTGGCCGCGCACCCGCTGCGTGAACGCCTGCGCGCCGCCCACCTGCGCGCGCTTTACCGGTCGGGACGGCAGGGAGAGGCGTTGGCCGGGTACGACGAACTGCGGCACCGGCTGGCCGACGAATTGGGCCTCGACCCCGGCCCTGAGCTGGCCGCCCTCCACCAGGCGATGCTGCGCCAGGATCCCTCGCTCACGCCCGCGCGCCCGCGCACGAACCTCCCGGCCCCCCTCACCGAACTGATCGGCCGCGAGCAGGCCGTGGCCGAGGTCGGCGCCCTGCTCGGCTCGGCGCGTCTGGTCACGCTGACCGGTCCAGGCGGTGTCGGCAAGACCAGGCTCGCCCTGGCGGTCGCCGACGTCGCTACCGACGCCTTTCCCGACGGGGTGTGGCTGGTCGAGCTGGCGGGGACCTCGGGCGAGACGGCGACCGTGGCCGAGGTGGTGGCCGCTGAGCTGGACGTCCGCGACGATACGGCGACGGGTTCGCGTCCCGGCGTGCGACCGGCTGACCTGGCGCACCGGCTCGCCGACGCCCTGCGTGGCCGGCGGATGCTGCTCGTGCTGGACAACTGCGAGCACGTGATCTTAGCGGTCGCCGAGCTGGTGGACCTGCTGCTGCGGGCCGCCCCGGACCTGCGGGTGCTGACGACCAGCCAGGAGTCGCTGGCGATCCCCGGGGAGACGCTGTACGCGGTGCCGCCGCTCGAGCTTCCGGTGCCCGGCGCAGACCCGGGGCAGACCGGCTCCGTACAGCTGTTCGTGGCCCGTGCCACGGCCGCCGCGCCCGGGTTCGTGCTGGACGAGGAGAGCGCGCCTTCGGTGGCGGCGATCTGCAGGAGGCTGGACGGCCTGCCGCTGGCGCTGGAGCTGGCCGCCGCTCGGGTACGTGCCCTGGGCGTCCGCGGCGTGGCCGATCGGCTGGACGACCGCTTCCACCTGCTCGCGGTCTCGGGCCGGGGACGGCCCGCCCGCCAGCAGACCCTGCGCGCGGTGATCGACTGGAGTTGGGAGCAGCTCACCGAGCAACAGCGGCTGATCCTGCTCCGGCTGGCCGTCCACCCGGGAGGCTGCACGCTGGAAGCGGCCGAGGCGGTGTGCGCTGGCCCTGGACTGGACGTGGCCGACCTGCTGGACCAGCTGGTGACCAGGTCGATGGTCGAGTCCTCCGGCGGGATCCGCTACCGGCTGCTGGAGTCGATCGCCGCCTACTGTCTCGAACGGCTCGCCGACGGCGACCCCGTCTTCCAGCGCCGCGACCTCTACTACACCGAGCTGGCCGAACAGGCGAGGCCCCACCTGTACGGTCCTGCTCAGCGCCAGTGGCTGGACCGCCTGGACACCGAGGCGCCCAACCTGCGGGCCACGCTCGAGCACACCACCGACCACGCGCTGGCGCTGCGCCTGGTCGACGCCCTGGCGTGGTACTGGTACCTGCGCGGCAGGCACCGCGAGGGCCGCGCCTCCTTCGCCGCGGCCATGGCGCTGCCCGGCGTGGAATGCGCGAGGACGGCGGCGTGGGAGACCGGGTTCGCGATGCTGACCGGCGACGGCAGCGACCTGCTGGAGCGCAGCCGTACCGCAGCGCGGGCGCTGGACGCCCGTGACGCACGGTCGCGCTGGTTCCTGGCACTCCCGCATCTGAGCTTCGGGGACGCCGCCACCGCGGAGGGCCTGCTGACGGAGGCGCTGGCCGCGTTCCGCGCCGTCGGGGACCGCTGGGGCGAAGCGGCGGCGTTGGCGGGTCGCGCCAAGCAGGCGATGTTCCAGGGTGACCACGCACTCGCCGAGCGGTCCGGCACCGAGAGCCTGACGATCTTCGGTGACCAGGGCGACGGCTGGGGACGGCTGCAGGCCTCCGACATGCTCGGCTACCTCGCCGAGATCATCGGTGACTACGAGCGGGCCGCCCGCCTGCACCGCGAGGGCCTGCGCATCGCCGAGGAACTGAGGCTGTGGACCGACGCGTCCTACCGGCTGTCCAGCCTGGGCCGGCTCGCCCTGCTGACCGGGGATCTGGACGGATCCCGGGAGCTCCATGAGCGGGGGATGCGCCTGGCGGCCAAGCAGTCCAACAGCTTCGCCGAGGAGTTCGCCAGGGTCGGGCTCGGCCTCGTGGCCCGCCGCGCCGGCGACCTCGACTCGGCGGCGCAGCTCTTCCAGCAGTCGCTGGCCTGGAATCGCCGCCTGGAGGCCGACTACGGCGTGCCCTTCTACGGGGTGACGCTGCTGCTGGCCGAGCTCGGCTTCATCGCCGAGCAGCGCGGCGACTCCGCCTCGGCCAGGACACTGCACCTGGAGGGGCTCGCCGCGGCCCGCGAGGTCGGCGATCCGCGCGCCATCGCCCTGGCCCGGGAGGGGCTGGCCGGGGTCGCGGCGGCCGAAGGCGCCTACGAGGAGGCGGCGGCCCTGCTGGGAGAGGCCGCCGCGCTCAGGGAGTCGGTGGGCGCGCCTCTGCCGCCCGCAGAACGCGGCGACGTCGACCGGATCGCCGCCGCTGTTCGCGCGGCGCTGGGCGAGGAGGCGTCCATGCGCTGACCCCCAGCCGATCGTGCGCGCGTTCCGTCAGGGTCGTACCCGTCACCATTCTTGGAGGAGTAACGATGCGAGCCCTGATCTACAACCCGGACCTCTCCTTCGACGTCGTGCCCGACCCGGTGCCCACGCCCTCCCAGGCGCTGGTCCAGGTGGCGGCCTTCTCGCTCAACTTCGGTGAGATCGCCTACAGAAGCGCGAACGTCCGGTCCGGGTACGTCCCGGGATGGGACGCCGCCGGGGTGGTCGTCCAGGCCGCCGCCGACGATTCAGGTCCTGCCGCCGGCACCCGCGTGGTCACTTTCGGCTGGTCGGGGGCCTGGGCGGAGCTGCGCGCCGTGGACACCGCCGAGCTGGCCGTCGTTCCCGAGGCCGTCGACCTGGGGTCGGCCAGCGCGCTGCCGGTCGCCGGAGTCGCGGCGCTGCAGGCGGTTCGACGTCTCGGCCCGCTGACCGGCCGCCGTGTCCTGGTCACCGGGGTGTCCGGCGGCGTCGGCCGCTACGCCGTACAGCTCGCCGCCCGTGCGGGAGCGCATGTCGTCGCCTCCGCCGGCAGCCCCGCCCGCGCGGAGGGCCTGCGTGAGCTGGGCGCGGCAGAGATCGTCATCGGTCCGGAGAGCCTGGAGGGCCGGGTGTACGGCGTGCTGGACAACGTGGGCGGGCGACAGCTCGCGCAGGCGTTCTATCGGCTGGAGGACGACGGCGTGGTGATGGCCATCGGACGGGCGGCCCGCGAGGCCACGGTCATCGACTTCGAGCTGGCGGGCACGCGATCGGCGCGGGGGCGGATCGAGAACTTCAACGTGACCACGCCGTTCGGCGGCGACCTTGCTCACCTTGTCGGGCTGCTGGCGGCCGGCGAGCTGGACGCGCAGGTCGGCTGGCGCGGGCCGTGGGACAAGGCGATGGAGGCGGCCGATGCCCTGCTCACCCGCCGCGTCGCCGGAAAAGCAGTCCTCGACCTGTGACGCACCCAGCCATGCTGGGCCTGCTATGCGGTCCGCAGGATCGCTGCTTGTCGCCGAGTCGAGACGACCGGGCGGTCAGCTTTCGGGGCACGCTGCATGCCGCGTGCTTGGCCGGCCGCCCGGACGGTTTCGCGTCAGATCATCCTCGGGTCTCGATCCATACGTTGACCACAGTGTGCGGGGTGATCTTGGTGAATGAGACGGATCCCACGGGAGCCCACGGGCCCTCGATCGCGATCGGCCCGACCTCTGGTGAGAAATGCCGCTGCAGGACGTGGATGCGGTGCTCGCCCGTACCGCCGCTGCAGAAGCTGGACGCCGAACCCGAGCTGACCTGGTAGCTGCATCCGGTGGGGGTTGCAAGGGCTGGCGTGGCTAGTCCGACGATCAGTGCTGCGGACATCCCGGCCGTGGTCGCGATCCATTTTCCTTTGTTCATGCATGGCTCCTGTGTGCCTGCTGATGTTGGTGTCTGGGATTCGTTCGAGTGTCCCTCCAGGATTTCTCTAAGGAAAGTTTCCTAAGGAATCTGCCGACCGGAGGGGTTCGCCGGCTCCGGCCAGGCGAGGATCTCAACGCCGAGGAGGCCCTGAAGACGGCCTACGCCGAGATCGCAACGCAACACCAGCACATCGGCGGGCTCCTGGGCCAGATCCGCGATCTTCAGGGCGAGTACCCACAGCACAGCGTCCAACGGATCGTCATCGAGAACACCGCCCTGAAGCAACGAGCCCGCCAGCTCGCCCACGATCATCGTGCCCTCGAGGAGACTCTGCAGGGGGTCGCAGCCGCCCCTCGTGACCTGTTCCTCATGGAAGGCCCACGGCGGGCGCCGGACCCGTATTTCCCGTCGTCCGATCGCCTTGGGCTTGTTCCCCTACAGCGCTCGCTATTGGTTACTTCGTGGAGCTGAAGACGTTCAGCACGCGCGCGTAGTGCTCCTGCGCCGTTTCTTCAGGTACGTGCGAACTGAAAAAGGCCACCGTGAAGGCATTTCCTCTTGAGTCCTCGACGATCCCTATCTGGTGCTGCCAGTTCTTGACTTCGCCCTTGAATTCAGCCTTGGCGCCGAACTTGCCCGCGACCGACAGGTCATCATGAATCCTTTCGCCAAAGCGCACCCTCGTCGCCTCTTTCATGTATTCCAGGAGCTCTCTTGACGCGCCGTCGCCTGCCGCGGCCTTGTGATGGACGTGCTGCAAGAACTTCGTCATATCCGCCGGCGTGGTAGTGAGGGGTTTTGATTCGTCGCCGGTGAGATACTTTCTTTCGATCTTGGTGCTGCTCAGTTTGAGGTCGTTCGTGATGACCTCTCGCAGCTTCCCGACGGTGATCTTATCCAAGATGTGATTGCTGGCGGTGTTGTCTGAGTAGATGAGCATCTGCTTGATCAGCGTACGCGCCGGCACACTTTGGCCCGGGCGAGGAGGGCCACCCAACTTGCCCTCGGGAGTCGCGGAGCCGAGAACCGTTTCCCCGATCTTGATTGGGTCGTCGAGCTGGAACTTCCCGCCTGCGCCGTTGTCCCCCAATTTCCCCTGGTGTCCCAGTTGGAGTGCGGTATATGCGATGATTGCTTTTGCAGTGCTTGCCGGATAAACGCTCTTGTCCGCCCCTTGGGAGTAGATCACGTCTCCCGACTTGAGGTCTGTCACTGTCGAGTCATTCTGCGGGTAGCGATCCAGGGCCTCTCGCAGAGAGCGTGCCAGGTTTTCTTTATCATAGGGTACCGGTTGGCTTTGACCTGAGCGATGCCGCTGAAATGATCCGGCTTGGCCCCGAGGTCGCGCACGGACCGGGGGAACCGACGCTTTGACACCGTTCACAATGCCTTGGGCGTAAGCGTCCTTGTGCTTCTGAGTCCAGCCGCCCTTGGCGCCCGCCTCCAGGTAGACGAACGGCCGCTGTGACAACAGTGAGACCAGAGGTATGTTTCCCGGCGCCACTCCGCTCCTGTTGTCGAAGCTGTTATCCTTTATTGCGACCTTGTGACCTTCCACGGCTTCACGGGCTCTGGCGAAGTTCAGAGCGTATTCCCTGCTCTTTGCCGCGACGGCGGAATCGCCGAACGTGACTTTCTTGCCGTCCGGCCTCTCGCGGTAGAGCCCAACCTTTTGCGTGTAAATTTCACCCCAGCTGTCCCATGGGCGTGCGGTGTCATGATGAATGCTGATCGCAAGGGCTGCGTTACTGTGGTTGACGGTATTAGAACGTTGCCGCTTGTAGACTTTTTCATCCGCACGGTTCTTGGTCAGGACGACTGCATAACCAGCTTTCTCCAGCCTGACTTTGACCTCTTTCGCGACTTCAAAGACATCCCTTGTCTCGGGCTCGTTCGGCGTCTCGCGATCGACGATGCCGGTCTGCCTGTCCTGGCAGGGGTCGCCTTTCGCTCCGTGGCCGGGATCAAGGACGATGACGTTCTTTCTCGGATCTAGCCCGGAAGTATCGGTAGCAGAAGCTTCCGGACAATGAGGAAGCTTGATCCCCGCTGAGCCACGGGTGGATGGGGCCTGCACGGTGACGGGCTCCGCGGGCCGAGTGACGGCGCTGGCAGGAGAAATCGGACCCGGGCCGGCTCCGGCGCAGGCGGCGGCACCCAGGCCGCACAGCGCCAAGGCTGCAAATGCTGGTCTGCTGGTCACGTTCATCCCCCTGAAGAACCCGTCATTCACCCATGTCATGTGGCCGTCGCCGTGACTATGCCCTCATCGGCAGACGTGCTCGGAGTTCCTACCTCTGGAGCGGGAGCCGTCAGCTCCCTGGCGTCCTGTTTCGGGACCGCTCGGGGATCCCCACGGATGATCGATGGAGTGGGCGACCGGACACGGGGTGTCAAATCCTGAGTCAACACCAGGTTTTGGTGGCTATCCAAGTATTTGACCTATTTTTGGGGGTTTTCTGACCGCCGGCAGAAGCGCTGTGTTGACCAGGAACCACCCCCATGCCGCGTCCAGCAAGCCGAGCGCGCTAAGTTGATCTTCCTGGCCCTGCGTGAGTCCATCGCAGCGGCGAACCGCCGGTCATGACGGGGCTGGGTGACGGCATGTCGGCCGTACCTCGACGAAGAGCGCCGCTGGTTTGACCTTGACGCTGCGTCAACTTCTAGCATCGGGGCCATGTCGATCACTGTTCTTGACACCTGCTCCGCCATGCGGCGGATCCTGCTGGCTCCGGCTGCGGACCGCGTTGATCTGCTGCGTTCGATGCTGGAGCCCATCCGGGGCATGTACCGCTACTCCCCCGGTGAGGTCGACCTGGTGGCCATGCACCTCGAAACGTCCGGGTTCCCCATCGACCGCGACGAGGAGCGTTGCCTCGACGCGCTCGAAACCCTGGCGGCGGCCGGAGCCTGGGAGCGGATGCAACGCGCGCTCGACAACGCTCTCGCCGTACTGCTGGAGGCGACGCCGGGGCTGGAGGCCCCGGACATCACCGTGCTGTTCGTCCTCGGCGATCCGGCTGACAAGCACTTCATGGGTCCCTGCAAAGGATTGACCGGGTTCGGCGGCATCTCGGGCCACATCGCCATCACGTTCTGGCCCTTCCCCGAGAACGTGGAGCGGCTGGAGGCCACCGCCGTGCACGAACTGCACCATAACCTGCGGTGGGGCCCGGGCGGGGTGGTGTGGAACCCGATGACCGTCACGGTCGGCGATCACATCGTCGGCGAGGGCCTGGCCGACGCCTTCGCCCGCCAGCTCTACGGCGACGAGCTCGGCCCCGCCCGCATCGGCGTGCCGCACCTGCACGACGACGAGGTCTTCGGCAAGGTGCTCACCGGGCTCGACGTGACAGGCATGCAGAACTTCACTGCCTGGGTGCACGGCGATCCCAGCGCCGAGCGCTTCGGCCTCACCCCGGTGGGACTGCCGATGGGCGCCGGGTACGCCGCGGGCAACCGGCTGGTCGACACCTACCTGGCGGCGACCGGGCAGACGGCGGCGCAGGCCCTGCACGCCGACAGCTTGGAGATCATCGCCGCCACGCTCCGCCGCGGGTAACACTGGAACGATGGAGTGGACGATCCAGGAACTCGCGGCGAGGGCCGGCATCACCAGCCGCACCCTGCGTCACTACGACCGCGTCGGCCTCTTGGCCCCGTCCCGGGTCGGCGCGAACGGGTACCGCTACTACGACCCGGGCTCGGTCGCCCGGCTCCAGCGGATCCTGCTCATGCGCCGGCTCGGCATGGGCTTGCCGGCCATCGCCGAGGTCCTGGCGGACGAGGTGGACACGTGCGACGGGCTCCGCGCCCACATCGCCGCACTGGAAGAGGAACGGGACCGCATCGAACGGCAGATCCGGTCTGTGCGTCACACGCTCGAAGCCCTGCAGGCGGGGGCGGAACCGCAAATGGACGTGATGTTGGCGGGGTTCAACGACCACTCCAAGGACGAGGTGATCTCACGCTGGGGCGAGCGCGCGTTCCAAGTGAGCAACGACTGGTGGCACGGCAAGACCCTTGACCAGCAGCGGGCCT
Source organism: Nonomuraea basaltis (assembly GCF_005893125.1). Taxonomy (GTDB): domain Bacteria; phylum Actinomycetota; class Actinomycetes; order Streptosporangiales; family Streptosporangiaceae; genus Nonomuraea; species Nonomuraea basaltis. The sequence continues at coordinate 11,971 of NZ_VCJS01000196.1, read as the reverse complement.
GGAAGCAGACCACCGAAGACCTCGTCGCCGCATGGGTCGCCGCAGCGAAGGCCGGGGTTTCCCCGGCATCGGAACACGCTCAGTCACTGGCCGCCCGGCACGTCCGGTGGCTGAGCGAGATCCCGGGTACCCCCACGGCCGAGGGCGACCGGGAGCGCTCGATCGCGATGGTGAAAGGCCTGGGGGACATGTACGTCGACGACCCCCGCTTCGCCGCCATGTACGACGACGCCGCGGGGGCGACGTTCGTCCGCGACGCACTGCACACGTACGCGCGGACCCAGATGTAGCTCGTGTGGTTCGCGGAAATGACCATTTGTGAGAGTTCTGCGAGAGCCTGGGAGTGATCACGTTTCCGCAGGTCGCCGTTCGCAAAAGTCCTCTCGAAACTGGCGCGTTGCCGGAGATCGTGTTGCGCACGAAGGCGATGGGCAGGTCGGCGCGATTGTCCCCACCCAGGGCAGTGAGCACCGAAGAACCGGTCATCGCCGCCGGGAGTGCAAGTGCATGGGTGGGGGCGGTCTTGACCGTCGGCGGCTTATTACATACGTTCCCGGCGAGCTTGTTGGACCACGGCATCGCCCGGAGGCGGCTTTGACAGAACAGTCCAGCACCACGTCGACCTGGCCGGACCTTCCTCCCGGACCGTACGGCACCCCCTCGCCCGACCTGTCGCGCCGGTACGCCGAGGCGCCGATGGAGCCGGCCACGCTGCCGAGCGGCGACCGGGTTCCCATGATCGTCCGGTACGCGGATGTCCGCAGCCTGCTCACCTCGCCGGCCAGCAGCCGTAACCTGCGCGAGCCCGGCCTGCCCAGAATGGTCAGCGGCACGTTCCTGGATGACGACCCGGCGGCGCTGATGAACCAGGATCCGCCGGAGCACACCCGCTACCGGCGCATCATGCACGGCACGTTCACACCCAGGCACATCGAACGCTGGCGGCCCCGCGCGGCGGCCATCGCCGGCGAATTGATCGACACGGCCGGCCAGGAGTTCGACCTGGTCGCGGACTTCGCTCTGCCGCTGCCCGCGCGGGTGATCTGCGAGATGCTCGGCGTGCCGATGGACCGCTTCGACGAGTTCCGCGGCTGGACGGAGATGTTCCTGTCCACCTCGGACGCGAGCGCCGAGGCCAGGGGCGAGGGATTCGCCGCGTTCATGGCCTACGCGCGGGAGTTGATCGAGCAGCACCGGGCCGAGCCGGGCGAGGACCTGATCGATCTGCTCATCGAGGCACGCGACGAAGGGGACGGGCTCAGCGAGGTCGAGCTGACGAACATGGTGTTCACGCTGATCCTGGCCGGGCACGAGACGACCGCCTCCATGATCATCCGGGGCGTCTTCCGCCTGCTCTGCCATGCCGACCAGTACGCCGAGCTCGCGGCGCATCCCGAGCTGGTCGATCCGGCGGTGGAGGAGATCCTGCGCCACGAGGGCCCCGGCTCCAACGGCATGCTCCGGCGGATCACTGAGGAGGTCGAGGTGTCCGGCGGGACCATCCCTGCCGGCACGGTCGTGCTCCCCAACCTTTGGGCCGCCGACCACGACCCGTCGGTGTTCCAGGACCCGCTGCGGTTCGACGTGCACAGGTTCACCGGCGCCCCGTCCACCCCGCACCTGGCATTCGGCCACGGCCCTCACTACTGCTTGGGCGCGAACCTGGCCAGGATGGAACTGCAGGAGGCGTTCCACGCCCTGGTGACGCGCCTGCCAGGACTGCGTGCGCAGGAGGACCTGTCGGCCGTTATGTGGAGCGACGGGTTCGTCTACCGGCCACGCCGGCTGCTGGTCAAAGCAGGCTGAGTCCCGACGCGTGCGGGTCTGGCGCCTATGCCCCCATCTTCGCCGATGCGGGTACTGAGCTTGGTCAGGTAGGTGATCTCGTCGCGATAGCGGGCGCGGTCGCCGGTTCGCCGAGTTGGCCACGGGCCTCGCGGATGCCTAGCTCTCGCTCCGGCGGTACGTCGGCCGGAGCTGCGCCGTGACGCGCGCGAAGGCGGTGTTCACCCCAGATCTCCGACAACGCAGGGCAGAGTTGCGGCCTCCGGGGAGATCTTCGCCTTCTGACTCGTGTGCTTACACCAAGAAGGGTGCGCCGATCACGCATCGCCAGCCATTGCATAGGAAGCTTTCCTATTTAATACTGCGATCAGTGCAGCGTATCGCGGTGCACAATGCTCCATCATGCCGCTGGGGCGCGTAAGGCCATGCCCCGCCGACTCGGTACCTACTGTCCGGAGGTTCCCGTGACTCGTCGTGTCCCCGCCCTCCTCGCCGCCGCGTTCGCCTGTCTCGGCGCGCTCTCCGTCTCCGCCACGCCCGCGCAGGCGGCGGTCGTGGAGGTGGTCTACAGCCCACTCTCACTCGGTGACTACTGCGCCGCCAAGGTCAATTCCTCCTCCATCATCGGCTTCTACAACGGCAGCCTGAGCTGCTACCGCCGGAGCGCCGGCGGCTCCGGCCTGACCTATACCGGCAGCGGCAGCGCCTCCGCCGCGTGCGCGCACTTCAACCCCACCTACACCTACCTCGGCTATGCCCAAGGCGCCAGCCAGGCTCTGATCTGCAGATACTCGGTCTGACCCGGGCCCTGGCGTCGCCCTCTCGGTGGCGACGCCAGGGGCCGTCACCTCGAGCGGCAGATTCACGTCACGAGTTTCGACGATCGCCGTCTGCGGGAACGCCGGATAGTCGGGCACGTCAAGAGACAGTCGTCAACGACAAGATCAATCTAGGCGCCAACGACTGTCCGCGTAGCGGCTCCACTCTCCGCCGCCTTCAATGAGGAGACGGGCAGCGGTCTTGTCGTGGTAGCCGAGGGCATCGGCGACGACGTGAGCACCAACTGGCCGAATTTCTGGAGCGATCCCCAGCCGATTGACGGTTGCCCACTACGTGGCCAGGTGCGAATCTTGCAGTAAGGAGACGATGCGCGGTGAAGCCAGGCTGGATTGGACGGCGCCGGGTCGACCCCGCTGCTGAGGCTCGCGAGGTGGTGGCTTGGGAACTGGCGAAGAGCCTGGCCGCGCCACCTGACCACCGGCGGGTCCTGTCCAAGCGCGAAGGACGCGTCCGCAAGCTGCATGAATCCGGTCGACTGGCAAGGGCCGAGGCCGAGGCGCGGGTCTTGGTGGAGGCGCGTAAGCGGGTGCAGGGGGCCGAGCACTTCGACACTCTGGTCAGTCGCAGCACTCTTGGTCTCGTGCTGTACGACCTCGGCCGGTTCGAGGAGGCTGAAGCCGAGCAGCGGGCGGTGGTCGATGGGATGGCGCGGGTGCGGGGAGGCATGGACCCTCAGACTCTGCTCGCCAGCGTCAGCTACGCGAACACGCTCTGGGCGCTCGAGCGGTTCGAGGAGGCGGAGCCCGTCCTGCGGGCGGCTGTGGAAGGGCTGACGCGGGCGCTGGGAGCCGAGCACCCCTACACCCTGTCCGGCCTTCACACGCTGGGGACCGTCTTGAATGATCTCGGGCGGTACGAGGAGGCCATGGCAATACTCCGGACCGAGGTGGAGGCGTCCGTACGCGCGCATGGACCCGACCATGCGGACACCTTGGCCGGCCGCAACAACCTCGCCTGCGCCCTGCGCGGTCTGGGCCGGCTGACCGAGGCGGAGGCCGAGGCTCGGGCGGTGGTGAAGGCGGCCATGCGGACACTGGGGCGTAGAGACCCCAGAACCCTGAAAAGCCGCGAGATCCTTGCCCTCATACTGGACGATCTAGGAAGCTGAACCCCCAGGATCACGAAGACCGCGATCGTCAGGGCGACGAAGATGACGTCGGTCATCCCCACTCCTCAACTCCGGGAGACATGGCTTCGGCCGCCCTGCTTAGGCGGCCGAAAGGCCAGCAAATCCCGGATTTGGGGCGGTTCTGTCGTTTCCTGACGGGATCTATACGCCCAAGGACTGAATATTGACGCCGCCTCTACGCCGCCGGTGGTGATAGAGCTCCGCGTAGCGCTCGCCCCAGTCGATCAACTCATCGTGGGTACCCTGCTCGACCAGCCGCCCCTCGTGCAGCACGAAAATGACATCCGCCGCCCGGATCGTGTCGAGCCGATGCGTGACGGCAATCGTCGTACGGCCGGCCGGCCGGCAGCGGGAGCAACGCCTGCTGAACCTGTCGCTCGCTTTCCGCGTCGAGGGCCGAGGTGGCCTCGTCGAGGATGAGGATGCGCGGGTCGTTCAGGATCGCCCGACCTCGTTCGCATCCGCCGGCAAGCTTGCATCCGACCTTCGCGGCGAGGTCCTCTGCGCTCAGCACCGCGTTCTGGTAGAGGCTGGGCGAAGGGCTTGCCGCGACCTCGGGTTGGCCGTTCGAAGCACCCGGCGACGAGGACGAGTGCAGTCAGAGCGGAACGGCGCGCAATGTCGTGTTGAACCATCTGCTATCTGGCTGTGTGAGCCTGTCCCCATGGCCCTGGGGACCTTGAAGATCGTGTTCACTCCCGAGGATCTGGCCCGCGTCCGGATCGCCTCTCGTCCCGACTTGATGTGGGAGATGGTGCTGAGCCTGCACCTCCTGCAAGCCCGAGGCGGGGGCACAGCGATGGCCGCCTGGCGCCGGCAGGTCCGCGACAACCTCGCCGAGATCGGCTTGCTCCCGCAGACGCGAAACGTGCTGATCCCCCTTGCCCCGCCGGGACCCTACTTCCCCGACTTCCTCACCCCCGCGGAAACCCAGATGGGACTCGACCAGGGCGTCGAAGCCCTTGCCTCGACTCCGAGACGGCGAATCCGCCATGAGCTGGATCTCCTGCAGACCTACTACGGCCTGCCTCCCGGGCTGGAAGACCTCGCCCGCGGCGATCCGCGCGCCATCCGCGACCTCGGCCGTGTTGCGGCCGGCTACTGCCAGGCGGCGTTCGCTCCCCACATGCAGCAGATGGAACACACGCTCGGCCAGGAACGCTCGGCCCTGGCCCGGCACCTCACCGATGACGGCGTGGAGCAGATGCTCGACCAGTTGCCTCCGATGATGCGTTGGAGATCACCGGTCCTGGAGGCCGACTATCCCGCGCGGGCCGCACAGAACTCCCGGGAGATCCACCTTCGCGGACGAGGACTGACGCTGATCCCCTCCTACTTCTGCCGGATCACGCCTGTCGCGCTGGTAGATCAAGGGCTTCCTCCCGTTCTGGTCTATCCCGCCCGCCGTTGGAGCTCATCGCCGGCCACCGTCAAGGACCCCTTGGTGGAGCTGCTGGGCAGGACCCGTGCCGAGACGCTCCGCTGCATCATGGCCACGCCGGGCTGCACCACGACGGAACTCGCCCGGCGTACTGGGGCATCCCTGGCCAATGTCAGCAAGCACGCCCAGGTGCTGCGACAAGCGGGACTGATCACCAGCACTCGCCAGGCCAACCTGATGTTGCACCAGGCGACCACACTCGGCGCCGAACTCATTCGCACCCAGCCACCGAACGAACCACGTACACGGCCGTGACCTCGATGTTTTCCCCCCAATCGAATCATGCTGACACGACGCGTCCCAGACCTGTGAACTGTCACCGAACCCACGACGAAGGGGGGACCATCTCGTGATCAAGGGGGGACCGAACCGTGCGCCCTGGCGACCACTGTCGCCGGCCCCGGCGTTCCCCAAACGGGTTCATGATCACCTTTATCACTGCTGTCTTGGCCTCTAGGGGAGAAGAACAACCAAGCAGTACGGGGGAACCATGCAACGCGTCTTCATCATCGTCGCAGCTCGGCTCGTGGTTGGCGGGCTGGCCTCGTCGGCGCAAGCGGCGTCCGAGCATGCCCGCGCGACGGCGGCAAAGTACACGACTCAGGTACGTGAGGCGGGCCTGGATGAATCAGGTCAGAAGGCTGCATGACAAGGTCGACCCCGTTCCCTACGGTCACTCGATCATCCGACTCGATCGAAAGGAATCTCGGAAGCCCTCATGCTCACCATCCGAAACAGAGCCGTCCCAGCCGCCCTGTGTGCCGGCGCCGCCGCTCTTTCCCTGCTGACCGCCGCCCCGGCTGAAGCCGGAGAAACCACTTATCACGGCTGCAAACCGGGGAACGTCTGCATTTACCGCGGAGAAGTCACCCAAGGAAACCCCGTCTACCAGACCCCCGGGAAGATCCCGGATGGGAAATGGGGATGGGTGATCGTCAACAATGGGCGCCGTGACCCAGGCAGTGACCACGTGTGGTTCCAGTACAAGCACAACGTCAGCAGCGAACCGTGGCGATGGAAGTGCTTGCACTACTACCCCGGCAGCGGCTTCAAGCTCGATGTCACCGACGACGTGACACCCGTCACGATCCGCGACATGTACTGGGGCGGTGAGTGCTAGCCATGCAGGCCATCTCCCCAGAAGGATCGTCCATGAGCACGAAGAGAATCACAACTGCCGCAACCGCTCTATGCGCGGCCGCGACGGCTGCTCTGGCGCTGGTCGCAGCGTCCCCGGCGTCCGGCCGGGGAGACCACTTACAAGGGCTGTCGGCCGGGCAATGTGTGCCTGTACAGGGGCGACCTGTCCGAGAACTACCTGTACTACCAGACCGCCGGGAAAGTCCCGGATGGGAAAACGTTCTGGGTGATCGTCAACAACGGACGTCAGCAGCAAGGCGGCGACCACGTGTACTTCGAGTACCAGTTCTACGGCAGCTCGAAGTGGTACTCGAAGTGCCTGCACTTCTACCCCGGCAGCGGCTTCAAGCTCGACCTGCGCGACGGGGCGGTGAATGCGAAAGTCAGAAACATGTACTGGGGTGGCGAGTGTTAGCCGACCGGTGACATCAAGGGCGTGGAGCAGATGAATGCTTCACGCCCTTTCCGGTATGGGCCAAGGCCCAGGGCCCCTGTCAGCGCCCCATGGAAGCCGATGCCAAGGACGCCACTTACCGCCGGGTAATCCACGCCATCAAAGCGCTCCAAATCACAGGCCTGGAGCGGGCCGCTTTGGCGATCTTCAAAAACAACCTTTCCTGAAGAGATCATCACGGCCTTGGATCTCCACCCGAGCTCCACCCGGATCTCCACTGCAAGGAGGTGCGACAGTCCCCGTGTTGATCCGTACGGTTCCGTCCATGAACGGAAGAGATGCGAACCGGCTCTTGCTTGCTGCGCACCGCGCGGGAGTCGCTCACCAACGCCGCCAAGCACGCGCCGGACACAGCGATCACGGTCAAGCTCGACTATCGAGTCGATACCGTGGGCCTGGTGGTCCGCAACGGTCCCGCTCCCGGGGCGGCCTCCTACCCCGCGCTGAGGCGATCCCGCAGTGCGTCGTACACGTCCGTCGGGAGCGGGCCCTTCTGGGCGGCTGCGACATTGGCCTGCACGTGCGCGACCTGAGTCGATCCGACGATCATCGAGTGAAGATCTTGGTGACCGAGGATGAAGCGGAGCAGGAGTTCCATCGTCGAGGCGCCGTCTGCCAGATCGTCCAGGCCGGCAGCGGCGAGCCGCGCGTAGCGGTCGGCGAGCGGCCGGCGCATCGGCTCCGGCATGGCCTCGGGTGGAGCCGCCAGCGGGCGGGCGACTGAGCCGCGAGCGATCGTCCCCGCGCCGGCTGCCGCGGCGGCGCTGATGAGTTCCTCGTGGGAGCGGTCGAGCGCCGAGTAGGGGAGGAGGAAAACGTCGAACACCCCGATCGCGATGTGTTCCGGAAGGTTGGGCAGATTCCCTGACATGCCGGTGAAGCGGATCGCGCCTTCGTCCTGGAGGGCCAGCATCTCGGCGATGGTGTCCTCGGCCTGCATCTGGGCGACGCTCGGGCTCATGTGCACCATCAAGATGTCAAGGTGGTCGGTGCGCATCCGGCGCAGGCTCTGCTCGACGCACGCGCGCACGTTCGCCTTCGTGTAGACGTGCGGCGGAAACGTCCGTGGGTCACCGTCCGCAGCGAGTGGGCAGCCGCACTTGCTGGACAGGACGAACTCCTCGCGCCTGTGGGAAATCCAGCGGCCGATGTGCTCCTCGGCGTCGCCGTAGTCCGGCGACGTGTCGATGAGGTTCATTCCCGAGTCGAGGACCGTGTTCAATACCGTGCGGGCCTGATCGTCGCTTATCGGCTTGCCCCACGCCTGCGGCCCGCGCATCTCCATCGATCCGTAGCCGAGGCGGCTCGCCTGCAATCCGGTCCTTCCGAGCTTCGCGGTTGGCAGCGTCACGCCTTCGTCCTCTCTTCGGTCTCGGCCGCCCTCGCGCCTCCGTATGTGGCCAGGGCGTGGAAGGCGGCCTTGGGTTCCCACGGCAGCCCCGGATAGGCCGTCCCCGTGCGGCCATGCTCCAGGATCTTGACGATGCCGAAGCTTGCGGTGTCGAAGTCCCGTTCGGGCTCGGAGGACGTTGGCAGGTCCCGGCGGGCGAACGTGTTGACGAACGCCGTGTCCGTGCCCTCCTTGTCGTAGATGTCGAGGAGCTCGCGCACGTACTGCGCTTGTTCCTCTTCGTCCCGCGTGACGGCCGCGGTCAGGCGGACGGCGCGGGCGCGCTCGTCCCACTCGACGATGGAGTCGCCGCGTCCGCCCAGATCGGCGGCGCCGCGGTGGGTGGTGCAGCCGAACTCGGTGACGGCGAACGGCTTGCCCTGCGAGGTCTGCGCGCGCAGACCTTCACGGAAACCGGGCGCGTTGGTCGCGTCGCGGTAGCCGGCGTCGGTGGCGATCATGTCGAACGCAGTCCAGTCCACGCCTTCGAAGGGCAGGCAGGCATAGCTGACCGGGCCACCGAACCGTTCGCGCACCGCGGCGACGGCCCGGGTGAGGAAGGCGTTGACGCGGGCGCGCAGTTCGGGGAGCGCGGCGCGTACCCGCGCGGGCTCGGCTATCACGCCAAGCCGCTCCTCCAGGCTGTCACCAGGCAGAAAGCCGCTGGTGAACAGGCTGATCTCGGAGCCAGTGAGTAAGACGACGCGCGCCCTTTCCCGGCGCAGGCGTTCGGCGCGTCCGGCGGCGTCGACGATGAACGTCATTAGCTCTTCCTGCGTGAGGCCGTTGGTGAACGGCGAGTACCAGACCTCCAGGCCCGCGCGCGCGGCGTGGCGTGCGGCGGTCTCAAGGCGGTCCGGGTCTCCTCCGGTGATGCGGACCGCGTCGCAGTACAGCTCGTCGCGGATGATCTGCATCTCGCGGCGCACTGTGTCCGGGTTGAAGGGCTCGTGGGTGGTGGTTCCGGCGGACAGGAAACCGGTGTCGTAGGTGACACCGTAGGCACGCATCAGGGGCCTCCGTGTGTGGTTGTGCGGTGGGACATGCGAGGAGGCGCGGGCTGGGGCGGGTTTTTGTGGCCTGGGTTGTTGATGCCGAGCGTTCGTGGCACGTATTCCGCGTCGTCCGTGCTTCTTGGCGACTTCCTTGACCAGCTCGGCGCCGATCTTCTCCCACGGGTCCTCGAGCTCGATCTCCTTGGCGATGGAGACACCGTCGTTGGCGACGTCATTCCTGCTCCTGCTCTTGATGGGGTGCTCCGGGCGGCGCCCCGCGACGAACGGTCTGCCGGCAGGTGGACGACCTGTCGGCAGACCTCGCCGTCCCGGCTTTCTTTGGTTGACACTCTCCAGGCGCGAGTTGCCAGGCGTCCGATCGCACTCTACCCACAACTTGCGCGGCACGCACATGGTGCGCGACACGCAATAGCGGATAGGGTTGACCCATGTTGTGTCCTGGAAGCTGGTCCAGGCCTGCGGGTGGAAGTCCCGTCCGGGTGAGTACTGGAGCGCCCGGTAGCAGGCCCGGTTCGTTGTGGAGACATGGCGGGCTGAGCGGGGCATCTACCTCGCCACGTTCGGCGAACCACCCCGACCCGCCGGCCACCACCGCCCTCATCACCGCCCTGCGCACCACTCCCAACGCCCTCGGGCCCACAACCAATCTCACGGAGATGTATCAGGTGCCGGATTGACGGGCGATCGAACTGCAACTAGCCTCGTTACAGTTCAATCGATGGCGCGGCGGAGCGCGAAGGGGTCACGGTGGGTCTCAGCAGCAGGAGCGCGGTCGCGATTCACGCGCTCACGATGTTGGCGCGCTGGGGTGAGCGCTCGCTGACCTCCGCGGAGATTGCGGACAGCCTGGCGAGCAACCCGGTTCTCGTGCGGCGCATCCTCGGCAGCCTGCGGGACGCCGGCCTTGTGTGGTCCACCGAGGGGCGGGGTGGCGGCTGGTCCCTTGCCCGCGCCCCGCGCGAGATCACGCTCTACGACGCGTACGGCGCCGTCGAGGAGGGGCCGATCCTGTCGCGGCACGCTCATCCAGCCAGCGATGCATGCGAGGTCGGGCGCCACATGCAAAACCTGCTCGAGGTGGAGTTCCGGGACGCGGAACAGGCCATGAAGGAACGGCTCGGCCGGACGACCATTGCCCACCTGGTCCAGCAGGTGCTGGCCGCCGAGCGCGAACTCGCGCTGCCGAATCGCTAACTGAGCACTGGCGGAGGCACGTCCTCCGCCGTTCTTTTTGCCCTAACTGTAACTATAACAGTGGCAGTAATGCCGTGCGGAGGACGCGTCGAATGACACCCACGTCGACCACAACCGAACGAACCGGCTCAGGGCCGGCCCTGCTGGCAGTGCTCACGCCGGCGATGCTCGCCACGGTCATCGCCAGCGACATGGTCAATCTCGTGCTCCCGTCGATCGGAGCGGAGTTCGGGGCTTCCGAGGCGGAGCTCGCGTGGGTCGTCACCGGGTTTCTGCTGATGTTCTCGGTCGGCATCCCCTTCTATGGCCGCATCTCCGACCGAGTGAGCCTGCGGCGTCTCTTCGCTTTCGCCCTGGTGACCTACGCCGCCGGCAGTCTGCTCTGCGCGCTCGCTCCGGATCTCCTCGTGCTCGTGCTCGGGCGGATCGTGATGGGGATAGGCGCGGCCGCGATCCCGGTGCTCTCGATCATTGCCGTCACCAGGTTGATGCCGGAGGACAAGCGAGGGATGGGGATCGGCGTCGTCTCCTCGGCCACGGGTATCGGTACCGCAGCCGGACCGGCTGTCGGTGGCGGGATCGGCCAGTTCCTCGGATGGCCCGCGCTGTTCTGGCTCATGCTTGTGGTCGCGCTGGTACTGCTTCCCGCGGCGTTGCGCGTGCTACCGGGCGAGCCCCCGGCGGGTGCGGGTCGGTTCGACCTTCCCGGCGGCATCCTTCTGGGCCTCGGTGCCGGGCTGGTTCTGTTCGGCATCACCCAGGCACAGGTCGCCGGCTTGGCCGCACCGTCGTCCTGGGTCAGCCTCGTGGTGGCGGTCGTGGCCGTCGCGCTCTTCGGGTGGCGCACCGTCCGCGTCGCGCAGCCGTTCGTCCCGCCCGCGCTGTTCACCAACCGGGTCTACCGGGCCGCGGTCGTCGTCGCGTTCCTGGCCATGATCGTCAACCTCGGCGGCCTGGTGTTCGTTCCGCTGCTGGTGGTTGACGTCAACGGTATCAGCCCGGGGGCGGGGGCCCTGGTCATGATCCCGGCTGGGGTCGCCGTCGCCCTCGTCTCGCCGTTGATCGGTCGCCTCGCCGACCGCATCGGCACCCGACCCCTGGTGCTGACGGGCCTCGCAGCCATCGGGCTGTTCGCCCTGTTCCTCTCGACCTTCGCGGGAGGCACGTCGGTGATCCCCGCGGGGGCCGGGATTCTCGGGCTCAGTGTCGGCTTCATCTTCGTGATGACCCCGATCATCAGTGCCGCGGCGAGCGCATTGCCGGCCGATCAGGTCGGCGTCGGCCTCGGGATCCTCCAAGGAGCCCAGTTCCTCGGCGCCGGCACCGGCCCAGCCCTGTTCGGTGTGCTGGTGACCGCAAGGCAGCAAAGCGGCAGCGGCGCCATCAACCCCCTGTACCCCGGTCACGAAGGCGCTGCCTTCTCCGACACCTTCCTGGCCATGGCCGTGGTGGTCGTCCTCGCGTTGATCGTCGCGTTCCGAATGCGTACCGCGGCAGCCCCCGCGGCCACGCCGTCCCGCGACGCGGACAAGGTCCACTAGGACATGGTCCGGCCAACTCAGCCAGCGAGCGGGTGGGTGGG
>NZ_VCJS01000664.1 GCF_005893125.1 Nonomuraea basaltis | reverse complement strand
TTAACGCAGCCTCCCACGTCCTTCATCGGCTCCTGATGCCAAGGCATCCACCGTGTGCCCTAAAAAACTTGGCCACAAAGATGCTCGCGTCCACTATGCAAATCTCAAACAACAAACAGCAACCACCTCCAAGCCGACAAACATCGACTCTTCGGTGGCCCTGTACTGAGGTGGTCACAGACCTCGAGCCCACCCGAAGGCGGGCCCGCGTCCTGGTCCGTTTCCTCAGGACCCAACAGTGTGTCCAACCAGCCCGAACCCCCGACACACGCGTTCCCACTCCCCGAAGGGCGGTACTGACCCGCCGACGATCCGGCCTGGTTGAGTAGCCAGTGCTCCACTAATGAGCTGCCGAGCGTGAGACGTTCGCCCACGACCTCGACGTAGACCGGGCCAG
>NZ_VCJS01000195.1 GCF_005893125.1 Nonomuraea basaltis | reverse complement strand
ATCCCCAGCGGTTCACCCGCACACCCACGCTACCCAAGCTGCCGGCCGCCGCCTGGATCAACAAACCTACCGACGAGACAGACAAGCAGCAGGTCACCGACCAGGAGGACCTCGCCTAGCTAACGTCGCAGCGCCCGTGTCTCAGTTGACTTGACACCTTCCGATCCGATAACCATGTCATGCTCGCGATCGACGACGGCGAGCGTGAACCGGCATCGGTGAAGGTCGTGGGCATCCCGTGCCACCTCAGCGAGGAAGGCGGTGGTGTCATACAGGCTGTTGGGCCCCCAGTCGGTGTAGCGGGTCACCTCTGGGTCGCTGGCGAACGCGTGAACGGCTGCGTGGTCGCTGGCGCGGAATTCACGCAGCAGCAGCCGAGGTGTGGTCAGTTCCATGATCCGAAGTATGGGCGTACGCAGGATGAGAGCCGCGGCCCGGGCGCGGGCGCGAGAACGGCCCCAGGCCGCACGCGCAGCGTGCGGCCCGCTAGCCAAAGGACCTCAGCCCTTGATACAGATGAGCTGCCGCAGGTGCGCGACCACCTGCACCAGATCCGTCTGAGCGGCCATGACCGACTCCAGGTCCTTGTACGCCCCCGGAATCTCGTCGATCACCCCTGAGTCCTTCCGGCACTCCACGCCCAGGGTCTGCTCCTCCAGGTCCTTGACCGTGAACGTCTTCTTGGCCTTGGTCCTGCTCATCTTCCGCCCTGCCCCGTGCGAGGCCGAGTTGAAGGCCATGCTGTTGCCCAGACCCTTGACGATGTACGTGCCGGTGGCCATCGAGCCCGGGATGATCCCCAGATCACCGCTGCCGGCACGGATGGCGCCCTTCCGCGTGACGAGCACGTCCACGCCGTCGTAGCGCTCCTCCGCCACGTAGTTGTGGTGGCAGGAGATGGGCTGTTCGAACGTGATGTTCGGCAGGTGCCGCCGCAGGACGTCGCAGACGAGGCCCATCATCAACGAGCGGTTGCGCCGCGCGTAGTCCTGCGCCCAGAACAGGTCGCGCCGGTAGGCGTCCATCTCGGGCGTCGTCCCGAGGAACACCGCCAGATCGCGGTCCACCAGCCCCTGGTTGTGCGACAGCCCGCGAGCGATCCCGATGTGGTGCTCCGCCAGCTCCTTGCCGATGTTGCGCGACCCGGAGTGCAGCACGACCCACACCACGCTCTCGTCATCGGCGCACACTTCAAGGAAGTGGTTGCCGCCACCGAGCGTCCCCATCTGCACCTCTGCCCGCTCACGCCGAGCCCGTACGGCCGGCGCCAGGTCGTCGAAGTCCTTCCAGAACGTCTCCCACCCGGCCGTCTTCATCCCGTACACCTTGCCGGGATCGACCGGCCGCTTGTGGTGCTGGAACCCGACAGGAACCGCCTGCTCCAGCTTCCCCCGCAGGTACGCCAGGTTGTCCGGGAGCTGCGACGCCTTGTACGAGGTCTTCACCGCGGTCATCCCGCAGCCGATGTCCACGCCGACCGCGGCCGGCGACACCGCGTCCTTCATGGCGATGACCGACCCCACCGTCGCACCCTTGCCGTGGTGCACGTCGGGCATGACGGCGACACCATGGACCCACGGCAGGTTCGCCACGTTACGCAGCTGCTGCATCGCCTGCGGGTCGACCGCCTCAGGCTCCGCCCACATCCTGAGCGGCCGCTTGGTCCCGGTCACCTCGTTGTACGTCATCTTCGTGTCGCCTCCTCCCGAATCGATCTCGATCTATCAGGCCAGAGGCGCCACACCGGCCGCAACCGAATTAGCTGCCGTACTGCTTGGTCTCGGGCCGCTCCACGAGGAGAACGTGCGCGGGCTCGTCAGCCACCGGCCGGTGCCTCAGGCCCCTGGGCACGACGAAGACGTCGCCCGCGACCATGGTGACCGGCTCGCGCCCGTCGAGTTCGATCCTGAACGTGCCGTCCCAGCACAGGAACAGCTCGTCCTCGTCGTGGTAGTGCCAAGGGAACTCTCCGTGCAACTGGGCCACTCGCACCACGGCGTCGTTCACCATGGCCAGCTCGCGCTGCTGGAAGGGCCCTGGCAGCGTGCCGATGACCTGTGGAATCGACACCGCGGCAGTGGACTCGACCTTCATGATGCCCTCTTTCTCCTTCTGATTCCTGGGGCAATCCAACCGACACGATCGGCCTCCTCCCAGAGCCAATCTCACTAAATTGGTCCCTCTCTCGAACCAATCAGCTTCAGAGTGAGCCGGTGCAGCCGGTCCGCCGCTCCCCGGTCGAAGGACGGCAGGTCAACGCCGATCCGCCGCTCTCGGATGAAGGCACTGAGCGGCTCGGCAGGCGGATCGTCGATGCGGGCGACGATCGGCTTGATCCCCTCCTCGACCGGCAGCCCGTACCGCTTGAGCGCCTCGGCGTGCGGGGCGGTCGTGGCGTCGAACTGGCCCGCGACGCCCGTCGACACACTTCCAGGGTGGATCAGCACATACCTGGTACGGCGGCCCGGCGCCGCGAACGCCACCCCGAGCAGGTCGTTCGCCTTCCCCGCCTGGAACTGCGCCGTCATACCGTCGTAGCCGTGCTCCAGCAGGAGATCGTCCCAGTGAATGCGCCCGTCCGGCTGCCCTGGCCCCGACACGTTGACGATGACGCCGGGCTCGTGGAGGCCGTGGCTGAGCAGGAACCGGCTCAGGTAGTCCAGCGCGAACGTCCCCTCCAGACCCTCCGCCGTCACGAACCGGCTGGTGCGGAAGTAGCGGGCGCACAGGACGAGGGCGTCCACGGCCGGGTACTTGGCGTTGATCTCCTCGATCACCCGCCTGTTCTCGCTGATCAGGCTCAGGTCCGCAGGGATGAACGCGGCCCCGGGCACTGCCTTGCGCGGGTCCCGGCCGACGGTGACGACCGTGTCGCCCCGCTCCACGTACGCGCGGGCGAGCGCCTTGCCCATCCCGTCCGTGCCGCCGGTGATCACGAGTGTCTTCATGAGGTCCTCGCAAGGTCTTCGGATACGGGCTGCGCGACCGCCTTGGGCCTGCCGGGCAGGAGCGGGATGGCGGCCAGGACGATCGCGATCGCCGCGACGGCGAGCCAGAAGACGCCGTGGAATCCGGTGATCGCGTCGCCCGCCGTCTGCAGGATCAGCGTGACGAGCGCGACGCCGAGGGCCGCGCCGAGCTGGTTGAGCATGTACAGCACCGAGCTGCCCTGCGCCACCAGCGGCGGCGGCAGCGTGCGGTAGAGCGATCCCATCGTCGGCGCGCTGAAACAGCCGCTGCCCAGCCCGAACGCGAACGCCGCCAGCGCCGGCCAGACCTCGGGGGTGTCCGTACCGATGCGGGTGAAGGCCAGCCCGCTCAGCAGGGACACGATCGCGCCCCCGGAGGCCAGGCCGCGCGCGCCGACCCGGTCCGACAGCCGCCCGGCCAGCGGCATGGCCACCGCCCCACCGAGCCCGAGCGGCGCCATCAGCAACCCGGCGGCGAGCACACCGTGCCCGTGGGCCTGCTGGTAGTGCAGCGGCAGGGCGAACAGGGCCGCGAAGAGCGCCATCCCGCCGAGCCCCATGATCGTGACACTCGCGCTGAATCCCCGGTTGACGAACAACCGCAGGTCGATCAGAGGACCACCACCGGACGGGGCGCCCTGCCGTGCTCTCAGAGCGTGAACGGCGTATCCGAGCAGGAGCACGGCGCCCGCGCCCAGCGGAAGCAGCGCCTGCCAGGCGGCGACCGCCCCCTGCTCGGCCACCTGTGACAAGGCCAGCACGACGGCCGCGAAGCCGGGCCCGAGCAGCGCCAACCCCAGCACGTCGAGCCGCCCTTGCCCCTCTCCACCACGCCCATCGGCTGGGATCACCCGCAGCGCGAGCAGGTAGGCGACGGCCCCGAACGGCACGCTGAGCAGGAACATCCACCGCCACGGCAGGCTGTCCAGCACGGCCCCGCCCGCGATCGGCCCCAGCACCGGCCCGAGCGACAGCACCACGCCCATCAGCCCCATCACCCGCCCAGCCCGACGCGGGCCGGCCGCACGGGCCAGCAGGATCAGCACGAGCGGATCGAGCAGCCCGGCCCCGAACCCCTGCAGGACACGGAAGGCGATCAGGCTGCCGACGTTCCAGGCCAGCCCGGCGCCGAGCGACCCGGCCAGGAACAGCAGCAACCCGATCAGCCACAACCGCCTGCCGCCGAACCGGTCGACGGCCCAGGTGGTGAACGGGATGGTCGCCGTGACCGCCAGCAGGAACCCGGTGGACGTCCAGCCGACCGTGCTCAGGGAGGTGCCGAAGGCCTCGGCCAGGGTGCCGGTGGCGACGGCGGCCATCGTGCTGTTGAGGATGCCCAGCAGCCCGCCGAGCAAGACCACTCCGACCATCCTCAGCAGCCACGGATCCATACGATCGTCGACGTTCGACGAGTTTGAACTCATGGGTTCAACGTAGTTGTCGCATGCGTTCGCTCGCAACCGCTGAGTCCATGAAGCTGAACCCATGAGTACAATCGAAGGCATGAGCAGCAGCACCGTCTCGCGTGGCCGGATCGACAAGCGGCAGGCGATCTTGGAGGGCGCGTTCACCGTGTTCGCCCGGCAGGGCTACGCGCAGTCCTGCGTGCAGGAGATCGCCGACGAGGCGGGCGTGGCGAAGCCGACGGTGTACAACCACCTGACCGACAAGGCCACCCTGTTCAAGCACGCGATGGAGGCCACCGCCCGTACGGTGCTCAACGACCGCCTGGCAGCTCTGGACCCGCTGGGGAATCCCGGCGCGGACCTGCGCTCCACGCTGGAGGAGGTCGCCCACGCGCTGCTCCGCCTGCACACCGACGGCCGCTCGTGCGCGCTGCGGCGCCTCCTCCACTCCGAGATCACCAGGTTCCCCGAGATCCTGGACATCGTCCTGGAGAGCGGGCCCGATCGGCTCAACCGGGCACTGGCCGACCGGCTGGCCCGGCTCACGCTCGCCGGCCACCTGCGCGCCACCGACCCCGACCTGGCGGCCGAACAGCTGATGGCCCTGCTCATCGGCCCCTTGGAGGTCCGCTCTCAGCTGGGCACCCGCCAGATGGACGACACCGAGCTGCGCGACGTGGCACAGGCCACAGTGCGGACATTCCTGCGAGCCTGGGGCCTGGACGAACCCAACACACCATAGCCAATAGGCCCGACAAGACCCCTTGTCGATGGTAGGCAAGGGATATAGTCTGCCGCGTGTGGTGGAACGAGACGACTACGCGGACATCCGCGATCGGATCATCAAGCTCTCCCACCTCCATGGCTTGCGCTGCGACTGGGCGGAAACGACGAAACGGCAGCGATTCCTCCTGTTATGGGATGCCGAGGGCCGCGTCGTGGCCCGCGCGATCGTCCCGCTGTACCCACGGGAGAGCCCGCGACTCGTGGACTCCCTCGAACAAGGGCTCGCGCACCTGTTCGGCGACGACTGGCTGGAGGAAGATCGATGACCGCAGACCGCGTTGACGTCCACGTCACCATGGCCGGCAGCCTGTGGCTGGCCCAGGTGGACGGCGTGGCCGGCGGAATGTCCGCACGTACGCTGAAGGAGCTGCAGGGGGACGTCGCCGCGGGGCTGCCGTTCCTGTTCGCCGACCGCGCCCAGCCGCCCACCCCCGTCTACCACTACTCGGTGCCCGGCCTGTCCGAGCAGGACCTCGACGACTTCGCCGCCCTCCAGCGCCAGGCCGCCGCGATCGCCGAGGACTACACGCGCACGCTCAAGAAACGCGTCAAGCACATGCACGAGCTGGGCCTGTCGGACGGGGACATCGGGGAGTTGCTCGGCCTCACCAAGCAGCGCATCCAGCAGATCCGCGCCAACGCCAACGACGAGGCCCGCCAGACCGGGTAGTCCAGCGGGCGCTGTCGATCAGGAGGGCTTGTTGTCGGTCCACCCGGCCTCGAGTACGGCGTAGGAGTTGAACACCGTGCCCGGCTCGAGACCCGCCTGCATACCTCCGGCCTTCACCACGACGTTCTCGTTGGCGAGTCCCCGGCCGGTCGACTCGTCGAAGATCAGCCGGTTCTCCAGAACGGCGGGGCCCTCGACGTCTTCCTCGATGGCCACGGCCGTGCCCTGGCGACCCGCGGCGTCCGTGATGTTCTCGATGACCTTGACGGTGTCGAGCTCGGCCAGCATGCGGAACGCGGCCCCCCGTACCTGCGGCGTCACCGGCATGTCGATGATCAGGCCGCCACTGACCCTGAACAGCCAGACGTCGGACGCCATCGGAATGCTGGAGGACTCCGTGTCATGCCCCTCGTACGAGCGCAGCAGCCACTTCTTGAGCTTGTCCGGGTCGCTCGGCAGGCCCTGCAGGTCCTTCATGGTGACGTTACGCCCCAGCCAGAACACCTTGTCGCCGTCCACAAGGGGGCTGTGACCCGTGCGCACCTTGCCAGGGGAGGTCGGCAGCTTCATCCCCAGCTTCTTGCCCGGCACCGCGACCTCGATCTCGGCCGGGGATCCGGCCTCCTCCCACGCCTTCTTGTCGTCCTCGGTGGCCGGCTGAGCCCCCAGCGACTGACTGCTGCTCCACTGCTCGCCACCGATGGCGCTGGGCGTCCACGTCTCGCCCCGCTCCTCCGACACGAACCGGTAGCCGCCCTTCGCCGCGGTGTGCAGGCTCCGGGTCACCGCCACGGTGTGCCAGTAGTCCCCGGTGCTCTCGGCCTGCCGGTCCGCCTTCTCGGCGGCGGCCAGCAGCACGGCCCGCGCCGACAACGTGACCCGCGGCGCGGCCGTGGACCCCTTGCCGTCCGGCCCGGTCGTGGACGTGGCGGCGACCTGTCCACCCTGCCCGCCCTGCCCGCCGTCCGGCGCCCTTGGCGTCGGCACCACGCCGTTCCCCGACATGACCACGGCCACCGCCGCCACCGCGGCCGCGGCCGCGGCCCCGGCAAGCCCCACACCCCACACCGGCCGTACGACCTTGCGCCGCCGCCGCGCCTGATGCGGTCGCCGTGGCTGGGACATGGCATGGGAGAGCTCGGCGGCCCTGGTGCGCTCGTCCACCGGCCGATCGCCGAGATGCGCGGGCCGCGCGGCCCGAAGCTCGTCAATGGGATTCATGACCACTCCTTGCTGAGATTCCGCACGTGGGGCAGGGACGGTGGCGCGGGTTCGCCGCGACCTGGACCGGAGCCCGGAGCCGAGCCCTGGGCGGGAGCCGCGACGCCTTCGATTGCCTGCTTGAGCCGCTTGCGGGCCCGATGCAGCCGGACCCGGAAAGCCGCCGACGAGCACCCGACCACCCGGGCCGCCTCCTTCGGCGACAACCCATGCCAAGCGACCAGGACGAGAATCTCCCGATCGTCCTCCGCCAGCGCGGCCAGCGCCCGCAGCACCCCCATCCGCTCGGTCACCTGATCGGCCACGTCGCCCTCGGTCCACGCCCGCAGCTCCGCGGCCAGCGCCTCCCTGCGCGCCTCGGCCCGTACGTTGTCCCGCAGAATGTTCCGGGCAACGCCGAGCAGCCATGGCAGAGCGGGCTCCGGCACATCGTCCAGCCGCCGCCAGGCGATCGCGAACGTCTCGCTCACTACCTCATCCGCGACCTGCCGCCCCGCGCGACTGACCGCGTAGGCCCACACACGTTGCCGGCATTCGTCGTACATGCCGGTGAACCGGTGCGAATCATCCGTCACCGCCCAGCCCCTTCGTTCGCGGGATGCGTTCTTCTGACACCAGGAAGTGGTCCGACCCCCCCTCTTGTTACGCCTCAATCCCGAAATTTCATCTCGAACCCCGCCGGGGTGGCCTTTATTCAGGACGTGCGAGGGACGACCGTGGGATCGCCGGCACCGAGCAAGGCAGACAGATCGACCAGCAGCACATCTCCCCTGCGCCGCGCCGCACTGACGAGATCCGGTTGGAAACCCTCCATCGAGAACAGGGCCGATACCGCTGACGAGGTGTCATGCCCGTGCTCCGCCAGCAACTCTTTAAGCCGGTCGAGCCGGTCGAGGTCCGCCACGCTCCGCCGGGTCACCGTCGCCTTCGCCTCTCCTATGAGACTGATGTCCGCCCTCCCCGACCGCTTGTCCAGGGCGACGACGTCGATCTCGTGCTTGGCCTGCCCCTTCCGGTCGTTGACGACGGTTCCCGTCACCAGGCCGGCATGTCCCCGCAGAGCCGGGTCGGCCTGGGCACGAAGCCACGCTCTGGCGCAACTCTCGAAGTGAGGCCCCAGTATGCGAGCGACAAAGGTAGGCCGCGAACGACGCCACGCCTCCACCGACTGCCCGGTCTCGGCCAGATCGCGCTGTGGCACGGTGATCAGGTTGTGGAATCGCACGATGGGATCGGCAATCGTGATCACCGGACGTCTCTCCCACAGCGGGTCGGTGTCGTACTGCAAATAACCCGCGCTCGCCAACGCGCTGATGGGCCGGGTCAGCGACGAGTGCCGCTGCTCCAGCAACCCGCCGATCTTCGCCGGGCTGGTCGCACCGTTCGCGACCGCATTGATGATCGCGTAGTGCAACGCGCTCCCGGTGAACTTGGGATCCTCCCTCAGCAGGTACTCGGCTTCGCTCCCGGAGAAGAGCGCCTGCCGCGGGTCCAGCACGGTGGCGGGAACCCAGGCGTCCACCTCGTCGGAGCTGTCTGGAGGGTCCACATTGGCGAGATTGCGGTAGCCGGGGGCTCCGCCGAGGATCGCATGCACCCGAAGGGCCGCCGCCGGGTCCTCGATCCCCCAGTGCCGCGCCGTGGTCGCCAGGTCGAACGGATGGAGTCGAAGATCGATCGCCGCCCGGCCGCGCAGTGCTTTCGTGCCGGAGAGCAGTTCGTTCATCACCGACATGGCGGACCCACAGACGATCACGCGCCCACCCGTCGCCCTGCCACCCGCCTGGGACTGGTCGTACAGCAACTGCAGCAGCCCAGGCAGCTCCGGAGAGTGCGCCATCCAGTACGGCAACTCGTCAATGACGAACACTCCCGCCGTTCCTTCTCTACTGCGACGAGCCGTCAGCTCGATCGCGGTGGAGAGGAGTGACTCCCAGCTGGCATCGGCCATCAACTCGGGACCGATACCTGCATAGCGGGCAATCTCGGTGGCCAACCGTCGCCGCGCCGCGACAACGCCCTCCTCCGCCACAGCCGAGATGTAGAGACCGCCAGCGGCCTCAGCCAGCGCACGGAGCAGGAAGCTCTTTCCTACCCGGCGCCGCCCGGATACGACACCGAGCCGGAGGCGGGGGTCGGGATGCTGTACGAACTGGGCAAGGGCTGCCCACTCGGCATCACGGGACAGGACCCTTTGCGGCTTCAACATGTACGTCACCTAATTAGTATGTTCGAAGACATACTAATTAGCCAACATGTCTCCCACACTCGCTCAGTACCGCGACTGAAACGATCGTTGAAGTCCATGGCTGGATGGCTGGCCACGGCCCAGGCCGGACGCCCACGCCTGGACGATCGCGCTACGGCAGACCCACACCAACGACCTGGGGCACATGCAACGCGGGGAGAAGGCGCCACCGCGCCGGACACCACGTAGGTGCGTCACTCCCCGAAGTACATCCGACTCAGGTCGACGAGTTCCACATCCGCACGCCCTCGCGCAACCGCGAACAAGCCGACGTGAACCCGGAGCGTGCGAACAGCAGCAACCTCGACCGCGTTCCTAACAGCAGGCGCGGGGCAAAGCTCTCGATCTGCCCCGCAGCAGGCGTGAGCGCCTATCTGCCAAAGCTTCCGACCAGAGCCTCCACCCGGTCGCGCTTGGAGTACAGCCCCCAGAAGCCCTCCGCGAAAACGTCCGGATGGATCACCTCCGGATCGAACTCGAGCGGCTGCTCGGACGACGCGATCGCCTGGTGCGGCACGCTGCCCTCGATCAGCGCCCCGACATTGACCGCTCCGACGTAGACGCCCTTATCGGCGAGCACGGCGTTGAGCGTGTGGAAGTAGTTGCGCAGCGCGGCCTGCGCCATACCGGCGTTGCCGAGGAACGGCGTCGGGTGGATCCCGGACTGCCCCGCCGTGAACAGGATCGCACCGTCGCCGCGTTCGACCATGTCGGGAAGCACCTGCCCTACCAGGGATACCGCCGACAGCAGGAAGCGGTCCAGGATCAGCTGCGTGTTCTCGACGTCGACGTCGAGGGTCGACACGATCCCCTCCCCCATGTTTCCGCCACCCGGGCTGAACTCGGCGACGTCGATCCGCCCGTACGTCTCCTTGATCGCCGCGACCGCGTCCGCGATCTGGTCGCGTTCGTAGACGTCAGCGGTGAAGCCGGCCGCCTCGATGCCGTCGCGGGAGAGTTCGGCGACGAGGTGGTCGAGGTTCTTCCTGGTACGGGCGACGAGCGCGACGCGGAACCCCTCGCGCCCGAAGCGGCGGGCGAGGGACAGGCCCAGGACGGGGCCGGCGCCGAAGATGGCAAGCGTTTTGAGCATGGCACTTCCTTAATGGATTCAGATAAGTTGACTACTCCCCCAAGTTTCTCCTGCTGCAGAGTACCCATAAGTTGGGAGCGTTCTCAACTTCGGTACGATGGCCACATGCCAACGCACGCCAAGCCACTGCGCAGAGACGCACAACGAAACCGGGACCTGCTGGTGGCGGCCGCTCGCGACCTATTCGCCACCCGCGGCCTGGACGTCGCCCTCGACGAGATCGCCCGCACGGCCGGGGTGAGCAGCGGCACCCTCTACAACCACTTCCCGAACCGCAACGACCTCATCGACGCCGTCTTCGCCGACCGCGCTGCCACGGTGGTGCGGATCGCGGAGCGTGCTCTGTCACTGGAGGATCCGTGGGCCGGCCTGGTGCACTTCCTTGAGCGGGTGTGCGAACTGCAGGCCGCCGACCGCGGCTACAACGACCTCGTCTCACGCCGCGTCCCGCAGGCGGCGCCGACGGAGAGCCACGCGCGGGGGTATGAGCTGATGCAGCGGATCGTCGAGCGGGCACGGGAGGCCGGGGCGCTGCGACCGGACTGCACGCTGGAGGATATGGCCTTCGTGACCTGGGGGATCGCCCGTACGGTCGAGGCCACGGCCGCCGTCCGGCCTGAGGTTTGGCGGCGGCATCTGGGTTTGATCTTGGACGGCTTCCGAGCGTCGGCGGCCCATCCGCTCCCGGAGCCGCCGATGCGGCCGGACGAGCTCGTACGCATCATGCAGGAGTGTTCCTGATCGGCCTCCTCCGTCGAAGGCCGGCTCGGGGGGCAGCCTGAGCCCACCCCGGCGCGAAGCGCCTCTGTTGCGAAGCCCTTTGTGCGGGGTGGGCGGAGCGGGCCGGGCTACTTGACGTTTGCCTTCAGGTAGTCGGTGTTCATCTGGGCGATGGTGTCCAGGGGGATGCCCTTGGGGCACACTGCCGTGCATTCACCCGTGTTCGTGCAGCCGCCGAATCCCTCCGCGTCCATCTGGTCCACCATGGCCTTGGCGCGGGACAGACGCTCAGGCTGGCCCTGGGGCAGCAGGCTCAGGTGGGTGATCTTGGCGGCGGTGAACAGGGAGGCAGAGCCGTTCGGGCAGGCGGCCACACAGGCGCCGCAGCCGATGCAGGTGGCCGCGTCGAAGGCGTCGTCCGCGTCTTCCTTGCGTACGGGGACGCTGTGGGCGTCCGGGGCCGAGCCGGCCGGGACCGAGACGAAGCCGCCCGCCTGGATGATGCGGTCGAACGCGCTCCTGTCCACGACCAGGTCCTTGACCACCGGGAAGGGTGCCGCGCGCCACGGTTCGATGGTGATCGTGGCGTTGTCCTCGAAGTGGCGCATGTGGAGCTGGCAGGTCGTCGTGGCGACCTGCTCGCCGTGGGCGACGCCGTTGATGACCATGCCGCACATGCCGCAGATGCCCTCGCGGCAGTCGTGGTCGAAGGCGATCGGGTCGTCGCCCTCGAGGATGAGGCGCTCGTTCAGGACGTCGAGCATCTCCAGGAAGGACATGTTCGGGGAGACGTCCTCGACGCGGTACGTCACCATGCGTCCGGCGTCCGAAGGGCCGCTCTGACGCCAGACCTTGAGGGTCAGATTCACTTGTAGCTCCGCTGGGTCATCTTGACGTACTCGTACTCGAGCGCTTCCTTGTGCAGGATCGGCCCGTCAGCAGAAAACTCCCACGCCGAGACGTGCGCGAAGTTCTCGTCGTCGCGCAGGGCCTCGCCGTCGGCGTCCTGGGACTCGGCGCGGAAGTGGCCGCCGCAGGACTCCGTGCGGATCAGGGCGTCCAGGCACATGAGCTCGGCCAGGTCGAAGAAGTCCGCGACGCGCCCGGCCCGCTCCAGCACCTGGTTCAGCTCCTCGGAGGTGCCGCTCACCTTGACGTTCTGCCAGAACTCCTCGCGCAGCTCGGGGATGCGCTCCAGCGCCTTGCGCAGCGACTCCTCGGTGCGCTCCATGCCGCAGTAGTCCCACATGAGCTTGCCCAGCTCGCGGTGGAAGGAGTCGGGCGTGCGGGTGCCGTTCACCGACAGGAGGCGGTCGATCTTCGACCGGACCTTGATCTCGGCCTCGGCGACGGCCTCCTCGTCGACCTCGCCGAACGGGCCGGCCGCCAGGTAGTCACCGAGGGTGGTCGGAAGGACGAAATATCCGTCGGCAAGGCCCTGCATCAGCGCGGACGCGCCGAGGCGGTTCGCGCCGTGGTCGGAGAAGTTCGCCTCGCCGATGACGAACAGGCCCGGGATCGTCGACTGCAGGTCGTAGTCCACCCACAGGCCGCCCATCGTGTAGTGGACGGCCGGGTAGATGCGCATCGGCGTGTCGTACGGGTTCTCGCCGGTGATGCGCTCGTACATCTCGAAGAGGTTGCCGTACTTCTTCTCGACGGCGTCGCGCCCGAGCCGGTTGATCGCGTCCCGGAAGTCCAGGTACACGCCCAGGCCGCCGGGGCCGACGCCGCGGCCCTCGTCGCAGACGTTCTTGGCGGCGCGGGAGGCGATGTCCCGGGGGACGAGGTTGCCGAACGCGGGGTAGATGCGCTCCAGGTAGTAGTCGCGCTCGTCCTCCGGGATGTCCCCGGGGGCGCGGGTGTCGTTCTTGCGCAGCGGCACCCACACGCGGCCGTCGTTGCGCAGCGACTCCGACATCAGGGTCAGCTTCGACTGGTACTCGCCTGAGACCGGGATGCAGGTGGGATGGATCTGCGTGTAGCAGGGGTTGGCGAGGTACGCGCCGCGCTCGTGCGCCCGCCAGATCGCCGTCGTGTTGCAGCCCTTGGCGTTCGTGGACAGGAAGAAGACGTTCCCGTAGCCGCCGGTGGCCAGCACCACGGCGTCGGCCAGGTGGCGCTCGATCTCGCCGGTCACCATGTCGCGCACGATGACGCCGCGCGCCCGCCCGTCGGCGACGATCACGTCGAGCATCTCGTGCCGGGTGTGCATGGTCACGGTCCCGGCCGCGATCTGCCGCTCCAGTGCCTGGTACGCGCCCAGCAGCAGTTGCTGGCCCGTCTGGCCGCGGGCGTAGAACGTACGGGAGACCTGGGCGCCGCCGAACGACCGGGTGTCGAGCAGGCCGCCGTACTCGCGGGCGAACGGCACGCCCTGGGCGACGGCCTGGTCGATGATGTTCACCGAGACCTGGGCGAGGCGGTAGACGTTCGACTCGCGGGCGCGGAAGTCGCCGCCCTTGACGGTGTCGTAGAAGAGCCGGTAAATGCTGTCGCCGTCGCCGCGGTAGTTCTTGGCGGCGTTGATCCCGCCCTGGGCGGCGATGGAGTGGGCGCGGCGCGGCGAGTCCTGATAGCAGAAGGACGTGACGTTGTAGCCCAGCTCGCCCAGCGTCGCCGCGGCCGAGCCGCCCGCGAGGCCGGTGCCGACCACGATCACGTTGAGCTTGCGCTTGTTGGCCGGGTTGACCAGCTTGGCGCTGAACTTCCGCTTCTCCCACCGCTCCTCGATGGGCCCGGAAGGAGCCTTCGTGTCCTGGATCTCCGGACCTTCGGTGTACTTCACTTCACAACTCCGAACGTGATCGCGAGGGGCGGGGCCAGGAAGCCGATCACCAGAACTGCTGAGACCAGCGCGGCGGTCCCCTTCAAAGCCTTGTAGCGGGCGCGGCCGGCCCAGCCGAGCGTCTGGAAGGCGCTCCAGATGCCGTGCCGCAGGTGCAGGCCGACCATGACGACGGCGACGAAGTAGATCAGCGTCACCCACCACCGGGACGCCTGGAAGCCGGCGATCATCCGGTCGGCCGGGGAGGAGTCGAAGCCCTTCGGGTTGACGACACCGAAGGTCAGGTCGAGCAGGTGCCAGACCACGAAGAGCGCGATCGTCAGGCCGCCGTACCGCATGATGTGCGTGGCGTAGCCATTGGCCTGCGACTTCTTGGCGACGTACTTGACCGGCCTGGCCTTGCCCGCGCGGCGCGACAGCGAGATCGCGGCCCATATGTGCAGGACGACGGAGACGACGAGGACGAGCTCGAGGATCGTCAGCACCGTCCGGTACGGCACCAGCGGATCGCCCAGCGTGCGCAGCGCGTGGGCGTACTCGTTGAACGAGTCCTTGCTCAGGAAGATCTTGAGGTTGCCCAGCATGTGGAGGAGGAGGAAGAGCACCATGACGGCGCCCGTGACCGCCATGACGACCTTCTTGCCGTTCGACGAGCCGAGGAACCCCCCGGTGCGCCTACGCGTTGCGGTGCTCTGGGGAGGAGCGGGAACTGGCGCGGTGGCGGCGCCGCGCTCGATCGTGGCAGTCACGTCTCCAGAAGCTAAGTAAGCAGCGATGATCCGTCCAAGTCATCACGGGCCTCGTTTCCATAGCCAGAGGCTATGATGCTGGTATGTGGCGGCTTTTTCGGGACCCGCGGCAGGCCGATGCGAGGAAAATCACATGCAGTTGCAGCAGCTGGCCTACTTCGTAGCCGTCGCGGAGACCAGGCACTTCACCCAGGCCGCCGAGCGCATGCGGGTCGCGCAGCCGTCGCTGAGCAAGCAGATCAAGGCCCTGGAGAGCGATCTCGGCGCTCCCCTGTTCTCCCGGGCGCGCGGCAACGTCACGCTCACCCCGGCAGGCGAGGCGCTGCTGCCGCTGGCGCGCCGGATGCTGGCCGACGCCGACACCGCCAGGCAGGAGGTGGCCCAGCTCGCCGGGCTGCGCCGGGGGCGGGTGCGGCTCGGGGCCACTCCCTCGCTCTGCGCGGGGCTGCTGGCGGACGCGCTGGCCCGCTTCCATCGCGCGTACCCGGGGATCGAGCTGCTGGTCGAGGAGGGCGGCTCGCGCGACCTGGTCAGGGCGCTGGCGCGCGGGCAGCTCGATCTGTCGCTGATCATCATGCCGCTGCAGAGCGACGACCCGTCGCTGGTGACCCAGGAGATCCTCCGGGAGAACCTGGTGGTCGCCTCGCCCTCGCACGAGCAGGCGAAGGGCCCGTACCTGGAGATCGAGCACCTGCGCGGCCGGTCGATGGTGATGTTCCGGCGCGGCTACGACCTGCGGGAGGCGACGCTGGCGGCGTGCCGGCAGGCCGGGTTCGAGCCCAGGTTCGCGGTGCAGGGCGGGGAGATGGACGCGGTCCTGCGGTTCGTGGAGGCGGGGCTGGGGGTGGCCGTGGTGCCGTCCATGGTGCTCGACGGGCGTCCCGGGCTGTCGGGCACGCCGCTCGCGCCGCCGGGGCTCAGCCGTACGATCGCGCTGGCCCACCGCAAGGACGTCGAGCCGACCACGGCCGCGCAGGCGTTCAGGGATACCTTGCTGTCTTTTGTCGTGGAAGCCGGTGAGGAGGGCACGCTTCCACAAGGGGTAGAGCTCATCGCAGAATGAGCAACAAGATGTTCAACTTCCCGGTGAGGCGGTTTGGTGACGGCAAATCTCTCCGAAACGCTGACGCTGCTCCTCGTTGAGGACGACGACGGCGACGCCTTCCTTGTGGAAGAGCTGCTCGAGCAGGCCATGACGCCGCCCAAGATCTTCCGGGCGCGGAGCCTGCGCGAGGCCAAGACCAAGCTGACCTCCAACATCCAGTGCGTGCTCGTCGACCTCTCGCTGCCCGACGCGAGCCGGCTGGAGGCCCTGGAGGAGGTGCTGGCGCTGGCGCCGCACGCGGCCGTGCTGGTGCTCACCGGGCTCAGGGACGCCCACGTGGGTGTCGCCGCCGTGCAGGCCGGGGCGCAGGACTACCTGGTCAAACAGGACACCGACGCGCGGCTGCTGGCCCGGGCCATCAGGTACGCGATGGAGCGCAAGCGGGCCGACCAGGCGCAGCTCAGGCTCGTCCAGGCGGAGCTGATCGCGAAGGAGAACGCCAGGATGCAGCGGGACCTGCTCCCCGTCGCGCTGCTGCACACCGACGCGATCGAGCACACGACGCGCTACCTGCCGGGCAGCGGGGGCACGCTGGCCGGGGACTTCCTCGACGCGGTGCAGACGCCGGACGGCGCGGTGCACGTCGTGGTGGGCGACGTGTGCGGGCACGGCCCCGACGAGGCCGCGCTCGGCGTGGCGCTGCGCATCGCCTGGCGTACGCTGGTGCTGGCGGGGCAGACGGGTGACACGCTGCTGAGGACCATGGACACGCTGCTGCGTGCCGAGCGCAAGGCGCCGGAGATCTTCACCACGCTGTGCATGGCGACGATCACCCCGGATCTGCGGTACGCCAGGATGCGCGTGGTCGGGCACCCGCCGCCGGTGCTGGTGCGCGACGGCGAGGTCGAGGCCGTCGCCGGCGCCCCGTCGGGCCCTCCGCTCGGGATCTTCCCCGACGGGGAATGGTCGGTGATCGACGTGCCGCTGGGTGACAAGTGGTCGATCATGCTCTACACCGACGGCCTGATCGAGGCGGCCGTGGGCGAACGCAACGAGCTGCTGGGCGTGGAGGGCCTGGTCGACCTGGTGCGCGAGCACGGCGCCGTCGACCTCGACCGGCTCATCAGACACGTAGGCACCCTCAGCGACGATCTCGCCGTGGTCTTGGTGAGCAGGAGGAGCGAATGAGCATCCATCCACTGCCTCCGCCCAGGCAGCCCACCGGGCTCGGCAGGCTGCCGCTCGTCCGCTGGTTCCTGTTCACCGGGGCGGTGGCCGGCGTGACGTTCGCGGCCGGGGTCGTCGCCACGATGGTGATGCTCGCCCAGACCCGGGCGCTGAGCGCGGACCCCGAGCTGACCGGGCAGATCGGGCGGCTGACGGCGGCGCTGGTCGTGATGTTCGCGGTGCTCCTCGCCTGCGGCGTCGGGCTGGGCTTCATCGTGCGCTACGCCGTGCTGAAGCCCATCGACCAGCTCACCGACCAGGTCCGTACGGTCGCCGCCGGCGACTTCGACCACAGCCTGCACGTCGACCGGCCGGCGGAGCTGGCCGAGCTGTCCAGCCACATCGACTCGATGCGCGACCGCATCGTGTCGGCCTGGCGGATGGCCACCAACCAGGCGGAGGAGCTGCGCAGGTCGAACGGCGAGCTGGAGCAGTTCGCGTACGTGGCCAGCCACGACCTGCAGGAGCCGCTGCGCAAGGTCGCCAGTTTCACCCAGATGCTGGAGCAGCGCTACAGCACGCAGCTCGACGAGCGGGCCCGGCAGTACATCTACTACGCGGTCGACGGCGCGAAACGCATGCAGCTGCTGATCAACGACCTGCTGGACTTCTCCAGGGTCGGCCGGGTCACCGGCGAGCGCACCGTGACCGACTCCGGCGAGGCGCTGAACGCGGCGCTGGAGAACCTGTCGGCCACGATCGAGGACACCGAGGCCACGGTCACCAGGGACGACCTGCCGAAGGTCAAGGGCAACCGGCTGCAGCTGACCCAGCTGTTCCAGAACCTGATCGAGAACGCCATCAAGTTCCGCTCCGAGGCGCCGCCGCGCATCCACATCGGGGCCAAGCGGTCCGGCGGCATGTGGGAGTTCAGCTGCGCGGACAACGGCATCGGGGTCGAGCCCAAGTACGCCGATCGCATCTTCCTGATATTCCAGCGTCTCCACGCCCGCGACGTGTATCCAGGGACTGGCATCGGCCTGGCACTGTGCCGCAAGATCGTCGAGTATCACGGCGGACAGCTGTGGCTCGACCGGAGCGCGGAGGGCCAGGGCGCGACGTTCCGCTGGACACTACCTGCGGCTGGAGACGACGATGAATGACTGGCGCCCGATCGAGGTGCTCCTGGTGGAGGACGACCAAGGGGACATCCTGCTCACCAAGGAGGCCTTCGACTTCAACAAGGTGCGCAACCGCCTCAACGTGGTGAACGACGGCGAGCAGGCGATGGCGTACCTGCGCCAGGAGGACGGGTACGCCGACGTGCCGCGCCCGGATCTCATCCTGCTCGACCTCAATCTGCCCAGGATGAGCGGCATGGAGGTGCTGCGCGCGGTCAAGGCCGACAACGCGTTGCGGACGATCCCGGTGGTGATCCTGACCACGTCGGAGGCGGAGGAGGACATCTTGCACAGCTATCGCCTGCATGCCAACGCCTACGTGTCCAAACCGGTGGATTTTGAGCAGTTCATACGGGTTGTCCGGCAGATTGATGATTTTTTTGTCACCGTGGTTAAGTTGCCGGTGCAGGGGCAGCGCTTCTGACGGGTATGGTGACAGGAATCACAGCCTGTCATCGAAAAAGTGAGTGATCCCGCTCACAAATTTCGATGCGCTCGTCGTAACGTATCCCCCACCAACGCGCGCTTGAGCGGATACCGTCCGCACGCGCGCCCAGCGAAACGAACCACGGACCCCCTGCGCGAACGGGTCCGCGGGAGGTGGAGAGGTCCGCGATGACCCAGACGACGCCCGAAGCTCCGGTCAGAAGGCAGCGTGCGCAAGTCAAGGTGCGCACCCTGCGCACCGACAGATGGTGGCTGACCCCGCTGCTGACATTCCTCGGGCTCAGCTCGTTCCTTGTCTACGGTGTATGGGCGACCATCGACACGAGCAACTTCGTCGATCCGTATGTCGCCCCCTTCGCGTCACCCTGTCTGACGACCCAGGCGGTCTGCGACGGCGCGAGGTTGTTCGGGTGGGCCCCCATCGGCGACTGGTACGCCCTCCCGCCGGGGCTGCTCATCCTCGGCCTGCCGGGCGGATTCCGGTTGACGTGCTACTACTACCGCAAGTCGTATTACCGCTCGTTCTGGCTGTCGCCGCCCGCGTGCGCCGTGCAGGAACCGCACGGCAAGTACACCGGCGAGCGGCGTCTCCCGCTGATCCTGCAGAACGTGCACAGGTACTTCTTCTACGCGGCCATCGTGGTCGGCCTCATCCTGGCCTACGACGCGGTCCTGGCGCTCATCCACAAGCCGCTGGGCCTCGGCACCTGGATCCTGATCCTCAACGCCGTGCTGATCAACGCCTACACGCTGTCGTGCCACTCCTGCAGGCACATCACCGCGGGCAGGCTCAACCACTTCTCCCGTCACCCGCTGCGCTACCGGGCCTGGACGTTCGTCTCCAAGCTCAACGCCAAGCACCAACCCCTCGCGTGGGCCTCGATGTTCTCCGTCATGGGCGCCGACCTGTACGTCCGCCTGGTGGCCAAGGGCCTCATCGCCTTCCCGTACGCGTAAGGACAGCTTTCAGTGGAAAACTCGCTTAACACAGAGCGTCACGACTACGACGTCGTCGTCATCGGCGCGGGCGGCGCCGGGCTGCGGGCCGCGATCGAGGCGCGCCAGCAGGGCAAGAGGACGGCCATCGTCTGCAAGTCGCTGTTCGGCAAGGCGCACACGGTCATGGCCGAGGGCGGCGCGGCCGCCGCGATGGGCAACGTCAACTCCGCCGACAACTGGATGGTGCACTTCCGCGACACCATGCGGGGCGGCAAGTTCCTCAACAACTGGCGGATGGCGGAGCTGCACGCCAAGGAGTCGCCCGACCGGGTGTGGGAGCTGGAGGCCTGGGGCGCGCTGTTCGACCGCACCAAGGACGGCAAGATCAGCCAGCGGAACTTCGGCGGGCACGAGTACCCGCGGCTGGCGCACGTGGGCGACCGTACCGGGCTGGAGCTGATCCGTACGCTGCAGCAGCGCGTGGTGGCGCTGCAGCAGGAGGACTACGAGAACCACGGCGACTACGAGGCCTACATCAAGGTCTTCTCCGAGTGCACGATCACCCGCCTGCTCAAGGACGGCGACCGGATCTCCGGCGCGTTCGGCTACTGGCGCGAGACCGGAAACCTCATCCTCTTCGACGCGCCGGCCGTGGTCCTGGCCACCGGCGGCATCGGCAAGTCGTACGTCGTCACCTCCAACTCCTGGGAGTACACCGGGGACGGCCACGCCCTGGCCCTGCTGGCCGGCGCGAACCTGATCAACATGGAGTTCATCCAGTTCCACCCCACCGGGATGGTCTGGCCGCCCTCCGTGCGCGGCATCCTCGTCACCGAGTCCGTCCGCGGTGACGGCGGTGTGCTGCGCAACTCCGAGGGCAAGCGCTTCATGTTCGACTACATCCCCGAGGTGTTCAAGGACAAGTACGCCACCACCGAGGAGGAGGCCGACCGCTGGTACACCGACCAGGCCAACAACCGGCGCCCGCCGGAGCTGCTGCCGCGTGACGAGGTGGCCCGCGCGATCAACGCCGAGGTGAAGGCCGGGCGCGGCTCCCCGCAGGGCGGCGTCTTCCTCGACGTCTCGACCCGGCTGCCCGCCGAGGAGATCAAGAGGCGCCTGCCGTCGATGCACCACCAGTTCAAGGAGCTGGCCGACGTCGACATCACCGCCGAGCCCATGCAGGTGGGCCCGACCTGCCACTACATCATGGGCGGTGTCGAGGTGGACGCCGACACCGGAGCGGCGGCCGTCCCGGGGCTGTTCGCCGCGGGTGAGGTGTCCGGCGGCATGCACGGCTCCAACCGGCTGGGCGGCAACTCGCTGTCCGACCTGCTGGTGTTCGGGCGCCGGGCGGGCGCGGGCGCGTCGGCGTACGTGGACGAGCTCCAGGCCCGGCCCAAGGTGCTGCCGGAGCTCGTGGACGAGGCGCGCGAGGAGGCGCTGGCCCCGCTGGGACGCAGTGGCGAGAACCCCTATGAGGTCCACCACGAGCTGCAGCGGACGATGAACGAGCTGGTCGGCATCATCCGCAAGGCCGAGGAGGTCTCCGAGGCGCTGCAGGTCGTGGAGAAGCTCAAGGAGCGCGTGCGCCTGGTCGGAGCGGCCGGGTCCCGCATCTACAACCCCGGCTGGCATCTCGCGATCGACCTGCGCAACATGGTGCTGGTGTCGGAGTGCGTGGCCAGGGCCGCGCTGATGCGTGAGGAGAGCCGCGGCGGGCACACCCGCGACGACTTCCCCGGGATGAACCCGAAATGGCGCCGCAAGCTGCTCGTCTGCTCCACCGAGGACGGCTCTGCCATCACGGTCGAGGAGAAGGCCCAGTCGCGCATGCGCGACGACCTGATCACCCTTTTCGACAGGGACGAGCTGAACAAGTACCTCACCGACGAAGAGATGACCGAGTTCGACGGGATAGCGAAGTCATGAGCTACAAGGCAAAGTTCAAGGTCTGGCGCGGTGAGGGCGGCGAAGGCGGTCTCGAGAACTTCACCGTGGAGGTCAACGAGGGCGAGGTCGTCCTCGACATCATCCACCGGCTGCAGGCCACGCAGGCGCCCGACCTGGCCGTGCGGTGGAACTGCAAGGCCGGCAAGTGCGGCTCGTGCAGCATGGAGATCAACGGCAAGCCGCGGCTCGGCTGCATGACCCGCATGTCCACCTTCGAGGAGGACGAGACCATCACGGTCACGCCGATGCGGACGTTCCCCGTCATCAAGGACCTCGTCACCGACGTCTCGTACAACTATCAGAAGGCCAGGGAGATCCCCTCCTTCACGCCGCCGGCCGAGGTGCGGCCCGGCGAATACCGGATGAAGCAGGTCGACGTCGAGCGGTCCCAGGAGTTCCGCAAGTGCATCGAGTGCTTCATGTGCAACAACGTCTGCCACGTGATCCGCGACCACGAGGAGAACAAGACCAACTTCTCCGGTCCCCGCTTCCTCATGCGGATCGCCGAGCTGGACATGCACCCGTATGACGTGGCGGACCGGCAGGAGGCGGCCCAGGAGGAGCATGGGCTCGGCTACTGCAACATCACCAAGTGCTGCACCGAGGTCTGCCCCGAACACATCAAGATCACCGACAACGCGTTGATCCCGATGAAAGAGCGCGTGGCGGACCGGAAGTACGACCCGCTGGTGTGGCTGGGCAACAAGATCTTCAAGCGCGCGAAGTAGCGGCCCGGCTTCGGGCGGATCGAAAAGAGGGGCTGGATCGGCATCCAGCCCCTCTTTTCGTTTGCCTGGCGCCTTCGATTACTTGGAGCGGCGGAAGCGCTTGCGCTTGGAGTCCGGCATCTCCTTGGTCGGCTCCTGCTGCTCCTGCTCCTGGGGCGGCAGCGGCTGCACGGCGGTCACGTCCCCGTCGGCCGGCAGGTACGGCGGCGGCTCGTAGCCGGCCAGGTCGTGGTCGGCGGGCTTCGGAGCCGGCTCGAACAGGGACGCCCCCTGCTGCCACGGCTCGGAGTCGCCGGGCTCCGCCGCCGAGGCCGGGCCGAGCGGGTGCTCCGGGCCCTCCTCAAAGGGGCTCGCGCCGCCGGGCGGGATATCCGTGGGCGGGACCAAGGGCTCGAACGGGTCCCGGTACTCCTTGGACTCCTTGGGCTTGGGCGGCTCGTGGTTGTAGGAGTCGAACTCCTCCGGCTGCAGCACGACCGGAGGCTCGGACGGCGGCTCCTGCGCGTAGCCCTGCGGCGGGTACGGGTGATGCTGGTCCTGGTAGACGGCGCCGTACTGGACCTGGCCGGTCGGGTACGTCTGCACGGGCACGAAGCTGATGATCGGCGCGTACGCCGTGCCCCCCGGATAGCCAGGTGACGGGAAGCCCGCCGCGTACCCGGGCCCGGCCGGATACCCGGGCCCGGCCGGATATCCGCCACCGGGCGGCGGCGCGTCCGGACGCCCACCCATCTGCGGGGCCGCCTTGCGCACGGCCGCCGCGTGGGCCATCCGGCGCAGCCGGCCCTCGAAGATCAGAACCGCGAAGAGCGCGAGCAGGACCAGCACCAGCGCCGGGATGCTGAGCTTCTGCGTCAGGGTCTTCTGGTCGAACTCCGGCGCCGCGCCACGCAGCTCCAGCGGCACGTCCTCGGAGTCGGCGGCCTGCGTGTCGGTCGGCAGCACCGAGGGGGTCGTCGTGTCGCCCGGCGCGACGGAGGGGAGCTCCACGCTCTGCTCAGGGGTGCTCGACGCGGAGGTCGGCACCTCAACGCTCTGCGAGGGCACCGGCTGGAGGGGCTGCTCGGGAGTGGACTGCGGTGGCGGGGTGGACTGCGGTGGTGTGGAGGACTTCGTCGGCGTCGCGCTCTTGGACTTCGTCGGAGAGGCGGTGACCGTCTTGGTGATCGTCGTCTCCGGGTCCTCCGTAGGCGTCGGCGTGCCTAAGGTGGTGGTGACCGTGACCGTGGTCTGGGGATCGGACTCGCACGCCGGGTCGGCCGCGTCGCACGGCTCGACGGGGGGATCGAACGCCGACACGGCCGCGCTCGCGCTCTGCACGATGAAGGGCGTCACTCCGGCGCCGGTCAGCCCCAGCGCCAGGACGATCGCAGACACGGCCGTCGCTCGTTTGCGTGCCACCGGTGCCCTCCGCGCATCCCAGAACCTTGGTCAAGGGAATACTAGTCGGGTCAAAGCAACAGTAAAGACTGTATTACAACACCATTCTCCGCTTTCGGTGCCGTTGTACCGTGACAATCGCCCACAGGGCCCCAAGCAGGACCCCGATGCCGCCGATGGCCAGCGAATGCCCGAGGGGACCTTTCAACGGGTTGCCCCAGAGGGCGGGGTCGGTCCGCTTCGTGGACGCGACCATTTCCCACGGCAGTGGCGCCGCCCCCGCCC
>NZ_VCJS01000194.1 GCF_005893125.1 Nonomuraea basaltis | reverse complement strand
AGACGACCCCGCCCCCCGTGAAGAAGAACCCCTACACCGCGACCCAGGTGTGCGGCGGCGGCTTCGTCGTCCAGCGGTCGAGCTCGTTCAACGGCGGCACCACGTACCAGCTGTGGAACAACAGCACGAGCCAGAACTGTGTGGTCACCCTCAAGTCGGGTGTGAACGTCGGCAAGTCGACTCCGGTCAGCGCGACACTGGAGGTGCAGAACGGCGGCAGCCAGACCGACTCGGGCAACTTCGAGTACTACGCGGGCCCGGTCAAGCTGTCCGCCAAGGGCAAGTGCGTCCGGTACTCCGGCGGCGCGGGTTCGGGAAGGACCAGCGCTGGCTGGGCCAACTGCGGCTGAGGTTCGGTGAACCGCGGTAGCCGGATCCGGTCTTCATGCCCACGACCCCGGCACCGCGGGCACCGAGCCGTAGCGGTCGATGGCGTACCGCACGCCCGCGACCCACAGCTCACTCAAGGTGAAGGTGCCGAGGGGGCTGAAGCCGGCAGAGCCGATCTGCTCGTGCCGGCGCGGGCGTCCTCTTCCGGTGCGTGGCGTGGTACCCGGTCTGCATCGCCTCTCCGGCGACTGCCATACTGACCGCCACGCCAAGACGTCGACTCTCACTGCCTCGCACTTGTCTCGACGTCGCGAACGGGTGTTCCCCGTCGACAGGCATTGGATCTATAGGAGCACGTCAAAGGCGCGGGAGCCGTGCATGGAGCGACGGCAGATCGAGTATTTCCTGGCGGTGGCCGCGCATGGCAGCTTCACGAGCGCGGCACACGCCCTTAACATCACACAGCCATCCTTGTCGCATGCGATCGGATCGTTGGAGCGCGAGCTGGGGGTGGAGCTGTTCAAGCGCCTCGGGCGGGGCGTGCGCCTCACCGCGGCCGGCGAGGCGCTGCTCGAACCGGCAC
The DNA here is from genome assembly GCF_005893125.1 of Nonomuraea basaltis. Classification (GTDB taxonomy): domain Bacteria; phylum Actinomycetota; class Actinomycetes; order Streptosporangiales; family Streptosporangiaceae; genus Nonomuraea; species Nonomuraea basaltis. Next base: position 23,066 of record NZ_VCJS01000194.1, on the reverse strand, counting down.
AGCAGATCGTGTACGACTTCGCGACCGCCCGTAGATCCGTGCAGTGGGTTCGCGGCCTGCGAAACGGCCGCCTGGACATTGTCGCCCTGACGACTCTCGCAGTTGATCCGCTGGCTCGCATGGTAGGGGAGTTCCGGGGCCTATATCCAACAATCGATATTCGTATTGCCGACCCAGACCAGGCGATCGAGGTCGCCGACATGGTCCGCTCCGGGCAATACGAATTCGGGCTTGCGGATTTCTCCGTTCCGGCGCCCCGTCTGCAGACCATGGAATTGCCTGAGCAGGAAATGCTCGCCGTGCTCCCTCCGGACGCGCCGGCGCCCAGACGGCGGATGCTGACGATCAGCGAGGTGGCCTCGCTCGACCTTGTCACCACTCCGCAGGGGACGACGACGAGAATGATGACCGAGCAGGCGCTCGCCGGCGCCGGCATCCCGCTGCGCATCGCTGTGGAGACGACACACCGAGCCGCCATCGTGCCGCTCGTTCTCGCAGGTGCTGGAGGTGCGCTGCTTCCTCTCCCCATGGCGGAGGACGCCGCGCGCCAAGGCGCACGGACGTTTCGCATCGACCCTCCGGTGACCCGTCGTGTCCGCCTGCTCTGGCGCTCGGAGCCGCTGTCGCCGGCGGGACAGGCTTTCGTCGAGTTCGCGGATGCCTTCCGCGGGCGTCCACGACAGGTCGATGCCATGCCATAGAAAGCGTCTATACCGCGCAAAGAAGAACGGTCTAGGTCCGCGGCGGCGTCGCGTTGACGCCCTCTTTTCTGACGCGACATCGTGATACCGCGCACACAAACCGAATTTCGGACCGGGCGATAGAGCTACGGGGCGCCAGCACCGGACAGCGTATCAATCATGCCGCCAAGAAATTCGTCTTCCATCCTCCCACTCATTGTTTCCTGAAGGGATCCACCGTGGGCCGGTGTTGCGGAGTAGACCACCACAGCGGAGAGTACACGGACGAGCAGCGTGCTGATCTCGACCGCGTGCTCGCCTTCAATCGCAAGCTCGCTGCCGCCATTGAGAGCTGCCACGACGTCTCGCCTGTCGAGGCTCTGTTGGATCCGGACCCCCTGAGATACATGTGGGTCGACGAGGGCGGCGGCCGGATCATGGAGTTCATCGCGCGCGGCGAGGCGGCGCTCGCAACCGCTCCCCGCCTCGCCGGGCACCAGCGCCTGGCGGGCCGCCCGGTCCGTACGTCAGGCTCCGCCGCCCGCCCGGCGGTCGCCACTGCGGGCGATGGCCGGGTGGTCCATGCCTGGACGGAATGGGAGCCGGATGCGGGCGATCGGGTGCTGGCGATGCTGCTCGACGGCCCGTCCGCGGACGGCGAGCCGGCCGTCCTGTCGGCGGACCCGGCGGACTGCTTCCGCCCCACCGCGCTGTTCGACGCCGCGGGACGCGCCTGGGTGTGCTACGCCCGGTCTGACGGGAGCGAGGTCACGGTGTGGTGCCGCCGGCATGAGAATGGCCGGTGGACCAGCGAGGAGCGGGTGAGCACCACCGAGCACCCCTCGTTCAACCAGGAGCTCGTGGCACACGTGGACGGCAGCGTCGAGGTGTGCTGGCAGGGACGCATCGACAACCGCTTCGGCATCTTCGCACGACGCTGGCGCGATGGCACCTGGGACGAGACCCGGCAGGTGAGCGAGGGTGTCGAGGCCAACGTGTGGGATCCGGCCATCGCTCCGGCACCGGGTGGCGGCACGACGTACGCCTGGACGGAGTACGCCGACGGCGCGTACCGCATCGTGCTGCGCACGGCAGAGGCCCTCGGTTCCCTCTCGCCGGTTCGCGTCATCACCGGCGGAAGTGACTACGCGCTGCATCCGAGTCTGGCCATCACGAGCGAGGGCACGGTTTGGTGCGCGTTCGACGTGATATCGATTCACGGACACGGCGGGTCCGGTCCGACACGGCTGCGACCGGTGGACAGTCTGCCGGACAGACCTCGGATCGAGGGCATGCGAGAGAGCGGTGACTTCGTTCCGCCGGAGTTGCTGCCCGAGGTCACCGCATCGATTCGGGTCGTCCGCGTTGACGACGACGGGTTGTGGGAGGCGGACGGCGCCCTGGCGCCGGGCCTCGACGTGGTTCCCGGCGGACTCCCCCGGCTGGCCGCCGACCCCGGAGGCGGGCTCACCGTCGCCTACCGGGTGCACCGTCGCCTGCCGCTGATGACTTACTACTGGGAGGTCGCGGCCCAGAGCCTCGGGCCCGACGGCTGGTCCGCTCCCACGACCTTCTCCGGCAGTGACGGGACACTCGAGGAGCCGGCGATCGCGCCGTTGCCCAGCGGGGCGCTCGTCGCGTGGCAGACCGACGGCCGCTTGGAACGCGGCCTCTCCTGGACCGAGGGATTCGGTGGCCGTGAGTGCCCGTTCCTTCTCGAGCACCACGGCGAGGTGATCTGGCACGGCATGCACGGGACAGGATCGGTCCGGTCCGCAGCGGTGACGTCCGCCGGCCCGGCGCGGGCGGATCGCCGTCTCGAACTCGTGCACAGTTCGGAACGCCGGGAATCCCGTGCCTGGCTCGGAGGCGATCGCGAGCGGTACACGACGCAAGTGGCCGGGCAGGAATACACGCTGTTCTGGGGAGACCTGCATCGGCACTCGCTGATCAGCCGGTGCACCTCGGGAGACGAGCCGTCGCTGGAGGACTTCTACCGCTACTCATGGGACGTTTGCGAGTATGACTTCTGGGCCGTCACCGACCACTCAGAGAACAGCACCGACTATCAATGGTGGTCGATTCAGAAGGTCGCCGATCTGTTCCGCGTCGACGGCCGGTTCGTGCCGCTGTACGGATTCGAGTGGACCGGCCTGACCGGCCATCAGAACGTCATCTACGGCGACGTCCGCCGCGGGGCGCCGATCTTCTCCGCGTACGCGCAGGGGTCGGATACGCCGAAGGACCTGTGGCGGCAGATGCGTGAGCATCCTGACTTCCCGGCGATCACGATCCCCCACCATCCCGGCTCGGCGATGGTGCCGTTCGACTGGAGTGAGTACGACGCGGAGTACCTGCGACTGGTCGAGGTCTTCCAGGCATGCCGGGGCAACTATGAGGACGACGGCTGCTTCCGGCAGTACTCGGACGGCACGCTGCCCGGCACGTTCGTCCTCGACGGGCTGCGCCGCGGCCACCGCTTCGGCCTGATCGCCTCGTCCGACCACGGGCACGGCGCGAGCTACATCGGCGCGTACGCCGAACGGCTGGACCGATCCTCGATCTTCGAGGCGCTGCACACCCGCCGGGTGTTCGCCGCCACCACGCGAGACCTCCTGCTGGACGTCCGTTTCGGCGAAACGTTCATGGGCGGTGAAACCGACGCCACGGGGCCTGTGCGGCTCTCGGCCTACGTGCGCGGCTACGGCGAACTTGCCCGCATCGACGTCGTCCGCAACGGAGAGGTCGTCCACAGCGTTCTCCCCGACCTCGACCTGCCGGGTGATTGGATCGCGGTACCGGTCCGCGTCGAATGGGGCCTGAGTTCGGCGACCACCGACTGGAGCGGGAGCCTCACGATCGAGGGCGGCGAAGTACTGCTGACGCCCTACTGGAGTCCCGAGATCATCGAGGTCGACCGGGACGGCATCCGATGGCAGGCGAGCACGAAGAGCTTCGGCGAGCCGTACGGCGCGCAGCGCGGAGGCATCGAACTCACCCTGCTAGGACCCGGTGAGGCGACGGTCAACGTCAAGACCTCCCAAGGAGAGCACACCACGACGCTGGGCACACTGCGCGCGGCGATCGTCGAGGTTCCGGTGCGGAACGGCAACGACGGCCGGATGCGCCTTCAGCACGGGGTGGGCGGGCTCACCTCACTCGGCGGCAACGAGCACCGCTTCCAGTGGGTGGACGAGACGGCCGGGTCAGGCTGGTACTACGTCCGCGCTTACCAAACCGACGGCGAGATGGCCTGGTCCTCGCCGATCTGGGTGGATCGGGTCTGAGAGCCCGATCGTCGGTCTCAAGAGATAAGGACGAATGCCATGAAACTTCTATCCAGAAGAGTGTGGGGACTCGCCTGCGTCCTGGTGGCGGCGACCACTGTCGCGGCGTGCAGCGGCACCAACCCGGACGGGTTCGCCTCTGGCGACAGCGGCGACAGCGGCGGCCGCGCCGCCAGGTTCGTCCAGCAGCCGTGGGGCGACCTGGTGGTGGAGACGCAGATCGCAGTCGACGTTCTCACCATGCTGGGATACCAGGCGAGCACCCAGGAGGTGTCGGTTCCGCTGGCGGGCCAGGCGCTCGCGACCGGTCAGGCGGACGCCTATCTCGGGAACTGGTGGCCGAGCCAGAAGCCGGTGTTCGGACAGCACCTCGATGCGGGCAAGGTCGAAGTCGTCGGCACCCTGCTGGACGGCACGGAGTTCTCCCCAGCTGTGCCGGGCTATGTGGCGGAGAAGTACGGCGTGCGTTCCCTTGCCGACCTGGACCGCCACGCGGACGAATTCAAGCGCAAGATCTACGGGATCGAGCCCGGCGCACCGGCGAACCAGATCATTCAGCAGGCCATCAAACGTGACGCGTACGGGCTCGGCGACTGGGAACTCGTGCAGAGCAGTACAGAGGCGATGCTGGCAGAGGTGAGCCGGCACGCGGCGAAGCAGCAGCCGATCGCCTTCCTCGGCTGGAGCCCGCACTGGATGACGATCGACTACAAGCTGGTCTTTCTCGAAGATCCGCAAAAGGTGTGGCCGGGGGCCGGGGAGATCCGTGTGCTCATGCGCAAGGGGTTGAAGGAGCAAGACCCCAATCTCTACCGCTTCCTGTCGCAGGTTCGCGTGGACGCGGAGATGGCCTCGGGGTGGATCCGCGCTCTCGACAAGGAGAAGAAGTCGCCGCAGGTCGCCGCGAAGGAGTGGATGCGGTCCCATCCACAGGTGATCGAGGGCTGGCTGAACGGGGTCACGAACGTGGGCGGCGAACCGGCCGCCAAGATCGTGCTGCCGCGCCTGGGCGCATGACGCACGCGAGAGCCTGGAGGAATTCGGGATGATCGAAGCCAAGAATCTCACCAAGGTCTACGGCATCGCGCAGGACAGGGCTGTGCCCCTCCTGCGGCAATCCGAGCGCCAGAACGCCGTGCGGACCGCGGGCGGGTTTCTCGCCGTTGACAAGGTGAGTTTCTCCGTCTCGCCCGGAGAGATCTTTGTGATCATGGGTTTGTCCGGGTCGGGCAAGTCGACAGTGCTGCGCATGCTGAACCGTCTCGTCGAGCCGACTGAGGGATCAGTGCGGATCGACGGTGTCGACGTGTCGGCGATGCGGCAGGACGAGCTGCTGCCGCTCCGCAACCGGAAGATCAATATGGTCTTCCAGCACTTCGCGCTGCTACCTCACCGGACCATCAGGCAGAACGCCGCCTATGGGCTCAAGATCCGGCAAGTACCTGTCAAGGAGCGTCTGGAGCGGGCGGACTGGGCCCTGCAGCGCGTGGGACTGGAACAGTGGGGAGACTCCTATCCACACGAACTGTCGGGCGGGATGAAGCAGCGGGTGGGACTCGCCCGGGCACTCGCCACCGACGCCGAGATCCTGCTCATGGACGAGCCGTTCAGCGCCCTGGACCCGCTCATCCGCCGCGACATGCAGGAGTTGCTCCTCCAACTCCAGGCGGCGGATCAGCGGACGATCGTCTTCGTCACACACGACCTCAATGAGGCGATGCGGATCGGGGACCGCATCATGGTCATGCGCAACGGCCAGGTGGTGCAGTGCGCCACCGGCACCGAGATCATCTCTGAGCCGGCCGACGAGTACGTGAGCGAATTCATCGCCGACGTCGACCGCTCTCGTGTCCTCACCGCCGCAAGCGTCCTGCGCGCGCCACTGGTGACCGCCCGGTGGGACGAAAGCCCGGGTGAGGTACTCCAACGGCTCGAGAACGTGGAGATGAACGGCATCTTCGTCCTCGACGAGACCGACCGCATCCTCGGAGTGGCGACCGACGAAGCCCTCGCCAGAGCCTTGCGAGAGGGCGAGACCACCCTCGATCCCTGCCTGGTCGGCGGCTGGCACGCAGTATCGCCGGACCTGCCCATCGTCGAGTTCTGCGATCTCGCCGGGCGCCACACCGTTCCCGTCGCCGTCGTGGACGACGACAAGCGTCTGCTCGGCGTCGCTCCCAGGGCCGCGATCCTGGCAGCCCTTGCCGCCCCGAAGAAGGTGAAACATGCCTAGGATTCCCATCGGCGACGGCGTGGAACGCGGCATCCAGCTCTTGCTCGACCGCCTCGGCGGGATGTTCGACGTCGTTTCCGTGGCGCTGCTCCAGCTCGTCGACACGGTCTACACAATCCTCGTCGCTCCGCATCCGCTGTTGTTGATCACCGCGCTGTCCGCCGTCGCGTGGTTCGCCGGCAGGCGTTTGCCGCTCGTCGTGTTCACAGTGCTCGCCTTCCTGCTCGTGGCATCGATGCAGCTGTGGGTCCAGACCATGCAGACGCTCGCGGTCGTCATCGTCGCGGCGGTCATCGCGGTCGCCGTCGGTGTGCCGCTGGGCGTCTGGGCGGCGCGCAGCAACCGGGCGAGCCTGCTGACAAGACCGGCACTCGACTTCATGCAGACCTTGCCGGTCTTCGTCTACCTCATTCCCGCGGTGTTCCTCTTCGGCATCGGTGTGGTTCCCGGCGTGGTGGCCACCACCGTTTTCGCCATCCCGCCCGCTGTCCGGCTCACCGAACTCGGTATCCGTCAGGTCGACGCCGAAGTCGTCGAGGCGGCGGTCGCCTTCGGCTCCCGGCCACGACAGGTGCTGCGCGAGGTGCAACTCCCGCTCGCGCTGCCGTCCATCATGGCAGGCGTCAACCAAGTGATCATGATGGCGCTGTCCATGGTGGTCATCGCCGGCATGGTCGGCGCCCAGGGATTGGGTGCCGTCGTGGTCCAGGGCGTCACCCAGCTCGACATCGGCTCAGGGTTCGAGGGCGGACTCGCCGTTGTCATTCTCGCGATCTACCTCGATCGCGTGACGGCCGCGCTGGGATCTGGCGGCTTCAGGCGCAGACGCTCTCAAGGCCGCGCGACCACCGTGTCCCAGACGTCGGCGCTCCCCGGCCCCAGACATGAGGAGGCCGAAGTTCCCGCCTGACCATCCACTACGGATCAGTGGACCGCCCGGACCCTGCTGGAGACCTCCACGAAACACGGGACGGGTTCAGTCGCCTCCGCCGGAACCGGTGGAGAGGCTGGCGTGTCCTCGGCCCGGAAACCATCGCTCGTCGCCATCATGTCAGGTGTGCTGGACAGGAGATCGTTTCTGGCGATGGGGCTCGCACCGGCTCTGCCGTTCCTGGTGCCGTCCGCCGCTTTCGGGGACCCGTTCACCCTGGGAGTCGCCTGTGGCGATCCGGATCCCGGCGGGTTCGTTCTGTGGACTCGCCTGGCCCCTGAGCCGCTGGCCGAGGACGGACTCGGCGGCATGCCCGAAATGCCGGTGCCCGTCCACTGGCAGGTCGCGACGGACCCCGCCTGCCGGCACGTGGTCCGGCAGGGCGTACAGGTGGCGACGCGGGAGTGGGCGCACAGCGTGCATGCCGAGGTCACCGGACTGCGGCCGGGCACGGAATACTGGTACCGGTTCAAGGCCGGCCCCTACCTGTCGCCCACCGGGCGCGCGCTGACCGCGCCGCCGCTCGGCTCACTGCCCCGATCTCTGCGTCTGGCGGTGGTCTCGTGCGCCAACTACCAGCACGGATACTTCACCGCGTACGCCAGGCTGGCCGAGGAGCGCCCGGACCTGGTGCTGCACCTGGGTGACTACATCTACGAGCAAGGTAGCGACCATCGCCTGGAGCCCGGCGGCAACGTCCGCGACCACGAGGGCCCGGAAGTGAGCACCCTGGCCGGATACCGGCGCCGGCACGCGCTCTACAAGACCGACCCTGACCTGCGCACCGCCCACGCCGCCGCGCCCTGGCTGGTGATCATGGACGACCACGAGGTGGTCAACAACTGGACCAACCTGCTCCCGGCCGAACGCCGCCAAGCCGCCTTCCGCGCCTACTACGAGCACATGCCGCTGCGCGCGAGCTCGCGGCCCAGCAGCCCCGCACTCCAGCTCTACCGGCGGCTACGCTGGGGCCGCCTGGCCACCTTCCACCTGCTGGACACGCGCCAGCACCGTGACCTGCACCCGTGCGGGTCCGGCTTCTCCGCCTGCCCCGTGCCGCTCCCTCCCGGTCACACCATGATCGGGCTGGACCAGGAGAACTGGCTTCTGGAGGGCTTCCGCCTATCGCGTACCCGCTGGGACGTCATCGGTCAGCAGGTCTTCTTCGGACAGCGCGACCGCGATCCCGGCATCGGGCAGGTGGTGCGGCAGGACGCCTGGGACGGCTACACGGCCTCCCGTACGCGGGTCACCGACGGCTGGCTCCATGCGGGGGTGCGCAACGCCGTCGTACTCACCGGCGACGTACACGCTCACTGGGCGGGCAACCTCGTCCTCGACTACGACGATCCGCAATCCCCGCCGGTCGGCGCGGAGTTCGCGGTCACCTCCGTCACCAGCGGCGGCGACGGCCGCGACACCGATCCGGCCACCGACCCCCTGCTGGCAGGCAACCCCCACTTGCTCTTGCACCTGCAACGCCGTGGCTACCTCATGCTGCGCATCGATCCCGCCGCCCTGACCGCGGCGTTCAAGGTGGTGCCGTACGTCAGCACCCCGGGCGCCCCCGCCCTGACCGCGGCCACGTTCACCGTCGCCGACCGCGTCGCGGGCCTGCCCCGCCGGCCATGACGGCGCTCTCCGGGTGGATCCGGCCGGCCCGGGTCACGACCGGCTCCTATACGCCGCCGACGCCGAGCAGTACCGCGTCGGATGAGCCAGGGTGTGTCGAACCGGACCTGAGGGGCAGCAGGTGAGCATGGCTGGGATAGCACTGAGCAGCATGGCTTTCAACGATCACGCGATGATCCCGCATGAGTACTCCCACGAGGCCGGCGATGTCTCCCCGCACCTGCGGTGGGCCGACGTACCGGACGGCACGGCCGAGTTGGCGTTGCTGTGCGAGGATCCGGACGCCCCCAGCGGAACCTTCACACACTGGCTGGTGGCCGGCATCCCGCCGGACACCACGGAGCTGGACGCCGGGGCCGAGCTGAAGGGGTTCGTCGTCGGCCGCAACGACTTCGGCACCCCCGGGTACGGCGGCCCCCATCCGCCGCCGGGCGACAATCACCGGTACTTCTTCCGCCTCTACGCCGTGTCCGAGCCGACCGGGCTGGCCGACGGCTTCTCGCCAGCGGACCTCCAGCGCGCGCTCGAGGGAAAGGTGCTGGCCTCCGGCACGCTGGTCGGCACCTTCGGCCGGTGACAGGCGGCGGCATCCGTGTCGCGGGAGATGACGTGCAGCCTGATACCGACGCGCGGCTCGCGGAAAGCTAGCAAACGCTTGGTACAGTCGGTGCGTGCTGCTGGATGGCAAGGTCGCGATCGTCACCGGGGCAGGTCCCGGACTGGGGCGGACTCTGGCGGGGCTGCTGAGCGAGGAGGGCGCCACGGTCGTCGTGGCCGCCCGAACCGCGGCCACCGTTGAGAAGACCGCCGCCGAAGTGCCGGGCGTGCTGGGCCTACCCGCCGACGTGACCAGGATCGACGATGTACGGCGGCTCGCCGACACCGTGATCGAACGGTTCGGCCGGGTGGACGTGCTGGTCAACGCCGCCTTCCCCGGATCGCACCGTAGGAACGTGCTCGACATGTCCGCCGACGATCTGGAGACATGGCGCAGAGCCGTCGACACGGGCGGCTACGGCACACTGCTGGCCTGCAGGTTCATCGCGCCGCACATGGTGGCCCAGCGCTCCGGCTCGATCGTCAACATCACCTCCATGTCATCCCGCAAGGGCTACGCGGGACGCAGCGACTACGCCGCGGGCAAGGCCGCCTCGCACCTGCTGTCACACTGCCTCGCCGACGAACTCGGGCCGTATGGGGTGCGGGTGAACTGCGTCGCGCCCGGCTGGATCGCCAGTGAGGTGCTCGATGAGTGGATGCGCACCCGAGCGGCGGCGGAAGGCGTGACGTTCGAGGAGATCCACGCGCGCGACGTCTCGGCGATGGCCCTGCGCCGCATCGCCACCGAGGAGGACGTGGCCCGCGCCGTCGTCTACTTCGCCTCCGACCACGCCAAGGCCGTCACCGGCGCCACCATCGACGTCAACGGCGGTCAGCTGTTCTCGTGACCGGGCCACGCCGCCGATCCCTCGACCGTGCCGCAGCGGTTGGAGGCGTGACCTCTGCCGAGGCGGAGGCACGGCGTCCTCCCGATCAGCCGACGGGCAGCGTGCCCCTGTCATACGCTGCCCGTCGGGCCTTCAAGGGTTCATCTGGGGAGGACCGGCTGGAAGGAGCTTGCGGTGCGGAAGGCGGCGGTCGCCTGCCGGGGAACGAGCCATAGCTGACGGTTGCGGTGGAGGACGACCCGGTCCGGGTAGTTGAACGACTCCAGCGTCACCGATGCGGCGGCCGAGCCCGGACGGGCGTAGAAGGTGGCGTCCTTCTCGAACAAGGAACTGCCGTCCTTGCGGTCGAAACGCAGCCGGAAGTGCTTGTGGCGCAGGTAACGGCCGTCGGGGTCGACGAATGAGTACCCCTTGGGGTCGGCGAGGCCTGGCACGATGCGCAAGCGGGCGCGCTGCCGGGCTGCGGCGGGGCCGTCCTCGCGGATGGTGGCCAGCCGAGCGAGACCTTGGGAGGCCTGGATGAACGCGTGGGGAGCGCCGGCCGCTCGGAAAGACCGCGTGACACCTGTCGGCAGTCCGGCATGCGCCGGCGGTGCGGACGTGGGCGATGAGGATGCCGTGGCCGACGGACTCGGCGCGGAGGTCTGGGACGGCGCGGGGACGGCCGGCGGGCTGGCGACGGGCACCGCGTCAACGTTCCGCTTGACCAGCTTGATCCTGGGATTGCCCGCCGGCACGAAGCCGGCCCAGGCGGACGTGTCGCCGGTGTAGGAGATGATCAGCTTCGCCGGGTCGGCTCCCGTGAACGCGGCGGCGTCCTGGGCCGGTGGCTTCTGGCCGAGGTACAGCGCTCGCAGGCTGGGATCACGCGCGAAGACGCGCGGACCGAGCCGGCTCAGGCTCGGTGCGTAGACCGATTCGAGGCTCGCGTTGCCGGAGATCGAGTCATGCCAGGCGGTGGCCAGTGCGGGCGCGTACAGCTCCTTGAGCGAGGCGAATTGGACGATGGCGTTCTTGTCCAGCGTCCGCAGGCTCGGCAGCCGGAGCACCTTGATGCCTGTCCCGGTGGCGGCGTTGCCGTTCAGATCGAAGCAGTTGATACCGATGTAGCGGACCTTGGGCAGGTTGACCGCTTCCAGCACGTGACTGTCGTTCAATCCGTTCCTGCCGATCGACTCCAGCTCCGGAGCGTTGAAGTAGCGCAGGCGGGAAGCGTCGTCGAACGCGAAGTCGTCGATCGTGCGCACCCGCGGCAGGTTGACCTTCGTCAGGTACTGGTTGCGCCGGAACGCGTTCGCGCCGATTTCCGTGACGCTGGGCAGGTAGAGCACGCTGAGCTTGGCGTACGGCCCGTGTCCGAACGCCATCGCGCCGACGGTGCGAGCCGCCTTGACGCTGACCGAGGCGAAGTTGTGGTTGCTGAAGGAGCCGGGTTTGATGTCCTGCAGATCGTCCAGCACCAGGTGCCTGACCCACGACCCCCACCAGCCGTTGTGCCACAGATAGGGCGAGCGCCCGCCGCGTGCGATCTGCCCGGCGCAGGTCAGGCCGGAGCCGGGTGTGCATTCGGTCCCGCCCTGGAGGGATCGCAGGTTGTAGATGTGCAGTCGGTTCAGATCGGTCAGCCCGAGCCCGCCCGCGCCTTCGGCATTGCCGACCGTCTGCACCGCCGTCAGGTCGGCATCGTTCAGCGCGGTCCCTCCCGTGAGGTAGAGCGCGATGCCGGCGCTGCGCGCGAGCTCCGCCCGCGCCTTGGCGAGCTGCGCCTTCAGCGGTCGCCGCGAGGCTTGGGACACGTCGTAGGACAGCGTGAACGTGCCGGGCGGCAAGGCGTGATCGCCGGGCTTGGACGGCCGGTAGGTGTAGTTTTCCTTCCTGCTCAGCTCCCCGTCGGAGGAGAAGACGGGGTCGGCTCCCGGATCACTGCCCGGATCGGGCAGGCCGGTGCCGCCGTGCAGCGCCGCCGGGATAGCGGTGCGCTCGGCGGCGGAGGCCGCCGGCCCTGGCGTGCCGCAGACGGCGACCGCCGTCGCCAGCGCGGCGAGGGCCAGATGGCGGGCTGAGGGGTGTGCACGGCCCTTGTCGCTCATTGCTGCCTTACTGTCGCCGCCTCCCGCGTGGAGGCTCTCGTGACAGGAGACGAAGCAGACGGGCGCGGATAACAGAAACGTGCCGGCCAAGCGGTAGCGGACGCGTACGACTCCGCGAAGAGCGCGATGCCTTCAGGAACCGCTCGTGCCGGCAGAGGCGGAGCCGACGAGCTTGAGCGGCTCGATCTTGCCCATGATCACAAGGTAATTGACCGCCCCCACCAGCGCGATCACGCCGATCACCAGCAACGGCACGACGAACGATCCGGTGGCGTCGACCAGCACGCCCACCACGATCGGCGTGATGATCCCGGCGAAGTTGGACGCGAAGTTCTGGACCCCGCCGAGGGACCCGACGTGCTTGGAGCTGGGGGCGACGTCGGCGGGCAGCGACCAGATGCCGGTGCCTGCGACGGTGAGGCTGCCGTACGAGATCGACAGGAGCGTCAGCGCCATCCACGCATCCGGCACCACCGCGGCGAACATGATCACCGATCCGCCGGCGAGCCCGCCGACGATGACCGTCTTGCGTACCCGGGTGACCGAGACGCCCCTGCGGATGGCCCGATCGGCCAGCAGCCCTCCGGCCCAGCCGGACAGCACCGCGAACAGACCCGGGATGGCTCCGAAGAAACCCAGCTTCAGCAGGGAGAAGCCGCGCTCGGTCACCAGATACGACGGGAAGAAGGTGATGAAGAAATAGATGACACTGTTCAGGCAGAAGAAGCCGAACATCATGCTCAGCACGGTGCGGTAGCGGAACAGCGACCGCCACGGGATCCGGCTGGCCCCCTCGGTGTCGGTCTCCGAGGTGCGGGCGCCGCCGCCGGGAAGCCCTGACGAATGGCGGTGATGAACTCCGACAGCTTTCCGGAATCATCTGATGAATCGTCGTGTTACGTCAAGATTTCCTCGGCGAGAACCTGGAATCCCATCTCGATTGATCTGATGATTGCCCCGACGTGCAGCAGCGCGCTCAGGCTTTGGCCTTAAACTGGTCGGATGACTACCCGCGAGCCGCGCGCATCGCAGTCCGACATCGTGGTCGAGGGCATCAAGCACATGATCATCAGTGGCGCGCTGACGGCGGGATCCCGCCTTCCCGTGGAGAAGGACCTGGCCGCCCAGCTCGGCGTGTCACGCAGCTCACTCCGTGAAGGGGTCCGCGCGCTGGTCATCACCGGGGTGCTGGAGACCCGGCAGGGCGACGGCACCTACGTGACCGCGCTCGACCCGGGGATGCTGCTGAGCCCGATCGGCTTCCTGGTCGACCTGCACCGGCCGGAGAACGTCGCCGACCTGCAGGCCGTGCGGCGGGTGCTGGAGACGGAGGCCGTGGGGCGGGCCGCGCTGCGCATCACCGACGAGGAGCTCGACCGGGCCGAGCAGATCCTGGCATCCATGGAGCTGCTGCTCCAGGCCGAGCCGATCGACCACGAGGCGGTCATGAACGCCGACATCACCTTCCACCGCCTCATCGCCGCGGCCTCACGCAACACGACACTGGAAGCGCTGATCGAGGCGCTGGCCAGCCGTACCGTGCGGGCCCGCCTGTGGCGGGCCATCAACGCCGAGAGGGCCGAGTTCGACACGCACAAGGAGCATCGGACGATACTCCAGGCGCTCAAGGCGCGCGATCCCGACGCGGCCCGGCTGCGGATGGGCGTGCACCTGCTCGCGGTGGAGCAGTACCTGTCGGCGAATCAGGACTCCGTGGCCCTGGTCCAGTAGTCGCCGCCGGGGAAGGAGAACGTCGCCAGCGTGGCGTCGTGCATCTGGGCGCTGTAACCGGGGCGGGCCGGCAGCACGTAGGCGCCGTTCTTGACCACGCACGGGTCGGCGAAGTGCTCATGCAGGTGGTCGACGTATTCCGTCACCCTCCCCTCGAGCGAGCCCGACACGGCGACGTAGTCGAAGATCGACAGGTGCTGCACCAGCTCGCAGAGGCCGACGCCGCCCGCGTGCGGGCACACCGGCACGCCGAACTTCTTGGCCATCAGGTACACCGCGAGAATCTCGTTGACGCCGGCGAGCCTGGCGGAGTCGAGCTGGCAGTAATCGATGGCCTCCGCCTGGAACATCTGCTTGAACAGGACCCGGTTCATCCCGTGCTCGCCGGTGGCCACGCCGATGGGCGCGACGGCCTTGCGGATCGCGGCGTGACCGAGGATGTCGTCGGGACTGGTGGGCTCCTCGATCCACATCGGCTCGAACTCCGCGAGCGCGCGCACCCACTCGATCGCCTGCGGCACGTCCCAGACCTGGTTGGCGTCGATCATCAGGTTGGCGTCGTGGCCGACGACCTCGCGGGCGATGCGCAACCGGCGGATGTCGTCGTCGAGGTCGGCGCCGACCTTCAGCTTCACGTGCTTGTATCCCGCCTCGACGGCCTCCTGGCAGAGCCGCCGCAGCTTCTCGTCGGAGTATCCGAGCCAGCCCGCACTGGTCGTGTAGCACGGGTAGCCGGTCACGGCCAGCTCGGCGACGCGGTCGGCGCGGGTCGGCTCCAGCTCCTTCAGCAGCGCGACCGCCTCGTCGTGGGTGAGGACGTCCGACAGATACGACAGGTCGGCGACGTCCGCCAGCTCCTCCGAGGTCATGTCGACCAGCAGCCGCCACAGCGGCTTGCCCGCGACGCGCGCCGCCAGGTCCCACACGGCGTTCATGACGGCGGCCATGGCCAGGTGTTCGACGCCTTTCTCCGGCCCCAGCCAGCGCAGTTGCGAGTCGGACTTGAGGTGGCGGTAGACGCCGCCCAGGTCCTTCACCACCTCCTCCACGGTCATGCCGACCAGGGGGAGGCCACGCTGCTTGGCGGCGAGCACGCAGATGTCGTTGCCCCTGCCGATCGTGAACGTGAAGCCGAAACCGGACAGAGCCGGGTCGTCGGTCCTGATCACGACGTAGGCGGCCGAGTAGTCGCCGTCCTTGTTCATCGCGTCGGAGCCGTCCTGGCTCAACGACGTCGGGAAGCGGACGTCGAAGGCGTCTACGCCGATGATCGCGGTCATTCACCCCTCCAGCGGAGCTCGTACGAAATGTCACACTCCGTGACACTAGGTCAGCATTGCCAGAATACATCTGATGACTCATCCTGCAAAGCCCGCATATCCGGCACCAAACTCGACATTCTTCCGTCTTTCATCTGATGTTTGGTACAGCTCCTTGTGTATGCTGCTGCCCTGAACACCAGACCGATGGGAGCCCTAACGGTGCTAACCGCCAACTACCTGGGGAATCGGGAGATCGGCATCCGGGAGGCGGATCCGTCTCCCCCGAAGGCCGGCCAGGTGCAGATCGAAGTCGCCTACACCGGCATCTGCGGCACGGACCTGCACATCCTCCACGGGCACATGGACGCCAGGGTGAAACCGCCCACCGTCGTCGGCCACGAGATGAGCGGCGTCATCGCCACCGTGGGCGACGGAGTGAGCGGGTGGGTCGCCGGCGACCATGTCACCGTGATGCCGCTCGACTGGGACGGCACGTGTCCCGCGTGCCGTGCGGGCAACGAGCACATCTGCCAGAACCTCACCTTCGTCGGCATCGACTCCCCTGGCGCGCTCCAGCGCCTGTGGAACGTCGACGCCGATCTCCTGGTCCGCCTGCCCAAGACCCTCCGCCTGGACCACGCGGCACTGGTCGAGCCCGTGGCGGTCGCCGTCCACGACGTACGGCGCGCCGAGCTCGCACCTGGCGACCGCGTGGTGGTCGTCGGCGGCGGCCCCATCGGCGTGCTCATCGCCGCGGTCGCCAGGCACGAGGGCGCGGAGGTCGTGATCGTGGAGATAGACCCGCTACGCAGAGAGACCGCCGCGGCCATGGGGTTCGGCGTGCTCGACCCCTCGGCCACCGACCAGGTCGCGTGGGTCGAGGAATGGACGCGGGGCGCCGGCGCCGACGTGGCGTTCGAGGTGTCCGGGGCCGCGGCGGCGGTCCTGGGCGTGACGGACCTGGTGAAGGTGCGGGGCACCGTCGTCGTGGTGGCCATCCATCCGGAGCCGCGGCCGGTCAACCTGCAGCGCGTCTTCTGGCGCGAGCTGCGGCTGCTGGGCGCGCGCGTCTACCAGCGCGCCGACTTCGTACGCGCCGTCGAGCTGCTCGACACGGGGGTGATCCCGGCCGGCGAGCTGATCACCGAGGTCGTTCCGATCACCGGGACGGCGGACGCGTTCGCCGCACTGGAGTCAGGGCGGGCCATGAAGATCCTCGTGGATGTGTCCGGGGGTACGGCATGAGCCCGGACGTCTTCGACCTGACCGGGAGCACGGCCGTCGTGACGGGCGCGCGCCGCGGCATCGGCCTGGCCGTCGCCGAGGCGCTGGCCCGGGCGGGCGCCGACATCATCGGCGTCAGCGCGGCCATGGAACCGTCGGGTAGCGAGGTGGCGCGCCGCGTGGAAGCGGCGGGGCGGACGTTCCTGCCGCTCCAGGCCGACTTCTCCGACCGGGCGGCCGTCACCGCGCTCGCCGCTCGCCTCGAAGGGCTCGGTGCCGACATCCTGGTGAACAACGCGGGCACCATCGAGCGTGAGCCCGCCGCCCAGCACCCGATCGAGCTGTGGGACCGGGTCATCGAGACCAACCTCAACAGCCAGTTCGTGCTCAGCCAGGCCGTCGGCCGGTCGATGATCGAGCGAGGCCGCGGCAAGATCATCTTCATCGCGTCGCTGCTGAGCTTCCAGGGCGGCATCAACGTGCCCGGTTACACCGCGTCCAAGTCGGCGATCGCGGGGCTGACGAAGGCGCTGGCCAACGAGTGGATGCCGAGGGGCGTGAACGTCAACGCCATCGCCCCCGGCTACATCGCCACGGACAACACGCAGGCGCTCCAGGACGACCCCGGCCGCAGCAGGTCCATTCTGGAACGCATCCCGGCCGGCCGGTGGGGAGCGGCGAGCGACCTCGGCGGCGCCGCGGTGTTCCTGGCGAGCCGCGCCTCCGACTACGTCTCCGGCGTCGTGCTCCCCGTCGACGGCGGCTGGCTCGCCCGCTGACGGACCGCTTGCTCCGTGGGCACCGGGTTCCGGCCTCGCGGCTCAGCCGTCCGTCGTCAAGGCGTAGCGGCCCGAAGCACAGCCGGTCACGCGCCAGCCACCGGGCGCCTGGCGCAGATCGATGCGGGAGATCGCGGTGGCCACCACACTGGGGCGAGCCGTGCCGGGAATCCATAGGTCGAGCTCGCAGGATCCGTGGGCGGCCGTCCCCGTCAGCCTGAGCCGGCGACCCGTGGCCGTCAGCGAGGTCAGCCGTCCGGGAACGGCGCGTGGATAGGCCCGCGAGAGCACCGACACGTACTGGGCGGGAGGCGGCAGGTCCCGGCCTGACGCACAATCCACGATCATGAGATTCCCGCCGGTCGCGGCGGTTCCCGGGTAGGCGTGCGGATCCCCGCAGGCCTGCTTCCACACCCAGAAGGCGCCGCCGATCATGTGCCGGTCCTCGGCGGCGCCGTAGCGAGCTACCTTGGCCCCGTCGGCGGCGGGGTCACCGAACCAGCCCCACTCGCCGGGCCACAGCGCCGCGCCGTACCGCTCGGCCATGCGTTGCGCGAGGTCCAGCCCTCGTTCGATCGAGACCATGGTCAGGCCGAGGCCCTGGTCCATGGTGATCGACTCGTTGTACGGGTGGGGAGCGAAGACCAGGTTCGGGTCGTCGCTGAAGCCGGGCGGGGGCGCGGGGTCGAAACCCATGCCCGACCAGAGGACGCTCGGCTCGAAGAAGATCAGGTGCGGGAAGCCGCCCGCCTTTCTCTCCGCGTCACGGATCGCGGTGATGGCCCTGTCGTAGTAACTGCCCAGCAGCAGGGAGGAGGTCAGCGGCGGTTGGTCGCCATATCCTGGTTCGTTCATCAGGTCGAAGCCCGCGACCGACGACGTCGTGGCGAACTCGGAGGCGAGACGTCCCCAGGTGGCGACCAGGCGCGACCGGATACCGTCGCGGTCACGGTAGAAGTTCGTGAACGCCCTGCTCACAGCAGGAGAGATGTCACGGCCCAGGAATCCGCACCTGGGGGCTCCGTCGAGGACGGTCGCCCACTCCGGGGCTCCGTCCCACCCGATCATGGGGTCGGTGCCCGCGGGACACGATGTGTCCTCATCCGCGGCGACGAACTTGCCCCACGCGTCTTGATGCAGGTCGATCACCGTGTACATGTCGTGGGCGGCCCCCTGGTCGACCGCCTGCCTGATCTGGTTCACGTACGCCGTGTCGAAGGCGCCCGGGGTCGGCTCCAGCCTGGACCAGGAGACGGCCAGGCGTACGACGTCGAAGCCCATCGCCGCCATCCCGGCGAAGTCGGCTTCGGACAGCGGCCGGCTGGCCTCCATGTTCGGCGCGTACGTCCAGTAGTCGTTGAGCTGGTTGACGTTGACGCCCCGTAGAAGCACCTGGCGCCCGGATTCGTCGGATATGACCGGTCGAGGGTTCCGGGTGACCATAAGCCTCGGCAGGCCGTCCCGGGCAGTCGCCGTAGCCATCAGGGTCGTACCGCTGGAAACTGGGAGGACCAGCAGGGACAGTGCCGCGGTGACGGGAACCACGGAGGCGAGGCGGCCCAGCCTGATGAGGGCGAGCGGGCTCGCGACCAGGCCCACCGCCGCGCCGTAGGAGGCTCCGGCCGACAGGCGGAGGAACGTCGCGGGCACGGGCCAGAGGTCGTCTGCCGTGATGTCCGCCACCGCCGCGAGCAGGCTCTGCACCAGCCCGAGGAGCAGTCCTCCGCAGACACAGGCCAGCCATCCGGTCGCGAAGGCCGTCCAGCGACCGCCGCCGCGGATCCCGGACAGATGGACGCCTCCGGCGAACACCACCACTCCCGCGACGGCCCCGATGAACCCGGCATCCGGCGCGGGTGCGATGAACGACCAGCCGTGATAGGCGTAGGCGGCCGGGGAGGCGGCCCACCATTCGTGGCCGATGACGGGCATGGCGAGCAGCGAGGTCGCCGCCGCGATGATCGTCAGCCGCAGCGGTCTCCGGCGACCGCCCCGCCCACCCTTCTCGACGAGTCCTTCGTCGAGACGCCTTCCCGCCGCGCGCCCCTTGGCCACGACGGCGGCCAACGCCACGATCCACCCGAAAATCGCCGCGAACAGCCCGGTGTAACCGCTCGACCACCCGGCATACCGGACCGTGGACCAGGACGGCACCGTGCCGAGGACCATGATCAGTGAATCGGCGAATCTGGCGACCATCGCGACAACAATCACCAGACCCCAGGTCATGAAGAATCCGGAGGTACGGCGAAGCCCGTACGACATGGCGGCGAACCCCGTGACCAGCAGACACACATAGAGCACGCTGCCTCCCCACGGCTTGTAGAGCGCGACGAGCCCAGACGGATCGGCGAGGGCCCCGGCCACCAATACGGCGACGAGGGCAAGGACGCTGACGACAACCTGCCTCATGAACACTCCAGCCGACGTGAGGGGTGCTCATTTTCTCCGGATGGCCGCACCGGGACAAGACCAGCGCCTTCCCGGCTCGATGCCGGCGGCCGGCGACGCGTTCGGCCTCGACCTGGCCCGAGCGGGCAAGATCATGAAGGATTGAGGCCAGGGCCAGGCAGCAGTCAATACAGACAAGACACACCTAACAGTACATATCACCATAGAAGCATGCTTATTTGAGTCAGAGTGGTCCATAAATTGATAAGAACAGACCAAAGGCAGGAACCTCCCGTTTACAACGGAACCCAGCCGGAAATCAAGCAGAATGGGACGACAATAGGGGATGAAGAAATTTTCCTATTGTGTTGCGAATGGCCAACGAATTAGGAAAACCGAATTTCATCAAGGGAGTACGCGCAATGCCCATACGTAGAGGGGTTCTCGCTGGTCTGGCGCTCGGAACCGCGATCACCGGTGGCACTCTTGCTTTGGGTGCCACAACTGCCAGCGCCGACAACCCGAACGACACCCGCCATGCCTCAGAAGCCGTTACGCAACGCGTCCCTGTCCTCAGAGGGATTCCTTTCCTGCCCGCCAGACAGGAAGAGAGGGAGGAAGACGACATAGAGCTGATAGATCGAATATCGGTGCTGATAGATCCGCTACCGGTGCAAAACTGTGTCAACATCCCCGCTGTGCTAGGGGTAGGAGGCCTCGCACGACCGCTGGGAACCAGTGAGCACAGTCGCTGCGTTAATGTACCTCTATTCGACGAACCGTCGGAAGACAAATGAATCTTACAGTAAATGGGTCGGTGGTCGTAGGCGATCAGCCTCGTGAATTCATGAGCAATTCGCCAGCCGCTACGTAGCGTCACACCATGCGAGAGGTGCCGCTCTGACCTGGCATGATCTGGATTGACTAGATCTGATCGTGTAGGGGAACGGCACCTCGAAAGTGAAGCGTACGGCATCGGCGGCAAGGGCAAGGATCCCGATTGCGAACCTCGGCCCAGGATGCGCGCCACCTACACCCGCACCCAAGGGGTACGGCACCTGTTCGCCGCGTTAGACCTGGGCAAGAACAAGATGTACGGGCACATCAAGAAGCGCAAGCGGCGCGGCGAGTTCCTGGAGTTCTGCCGCTACCTGCGCAGCCTCTACCCGCCCGAGGTGCGCATCGCGATCATCTGTGACAACTTCAGCCCGCACCTGACGACCAAGAAGGACAAGCGGGTCGGCGAGTGGGCAGAGGCGAACAACGTCGAGATCGCCTACACACCCACCAACTCCTCGTGGTTGAACCGCATCGAGGCGCAGTTCACCGCATTGCGCGAGTTCACCCTCAACGGCACCGACCACGCCGGCCACCGCGAGCAGGGCAGAATGATCCGCCGCTACATCGCCTGGCGAAACCGCAACACCGATAACCCTCGCCTACGCCGCATCGTGAAGAGGGCAAACGTGGCCTGACGCGGCACTAGGTCGGACCGGCACCTTCAGTGAAGTGCGGCAGAACCATCTCGGTCAGTGTGGCGACGTCGGCGTCGACCATCGGCTCGCCGGTCATGCCCATGCGGTGGAGCAAGGTTCCGACGACGACGTCAATGAAGAACAGGACCCGGTTCTCCGGCTCGCCAAGCGCGTCCTGGAGCGCGAGCCGGTACGGGTCCTGCAACCGCGCGGACAGGACCTCGCGCAGGGCCGGATCGCTGACAGCGTCACTGAACACGCCTGCGAACGCGTCGCCCACCCCGGGCTCGCCGATCTTCGCCGCGATCCAGCGGATGGCCGAGGACATGAGCTCGGCTCGACTGGCGCCCTCCAGCGGCATCGGGCCGAACGCGTCAAGGAGGCAGTCCACGATCAGCGCGCCCTTCGACGGCCAGCGACGGTAGATCGTCGTCTTCGCGACGCCGGCCGCGGCGGCGATGCGGTCGACGGTGGCACGCGCATAGCCGAGCTCGTGGACTGTGCTCAGCGTTGCGGCGAAGACCACGGCGTTGACGCCGGAGCGCGGGCGACCGGGTGGTCTGGCGGATGTGGTCGCTCGGGTCATGCCCACACGATAACCTCTTACGCTACTATCAGTATCGATACTTCTGGTAGCGAAATTAGTGGGCCAAGGAGAAGACATGAGCGAGGTCACCGGTACGGAGCGGCCGCCGCTGGGCATCCGGTTGCTGCATGCCCTGGGAAAGGAGCCGGACTGGCCGGCGATGACGGCCGAGGAACTGGTCGCCTACCGCGACGCGGAGAACCGCAAGCGGGCGTCACGTCTGGCGCGCGTGATCACCGGGTTTCCGGACCGCGGCGCCACGATCCGGTGGCAGGAGGTGGCGCTGCCCGGCCGCGGGCTCCGGGTCCGGGTGTACCGGCCCTCGCCCGGGCACGGCGGCGGGGGGGCCGACCGGACCGACCTGCCGCTCGTGCTCCACGTGCACGGAGGCGGGTTCGTGGGCACGGCGGTGCAGAGCGACTGGGTGAACAGCCACCTCGCCGCGCGGCTGCCCGCGGTCGTCGTCTCGGTCGAGCATCGCCTCCTCGACCCGGAGACTCCGCTGTCGGCGGCCGTCGACGACGGCTGGGACGTGCTCCGGCACGTGGTGCAGCACGCCGCGCAGTGGGGAGTCGACCCGGCGCGGACCACCGTCTTCGGTGAGAGCACCGGCTCGATGGTCACCGCCCTGGCCGCGATCCTGGCCAGAGAGTCCGGCCTGCTCCTGCGGGCGCAGGTGCTGGTCAACCCCGCTGTCGACCTGACCTCGACGATGTTCGATTACGCCTCGATCACTCAGCACGCCCACAGCCCGACCCTCACCGTGACGCAGATGCGGCTGCTCCACCGCTTCGCCGTTCCGCCGGGCACGGATCCTCGTGCGGTGTCGCCGCTGTTTGCCGACGATCTGAGCGGGCTGGCCCCAGCGCTCGTGGTGGTGCCGACCCTTGACCCGCTGGCCGATCACGGCCGCTGTTACGCCGAACGACTGCGAGCTGCTGGGACGCCCGCGCGGCTCACCGAATATCCCGGAGCGACGCACGCGTTCCTCAGCATGCCGGGCGTGGTGCCGCTGGCCAAGGCCGCGCGGGCGGAGATCGTCGAGTTCCTCCGAGGGGCCCTCGCTGGGTGACGGGCCGCGCCGGGGGTAGGAGCTGCTGGTGTTTGAGTGTGCATGAGGGTGCATGAAGTGCCTTTAGTTGTGTTGCGGCCGAAGTACGGACGTGACGGCATGGACGCGGGTATGGGTATGGGTTGTTCTCATCGGTAAGGCGCTGGTGTATCAGAGCGGCCTGACGGTTCCGGCCCCACCCATGTGGTCTGTGGATGAGTCTGCCGACGATATCGCGCGTACGTTCTATCCGACAGTGTCAGCTC
>NZ_VCJS01000193.1 GCF_005893125.1 Nonomuraea basaltis | reverse complement strand
GTCGGGGGCGTAGGGGCGTGGCCCGTTCTGTCCCACCGTCCTCGTGGTGTACGACTGCACCCCGACGAAGTCGTCGTCCCTGGACACCTCGAGGAACCGGTCCTCCCACGCCCACTTGACCTCCTTGAGCACCTCCTCGCAGCCGGGTCCGGCCTCGAACGCCTGGTTCGAGACCGTCCACCCCACCCGGGCATCGGTACGATCTCGCAGGATGCGGGCCGCGCGGCGGTGTGCGCGGGTGAGCACGTCGGAGACGTCGTCGGCGGGTGCGGGCAGGGCCAGCGCGGTGATCGCCCGATCGTCGAGCCGCCGGGTGTCCTCATTGGTGCCCGGCTGAGCGAACAGGTCGGAGATCACCGCGATCATGTTCGGTTCGTTGATGGTGCACACCCACGGCACGTCGTCGAGGATCGAGCTGACCTCGGTCACGTATCGGGCGAAGTACTCCACCGCGTCCGGGTCTTTCCAGCCGCCGGCGCGGGTGAACCACATGGGGTTGGTGAAGTGGTGGAGCGTGACGACCGGGGTGAGGCCGTGCTCGCGGGCGGTTTCGATCATCGTCCGGTAGTGCCGGAGCTGCGCACCCGAGATCTCGCCGGGTGCGGGTTCGATGCGCGCCCACTCGACGCTGAAGCGGTAGGCGTCCAGCCCGGCCTCGGCCAGGAGCCGCATGTCCTCGGGATATCTGCGGTAGCTGTCGACGGCGTCGCCGCTGCGTTCCTTGAGCGGAGAGCGCGGGTTGTTCTCCAGGTGCCACCAGTTGGAGTTGGTGTTGTTGCCTTCAGTCTGGTGGGCGGAGGAGGCGGCGCCCCACAGGAAGTCGTGCGGAAGTGTGAGGTCCATGGTCCTGTTCAGGGTCGTGAGCTGAGGGTCGTGGTGCCGGGCGGGAGCGGTTTCGGGGGCGCGCCGGGCAGGAGCGCGGTGGCCGACGCGCCTTCGGGCACGGTGACGGTGAGGGTGAGGTCGTCGTCGGTGCGGGTCCAGGCAGCCTCGATGACGCCCTGGACGGTGTGGAGGGTCGCCGAGGCGTGGGTCAGGCCGCCGCCGGGGACGGGGGCCACCACGAACTCGCGCCACCCGGCGGAGGCCGGGCTCTGCCGGAGACCGACGACGTGGCTGTAGAGGAAGCGCATCGCGGCGCCCTTGCTGTAGTGGTTGAGCGAGCCCAAGGCGACGTCGCCGTCGACGCCGTCCCAGTTCTCCCAGAACGTGGTGCCGCCCCGGTTCAGCATCTCCAGCCAGGACGGGACGCCGGTCTGGGTGAGCAGGGTGTAGGCGAGGTCGCCGTGCCCGGTGTCGGCGAGCACCGGCAGCAGCGATCCGGTGGACAGGAATCCCGTGGCGAGGTGGTCGCCGGCTTGTGCGATCAGCTCGGCCAGCCGGTCGGCGGCACGGGGCACGAAGTGGTCGGGGATCACCCCGAAGTCGATGGCGCGCACGTAGGACGCCTGCGTGTCCGAGGCGGTGCGTCCCCGGTGGCCGTCGAAGTACTCGGTGTGCCACGCCGCGCGCACCCGCTGCGCGACGGCCCGGTAGTGCGCGGCGTCGTCCTTGCGGCCGAGAACGTCGGCGATGTTCGCGAGCATGCTGGTCGAGCGGTAGAGATACGCGGTGCCGACCTCTCCTTGGTCGGCGGCCAGCAGCGCGCGGAAGGCCTCGGCGACGTCGACATCCGCCGATGAGCCGGTCTTGGGTTCGAGCCATTCGCCGAAGTGGAAGGAGCCGTCCCAGAGGTACTGCTCGTGCGGCGCCGGCGTCCCCGTGCGTGAGGGGTGGCGGCGCTCGCGGGCCGTGCGCAGGGCGAACTCGACCCAGGCGCGCATCGACGGCCAGCTGGTTTCGAAGATGTCGCGGTCGGCGTAGTGCCGGTAGAGCGTCCAGGGCAGCGCAACCGCCGCGTCGCCCCAGCCGGCCGAGCCGCCCCCCACCCGCGCGGGATGGTCGGAGTGCTTCATGCGGTTCGAGTCGGGCGAGTACATGGCCAGGCTGCCGTCGTCGTACTGGTCGTCCCGGACGGCCTGCAGCCACTTGCGGGCGAAGCCGTCGATGTCGAACAGGAGCGCGGCCGTGGGGGCGAACACCTGGAAGTCGCCGGTCCAGCCGAGCCGCTCGCGGGTGGGACAGTCGGTGGGCACGTCCACGGCGTTGCCGCGGAACGTCCACACCGCCGCCTCGTGCAGCCGGTTCAGCCGCTCGTCGCTGCAGGCGAACCAGCCGGTCCGGGGCAGGTCGCTGTGCACGACGATCGCGGTGACAGAGCCGGGGCCCAGGTTACGGCCGGGGTGCGTGATGCGGGCGTACCGGAACCCGTGCACTGTGTGGCGCGGCTCGAACACCTCCTCGCCGGTGCCGGCGATGACGCGGTCGATCTGGTGGCAGGGGATGTGCTCGCCCTGGGGCGTGTGCGTGTCGAGATGCGCGGTGGTGAGGTTCCCGGTGCCGTCGAGGTGCTCGCCGAACTCCAGGGTCGTCTCCGAGCCGGGTGGGCCGACGTCGGTGAGCCGCGCCCAGCCGGCGATGTTCTGCCCGAAGTCGACGATCGAGACGTCCGGGGCGATCGGCGTGACCGACATCGGGGCGAGCTCCTCGACGCGCCGCACCGGCGGCGCCGGCGACCGCGTCGGCACCGGCGGGCGGACGAGCCCGACCCGGACCGGCAGCGCGGCCGCCACCATCGCGGAGAAGTCGGTGGTCTGGCCGGTCATGAGATCGGCGCGGACGATGGGGGAGGGACAGCAGGTCCACGTCTCGTCCGTGGCGAAGACATATGACTTGCCGGAGACCGTCGAGTATTCGAGCTGGGCGAGGGCGGCGGTGATCGTGCCCCAGGCGTTCTGGCGCTGTTCGGAGCCGGTGCGGCCCCGGTACCAGCCGTCGGACAGGACGATGTCGATCCGGTTCTCCCCGCTCCTGAGCAGCGGCGTGACGTCGTAGGACTGCGCGTACAGTGTTTCGTCGTAGTTGGTGGAGCCGGGGGTGAGCTCTTCGTCCCCTACGCGCGCGCCGTTGACGAACACCTCGTAAAGGCCCAGCGCGGTCGCGTGCAGGCATGCGCTGGTCACGGCGCCGGGGACCGTCACGATGCCCGTCAGCACCTGCGCAGGGCGGTCGGCCGGCAGATCCTCGGGTTCGACGGGCGATATCCACGTTCCCATCCAAGGATCGGGAAGACGGCGGGTGAAGGGGTGCATGGTTCCTCGTGTCGTACGGTGGTTCTTCTCGATCGCGGGAAATCGGGTCGCGCTGGGTGAGATTCAGCGGACGCTCCGGACGTTTCTGACCAGAAGTCCGCCGATGATCGCTGCAACGGCCGCTGCCAGGTAGAGGAGGGGATAGCCGCCGAGCGCGGTGTGGGCGCCCAGCGCGATCACCGCAGGGGCGACAAATGGGCCGATCGAACGCGGCAGCTGGTCGGCGATGGTGATGATGGCCATGTACTTGGCCGCATGCTTGTCGCCGCCCGGCAGCACGGTCATCACCAGCGTGCCGTCGGTCGGGATGAACATTCCCCCGGCGAAGGTGACGATCGCGCTGCCGATGTAGAACATAGGGACGGAGGAGGAGAAAGCCACGATCACGGCACCCACTGCGATCAAGATGGCGCAGGTCAGGACAAGCCGCTTACGGCTGGGGATCTTGTCTGCGAGGATGGCGCCGACGAGAGATCCGGCCCCGACACCGACCAGCCCGAGGATGGCGTTGAGGGTGATGAGCGGAGGCAGTTGCTGCTCTGTGACGTGCAACTGGTCGGTCAGGAAGTAGATCATGAACGTCGTGGTGAAGGCGATGCCGAGCGTGATCACGAAGCGGCTGGCGAACACCCAGGAGAAGTCGGGGGACTCCTTCGGGTTGACCTTGTAGGCGGCCAGGAGAACGCGGAGGAGGGGTTCGCGCGGGACGTCTCGAGGGTCGAGGTGGCGATCACGAATGAGCAGCAGCGCGATCACCATGCAGACGGCCAGCATGACCGCGCCGCCGCCGAACAGGATCAGTTCGTCGTTCAGGAACATCGGACCGACAATGGCGGCGATCAGGCCCGCGCCGACGCCGATGAGCATGTTGATGCCGAGGACCCTTCCTCGGTAGTGGTCAGGGATCGAGTCCGGAGTGAGAGCGTGCACCGGCGAGGTGATGGACCCGCCGACGGCCATCATGATGACTCCCAGGAAGATCATCGGTATCGACGCAGCCATGCCGAGGACGAACAGACCGCCGATGATGCCGATGGATCCGGCCGCCAGCCAGGGCCGGCGCATCCCGAACCGTGACGTGGTGCGGTCGCTCAGCGCGCCGAAGAGCGGTGCGAACGCCATGCCCACGAACGCCTGGATTCCCAGCACGGCTCCCAGGACCGTGTCCTTGTTCTCGGGACTGATGCGGGCGATCATCACCGGAATCACCACCAGCGCCGGCATGACCGAGGAGATGCCGACGCCGAACGCGACGATCCAGATCGCCGCGACGTTGCGCTTGGGCACGCGCGCCGGCAGCTCAGGCTCGATCTCTGCGAGGCCACCGGCGCCTGCGACGGCGAGTCCCGCATCCGGCGGACTTGCCGCTGGGCGATCTGGCTCCATACCCGTCATCAGGCCCTCCTCGATGAATTTCTAGTTCCTCTTAGATGTTGACGGGACGGTAACACGCGCTCACCGCGATGGAACAGGTATTTCTCGTCGAACCGAGAATTTCGTGGTAAGGCGTGACTCTGGCAAACCCCCGTCGCCAGCCATCGGGCCGGCTCACGTGTCCTCTTGCGTTGTGGCGTGCTCGGAGCTAGGTTCCTCGACAAGCTTTTACGTATCAGTAACGCCTTGGCACTGGAACGGTGACTGGCTTGGGAAGCGGGATCTCGTGCCCAGGCCGCATACGCGACACGGGACGAAGAGGACAAGCATGAGACTGGTGCGTATGCTCGCAGCGCGGGCACTGAAGCTGCCCAAGGCGACGCACAAGCTGTTCATCGACCGCGACCTGCCCATGGTCACCTCGGACGGGGTGACGCTGCTCGCGCATCGCTACCATCACGGCAGCGCCGAGCCCGCACCGGTCGTCCTCCTGCGCTCCCCCTATGGCCGCGAAGGGCTGAAGGCGTTCGAGGCGCAGATGCTGGCCGAGCGCGGCTACCAAACGGTCGTGCAGAGCTGCCGCGGAACATTCGGCTCGAGTGGCGGCTTCGAGCCGTTCCGCAACGAGAAACGCGACGGCGCCGAGGCTGTGGCGTGGGTGAAGCAGCAGCCGTGGTGCGACGGGCGCGTCATGACGTACGGCGCGAGTTACGTCGGCATGACGCAGTGGGCGGCGCTCGGCGGTGGCGCGCAAGGCATCTCCGCCATGGCGGTCCAGGTCGCGAGCACCCGCCCCAGCGAGTCGGTGATCTACCCCGGCGGCGCGTTCGCGTTGGAGACCGCGGCCACCTGGATCGGCCACCTCGACCTCGACACGCGGCGAGTGCTGCTCCGTACGACGCTCGGCCGGCGCGGGCTGTCCGCGTTCCGGGCCAGGGTCGCCGCCGAGCCCGCGCTACGCGACACCGACGTGGTGGCGAGCGGTCGCACACTGCCGTACTACCAGGAGTGGCTCAAGCATCCGGACACGTCCGACGCCTGGTGGGAGCCCTCGGACTTCAGCCCCCGCATCTCGAACGCGCCGGAGCTGATCACCAGCCTGGGTGGCTGGTACGACTTCTTCCTCGCCGGCCAGATCGAGGATGTCGTCGAGCTGCAGCGGCGCGGGCTGCGTCCGCGGCTACGCGTCGGCCCGTGGAACCACGGCGGCGGCGTCCGCCACCGCCTCGCCGACGCCATGCGCGTGTTCCAGGCGGCTGCCGGAGACAACAACGCCAGTGCGCGACCCCAGGACGACGACCAGCCGGTCCAGCTGCAGCTGTGCCGCGACACGGAGTGGCTGGGCTTCGAGTCCTGGCCGCCCCCCTCGACGCCGCAGATCTGGCATCTGCGCGCCGGCGACGGCCTCACGGCCGATCCCCCAGGTGACGAGGCGCCCGACAGCTATACATACGATCCGCATCACCCGACCCCGAGCCTCGGCGGCACGCAGCTGGGCTCAGGCGCCGGCCCTAAGGACCAGGCAGAGCGGGAGAAGCGGGCGGACGTGCTGACCTTCACGTCCTCGCCGTTCACCACGACCACACGCCTCGCGGGCGACCTGAGCGCCACCATCCACATCCACACGAGCACCGCGCACTCCGACCTCTTCGTCCGGCTGTGCCACGTGGACAGGAAGAGCGTCTCAACGAACATCGCCGACGGCCTCGTTCGAATGAGTCCGGAGAACGGTCTCGGTGCCGCCGGAACAGTACGCGCCGTGAAGGTGCCCATGTTTCCGATCGGGCTGCTCGTGAAGGCGGGAGAGCGGCTGCGGGTGCAGATCTCCAGCTGCGCGCACCCTGCCTTCTCGCGCAACTGGGGCAGTGGTGAAGACCTCGCGACCGCGTGCGACGGCCCCAGGTGCGACGTCCGCATCCTGCACGACGCCGGGCACCGCTCGGCCATCACGCTCCCCGTGATCGCCTGACGCCCCCTTGCGCCCAACCTCTGCCGCATCAACGAGAAGGAGTTCAGCACATGGTCGTGGTCGCAGGATCCCTCACGCCCGGCTTCGCGGCCGTCGAGGAGGCGTTCGCACGCAGCGACATCGGTCGCGGCGGCGCGGCGTTCTCGGCGTACGTCGAAGGCGAGAAGGTCGTCGACCTCTGGGCCGGCGACGCCCGGCCCGGTGTCGCGTGGGGCAGGGACACCATGACGACGGCCATGTCGGCCACCAAGGGGTTCGCCGCGCTCTGCGCGCACATCCTGCATGACCGCGGCTTGCTCGACATCGATGCGCCCGTGGCACGCTACTGGCCCGAATACGCCCAGGCAGGCAAGGAGAAGACGCTCGTCCGCCACATCCTCAACCACACGTCGGGCATGTTGTGCTTCCAGGATCCGGGCGACCTGCTCGACTGGTCCGGGAACGGGTGGGACGACTACGACGAGATCGCCCGGCGCATCGCCGCATCACCACCCGCCTGGGAGCCCGGCACCCGAATCGGTTATCACGCCATCAGCATCGGGTGGCTGATCCAGGAGCTGGTCCGCCGGATCACCGGGACGACGGTCGGCTCCTTCTTCGCGCGCGAGGTCGCCGAGCCACTCAGGCTGTCGATCTTCATCGGGACTCCGGAGCCCGAGCAGGCCCGCCTAGCCGACCAGATCAGCGACCCGCCCGCCGAGTCCAGCCCGCTGCCCGAGCCCGTACTGGCCCTGTTCAAGCAGGTGAGTGCCGACCCTGCCTCGCACATGTCACAGGCCGGCATCCACATGCACGGCGGCACGATCAGCAGCCATAACGGCTTCTTCAACCTGCCGAAGGTCCGGGGACTGGAGGTCCCCGCGGCCAACGGCAGCGTCGACGCACGCAGCCTCGCCCGGATGTACGCGATGCTCGCGCAGGGCGGAGAGCTGGACGGCGTCAGGATCGTGACACCCGAGTCGATCAATGTGTTCGGCACGAAGAGCTTCAGTGGACCGAACGCGCTGTGGCCCGACAGCGGCCTGCCCGAATGGCTGACGCCTCCTGAGATGCGCTACGCCCTGGGTTACGAGGGCGATTTCGGACAGGCCCCGGCACCATGGCGGTTCGGGCCGACGCACGAGTCTTTCGGTCACCTCGGTGCGGGCGGACAGGTCGGCTTCGCCGACCCTGTCCGCCACGTCGCGATCGGCTTCGTGCGCAGCCACCTGGGCGCGGACTGGTCGGTGTCCAACTCCCTGGTCGAGGTCCTCTACACCTGCCTCTGACGACTGCCCCGCCCTGCGAAGAAAGGCCGCGCAGGGTGGCCGGCCCTCCAAAGCCGGTCAAGCGACACAGGCGACGGCCCCGGGGCGAGCTCGCGGACCCGCCGGGACTGGCGGACGGCGTTGCGGTCGGACCCGTTGGTGAGGTAGGCGAACGACAGGCCGGTGGCCGGGTCGGCCCACGCGATCTGACCGGCCGCACCGCCGTGGCCGAACGTTCCCGGCGATGCGGCGCCGGAGCCTGAGCGAAAGCGGGCGGTCTCCGGCGGCGCCGGGCGGGCCTCGGGGCCCTCACCTGGGAGATCGCCCGACCTCAGGAGGGTTCGCGCGTGCTGCGATCGCAGTACGCGCCCGCGCCGGCTACAGCGATCGCGGACGCACCAGCCCCGTCTCATATGCGATGATCACCAACTGTGCCCGGTCATGCGCACCGAGTTTGAGCATCGTCCGGTTGATGTGAGTCTTGGCCGTCGTCCTGCTGATGCCCAGCTCTCCGGCGATCTCATCGTTGGTCAGCCCCACCGCCACCATGACCATGACCTGCCGCTCGCGCTCGGTCAGCAGGCCCAGCTCGTCAGGCGTACGCTCCACTTTCGCGCCCGGCCCGGCCAGACACCGCGCGATCAGGCTCTTGGTGGCCGCACGCGACAACAGCGCCTCGCCACGGTGGATCACCCGGATCGCCTCCTGCAGTTCGGCGGCCTCCACGCCCTTGCCCAGGAACCCGCTGGCGCCGGCCCGCAGCGCCGCGAAGACATACTCGTCGATCTCGAAGGTGGTCAGCACGAGCACCTTCGCCTGCGACAGCGCGGTGTCACCGGTGATCTCCCTTGTGGCGGCCAGCCCGTCCATCCCCGGCATGCGGATGTCCATCAGCACGACGTCAGCCCCGGCCCGGCGCGCTTCGAGGACCGCCTGGCGGCCATCGCCGGCCTCCCCGACCACCCGCAGATCGGGGGCCGAATCGATCAGGGCGCGAAATCCTGCCCGGACCAGCGCCTGATCGTCGGCCAGCACCACTTTGATCGTCATCGTCCCGCCTCCCCGTCCGGCAGCACGGCCTGAACGCCGAAGCCTCCGTCGGGCAGAGGCCCGGCGGAGAACCGGCCGCCCAGCGACAGGGCCCGCTCCCGCATCCCGATGAGGCCGTGCCCACCGCCCGGCCCGGTGGCCTGCGCCCGGCCGCCGCCGGATCCGTCGTCGCGGATCTCCACGATCACTTCACCCTGTGCCCGTGCCAGGCGCACGCGCACCCTGGCTGCGGAAGCGTGCTTGCTGACGTTGGTGAGCGCCTCCTGCACGATGCGGAACGCCGCCAGCTCCACCGGGGCCGGCAGGGCCTCGTCCGCGTCCCGCGTGGGGGAAGCGGGAACGCCTTCCAGCCGCAGGTCCACCGGCATGCCGGCCGCCGTGAAGGAGGAGACGAGCTCGTGCAGGCGGTCCAGGCCGGGCGATGGCTCGGCGGGTAGCTCATCGGCGCTGCCCGGGCTGCGCAGGAGCCCCACCGTGGTGCGCAGTTCGCCCAAAACCTCGCGCCCGGCCCTGCGGACGTGCCCCAGCGCTGCGCGCGCCTTGCCCACGTCGCTGTCGAGCAGATGCTCGGCGACCTGCGCCTGCACGTTCATCAACGCGATGTGGTGCGCCAGCACGTCGTGCAGCTCCCGCGCGATCCGCAACCGCTCCTGCATGACGCGACGCTCCGCCTCCTCCTCGCGGGTCTCCTCCGCCCGCCGCGCCCGCTCCTCGATCGCGGCCACGTACGCCCGCCTGCTGCGGACCGCGTCACCGGCCGCCGTGACCATGCCCACCCAGGCGATCTGCGCCAGCGTCTCGGAGACCAGCATTGATTGCCCGAGGAACACCGTCCGAGCGCCGCCCAGTGCCGCGGCCGTCACCCCACCGATCAGCCACGCCTGCCGCCGCGGAACCCGCGTGACCAGGGTGTACAGGGCTACCAGGGGTGCGAGGTCGAGCGGGCCGCTCCCGCCGTCCCACGCGAACGCGATCACTTGCCCCACCGAGCTCACCACCAATGCCTCGCGTGGCGCCCGCCGGCGGACAATCATCGCAGCGGAGACCAGCACCAGCACGGCTCCCTGGCCTGCCATGAGCGCCGGCGAGCTCCCACCAGGCGGCGGAGTGGCCAGCGTGAGCACGAAGAAACCCATGATCATGGCACTGTCCAGGGCGATGGTCAGAGCCTTGCGCCACACGCCCGTGCCCTCCTGCACTTCCAGGCACATAGGCCAGAGCACGCCCTGCCCAGGTACACCTGGAACGCGCGCGCCGTTGAAGACGTGGCAGACACCCTCTTGTGCTCCGATCCGCTTGGGGTGAGTCGCATGGCTCAATCGAGACTGAGACGAATCAGTAACATGCTGTCCAAAATGCTGGCGCATGCTCAGCCGTAACCCATTGCCGCCGCGAACCGACAGAGGATCGCGTGCGAACCGCTGTGTGGCGAGCGCGGCTTCAAGCAGGACGGCGGAGAACCTGTTGAGCGCGGCGGATCACCGTCGCGTCTTGCTCATGAGGGTGTCGATCAGTCCCGCTGGAAGGTTGTCACCGAGCAGATTGACGACTTTCTGCATCGGCAGGGATCCGATCCCGCGCAGGATGTGTGGCTGCGCCGCATCCCGCACCAGGTCGGATTTCAGGTCGTCGACGAGGGTGGGGCCGACGATGGGATGCTCGAGCCATTCTTGGAAGGTCGAGTCCAGGGTCAGTTCGCGGACGACGACGTCGCCGTCAAGGTGGACGCTCACCTCGGCCTCGATCGTCTCGGAGTCGCGGCCGAGCTGCACCGAGTGCTCGCCCGGGGTGACGACCCAGTCGGACAGTTCGAGGTCCCAGTAGGCGAAGGCGCGCCGGTCGAGCGGGAGCTCGACGGAGACCTCCTGCCCTGCGGGCACGAAGACCTTGGTGAAGGCGCGGAGTTCGCGTCGCGGCCGTTGGACCGGCCCGGCGGGAGGCTCGCCGACGTACACCTGGACGACGTGGGAGCCGTCGCGCTCTCCGGTGTTGGCGACGGTCGTCCGCGCGACGGCGGTGTCGGCGCCAAGCACCTCGACGGAGAAGTCCTTCGTCTCGAAGGTGGTGTAGCTGAGCCCGTGGCCGAAGGGGTAGCGCACCGGCCGGTCGAGAGTGGTGTAACCGCGGTAGCCGACGAGCGTGCGCTCGCCGTAGAGCACGTGTCCCTGGCCGCCGGGGAAGGTGGCGTGGCTGGGGGTGTGGGCGAGCCGCCGCGGGATGGTCTCGGCGAGGCGGCCGGAGGGGTTGACGACGCCGTAGAGGAGATCGGCGAGCGCGCCGCCGCCGGCCTGCCCGAGCAGGAAGCCTTCGAGGATCGCGTCGACGTCGTCGTGCCACTCCTCGAGGGTGACGATGCCGCCGTTGGACAGCACGACCACGGTCTTGGGGGCGGCCGTGGCGACCGCCTTGATCAGGTCGATCTGCGCAGCGGGCAGTTCGAGCGTGGTCCGGTCGAATCCTTCGGACTCCTCGGCTTCGGGCAGTCCGGCGAAGATGACGGTCACTTCCGCGGCGGCGGCGCAGGCGACGGCGTCGGCGCGGAGCCGGTCGGGGTCGCCGTTGCCGTCGAGGGTGTAGCCGGGCCGGAAGTCCACATCGGTGACGGCGTCGAGGAAGCTCTCGGTGCGGGCGGCGTTCACACGGGAGCTGCCGCCACCCTGGAAGCGCGGGGTGCGGGCCAGCTCGCCGATGACCGCCACCCGGGTGGAGGGGGCGAGCGGCAGGACGCCGTCGTTCTTGAGCAGGACCGCGCACTGCGCGGCGAGCTCGCGGGCGAGCCGGTGGTGCGCGTCGAGGTCGATCTCCTCGGCTTTCTCCGCCCGCCAGGCGGCGAGCGCGAGGACCCTGCCGACCGCGCGGTCGAGTTCCGTCTCGTCCAGGTCTCCCGACCGGACGGCCTCGACGAGGCGGGCGGCGCTGCGCCCGCCGGTGCCCGGCATCTCCAGGTCCAGTCCGGCACGTACGGCGGCGACCGGGTCGTGGACGGCACCCCAATCGGAGACGACCGCCCCCGTGAAGCCCCACTCGCCGCGCAGCACGTCGGTCAGCAGCCACCGGTTCTGGGAGGCGTACACGCCGTTGATCCTGTTGTAGGCGCTCATCACGGTGGCGGGCTGCGCGTCCTTCACCACGCGTTCGAAGGCGGGCAGGTAGATCTCGCGCAGCGTCTGCTCGTCCACGTCCGCGCTGACGCGCATGCGGTCGGTTTCCTGGTTGTTGGCCGCGAAGTGCTTGACCGAGGCCCCGACCCCGGTCTTCTGCAGGGCGCGTACATAGGCCGCGCCCTGCACGCCGGACAGGAGCGGGTCCTCGGAGAAGTACTCGAAGTTGCGGCCGCACAGAGGGGATCGCTTGATGTTCACCCCCGGCCCCAGGACGATGTCGACGCCGAACGACCGGGCCTCGCGGCCGATGGCCTCGGCGACCCGCGCCGCGACCGCGGGATCCCAGCTCGACCCGAGGGCGACGGCGGGTGGGAAGCAGGTCGCGGGCCGGCTTGCCATCAGGGCCAGGTTGTCGGCGGGGGCGTCGTCCTGCACCCGTAGTCCGTGCGGGCCGTCGGAAACCGTCACCGATGCGATGCCGAGGTCGTCGATCGGGTGTGTCGTCCAGCTGTCTCTACCGGACAGAAGCATGGCTTTCTGTTCGACGGTCAGCTCGTCGCGAGCATCGTGAGGGCGGGTCATCAGGTTCCCTTCTGGTGAATCGCATCCGTGCCCGGTGCCGCCGGCAGGTCGTTGATGGCGGCGACGATCTCCAGGGCGATGGCCTCGGCCTGGGGCACCTGGCTGAAATGGGCTGGTGTGTCGTGCTTGATGCCCAAGTAGCGGATGGCCTTGACCGGCACACCGGCCTGGACGAGCTGCCCGGCGTAGTGCTCCGCCTGCGGGCGCAGGCTGTCCATCTCGGCCGTGATGACCAGGGCGCGGGGTAGCCCGGTCAGGTCTTCGGCCATCGCGGGGGACAGGTACGGGTTGTCGGTGCTCTCCCCGCCGCGGTAGGGGTCCAGCATGACCTTGAGGTTGCGGTCTCTCGCGGGATCGACGATACGGCCGGCGTGCTTCTTCATGGCATCGGCGACGTGGAAATCCGCTGGGCTCCAGGTGTAGCCGGGAGGCCGTGATGTCCCCATCATGACGACGGCGTTCATGAGGATCTGCAGCGCGATGATCGGCGTTCCTTCGGCCTTGGCTCTCAGGGCGGTGACCGCCGAGAGGTTGCCGCCGGCGCTGCCGCCGCCGATCGCGATCCGCACCGGGTCGATGCCGTACTCGTCGGCGTGGTCGTGAATGTGCCTGACGGCGGCGTAGGCCTCGTTGACCGCGTGCGGGAACTTGTGTTCCGGGCTCAGGGAGTAGTCCAGGTCGAACACCACGGCGTCGGCCTGCTCGGCGATGTACTTGAGGAAGCGGTCGTGCCCGGTGGGCTTGCCCGCGAAGAACCCGCCGCCATGCAGGTGGAGGAGGCATGGGCGGCGTGCCTGGCTCGTCGCCTTCTTCTCGTACCGCCACAGGGTATTGGTTTTCTTCCACAGCACCAGCTCCTGCCGGAAGACGAGCACCTCCTCGGTGGTCAGGTCGATCGCCGAGTCGGCGTCCGGGCTGAGCACGATCCCCTGGGCGGTGTCGCGGATCTGGATCAGGAGTTTCTCCGGCCGGAAGAGCATCGACCACAGGAACGTGAGGCCGGGCTTGGGTACGGGGGAAGGCAGCTTGCGCAGCTCTTCCTCGCGGCTGAGCAGCCAGGGGTCCAGATATCCGGGCCGGTCGTCGGGCGTCGCCTTCTTCAGCAGGATGTCGGCGCCGTTCACCTCGGCGTGCTCTTCTTCGTTCAGCAGCCGCCGCAGCGTGGCGTTGTCGTAAGCCCTGGTCATCCCTTGACCCATTGAGACATGTCCGCGTAGGTCTGTTCCAGCTGGGGGAGGGCCGGGCGGGCCAGGTGGCCGTGGTCGACGTCGGGCACGGTGGCCAGGACGACCTCTACCCCGGCGTCGCGCAACTGCTGGGCGAAGCGCTCTCCTGAGGCGCGGAGGCCGTCGTACTCATCGTTGATGATCATGGTAGGCGGTAGGTCGCTGAGATCGTCCGCGAGGCCCGGCATGGCGTACGGCGTTGCCTCACCGATCGGCGCGCCGAGGTAGTTCTCGATGATCGGTGTCAGCAGATGCGGGGCGAAGGCCGCGGCGGGGGGCAGGCGGTCCAGTTTCCCCTGCAGTTCCGGGGAGGCCGGGGGAAGCTCGGCATGCAGGCAGGGGTAGGCGAGCAGGAGCGCGGCCGGCATCGGCGATCCGTCGTCGCGCACGCGCAGCGCGGCTCCCGCGGCGAGATTGCCCCCGGCGCTCGCGCCGCCCAGGATGACCCGCTCAGGGGTGGCGCCCAGGTCCTTGGCATTGTCCACTGACCACAGGTACGCCGCCACCACGTCGTCCAGCGGGATCGGGTAGTGCACCCCGTCCTTGGCCAGCCGGTAGTCGACGGAGACCACTACGGCGTCGGCTCGGACGCAGGTCTCCCGCGCGGTCGCGTCGGCCTCCGGGCCGTCCAGGTCGCCCGCGGCCCAGGCGCCGCCATGGCACCACACGAACAGTGGCCGGCCGCTGGTGACCGTGTGCGGGGTGTAGACGCGAACGGTGCACGACCCCGTCTCATGATCAACCGTGACGTCGCGTACCTGAGCTGCGGGAGCGACATAGTCGGCTTCGCCTTCCCGCGGTGCGCGGAGTCGCGCTGCCAGGGCGGGGTCCGGTGTCCGTACGTCAAGATGACCGCCCCCCAGTTGCGCGTGCTCGAGGTACAGCGCCCGGAGGTGGTCCCAGTAGGGGTCTGCCACGTTGTTCTACCCTTTCCAAACAATCAGGTTCCGTCGGCGCTGCTGTTGCGTCACCCGCGCTAGCCAGGCCGCGCTCGGACACGGGGTCCAGGTAAAGGCGGGGGGGTTCATGCGCGCCGCACGTAGTCGTTCAGACCACGGAGCGCTGATGCGGCCTTCCCTCTCCACTCTCAATTTCTAAGTAGAGATAGATATTGAGGGGACGGTAACACATGATTCACCGCACCGGAAGCTGCCAACGGGTCAAGCTGTCGTTCGCCGTGGGTGCCGAACGCGGATGCCGGCACCTGCCGGTCACTTGATCTTCTTGACGGGCATGATGGCCGCGGCGGCCGCGAGCGCGGCCAGCAGCGAGATCACCCAGACCACGCCGTAGCCGCCGGTCAGGGCGACGAGCTGGCCGGCGATGACGGGGCCGATGGCCTGGCCGAAGCTGAAGCTCATGCTGCCCAGCCCGAGGTCGCGGCCCGCAGCCTGCTTGTCGGGCAGCACGTCGATCAGCAGGGCCCGGTCCACGGCCAGGTAGCAGCCGGCGGCCAGGCCGGCGATGACGTTCTGGACGAACAGGGACGCCAGCGTCGGCCACAGCAGTGGCACCAGCATGGAGACGGCGAACAGTCCCGAGGCGCCGATCACGAAGGGCTTGCGGCGGCCGATGCGGTCGGACAGCCGGCCGGTGACGAGCATCGCGATGAGGGTGCCAGGGATGACGGCCAGGGACATGGCCGGGATGAGCCGGGTGGCCTCGGCGGTGCTGAGGGCGGGCTGGATGTAGCTCTGCATCATGTAGAGGCTGAAGGCGTTGGAGGCGCCGTAGCTGAACATCATCGTCACCGAGGCGATCCAGACCCAGCGGAAGTCGGGCGAGCGCAGCGGGATGACGTACGACTTGAGCAGGGCCAGCCAGTTGGCCGCGGGGAGTTGCAGTTCGGTGGAGGAGCGGTCGCGGGCGACCAGCGCGAACAGCAGGCCGGTGACGGCTAGGGCCAGGGCGAAGGGGTAGTAGGCGTCCAGGCCCATGGCGCTGAAGAGGGTGCCGGCGGCGACGGCGCCGAGCAGCGCTCCGAACAGGGTTCCGATTCCGGACAGGGCGGAGACGGTGCCGAGCTTGTTGTGAGGGATGCGGTCGGGCACGGTGGTGCCCAGAGCGCCTTGGGCGGTGTTGATCGCGAGCTGGGCGAGGGCCCAGGTGGCGATCAGCAGGCCGATGCCGGCCGAGTACCGGGCGCCGATCACCAGGGCGGCGCCGAGCACGGCCCCGCCGGCGATCCACGGGGCGCGCCGGCCCCAGCGGGAACGGGTGCGGTCCGACAGCAGCCCGGCGATGGACTGGACGAACATGGTGGCGATGGAGCCGACGGCGGTGACGATCGACAGGCTGCTCGCCCGGGCCGCCTCGTAGGAGGCGAGCAGATCGAGCTGGTGCTGCTGCTGGGCGGTCGCCATGGCGGTGCCCGCCTCGATCTGAGCCTTGAGGTTGGTCAGTTGCTGCAAGTTCGCGGTGGCGTCCGGACCGACGAAGTAGTGGGCGAACTCGATGTCCTGGACCTGCAAGGGCAGGATGACGGCGCCGACGCCGCCGTAGACCGCCGTGATGCCCGCCATCGCCAGGATGTACAGGAGCAGGTAGCGGCGGAAGGGAGGCCCACCGAAGTAGGTCATCGACGTGCCGGGCACCGATGGTTCGGCGATGTGCGGCTGGACAGGTTGGGCCGTGGTCATGGCAGCGGCTCCCATGGGGGTGCGGAAGGTCAAAGAGCGCTTGCGAACGTGTGGGTGCCTCCGGTCACCGTGTGGCGGGTGCCGTCGGGCAGGACGATGTCCGCCTCGATGCCCTCCGGGACGTGGACCTCGACGTCGAAGCCCGCGTCCTGGCGGCGCCAGCCGCACTCGATGCGGCCGTGGGGGATGTCCAAGGTGGCGCGGGCCCAGTCAAGGCCTGGGCCGGGGGTGGGCTGCAGCAGGACGCGGGCGTAGCCGGGTTCGGCGGGGCGGATGCCGGCGACGGTCTTGTAGAGCCAGTCGACGACGGCGCCGAGGGCGTAGTGATTGAAGCTGGTCATCTCGCCCGCGTTGACGGTGCCGTCAGGCAGCAGGGAGTCCCAGCGTTCCCAGATCGTGGTGGCGTCCATGGTGACGGCGTAGAGCCAGGACGGGCACCGGTCCTGAAGCAGGAGCCGGTAGGCGTCGTCGATGTGGCCGGTCTCCGCCAGTGCCCAGGTGACGTAGGGGGTGCCGGCGAAGCCGGTGGCGACGCGGTAGTCGTCCTCCTTCACCAAGGCTGCGAGCCGGTCCCCGGCGGTCTGGCGCAGCTCGCCGTCCAGCAGCCCGAAGTGGATGGCCAGCGCGTAGACCGTCTGTGCGTCGGAGCGGATGGTGCCGTCGCCGTGCACGTAGTGCTTCAGGAAGGCCTCGCGGGTGCGGTCGGCCAGGTCCCGCCAGCGGCGGGCGTCCTGATCTTCGCCCAGGAGACGCGCCGCGTCGGCGGCGAAACAGGCGCTGCGATACAGGCAGGCCGTCGCGACCACTCCGGAGTCCGCCTTCGCCTGGTGGGGCCGGTCGGACGGTGCGGTCGGGTCGAGCCAGTCGCCGAACTGGAAACCGGTGTCCCACAGACCCGACGGGGAGAGCCGGGCTTCGGCTCCCTCCAGGTGCCGGACCATGGCGGGGTAGTGCTCGGCCAGCCGGTCGCGGTCGCCGTAGGCCTGCCACAGGCTCTCAGGCACCCAGACGGCGGCATCGCCCCAGATCGCGGTCGGCCCGAGCATGGGCTCGCTCTTCGCGCGGACCTCGGCAGGCGCGAGCTTGAGCACGTTGGGCACCACGAACGGGACATAGCCGGAATGCTCGGTCTCCACGGCGAGGTCGAGCAGCCAGCCGTGCAGCACGTCGACGCAGTCGAACTGGTAGCAGGCGGCCGGTGCGTAGACGGCGATGTCGCCGGTCCAGCCGAGGCGCTCGTCGCGTTGCGGGCAGTCGGTGGGCAGGTCCAGGAAATTGCCCTTCTGCCCCCAGACGGAGTTCTCCACCAGCCGGTTGACCAGCGGGTTCGAGCACTCGAACGTGCCGATGCGGCGCATGCCGGAGTGCACCACCACGGCCTCCACGTCGCCGGGATGCCCGGTGATCTCGGCGTAGCGGAAGCCGTGGAAGGTGAGCGTGGGCTCGAAGACGTCCTCCGGGCTGCCGGACAGCACGAAGGTGTCGGTGGCGCGGGCGCCGCGCAGCGGCCGGGTGGCCAGTTCCCCGTGTTCGAGGACTTCGGCGTGCCGGACGGTGATCTCCGTCCCGGCAGGGCCGGAGGCACGCAGCCGGATCCAGCCGACGAGGTTCTGCCCGAAGTCGACGAGGGTCTTCCCGCTGGGGGATGCCCAGATGCGGACCGGCCGTAGTGTCTCGTGCCGGGTGATGGCCGGTTTCGTCTGCGCCACCAGCGTGGAGCGGTCGACGTCGACGATGCGGACGGGCAACTGCTCGCCGGATGGCGGGCGGGCGTCGATGCGGGCTCCGTCGTACAGGCTGTTCTCGGTGACCTGCGAGCGGCGCGCGTTCCAGTGCGGCCCCGTCACCAGCACCTGGGCGGCGCCGTCGCGGTAGGTCACCTCCAGTTCGGCGATGAAGCCGATCACGGGGCCGTAGTCCAGGTTCAGGCCGGTGAAGCCGAGGCCGCCGCGCCACCAGCCGTTGCCGAGCAGCACCTCGACGTCGACGGTGTCGGCCACGAGGGGGGTGACGTCGTATTCCTGCACCTGCAGCCGCCACTCGTAGGAGCTCCAGCCGGGGGAGAGGACGGCGTTGCTCACGGGACGCCCGCCGATGCGCGCCTCGTACGCGCCGTGGGCCGTCGCCCGGAAGGTGGCCCGTACCACCTGTGACGATGGCTGGGCGAGCGCGAGCCGGGTGTTGAGCACGAGGGCGGTGCCGCGTTCCGCATCGGCGGTGATCATGAAGGCGTGGTCGAGCACGCTGGTGTTTCCTTTCGTTACGCGCTTTACGCCGCGTCGAGTACCGCTTTCAGCGCGGAGACGACCTGCGGGACGTTGCTCGCGGCCTGCATGCGGTTGGTGAGGTAGCCGAAGCCGACATGGTGGTCAGGATCGGCGAATCCGGCCTGGCCGCCCGCCCCGTCGTGGCCGAACGACGCGCTGGAGAGCCACGGCAGCGCCTCGGATGACAACTGCACGCCGGCGCCCCAGCGGTGGAACGGCCCGGGGTTGCCCGCGTCCATGAGACCGGGCCCGCTGCTGCGCTCGCGGGTGAGCAGGGCGATGCCGCGCTCGGACAGCACCCGCCGCCCCCGCGTGGGCGTCACCACCGATGACCAGGTCCGCGCAAGCGCGGACGCCGTCCCGAGGCCACCGCCACTGACCAGACCGGCCTTCTGCACCCGAGGATCGTTGAAGCCGCCGTCCTCGGTGACGAACCCCAGCGGGAAGGCGCCGCCGGTCGTGAGGAACCGCCTGCTCGCCTCGTCGGTCAGCAACTGCTCCAGCATGCGGCCCTGCGCCTCGTACGCCGGCGAGGAGGACAGGTGCGCGACCCGGGCGACCTCGGCGTCCGTCGCCTGCAACGTCACCTCTGCCGGCGAGAGCTCGCGGAACAGCTCGGGCAGCTCCCGCCCGGTCGCCCGCACCACCACCTCACGAACCAGCGGACCCCAGGTGACCGCGTGGTACATGTGGGTTTCGCCGGGCGTCCACCGGGGCTTCTGCGCGGCCAGGCGGGCCGCGAACCAGTGGCTGTCCAGCACCTCGTTCAGCCCGAGATCCGCGTCAGGTGAGATCAGGCCGGCGCGGTGCGCCAGCAGATCCCCGACGGTGAGCTCGTCCTTGCCGTGTACGCCGAACTCCGGCCAGTACCGCGCCACCGGCGCTTCCAGGTCGATCCGGCTCTGCTCGGCCAGGCAGCCGACGACCAGGGCCGCCAGCCCCTTCGTCGAGGAGAACAGCACGGCCATCGTCCGCTCGTCCCATGCCCGGCCGGTGCGGGCGTCGGCGGTGCCGAGCCACACGTTCACCACTTCGGCGCCGCGATGCCACACCGACAGCGCCGCACCACCCGACTCCGGCTCGGTCACCGTCTCGGCGAAGGCCGCCACCACCGGCTCGAACGGCGGCTCGAACGTCCCCCCGACCTCGCTCACTGGATGCCTTCCTGGCGCAGACGGGCGGCCATGCGGTCGAGGGTGGCGTGCGCGACGTCGAGGCCGACGAGATTGAGGTGTCCGTGCAGCACCCCCGGCGAGGTGACCTGCTCGACCTCCACATCGGCGGTACGGAGCTGCTCGGCGAAGCGTTCGCCGCTGCTGCGCAGCTGGTCGAACTCGTCGTTGTCGAGATAGGTGGGCGGGAAGCCGCGCAGGTCCTCGGCATGGCCTGGGAACGCGTACGGCGAGGCCGTCTCGACCGGGGCGCCGTCCAGGTAGATGGCGAACACCTGCGCCATGAGGTGGTCCGGGACGCTCAGCCCGGCGGGCAGCTTGGCCAGGGCGGCGGCCAGCTCGGCCGAGGGCTCGGGCAGCGGAGCGTGCACCAGCGGGTACAGCAGCAGCGCCTGCCAGGGCGTCTCACCTTCGTCGCGCAGCCGCAGGGACGCTCCGGCGGCCAGGTTGCCGCCGGCGCTGGCCCCTCCCAGGGCGACGCGGGCCGCATCGACGCCGAGTTCCGCGGCGTGCTCACGCACCCACCGGTAGGCGGTGACGACGTCGTCGACCGGAACGGGGAAGTGCACGTTCTCGTTGCACAGCCGGTACTCGACGGAGACGACGACCGCGTCCGCGCGCCCTCCGACGCCCCGGGAGGTTTCGTGCGCCTCGGGCATGTCCAGGTCGCCGCCGACCCAGGCGCCGCCGTGCAGCCACACCAGGCACGGCCGATCGGACGCGTCGCTCACGGGGCGGTAGATCCGCAGCCGGAGCGGCCCGCCCGGCCCCTCGATCTCGCGGTCCTCGATCTTCAGGTCCCACGTCTCGGGCGGGCCGAAAGGCGCGCCCAGCAGGTCGGACGCCTCCGCGCCTGTGAAGTGCTGGAGCCGGGCGGCGAGGTCCGGATGGAACTCGTGCTTGCTCATGAGGTTTCCTTCTGTGTAGCGGCGACGAGCGCGGTAACGGCTTCCCGGGTGAGCCCGAGGATGGGCCCGGTGAACTTGGCCAGCGGGGTCTGAGCGACGGCGGACAGCACCAGGGGATCGACGTCGTCGAGCTTGACGGCACCGGGATGCTCGGTGAGCCGCTCCCGCAGGAGCTTTCCGCCGACCGGATGGTCGAGCCATTCGCCGAGTGAGGACGTGCCGGTCAGCTCGTCGGCGATGCCGTCGCCCGGCGTGCGCTGCTCGGCCCGCAGCCGGATGTCCCGGGAGGAGGCGCCAACCTCGACCGTGAACGCGCCCGGGTCGATGCGCCAGCCGCCCCGCTTGGTGGAGTACCAGGCCAGGTCACGGCCGCTGAGCCGGAACTCCGCCCGCGCCGAGCCGCCGGGCTCCAGAGCCAGCTTGGCGAAGCCGCGCAGCTCGTGCCGGGGCCGGGTGGGGTGCGGCTCGTCGAAGGCGACGTAGAGCTGGACGACCTCCTCACCGTGGCGGGAGCCGGTGTTGGTGACGGCGACGCGGACCGTCCAGGCGTTCTCACCGGTCTCCTCCACCTCCAGGTCTGTGTAGGAGAAGGTCGTGTAGCTCAGCCCGTGCCCGAACGGGTAGGCCACCGGCAGGTCCAGGGTGTCGTAGTACCGGTAGCCGACGTAGCGGCCCTCACCGTGCACCGTGTGACCGTCCTGGCCGGGGAAGTGCAGGTAGGAGGGCACGTCCTGGAGCTGGAGCGGGATCGACTCGGTCAGCTTGCCCGACGGGCTGTGCGCACCGAAGATCAGGTCGGCCAGCGCGGTTCCGCCCGCCTGGCCGCCGAGCCAGGCCTCCAGGATCGCCTGCGCGTCGTCCCGCCAGTTGCTCACCGACACCACGCCTCCGTTGGCCAGCACGACCGCGACCCGGGGGCAGACGGCGGCCACCGAGCGCAG
This sequence comes from Nonomuraea basaltis, assembly GCF_005893125.1. Classification (GTDB taxonomy): domain Bacteria; phylum Actinomycetota; class Actinomycetes; order Streptosporangiales; family Streptosporangiaceae; genus Nonomuraea; species Nonomuraea basaltis. The sequence goes on along the minus strand of NZ_VCJS01000193.1, from coordinate 2,344 downwards.
CAGATCCACCTGGCAGCGGGGCAGGGAGATGTCGGTGCGGTCCTGCCCCTCGGTCTCCGACTCCTCCGGAAGGCCGAGGAAGACCAGCACGACGTCCGCCTCGCCGGCGTGGGCCACGGCCTCTTCCACCAGGGCGGAGTCGGGCTCGCCGGTGACGGTGAAGCCGGGGGAGAAGGTCAGTTCCAGTTCAGGGCCGGCCGCCTGCCGAAGCGCGCCCCAGGCGTCGTCCAGCCGGGTGGGCGTCACGCGGGAGCTGCCGTGGCCCTGGTAGCGCGGGGTACGGGCGAACTCGCCGATGACCGCCACCTTGAGCCGCGCCATCGGGTCGATCGGCAGCAGGTCGTCGTCGTTCTTCAGCAGGACGGCGCCCGCCCGGGCCGCCTCGCGCGCCAGCTCGTGGTGGGCGTCCACGTCCCAGTCGTCGAAGCGCTCCGCGCGATCCACGCGCTCCTGCAACCGCAGCACCCGGGCGGCAGCCGTCGTGACGGCCGCCCGGTCCAGGCGGCCCTCCTTGACCGCCGCTGTGACCTGGTCATCGCTGCCGTCCGGCGGCATCTGCAGGTCGAGCCCGGCCGCCAGAGCCGTGGCCCGGTCGTTGACCGCGCCCCAGTCGGACATCACCAGGCCGTCGAAGCCCCATTCCTCGCGCAGCGCCTGCGTCAGCAGCCACCGGTTCTCGCACGCGTACACGCCGTTGACGCGGTTGTAGGCGGCCATCACGGTGTACGGCCGGGCCTCGCGCACGATGTGCTCGAAGGCGGGCAGGTACAGCTCGCGCAACGTGCGCTCGTCGACGTCCGCGCTGACGCGCATCCGGTCGGTCTCCTGGTTGTTGACGGCGAAGTGCTTGACGCAGGCGCCGATGCCCAGGGACTGGATGCCCTCCACCAGCGCGGCCCCCATGACGCCGCTGACGTGCGGATCCTCGGAGAAGTACTCGAAGTTGCGGCCGCACAGGGGGCTGCGCTTGATGTTGATCCCGGGGCCCAGGACCACGTCCACGCCGAGGGCCGAGGCCTCCCGCGCCACGGCTGCGCCGACGCGGCGGACCAGCGCGGGATCCCACGTCGAGCCCGACGTGACGGCGGGCGGGAAGCAGGTGGCGGGCACGCTGGCGGACAGCAGCGACCCGTCCTGCGGTCGCCTCAGCCCGTGCGGGCCGTCCGACAGGCGCAGCGCCCGGACGACGTCCCGGACGGCCTTGGTGGTCCATGCCGTGCCGCCCGAGGTGAGGCAGGCCTGCTCGGCGAGGGAGAGGTTCGCGAGCCGGTCAGAAGTCATGTCCATCCCTTTCGACGAGGTGCCGACCGTCACGCCCACTGCGCCGCCTGCGACTCGATGGCGGTGTGCCGCTCGGTGTCACCCAGCAGGTCGCGGTCGAACCCGTTGACGAGCAGGCAGAACGACAGGCCGGTGGCCGGGTCCGCCCAGGCGGACTGCCCGCCCGCCCCGCCGTGCCCGAACGCGCGCGGCGACACCCGGCCGCCGAACGGCCGCAGCGGCACCTCGATGCCGAGTGCGGGGATCTTCAGGGCCACGCCGTCGTCGGGTCCGGCGATGATCAGGCCGATGCTCCGGTTCGCGGCCGCTCCCATCCGGATCGGGTCCGGGAAGGTGTTGCGGATCTCGCCCGTGGCCGCCGCCAGGACGTCCGGCCGCCACAGCCCCGCCCTGTTGTGCAGCAGCTCCTGGTAGAACAGGGCCACGCTCGCCGCGTCGGAGAAGGCATTGGCGCCCGGCACACCTGCTGCCACCAGCTCGGGGTCGTTGGCGACGGCCAGCGCCCTCGCCGAGTCGGCGTCCAGGACGGCCTCGTCGACCGGCTGCCCGAACAGCGCCTCCAGCACCTCCATCGAGCGCTTCCCTGTCGCGGTGATCCGCTTGAGGTCCGCCTGCCGCTCCACCGGCACACCCAGCTCCAGCCGGTCCAGTCCCAGCGGGTCGAGGACCCGGGCACGAAGCGCCTGCCGGAAGTCCTGACCGGTCGCCTGGTGGACCAGCTCCGTCAGCACCCAGTGCGCCGAGGTGGCGTGGTATTCGTAGCGGCTCCCGGGCTGCCACTCCAACCGCCACGCCTCCATCTCGGCGGCTCGCTTCTCGCGGGAGGTGATGGCGTCACGGCTGATGGTGGCGGTCGGGAAGCCGCAGGTGTGCAGCAGTACCTGTTCGAGGGTGACCATGTCCTTGTCGTAGGCGCCGAACTCGGGCCACACCTCGGCCACCCGGGTCTCCAGGGCGATCAGGCCCTCACCGAGCAACTGCCACACCAGCGAGGCCACGACCGGCTTGGTGGCCGAGAACAGGCAGAACCGGTCGGAATCACGGGCGTCGCCGAACGACTCGA
>NZ_VCJS01000192.1 GCF_005893125.1 Nonomuraea basaltis | reverse complement strand
CACAGGCCCCGGCCATCCCCCTGTCCGCCGCCCTCGCCCACGGCGTGATCGGCGTGGACACCAACGCCGACCACCTGGCCGCCTGGCAACTGGACACCCACGGCAACCCGATCGGCAACCCCCGCCGCTTCTCCTACGACCTGTCGGGAACGGCCGAGCACCGCGACGCGCAGGTCCGCCACGCCCTGACCCGGCTGCTGACCTGGGCCAAGGCGTGCGGCGTGCAGGCCATCGCCATCGAGGACCTGGACTTCCAGAATGAGAAGACCCGGGAGAAGCACGGCCGCCGCAAACGCTTCCGGCAGCTCATCTCCGGCATGCCCACCGGCCGGCTGCGGGCCCGGCTGACCTCCATAGCCGACCAGACGGGTATCGCGATCATCGCCACCGACCCGGCCTACACCTCCCGGTGGGGCGCCCAGCACTGGCAAAGGCCCCTCACCTCCAAGACCCGCAGCACGACTCGCCACGACGCCGCGGCCGTGGCGATCGGCAGACGCGCCCTCGGGCACCCGATCCGGCGACGGACGGCACCGCCCCCTGCTCACCGGAGTGATGAGCAGGGGCATCGGACCGCCCAGGCCCGAGCGGGAGCACGCGGGCGCCAGGAAACCCGCCCCCACGACACCGGATCATGCACCCGATGCATGCCACCGGGCCGTGGCGCGAAAGCGGGCGACCAGTGTGCCCAGCACCGTTCGGGGCACGCGGCTGAGCAACTCCTGCTCAGTCCCTAGGAACGGTTCTGCTCACTCTGCGCCCCATGCGAACTGAGTACGGATACTCATGTGCCGTTCTGGCGGCCTTCATACGCTACGGATCATGTCTCTGAAGCTGGTTGCCACCGGCCTGTGGCTCTGGTGGGCTGCTCCCTGGGAAAACGGAAACGACCGCTGGAAACTGGTGGCCGACCAGTCGTCGGTCACGTACGGGAAGGTCATCGCCACCGGTGAGCGCGACGCCTGGGCCTTCGGCTGGGACATCCTCGGCATCGCCGCCTGGCTGCCGATGGCCGACGGCCCGCACCGCCCCACGGCATTCCACTGGGACGGCGACCGTTGGACGAAAAGCGACTTCCCCGTCGAGCGCGGCGATGTCGGCTCGGTCGCCGCGTCCGGCCCGTCCAATGTGTGGGCCGTGGCCGGTGGCTCCGTCCTGCATTGGGACGGGCGTGCCTGGACGATCGTACGACAGGCGCCCGATACGACCTGGGCCCTCGCCGTCATCGGTGACGACGTGTGGATCTTCGGGGACCACAAGGCGTGGCACTACGACGGCGCGATCTGGTCGGAGTCGGGCGTTTCCTTCCGCACCCTCCGGGTCAGCGCCCGTTCGGCCTCCGACATCTGGGCCCTCGACGCCGACGGCCCCTTTGTGCATCACTTCGACGGCAGGACCTGGACCCGAGTCGACCTGAGCGCGCACTTGCCGAAGGCCCCGCCCCCGTCCGACGATGTCCCGCCCGGCCCGCTCAGTCCTCGGCTGAGCGCCATCACCGCCGATTCGTCCGGCATCTGGATCACCGGGGAGATCGGGATGTCGTCGTTCCTGCTCTCCCAGACCGGTTCCGGCTGGCACAGCGAGGACACCTCCACGAAGGCCGGGCGCATGGGCCGTGATCTCCCACCCGTGCCCGACAGCAGGGGCGGCCACTGGTTCCTCGGCTCCACCGACGTCAACGGGTATGACTCCGCCCTCGCCCACCGCGATCCCTCCGGCCACTGGACGAGAGTTCCAGCCGGTGGCGAGCTCACGTCGCTGTCCGCCGTCCCCGGCGGTCCGCTCCTGGCCACCGGGGTGATCGGCAAAGCTTCAGGGGTCTTCCGCAACCATCCTTGAGGAGGGTGAAACGCCAACGCAGATGGCAAGCAACGCGGGTTACCGCGAGCCGATGACCTCTCGCAGTACCGCCTCGACCGCCGCCGGCAACCGGCCTCGCCCCCGGCCGCCGCTGTAGCGCCGGGGAAGCAGGTCCGACACGACGCCCTCGCCCGCGCGCCACCGGCCTTGTCACTGGGCCAGATGGTCTCGTTCGCCGGCGCCGTCTGCTTTGAGGGCGGCCGGTCGTAGGTCGTTCCAGTAGTAGGCGCAGTTTTCGGGGGGAAGGCCCTCGAAGGTGTGAAGAGGGTCAATTTCCAGGTCGCACAGTTGTTGATCCTGTGAGAGTGCGTGGTAGGCCAGGGCCTTGTTCATGGCGCTGGTCACGTCGGGTGCCTCCACGACCCAGGTGTAGGGCGCCTCGCCGTCGAATCGTTCCGTACCGGCGATGGTCACGGTGAAGGTCTTCATGTCCTCCGGCTCCTCGTGTCCTTTGGTGTCCGGCAGCATGGGGGAGAGGGGTCAGTTGGTGGTACGGCGGACGCTTGGCAGAGGTGAGGCAGGGAGACGCCCCCGTGGGCGTCGGGCGTGCTGCTCTCATCGGGCCTCGCCCTGGAGGATCTGATCGAAGGTGTGCCTGGCGGTCGCGATCAACGTCCAGGCGGTTTCGCGGACGGTGCCGTTCTCTCGGTCTGTACGGCGGACGAAGCCCTGGCCGGCGGCGGTGCACAGCTCGTACGTCGCGACCTTGCACTCACAGGTGTGCGAGACCACGCGGATGCGCGAGGCCCGGTTGGCTGGTTCGTACCAGGGGAGGGTGAGGTGGCCTGGCTTGGGCGGCTCGACGTGCGGGCCGTGGAAGTCGGGGATCTCGTCCCGCCAGGTCACCAGGTCCTCCCCTCGAAGACCTCGACGAGGTTCTTGAGCGCGATGTCGACGCGAGCCATGACGAGCTCGTGGACGTGGTCGCCCTCGGAAGGCAGCCGGTAGCCGTGTCTCTCCAGTACGGCCTGGACTTCGGCGGTTAGTAGGGGCGTGAATCGTACGTCTGTGATTGAGTTGCCCATGGGTCGGACCTCCCGCGTCCGATCAAGGGCCCGTCCCGGCGGGCCAACGCCGTGGCCGGGCCCGACTCAAATGAAGGGCCTTGCACTTTCAGCGTAGACCAAACATCTGCAAACGTCTGCCTTCATCCGCCAATGTGGGCGACTGATGGGCCGCAGGGGCGGACATTTACCGTCCATGCTCGTGACGATCGACCACGATGGGCCGACACCGCTCTATCGCCAGCTCGCCGATCTACTGCGGGCGCAGATCGCGGATGGCACCCTGACGCCGAACCGGCCGATCCCGACCGAGCAACGGCTGATGCATGAGCACGAGGTAGGCCGCGACACCGTCAGGAAGGCCATCGCGATCCTGCGCGAAGAGGGCCTAGTCATCGCGATCCGGGGCCGCGGAACCTTCGTGGCCCCCGAGAAACCGCCCGAGCAGTGAGAACCACAGCCTTTCGAGGCTGCCTTATTCAGGCTCATGCATCGAGCAGATCACCAACAGTTACCGGCGCCTTCACGGCCTTGCCCGCAACTCGGCCGCACGACGGTAAGCGGTGGGTGCGCACACCACATGGGTCCTTGATCCGCAAGGGACAGCTTCGGATCGGCCAAAACCCGATGAACTAGCCGAGCACTGCGGCCAAGTTCGGCTTCATGCAGACTTATCACGACTAATAGCACATCAGTGGTTCAGCTCGTAAATGAGAATGTATAACGCGTTTACCCGAGAGGCCCGTTGTGCTTGACTCCCGCCCTGTAGCCACACCCTCTGGGAGGATCCATGGGGGAATTCGTCGGGATCGATCCCCTCGGCGCAGAGAAGCTGATCTGCCAGATGGAGGCCGGGAAGGACGTCCTGGGCAGGGCGCGGCCAGGGCTCGAAGCGGCGATTGCCGAGGCCGGTGAAGACTGGGCCGGCCGCCAGGGGGTCACCGCGATGCACCGCACCTGGGCGTTCTTCCACGAGTCGCAGCAGGACCTCAAATGGCGCGTCGGGACCATCCAGCGGATGGTGCCGACGCAGCAGAAGGGCATGCTGACCGCCACCTTCCCCTTCAGCAGCGAGACAGAGGCAGTGCAGGCGGCCAAGAAGGACGCGGGCGCCATCGCCGAGGCACTCAAGCACCACGACCAGTACCTGTCCGGGCAGAGCTGGAGCGAGGTGGAGAAGGCCCTAGGGGCGCTCAAGGGCAGAGCCGACGACCCTGCCTACGCCGCGGCGCTGCTGGCCGCCCTCGGCCCCAAGACCTTCCAGAAATTGTTCCGCGACTGGATGAACACCCAGGCCAAAGGCGACCGCAGAGGCCTGACCCCGGACGCGCTCAAGCGGGCAAGCGACGCCTCGCCGGGCCTGCTGGCCAAAATCTTCGCCAGTGCGGAGAGCTCCGGGCGACTCGGAAACGAGTGGCAGAAGATGGTGGAGACGGCCCCATCGGACATCCTGACGACCCTGGTCGCGCTGGTCCCGCAGTCGGGCACGTTCCTCAACCGGGTGGCGGCCAACCTGCTGAACCGCCCGCCGAACTCCGACGCGTTTCCCACGGACCCCAACTGGAACCTGCACAACCTTGCCAAGGCGTACGAGGCGAATCCGGAGGCGTTCCAGCGATTCCTGGCCGGGAACCCGAAGGAGGCCGGGGTCCTGCTGGACGCCTACACCATCAGGTCGACCGGTGTGCCCGCCTACGAGGAGGCGGTGGCCAAGGCACTGCACGGCGCGTTGAAGCCCGGCTTCGGGGCGGACGACGTGCGAGAGCGTGCTTGGCTCACCGTCATCAACAGCATCGGATCCGAGAACAGCCTCTGGGTCGGCGGCAGTCTCGGAACCTTCGCCAACTCGCCTATCAGCCGGATGCTGGCCCAGGACATAAAGCCCTTCCTGGACCAGCTCGCCCGTGGACAGGCCGCGCGGAACTCGCCGGACATGCCCCACCTGGGTCCCAGACCACCCTGGGACAAACTCGACCCCACAGTAAGCGCCCGATTCCTGGGTGCGCTAATGCAGGACCCCGCTGCGGCCGACACGTTGATGAAGGCCGCTAAGGAGTACACCAAGGAACTGGACATAGGTCGCTACCATCCCTTCGACCCGAGCAACTACAAGCAGGAAGCGCATGTCAACCTCGCCGAGCGCACCGGCGCGCTGGCGAACCTGCTGCTGGCCGGCTCGACATACGCCGAGTGGAGCGACGACGAGTATGCCGAACAAATAGCCGGCTACGTCCTCATGCCCGTCGACTACTTCGACCAGTACTTCCCCATCGGCAGCAAGATCGTGTCAACTGGCAAGGCCAAAGGGCTCGACGAGGTCAAAGACGCGCTGAAGGGCATGATCACGGAGTATCTCGACAAGAAGACGCCGGAAACCGCCCGGACCGTCGCGGGCAAGCTCATAGACGAGCAGGTTGCCTGGCTGAATCGCTCACTCAGGGAACATGGACAGCCGCCGCTGACGACATCGCAGATGGTTCTGATCAGAGATGCGATGGAGGGGCGGATGCAGGACGCTCTGTTGGATGCGCTGGAAAGAAGGGGCGGCTGACTATGCCCGTCAGACACCAGTTGCTCCGCGAAGCGGCTGAGAAGGAAGCGCTCGCCACCACCTTCACCAGGTATGCCAGAAACCTGGCCGACACCTTCGAGGGCGTCCCCTCCAAACCCAGCGACAGCGAGTCCTTCTGGAAGGGGCCGGCCGCAGAGCGGTATCTTGCCCACGCCGTCCGCCTTAGGCGCGAGCTGGGCGAGCTGGAAAGCTCGTGCCTGGCCACTGCCGAGAACCTTCGCCGCCGCGCCAAGCAACTCCGCATGGAGGCCGCGCAGGTGCCCGATCCCCTGTGACCTCAGTCAGCTGTTGCGAAGGTAGCACTCTGTTTTGCCGACGATCACGACGTTGGGGGTCGGCTCCATGCGGGCGAGGAGTACGAAGGTCAATTTGGCCTTCGGGTTGACCACCACGGCAACGCTCAGGTCGTCCTCCCGTAGGTCGACGTTGTCTACGACCTCGGTGTAGCCCTTACCTTCGAGTTCGCCTTTCAGCAACCCGACCAGGCTGAGCGGATTCTCTGCGGACGGGTTCGCGAAGTTCCCTTTGGCTATGTAGTAGCGCTGATCCTCGTCCTTGAGACACGTCGCGTTCTGGTCTCGGTCGGCCCGCTCTTTCGTCAGGCCCGTCAGGCCGGCCTCGATCCCCGAGACCAGCGCGTCCCCATCGCTTACGAGCTGCCGGGCCGCCTCCGCCAGTGTCGGCCGTTCCTGCTCTCCCGAGCAGCCCGTCAGGACCGCGGAACAGACAAGTGTCGCGGCAACTGCCCTCGAAAACGCACCCCGGCGCACGATCCGGACCCTATCCGACGACTCCCCGCTCGTACATCCGATTCGTTCCAGCTATAGCAAGCCGCAATAGGAGGTCAATGTGCCTTCCTGGCGGGCGCCAGCCTCGCCGCCGCCTTGCCCTTGACGTTGTCGCGCAGTTCCTCTGGCGGGTGCGCTGCTGTCGGCCGCGATAGCGCTGCTGGGCCTCGTAAGACCGGGCTGGCCCGGCGAGCGGATCGTGTTGCTGTTCGACATCAATGAGGCGTTCTTCGGCGAGGCGATCGGCGATGCCGGCAGTCTCATCCACGCCGACAAGCTGATGCGCGACGAGTGGCTGCGCTGCCTGCTCGGCCACCTCGATCTGGCAGCCGGAATCATGACTCGTACGCCTCTAACGGCAAGATCAGAGATTCTTTACCTGTGGCGCTATGCTGGCTGCTCACTCCTGATTGCGGGATTGTCGGCTGGTCGCGCTAGTCTCGCTCGCATGTTCGGCATCGGGTTTCACCGCTGCAACCACCGCCCCTACTGCCGTGGTCAGGGCTTCGTGCTCCCAAAGCCGGACCACCTGCCAGCCAGCCGCCTCGAGCGCGGAGTTGACGCGCTGGTCACGTTCAATGTTCCGGCGGAGCTTGGGCGCCCAGTACCACTCGTTCGTGGTGGGTTGCCGGCCATGTTCCGGACAGACGTGCCAGAAGCAGCCGTCGACGAAGACTGCGACCCTCTTGGCCGTGAAGACAATGTCCGGGCGGACCTTCACCTCACCCAGGTCCAACCGGAGGTCCTTCCGGTAGCGGAAGCCCATGCGGTGCAGCGCGCTGCGCAAAGCAACCTCCGGCTTGGTGTTGGAGCGCCGGTTGGCCTGCATGTTGCGCGATCGGCCGTCGTTGAGCGGCGCCGGATAGATCCCTCGCTCGTGGGCCTGCTTCCTGGCTTGAACTCGCTTGTTCTCTCCCACACTCATCCCATTGGGCGTACGGCTGACGGTCTTCTCCGCGAAGATACAGCTGCCCACTGGTCCACTACCCTATCCGGACTACGAAAGGGGTCCCAGTGACCGAAAAGCAGCCTCGCGTCATCGAGATCCGCGCTGGAGTCGGCGAGCAGCCCCTCGAGCTGGAGAATGCAGGGTCGGAGCATGAACTCGCTGCTGGGGCTGCTGGATCAAGAACGTCGACATCAGGGGGTGAGGACGTGCTCAAGGTTGTCGAGATCTGTGCCGGCGCTGGAGGACAGTCGCTCGGGCTAGAACGCGCAGGCTTCCGGCACTCGCTTGCCGTCGAGCTCGACAGACAAGCTGCCGAGACGCTTCGCCACAACCTCATCAACGTGCTTGGATACGACGAAAAGGAGGCTTTCGAGACCGTCAAGACCGGCGACGTTGCTGACTCTGGGATCTTGAACCCAAAGGAACACCACGGCGTCGATCTGCTCGCCGGAGGCGTGCCGTGCCCCCCTTTTAGCATCGCGGGCAAGCAGCTAGGTGCCACCGACGAGCGGGACTTGTTCGCGTGGGCCGTGGAGCTGTGTGGCCAGATCAAGCCGAAGGCACTCCTGCTTGAGAACGTCAAGGGCCTGAGCGGCAGCCGGTTCACGGCATATCGGCAGCGAGTACTTGACCGGCTGAGGGAGTACGACTACATAGCTGAGTGGAGGCTGCTGCAAGCGGATCACTACGGGGTTTCTCAGCTGCGGCCCCGGTTCGTGCTCGTCGCACTCCAGCCTGAGTACGCGGAATACTTCGAGTGGCCCAAGCGGGACACGGAAGAACCCCCCTCAGTTGGCGAGCTGCTCAGGGACCTAATGGCCTTGGGTGATTGGCCCGCGGACAGGCTGGAGGAGTGGGTACGACAGGCGAATAAGATTGCCCCGACCATTGTCGGGGGCTCCAAGAGACATGGCGGTGCTGACCTCGGTCCTACACGTGCCAAGGCCGCGTGGGAGGCGATGGGAGTCGACGCCAAGGGTGTAGCGGACGGCCCTCCTGGACCGAACAACCCGAGGGTGAAGGGCGCCAAGCATCCGATGCTGACCGTGGAGATGGTCGCGCGCATCCAGGGCTGGTATGGCAAGGAGTTCGCAGAGTGGGAGTTCCTTGGCGGCAAGACCTCGAAGTACCGGCAAATCGGCAATGCCTTCCCACCTCCGGTCGCGATGGCACTCGGCGTAGCGATTAGAAAAGCTCTACGGAAAGAAGGCGACCGGCGGGTTCTGGTGGAGAACACCAACGTTGTGCTGGACCCCGTCTACAAGGTTCTGCTTAGCAGCAGTCGGCCACTGACGGTTGAGCAGATCGTCGAGCGACTAGCTGACACGGAAGAGCCGATGGAGCAGCCAGAGGTCGAGCGACACCTGAACCACCTTGGTCATGATTTCGAGCTGATATCAGCTCAGCGGTCCAACGGCGACGTCGCGTACAGGCTCGGTGAGTTCAAGGCGTTCCTCGGGCAGGAGAACCATCAGCGACATGACCTGTTCAGCAAGTACAGAGCGAAGATCAGCTGACATAGCGGGCCGATGCTGCGGCTCCCGCTGTAGGAACACGAAGAGCTAGTCACGGCCGCGGAGTTGTCCGCGCTGCCGCCGGGCGTACACAGCGTCCAGCATGCGGTCAGCCATTGCCGTTGCCAGCTCTGCAAATGACACTACGTGATCTTTAACCCCCACATGGGGAGATTGCCCAATATGCTTGACTGTGGTTTCTCATCTGCCTAAGGGGCCGATGTCGGGGACCAGGGGGCCGGGCTCTGGTGGGTCTGTAGCCAGGGCAATGACCCAGTACTCGCCGTCGAGTTCGATGTAGGAGGCGTCACCGTGATGCGGCCGCCGCCGAGCGAGCCGTACGCTTATGAACTCGCCCGGGCCGGGAGGCTGGAGGCCAAGATCGGTGGCGGCTTGAGCGTGATTCTTGTACTGGCCGAAGATGACGATTCCTTCGGGGCGCAGGGCAGTCCGAGCACCACCGTTGCCGCGGACACGCTTCATGTAGTCCTCTTGCATCGCCACAGTGGCCACTACGTTCCTGCTGATCGGGCGTTGTTGTGCCCGGCGGAAAAGCTCGTTGATGCGCTTTTGCCCGCTTGTAGATCGGAAGATCGCGTCGATGTCTTCGTCGGGGAGGCGGAGGAGGATGTTCTCTTGAAGAGGGGCGCTTTGAAACAGCCAGCGAATCGACGCTTTGCCGTACTTGCTCAGCGTGCGCTTGGAGTCTCGGTTAGTACCAGGGTTCAGGTGCTCCTCGCTTGCGCGAACGAGGCCGGCGCTCCACTTTCCCGCCTGGTCGCTGGCCCACAGGCCGAGGAGGATCCGCCCCTTGGCCTCGGGCGGGATCATCCAGTCGGCGAGCTTTTGAGAGTACTTGCAGTCAACCTCGATGCCCTCAATGGAGTAATCGAGGACTTCCCCGTCGGCGAAGTCGAACTCGCGCTGCAGGTTGATCTCGACTAACGTTCCGCAGTGGGTCTTCTCGGTCTTATGGAGCTGCTCCCAGCGGTATCGGCCGGTGTGCTGACCGTCGAGAAGCAGGTCGAATGTCCGTCTGATGGCCTTGGCTATACGACTACCGTCTGCGTCTAAGGCGAGTAGATGAAGAAAGACTCGCTCGACTTCCGAGTCGGAGCTATCAGTCCACAGCGGTTCATTGATCACAGGTGAACTGTAGCGAGGGGGACTGACAGTTGTTTGATTAACAGCTTGGGATGTTTCCGATCCCGCCCATCGTCTCGGCGTAGAAGGCCCGGGCGGCCAAAGCGCTGACCGGGCCGGGCAGCATGTGCGTCGTGAAGGGCGAGCGAGCCAGAGGAAGCGCCGGTGGCGCAGCGGTGCAGGGGATGCGTACGCCGCTAGACTAGACCCTCCGGAAAGCGAAGACCGGCCCTGCGACCAGCCCGATTGTGGGCTCGGCTCGGGCAGGTAACCAGCGACCCCCTAAACGATCTAGCCACCCCATCGTTGCGTGACCAAAGTTCCCGGTCGTCCCGGAGCGTCCTACCCTAGGTGGCGCAGGAGTTCGCGAATGTCCGCCAGATCCAGGCCGTAGCTGCCGACGGGCTCTTCGACGAGGTCTGCGAGCTGGCGCACCTCTGGGTCGTCCAGGATGCTGCCCATGAACTCCAACTTTGCCTTGAGACGCAGCTGGACCACTTCGTCGATGGTGCCTTCCGCGCGACGAGAATGGTGACCCTGGTCTCCGTTCCGGGGGCCAAGCCCAAGCGGTGGATGCGGTCAAGGCTCTGCAGGAACCGGCCGACCATGAAGTCGCGATCGACGTAGATTGCGTCGTGGCAGACCTGGTGCAGGCTTATGCCCTCACCGAGGGTGGCGGGATTTGAGATCAGCAACATACAGTCGGGATCTTCGCGAAACCGCCGGATCTCCTCGTCCCGGTCTGCCGTGCCGCCGTGGACGACGGCCGGGCAGTGGGGGGAGAGGAGCTCGGCCAGCGTGGTGATGTTGCGCACGAAGGTTGTCCACACGATCGTCTTGCGGCCGGCTGCTGCGTTGGTAGCGACGATCTGGACGGCCTCCTGGTATTTGGGGGAGAGTTCGTAGCTGGGTAGGTCGCGCAGAAGCGCATAGAGAGAGTCTCCGGGGGCGGCCTCCAGCGGCGATGGCCCGTAGGCGAGCGGCTCGTACGGGTTGCTTCCCTCGATCAGCAGCGCCGGGCTGGTTGCGGCCATGATCAGGCGCAGCGCTGCCCGGCCGAGAGCTTCGATGTCGTCGCGGCATGCCTCAGCCCGTGCAGAGAAATTTCCCTTGAGTCTTTGTATCGCTGCGTGACGCCGGTTCCGGCGTGAAAATGCGGTGCTGACCCGCCGTACCGGAAGGGTCCGGCTTCGAGGTTCGGTCGGTTTCGGCGATCGTCGTGGTGGTGCCGGATTCCTGCGTCCCGATGGTCGGGCGCCGCCTGCGACGTCGAGTGAACTTGGCGCGGTAGAGCCCGTCCTTGAGTCTGACGCCGGGTACCGATCTTTCTAGGGCTGTTCCTTGTCGCTACGTGCACGCGGGCCAGATTTTCCGCTCGCCCCGGTACCCCGGGCGGCGTGTCCCTTCCCCCGATCAGGAGTGAGGCCGCGTGGAGGATGTTGAGGACGAGCCGCTGTACCTGGAGCGGGTATGCGGGCTGGACGTCGCCAAGGGCCAGGTAGATGCGTGTATCCGGGTGCCCAGCGGCAAGAACCCCAAGCGCCGCGCTCAGGAGGTCCGTACTTTCGGTACCACCAAGAAAGAGCTGCTCTCGCTGGCGGACTGGCTGCGGGTGCACGGCGTTACCGATGTCGCGATGGAGGCAACGGGCGACTACTGGAAGGCGCCGTTCTTCCGGTTGGAGGCCGAGGGCTTCGACTGCGTTCTGGCCGACGCCAAGCAGGTCAAGCATCTACCTGGGCGGCCGAAGACCGACAAGGCCGACTGCGTTTGGCTGGCCAAGAACTTCGAGCGGGGCATGCTCGCGGCCTGTTTCGTGGCCACTGAGGAGTTCCGGACGATCCGGCTGCATACCCGGTACCGGCGGAATCTGACCCAGGAGCGGACCCGGGAGAAGCAGCGGGTGGAGAAGCTGCTCGAGGATGCCCTGATCAAGCTGTCCTGCGTGCTGACCGATGTGCACGGCGTGTCCGGCCGGGCGATCATGGAAGCGCTCATCGCGGGTCAGAAGGACCCGCGGACGCTGGCGGAGCTGGCGGTCCGACGGGCCCGTAGCAAGATCCCCGAGCTGGTGGAGGCCCTTGACGGTGCCGACACCTTCCAAGAGCATCACGCATTCTTGCTGCGCAAGATGCTGGACCGCATCGACCGCCACACCGCCGACATCGACGACATCACCGCGCAGATCGACGTTCTCCTGGCCCCCTACGAGGAGCAGCCCTCCCAGATCGACTCGGTCACCGGGTTCGGGCGACGCAGCGGCCAGGACCTACTCGCCGAGATCGGCGTCGACATGTCCAGGTTCCGCACCGCTGCCCACCTGGTCTCCTGGTCCGGCTTCTGCCCGCTGATGAAACAGTCGGCCGGCAAGCTCATCGGCCGCAACGCCCGCACGAAAGGCAACCGGTACATCGGCGCCGTGCTCGGCGAATCATCCACAGCAGCCGGACGCACCAAGACCCGGCTCGGAGCCCGATACAGGCGCCTGGCCAAACGCCGCGGCAAGCCCAAAGCCCAGGTCGCCACCGGCAACACCCAGCTCAAGATCATCCACTGTCTACTGTCCACTCCCGGCATGCCCTACGAAGACCTCGGCCCCGACTACTACGAGACGCGGATGCACCACCGCAGACAGGTCCGCAACCACGTCAAGAGCCTGGAGCGCCTCGGCTGCACCGTCACCCTCGACACCACCCCTGCTGCCACCCACCCGCCGGAAGAAGAGGTGGCCTAACCCTCAGCCCTCAACCGATACCCGGCTCCGCTGACGCTCCGCCGGGTGCTGCCGCGCGCCCAGCTGAGGTTCTATTTTCGGGCCAGTGCCTCGTACACCTCCCGATGGATCGGCGGCAGACTGACATAGCGGAGTTTCGGCTCGAATGGCGGCAGACCCAGTTCCCGCTTGGTGGTGCGGGTGAACAGCGGACGCAGCACGGTGCTGGCGTAGGCGAGGTCGCCGCCGCGTACGGCGTCAGAGACAACGCGCTTGCCACGGCCGGGCCAGACGAACGACAACAGGTTCTCCAGGTCCCGTGCCCCGTTTGGGGCCGGAGTGCCGGTGAGGATGAGCCGCCGACCGGCGGCGGGGCCGAGTGCGAGGCAGGCTGAGCCATAGGTTCCGTTGGCGCCAAGCTTCATGCGGTGGGCCTCGTCTAGCACCAGCATCGATGGCGCGGCACTCAGCCAGGATACGAGGCCGGGCACAGCCCGGGACAGGCGCTCGTAGTTCATCAGCAGCACCTCGGCGCCGTAATCGGGAGTGCGGCTCATGACAGCGGTTCGCAGCGGCGTGCGAAAGCAGAGCTGGCTCTCTGTCAGCCAGGCCTCGTAGGCGGACTTGGGTCCGACGACGAGGAGCCGTTTGGCCAGGCCCTGTTCGCGCATGGCTGCGTAGACGGCGAGTGTTACGCGGGTCTTGCCAGCGCCGGGGACGCTGAAATTCGCGCCATGGCCGAGGGATAGCAGCTGTGCGGCGTCACGGAGCTGGAAAGGGGTGAGATCTCCGATCCAGCTTTCGCCGAGCAGCCCCAGCACGTCGTCTGGCGCTATCACGCCTTGGCCGATGTGCGGGACTCCAGCCGTGCGGTGTCGGCTTTGAGCTTCTTGTTCTCGGCCCGCAGGGCGGCCAGCTCCTCCGATTCGACGTCCTTTTTCGGCTTGCCGGTCGAGGCGGCCAGGGTTCCGTTCTCGGCCTGCTTTCTCCAGTGCTCGATGTGGGAGTGGTACAGCCGTTCCTTGCGCAGCAGGGCACCCCGCTCGGGGCTCCCTTCAGGCAGCGCGTCGAAGGCCGCCAGGATCTGCGCCTTGTATGCCTTGGTGAACGTCCGCCGCTTGGGCCGGGCCGGCTGCTCATCGGTCACCCGACCATCTTGCCCCGTCATGGCGGCCTGGTCGGCGAGGGTCATCGTCACTGTCTCGATCGTCCTGTCTCGCCCTGCTTCGCATCAAAAGGACTCATGTGTCCCATGTATCACAGCAGTCTGACAGAGAGGGGTATCGCACTATCCGCGATCGGCCTTCGACCCTGCTGCGTGGCTCATAGGCTTGCCTTCTCACTCCTGGAGGGGAGATGCCTGATCACGCTTACGGACCTAGGGGGAACCTGCCCGATGAGCTCCCTGGCTTCGTCGGGCGCGTCGGCTTGCTCGCCGCTCTCGATGCGCAGGTACGTGCCGCGGGCCTGGTCACGGTGACCGGCATGGGCGGCGTCGGAAAGTCGCGCCTCGCGCTGCGCCTCGCCCATCTGATCCGTAGCCGTTACCGCGACGGCGTTTGGTTCGCCGACCTGTCCACAGTCCAGGACCCGGGCATGGTCGAGCACGCGGTCGCGGCGGCGTGCGGCGCGTCTTCTCCGGCGGCGCTGACGGAGCGGGTCCGGGGGCGCGAGATGCTGCTCATCCTCGACACCTGCGAGCACCTCGGCCGCAGCTGCGCGGAGCTGGCGGAGCAGCTTCTCGAAGCGGGTTCCGGCCTGCGGATCGTGGCCACCAGCAGGCGGCCGCTGGGTGTGCCCGGCGAGCAAGTGGTCGTGGTCCCGCCGCTGTCGGCGCCTGTCGGCGAGGACACGGAAGGGCTGTACGCCAACGAGTCCGTCCGACTGTTCGCGGCCCGCGCCGCATCGGTGGCGCGGGGCTTCGTACTCGACGAGCAAACCGTCGTCACCGTGGCGGAGATCTGCCGCAGCCTCGACGGCATTCCCCTGGCGATCGAGCTGGCCGCGACACGGCTCAGGACGCTCTCGCTGGAACGGATCCTTGCGCTGCATCGCGACCGGCTCGACTTGCTGGTGGGCGAGGTCGACGCCATGCCGCCGCGCCATCGGACGATGCGCAAGGCTCTCGAGTGGAGCTACGAGTTGTGCCACCCCGCCGAGCGGCTGCTGTGGGCGCGCCTGTCGGTCTTCGCCGGAAGCTTCGATATCGAGGCCGCCCGCAACGTGTGCGGTGACGAGCTGTTGCAGCCGGAGGAGATCGACGGCTTGGTCGAAGCGCTGGTGGCTCAGTCCGTCCTGCTCACCCGCAGCGACTACCAGGGGACGCGCGCCAATACACGTTACGAGTTGGTCGGCGTGTTGTCCCGGTACGGTGCGGAGCGACTGGGTGAGAGCTGGCAACTACGTGGCGAGCATCTGCGTTACTTCCTCGGCCTCGCCCGGCGCGGTGAGGCCGACTGGTCCGGCACCCGGCAGCTCTATTGGTTCGAGCGCATGCGACAAGAGCACGACAACGTCCGGCTCGCGTTGGAGCACACACTGCGGTCGCCGGACGAGCGTGTGCTGGGACTGGAGCTCGTGTCGTCGCTCTGGTTTATGTGGATTTACTGCGGATTAGTGAACGAAGGCAAGAGGTATCTGAAGCAGGCGCTGCAGACCAACCCGGAGCTGGGCAAGCAGCGCTGTAAGGCGATGTGGGTGCTGTCGTACGTGCTCAGTGCCCAGGGCGACATCAGTGACGCGATGGCGATGGCAAGGCAGTGCTTCGCCGAGGCGAGTCGGGTCGGCGACTCGAAGTCGGTCATTCTCTCTTACAAGATGCAAGGGACCGCCGCTCTCCTCATGGGCGACTTTCGGCAGGCCAGTGCGTGGCTGGGCGTGGCCATCGAGTTCACCGAGAAGGAACTCAATCCCGGTCTGCTGCCTGCCGTTGTCGAACAGTCGATCGTCCTGGGCCAGCAAGGAGACCTGGCCGGGGCGGAGACGTTGCTGGTCGATTGTCTGAAGACCTGCGAGGAGAGCGGCGAGCTGTTCATCCGGTCGTACGCGTACTGGCGTCTGGCGGTGACGCACCTGGCCGCGGGGCGGGTCCACGAGGCGCTGGACGATGTCCGGAGCTGTCTTCAGATCAAGAGGTTGTTCCATGACACGCTCGGACAGCTGATGGCCGTGGAGACGGCTGCCAAGATCTACGCCGAGCTGGGGCAGCACGAGGTCGCGGCGCAGATCCTGGGAGCCCTCCGGCAGAACTGGACGAGCGCGGGGCGGCCGAGGCTGGGCGCCTCGTGGCTCATCGACGACCATGACAAGGTGGTCAACGACTGCCGGAAGGAGCTGGGGCAGGCGGACTACTCAAAAGCCTTCGACTACGGCATCCGGCTGAACCTGGACGAGGCGGTCGATCTAGCGCTGGGGACCCAGGCCACAACGGAGTTGAAGGGGCTGTGGATCCGCATCGCCGGGTCCGGCAGCGCGGTAGCGGCCGACGTGAGGGAGGCCATCGAACGACTGGTGCGGGAGTTCGGCTTCGACGTCCTAGTCGATGATCGAGATGGCGGCACGTTCTACGGCTTACGGTTCCGGAACGACGCCGGGGGCGTGACCGCGGAGCAGCGGTGTGAGGAACTGGACCATGCGCTTCGCCAGGCGCCACCCGAGGGACCGGTCCTCGGCCTCCTGGCCGCCCTGAACGCGGTGAGCGACGCGGTGTTGCTGATCCAGCGGACCCTCGTCGTCCAGGTCGGCGGCCAGGTCGAGGTCCGCCGCCTGTCGTCGGCCGAGCTCGCCTTCCTCGGCAGCCGCCCCCACCTCTTCGACGATCCCGAAGCACTCATCCGGGAGCTCAGAGAGCTGGTCATGGAGGTCGCGGTGGACGGCCCGCGGCACGTCAGGCGCGAGCACTGGGAGATCATCGCCGACTGCCTCCACGCGGAGGCACCGGGCGCGTTGGAAGCCTGGGGCGCTCGGGCTGGTTACTTGATCTCTGTGAACATGCCGGTCTGGACCAAGCGCGGCAATACGGACAGCCGCCTGCTCTGCCTGATCGTCAAACCGCTTTCGGGCAGCGGCAGGCGGACGCGCAAAGTGATCGCGAAGGTCTGCCCGCCTGGTCCATCGGCCCGCGAGCCCGCCCGGCATCGGCACGCGTTGGAGGTGAGCCCCGCCGGCTTCCGCCAGGACCATCTGGTCGGCCTTCTGCCGGACGCCCCGTCGCTCGGCCCAGACGGCGGTTACCTCCTCCTCCAGGAGGTGGCCGGCCGCAGCCTCGTGGACGTGTGCCAACTGGCTGAACTCGGCTCGCCGGGCGAGATCGCCGACGCGTTCCAGGCCGTCGTCTCGGGCGTGCTGCGCGACTGGACTCCCCGGGATCCCGAGGTCGCCTCGGACCTGGACTCGGGCGCGTATCTGCGGGCCGAGCTGGGAACGAGGTTCGCGCCCGGGGGCAAGTTCCACGCCTGGGCCCAGGCAGGAGGCCTGCTGGAGGCGGAGCGCGAATGGATCACGTTCGATGGTGAGTGGGTTCCGGAAGTGCTGCCGAATCCGCTGGCCATGGCCGCCGGCCGCATCGTTGGTCGGCATCCGGTGCAGCATCTGCGTGGCTTCTCCCATGGGGACCTGCATCACGGCAACGTCTTGATTCCGGAGGCCGACGCGGACCAGCCCGGGGCCGGTGACTACTGGCTCGTGGACTTGACCACGTTCAGGGAATCGGCGCCGCTGTCGCGTGATCCGGCCACACTGTTCCACTCCATCGTGGCCACGCGCGTCCCCCTTCTTCCGCAGGCACAGGAAGTCCTCTTCCGCCAGCTCGTCAATGGCGCGGACAAGGACAACCTCATCGCGGCCATGCTGCGCACCCTGCACGATGCGTCCCGGCAGCGGCTGATCCCAGAGGACTTCGGCGACGACTGGCGGATCCAGTTTCTCCTGTCCTCAATGGCCGCCGCGCTCACCCAGTGCACGTTCCGCGACAAGGACAAGCAGATCAAGTGGTGGTTCTTCCGGCTCGCGGCCAGGTACGGCGCGGCCTATCTGCGCGCCACCGACTCGTGGAACCCGCATGCCGAGTCGGTGTCTGTCCTGGAATTGAGGGACATGGGTGGGTTTGAGATGCCTGAGGCTTGAAGGAGAACGGGGACGTTATGCAGCGGATATAGCATTGCGTAGCGGAGACATGAGGCACGTGACGAACGGCGAAGCCGAGACACACACCTCCATCGACCGATGACAGGACCGTCTGCAAGCACCTCTTAACCTCTAACCTAGAAAGAGCCCTTGCCGATCGGGCCGATATCGGGAAGCAACGGGGCCACTTCTAGCGGATCGCCCGGTATGGCCGCTACCCATTGTTCTCCGTCCAGAACGATTGACGGCAGTCCGGCATGATGCGGACGCTGTCGTGCCACCCGCACGCTCATTGATTCTCCAGGGCCGGGCTCAGGGAGTCCGAGAGCCTTGGCGGCTTCGATGTGGTTCCGGTATTGGCCGAAGATGACGATCCCCTCGGGTCGCAGCGCTGTACGAGAACCACCGTTGCCACGGATGCGCTTCATGTAGTCCTCCCGCATCGCCACAGTTGCCACGATGGTGCGGCTAATACGTCTTCCCTGTGCGCGCCGGAAGAGTTCGTTGATTCTCTTCTGCCCGCTGGTGGACCGGAAGATCGCATCGATATCTTTATCAGAAATAGTGAGGAGGATATTTTCCTGGAGGGGCGCGTTCTTGAATAACCAGCGGATGGCCGTGCGGCCAATGCGGTTTAGGGTCCGTTTGACGTCCCTATTTCTTCCCGGATTCAGGTGCTCCTCGCTCGCCCGGACCAGTCCGGCGCTCCAATGGCCCTTCTTGTCGCTTGCCCAGAGTCCCAGGATGAGGTGGTTGACGGCCTCTGGCGGGATCATCCAGTCTGCGACGTTCTGAGAGTACTTGCAGTCCACTTCAAAGCCGGCGATGGAGTGGTCAAGCACCTCGCAGTCCGCAAAACCGAACTCGCGCTGCAAGTTGATCTCGATCAGTGTCCCGCAGTGCGTTTTTTTCAGTCTTGTGGAGCTGCTCGCAGCGATACCGCCCTGTGTGCTGGCCGTCGAGCAGCATGTCGAACGTCCGCCGGACCGCCTTTCCCATCTGCGAATCCACTGAATCGAACCCCATCAGGTGTGAGAAGACCGCTTCGAGGGCGGAGTCGTGCTCGGTCAACTGTCGCTCCCGTCTGCGCCCAGGAGCAGGCCAAGCTTCTTCTGGAGGCTTTCACGATGTACGGCGGGCAGTTGCCGGTAACGGGACCAAACCTGCTCTGTATCTGACAGTGAGCGGTGCCCCACCGCCATCCAGCTCAGCAGCTTCTGCTTCTCCTTCCTCGACAGCTCCTTGATCCGATCCCAGATCTGCTCCGGTGAAAGCTGGACTCCGGTGAGGTGTTGCGCGGTCTCGTTGCATCGAGCGCACTCGGTGACCAGATCCTCCAGGCGGGCCGTGGAACCGTGCTTGTGCGGGTTTACATGGCCCAAGGTAAGGCGCGCAGTGCTGTCAGGGTCATCTGGATAAGCCTCGCCTGCGCTGATCCCGCACCGTACGCATCGGTGCAGGTCATGCTCCATGACCTGACGGCGTACCTTCCCGCTGATTGAGCGGAGACCGGCTGAGCGCTGACCGGGTTCCCAGACATGGGTGCCGACCTTCTCCAGATAGAGCTCGTCTGGGCTCAAAGCGGCCATATCCCGATACGTCTTGATCACCCACCCGGCAGGGCGAAGGTCTCGCATCCGGCGGTCAACCTGCTCAACGTCAGGGATGGCCTTGCGTAGCTGCTGTTTGTTGAAGCGCCTGCCCTCGCCGATCTCCCCATGCAGCCAGAGCGCGACGCGGATCCGGGCGCCCAGCTTCGGGTCGCGCCAGTCCGGCCATACGACATCCATCAGAACCTCCTCGAGATCCGTCCAGGAGGAGGGTAGGCGATTCGGCAGGATCCGGCAAGTATCGGCAGCTTGTGGCGGACCTGCCCATTGGGTTAAGAAATGTCGGAGTTGCCGACTATGGTCGTGAGCAGACTGGCTAGATCTCTGCAGGCATGCGCACAGTTTCGGATGGCTATGATGATCTTCCGCACCACCGCTCAGGATGTCCTCGGCCTGTTCAACGTCACGCCGCAGACTAGGCAGGCTCTCGCCGACTGGCGGGCCGACAACTCGAAGAAGGACACGGTCGTGCCCTTCGTTGAGGCGCACGAGACTTCATCTGTCTATCAGCTCGAACCTGGAGACGTTGAGCGCGTCTGCAGGACGACGGAACATGCTCTTGGTGAGGTGAAGCGCGTTACCGCGGAGAGCATCCAGGACATCGTGGACTGGCATCCGGACTTCGCCTTTATGCACGTCCTCCACTACTGCGTGGAAGCCACCAGCGAGCTGCCGACCTGGCAGCGCTTCTGCGAGTTCGTCCGCGAAGACCGGCAGGCCCGCGCCATGCTGTGGAGGCCTGCCCAGGAAGAGGTCCAGCGTGTCGCCTCCTCTTCGGCTGGCATCAGCAGGTCCATCGTCAAGGACGCGATGCGATGGCGCGTTGGTAACGCCTACTACTCCTTCCTCCGCGAGATCTACGTGACAACGCATCTCCGGGCAGCTGGACTGGATGTTCGCATGCATCCCCTCGCCGACGCGCTGTTCCGCGTGGATTTTTGGTGTGGTCGTACGGCATGCAGTCTCCTGGTCAAGAACAGCAAGTTTCACAAGGATGACGAAGGGCGGAAGCGTCAGACGTCTGAACTTCTCTCAGGAGCGATGCCCCCGTTTCAGTTCCACAAGATTCAGCTGGAGAGGGCGTCAAGGTTCGGCGTGGTCCACTTGCCAGGTGCGGAACAAATAGAGCTTGCTGCCAAGCAGCTCCATACTGTGGTTCAGATGCCGAGCCCTGGCGTCGATGGCCAAAGTTAAAGCGCTTTCCCAGGAACTCGTTTTTGCTGCGGAGCTCCCGCCCCTCTCTTTCGAG
Source organism: Nonomuraea basaltis (assembly GCF_005893125.1). Classification (GTDB taxonomy): domain Bacteria; phylum Actinomycetota; class Actinomycetes; order Streptosporangiales; family Streptosporangiaceae; genus Nonomuraea; species Nonomuraea basaltis. Next base: position 3,524 of record NZ_VCJS01000192.1, on the reverse strand, counting down.
TTCACGCAGCCGGGCGCGCTCGCCGACCGTGAGCGGCTCGTCTTCCACAGGGTGAGTTCTCCGATGAGTGTTCCCCAGTTCCCGAGGGTAGCCTCGTGCATTCCGAGTTCCCAGGCAACCCGAGCGATGGGACGAGGTCCTCGAAGCTGCTCCGTACATCGAGGAGAGTGGAGATCATTCCAAGGACGGGCGCAGGTGCCGGACCGACGGTGCCCGATACCGTCTGCGTTCCTTCCATTGCCGGCTCGGCCGGGGTCTCCAGGAGTTTGGCGCGGCGTCGCTGAAGGTCGCTGCGCTGGTCGATGAGCCAGCTCCCGGCCAGGGTGATGGCCTGGCCTGCGGTGGTTCCCAGGTCCAGCCGTGACAGCGCGCCGGAGAGCTGGCGTCCTGCCTCTTGCCAGTCTCTTCCCACCCGGCCGAATTCGGCGTCCAGTGCCTGCATGAGAGCGGGGGAGCCACCGACGTATCCGCCGGGCGGGGGCGTGAGAGCGGCCGGAGGCTGGCGAATGTGGGGAGCGTCGACCCTGGGCGGGTTTCCCTCGGCCGTGGCAAGTTGCTCTACCGCGTCGAAGGCGCGAAGAAACGCTTGCCGTACGGTCACGTGGCGCTCGACCAGCCCCTCGTGCATCTGTGTGGCGCCGGGTCCGAGCAGCGCGCCGTCGCCGAAGAGCTGGAACGTCCGGTCCAAGGCGTTACCTTGCTCGTCGGCTAATCGCGCGATCGTTACCAGCATCAGCTGGGCTTCTTCGGGAGTGGCCATGCCCTTCAGCGCGGTCGACCGGCTTCTGTGGGTGTTCATCGACTCCGACGACGAGCGGATGGCCCGGGTGTACGGCACGGCGGCCCGCATCGCGAATCCGGACAAGCGCCGGGCACGAGTTCATCGGCATCGTCGAGGACACCGGCCCGGAGGTGACCACCCTCAACCGGGGCGACCTGGTCGTAGCGCCGTTCGCCATCTCCGACAACACCTGCCAGTTCTGCCGCGAGGGCCTGCACACCTCCTGCACCCACCCGCAAGCCGGCTTCTGGGGCGGCTCGTCGTTCGAGGGCGGCCAGGCCGAAGCGGTCCGCGTCCCGCTCGCCGACGGCATCCTGGTCAAGCTGCCCGTCGAAGCGGACTCGGCCCTCATGCCGTCCCTGCTGACGCTCTCGGACGTGTTCGGCACCGGCTACCACGCCGCCGTGGCCGGCGGCGTCAACCCGCGCACCCGCGTCACCGTGATCGGTGACGGCGCCGTCGGCCTGCTGGCTGTCATGTCGGCCAAGCGCCTGGGCGCCGAGCAGATCATCCTGATGGGACGCCACCAGGCCCGCACCGACCTCGGCCGCGAGTTCGGCGCCACCGACGTCGTCTCCGCCCGCGGCGAGGAAGGGATCGCCCAGGTCCGCGAGCTGACCGGCGGGCACGGCACGCACGTGGTCCTGGAGGCCGTCGGCACCATGCCCGCCTACCAGCAGGCCCTCGGCGTCGTCCGCCCGGGCGGCGTCATCAGCCGCGTCGGCGTCCCGCAGTACGAGGACGCGCCGATCGGCTTCGGCGGCCTCTTCCGCCACAACCTCCGCCTGACCGGCGGACCCGCGCCGGTCCGGGCCTACATCAAGGAGCTGATGCCCGACATCCTGGACGGCACCATCGAGCCGGGGAAGGTGTTCGACGCCACGACCGGCCTCGACGGCGTCCCGGCCGGCTATCAGGACATGGCCGACCGCAAGAGCCTCAAGGTCCTCATCAAGCCCTGACCTCGAGCGGCACGACGGGGGTGCGGGGTCCGGCCTCGTCCATACCCCGCACCCGGTCGGAACTGTCGCCGCCCTGGTCCGCGGGAGGAACGAACTCTCCCTGCCACGCACGTCCGTGATGCGACGTCCCGCGACCGGCCGCCGCGGTGAAGCGTGTGGTTGTCCACGTGTTGCCGCGCCATCCCGCCACCTGTCGTGCCGCTGATCCGTCTGTGATGCGAAGGCGTGTCCAAGACCGCGCAGCCACCCCCGACGTCGAGGTGCGCCTATGGGAGACGATCAAGAAGCTGAAGAAGACGATCGCGAACAAGAACAAAGAACTCGCCCAGATCCGGGAGGGCGTCCCCACTCTGGTCCGGGCCGTTCACCAGCTCACCCTGGAGAACCAGGAACTGCGAGCGCAGCTGGAACTGCCCGAACCGAACGTCACTCCGCTGCGTCGTCGGCGTTGAGAGGGTGTCAGTAATGATCGCGGACAGCTGTCGATGATCACGATTCGGCACCGAGATGGGCCGTGATGCATGCCGCGGGTGCTGGACGGCGGCGAACATGTCGGTGTGAGTCGACGTCCCATCCGCTGGTGGAATCCCGCCGCTCTGCTGGCCATTGTCGCGCTGGTCGCGACGGTGGTGCTGGTGGGGCTCGCGCTGGACCGGACCGACAAGGTCAATGTGGCTGATCTGGCTGCGGTCGCGATCGCCGCAGCGGTGGCCGCGACCGCCGTCGTGGTGTGGGCCAGGCGCCGCAACACCGCCGCCGGCAATCCCGCCGATGTGACGAGAGCTGCCGATGTGCTGGCCGATCTGGTGCGCCGGCAATGGCAGGACGAGGCCCGCAACCGGCTGCTGGATGACCCCGAACCCATCCCGGTCCGCTGGCACCTCACCGCCGACGAGGCGGTGATGAGCACCCCTCGGCTGATCAGCGCCGCGACCGGATTCACCTTCACCGGCCGGAGCGACGACATCGCCACCCTCGTGCGCGACTTTCGCACCCTGACCCGGCGGCGGCTGGTCATCACCGGCGGCGCGGGCATGGGCAAGACCACCTTGGCGATCCAGCTGCTGCTGCAGCTGCTGTCCACCCGCGCGACTGACCAGACCAGCGCCTCCGGAGGCGAGATCGTGCCGGTGCCGGTGCTGCTGCCGGTCTCCGGCTGGGACACCGACGCCCATCCCCGCCTGCAGGACTGGCTCGCCGTCCGCCTGGCCACCGACTACCCGGCGCTGGCCGCCCCGCAGCTCGGCGCCGGCGCCGCCGCCGCACTCGCCGAAGGCGGCCACATCCTGGCTGTCCTTGACGGCCTGGACGAAATCCCTGCCCTCGCCCGCGCCCAGGTGATCGCCGCGCTCAACGCCTCGCTGACCGCCCGCGACCAGCTCATCCTCACCAGCCGCCGCGCCGAGTTCACCACCGCCGTCCACGACGCCGGTCGGCCGCTGACCGCAGCGGCGGTCATCGTCCCCAAACGCCTCACCCCGCAGGCCGCTGCGGACTACCTGACCGCCTGCCTCCCCCGCCTCCCCGACCGAGGCCTGGACCCACACTCTGGCCGCACTGCGATCCCGCACCGCCCCTGGCTTGACCCGGCTCGCCGCAACCCCGCTTGGCCTGTGGCTGATCCGCACCGTCTATGTCGCTTCCGGGGCCGACCCCGCCCCGCTGACCGGCCCTTTCGGTGCCGACGCCGACGCGTTGCGCACTCACCTGCTGGACCACGTCATCCCCGCTGTCATAGCCGCCCGCCCGCCCAGCACCGACCCCGCCGACCACTTCCGGCC
>NZ_VCJS01000663.1 GCF_005893125.1 Nonomuraea basaltis | reverse complement strand
GGCTTGCCGGTCTCCTCGACGATCCGGACAGCGCCGTCCCGGAAGTCGGGATCGAACCTTCGTCGTGTCTCTGCCATCGCCTGGTCCTCCTCTTAGGCGATGCCTCAACGATACGAGGGGAAACCCAGGAGCTGTACCGCAAGGACTACGGCTTCCCCATGAGCCCCGAGCAGTGGAACACCCGCCCCGAGTCCATCGCCACGTGGGGCTCGCCCGAGCAGCACGGCTCCGACGACGCCTCCCAGCCGCTCGCCACCGCGGACGTCAGCGCCAACTAGGGCGTGTCCCGTGGATCTTTGATGGCAGTTTGGTGTAGATCTTCCGTGTGGATGAGGAGCGTCTGAGTCGTCATGATCTGACGGATGAGGAGTGGGAACGGCTGGTGCCGCTGTTGCCGGTCA
>NZ_VCJS01000191.1 GCF_005893125.1 Nonomuraea basaltis | reverse complement strand
GACCCGACGTCCTCCCAGCCCTCCGAGCAACCCCAGCAACCCCAGCAACCCGGGCAACCCGGGCAACCCGGGCAGCCGGCAGAAGCCGACGACCGACCGCCCGGGAGCGACACGACCTGGCCATCGCCAACCCAAGGAAGAGGGGCAGTTCACGACCTGGGGCCAGACCCGGAAAGGGCCACGCCATGACACGCCCTCCTCCTGCCGTCAAGATCCACGAGTTCCTCAACGAGCACATGCGATCGATCGGCACGTACCTCTATGGCCGTCGGATGTACGACACGATGGCCTACTGGGAGACCGCGCACACGGTCCCGGACCAGCCGCCGTTCATCCTGGAGTGCGCGCGGATCTGGCGGGGTGCCGACAAGGTTACTGGGGTGACCAGCCGACGAGCGCGCGGCGCCGCAGCTCGCCGGCCGACCGGGCGCGGGCGTAGCGTTTGACGGCGTTGAGCGCCCAGCCCGGGCGGCGGGCGTCTTTGAGTGACCCGACGCCTTGATCCAGCAGGGCGTGGACGGCGGCGTGCCGCTGGAGGGAGCGTTCCTCCTGAGCCATCGGACGGGTTTCGGGCGGCCTGGGCAACACTGGAGATCTTGCCGTCGCCGGCCGAACCGGGGATCGCCGCGGCGCGATAGGTTCCGGCGTGAGGAAGAGGTGGTGGAGCTGTGGGTGAGAAGCCGGGGATCTCGACGGCCAAGGAGGCGGCGGACCACGAGCTGATCCTGGCGTTCGGACGGTTGCAGGGCGCGGCCAACCGGCTGGAGTACATCCTCGGGCGGGCGCTGGAGCGGGAGTGCGGGATCAGCCATCTGATGTTCGAGGTGCTGTTGATCCTGGGCCGGGCAGGTGAGCCGGGGCTGTCAATGGGGGCGATCGGGCAGGAGCAGGTGCTCACCACGGGTGGAGTGACGAGGCTGGTCGACCGGATGGAGGCGGCCGGCCTGGTGGAGCGTGTCGACGATCCGAGCGACCGGCGCGGCCGGTTGGTACGGCTCACGCCGCTGGGTGAGGAGACGGCAGTGCGTGCCTCTCGGGTGCATGTGGAGAACATCGAGCGCTTTTTCCTGGAGCCGCTCCCTGTGGAGCATCGCGAGCGCTTCGCCGAGGATCTGCGGCTTCTCAGTCACGCGGCACGGGACCTGCTGCCGCGGCTGCGCTGAGCCCACGGTTCCGCGCCGTACCGGCTCGGCTCGGCGGCGCGGCCCTGCATTGATGTGGCCTGAATCACACTATCGCGGAAATATCTGACGAGTCAGATACTGTTCTCTCAGGCAAGAACCCGCACCAGGCGGGTGTCGCACCTCAGAGGTTCCCATGAAGCTGGTCTACGTCTTCGATGCCTACTGCGGCTGGTCGCACGGATTCTCCGACACGATGCAAAGAGTCGTCGCCCGGCACCCGGACCTGCCGGTGGAGGTGGTCTCGGGCGGCCTGTTCACCGGAGCGCGCCGGGTACCGATCAGTGAGTTCGGCTATATCGGCGGCGCGAATGCCAAGATCAGCGAGCTGACCGGCGCGGAGTTCGGCGAGGGATACCAACGGCTGATCGCCGACGGGACCTTCGTGATGGACTCCGAGGCCGCGGCCCGCGGCGTGGCCGCCCTGCGCCAGGTCGCCCCCGAACGGGAGGTCGAGCTGGCCGCGGCGCTCCAGCGGGCCTTCTACGTCGACGGGCACAGTCTGTCCGCGCCGCATACCTACCGGACGGTCGCCGACGCGGCCGGGGTGGACGCCGACGCCGTCGTCACCGCCTTCCAAGCGCCACAGGCGCGGGCCGGCGCCGAGGCGGACTTCGGCCGCGCGGCCCGGCTCGGCGTGGACGCCTTCCCCACCCTGCTCGCCGTCGACGGCGACAACGTCGTCACCCTGGCCGTCGGGCACGCCACCGCCGACCAGGTGGACCAGCGGCTGGCCGCCCTGCTCGCCGCCCGCACCTCCTGACTCCCCGGCCCCGATCCATCCCGTGGGAATTACCGAACGCAAGGAGTTCTGATGAGCACGCTCACCTTCGCCGTCTTCGACCTGGACTTTCCAGCCGGCAGCAAGAACAAGACCGCCACGCTGATCACCGGCGAGAGCGAGGCCCTGCTGATCGATGCCGGCTTCACCCGGGCCGACGGCCACCGGCTGGCCGCAGAGATCCTCGACTCCGGCACGAAGCTCACCACCGTGGTCATCAGCCACGGCGACCCGGACTTCTACTTCGGCGCCGAGGTCGTCGCCGACGCCTTCCCCGACGTGCGGTTCCTGGCCACGCCGCAGGTCATCAAGCACATCCAGCACTCCTACGAGGGCAAGCTCACCGCCTGGGCCGCCCTGGGCGCGAACCTGCCCACCCGGCTGGTCGACATCACCCCGCTCACCGGCGACATCACCCTGGAAGGCCACCGCTTCGAGCTCAAGGGCGGCCCTGCCGAACTGCCCGACCGCCACTACCTGTGGCAGGCCGAGCACCGCGCCATCCTCGGCGGCGTCCTGCTGTTCCAGAACGAGCACGTGTGGGTCGCCGACACCGCCAAGCCGGAGCAGCGCACCGCCTGGATCGCCCTGCTGGAGGAGATGGCCGCCTTGGACCCGCGGCTGGTGGTGCCCGGCCACCGCCTGCCCGGCACCCCCGCCGACGCCACGGCCATCACCGCCACCCGCGACTACCTGCTCGCCTTCGAGGAGGAACTCGGCAGGGCCCCCGACGGCGCCACGCTGACCGAGGCGCTGGTGGCCCGCTACCCCGATCACGGCATGCTGATCGCCGCGCAGATCGGCGCGAAGGTCGCCAAGGGCGAGATGAGCTGGGGCTGACCATGATGACCGACTTCGCCGCCTCGACAGCCCCCGCCGACGTGGTACGCCGCCAGTACCTGGCTTCGGCGGCCGGCGACCTGGAGGCCCTGCGCGCCACCCTCGCCCCGGACGTGGAGTGGACCGAGATGGCCGGCTTCCCCCTGGCCGGCACCTACCGCACCCCGCAAGGCGTCACCTCGAACGTGATGGAGAGGCTGGGCGCCGACTGGGATGGCTGGACCGCCCACGACGACACCTACGTCGTCGACGGCGAGAACGTCGTGGTACTGGCCCGCTACACCGCCACCAACAGGGCCACCGGCAAGCCGCTGCACGTACGGGTGGCCCACCACTTCACCGTACGCGGCGGGCAGATCGTCCGCTTCGAACAGTTCACCGACACCGCCGAGGTCCGCGACGCCATGACCTCCGCCCCGGCACCTCCGGCACCGGGCGGGTGACAACCACCGCCGGGGCCCGGCCAAGGACAGCGCGCCGCCACGGGACCGGCTCAGGGAATGATCGTGCCGGTGAAGGGTAGCCACCTGGCCATGCGACTAGCCGTCCTCGACATTGGCTCCAACACCGCGCACCTGCGCGTCGCCGACCTCATGCCGGGCTACCCGCCGCAACCTGTGGCCACGCTGAAGCGCCCGATTCGACTGAGCGAGGACACCGACCGGGAAGGGTTCATCGGACGGTCGGCAATCGACCGGCTGACCGCGGCCGTCAGCGAGGCCGCCGCCGTCGCGGCGCGTCATCGGGTGCATGAGCTGGTGCCGTTCGCCACCTCGGCCGTGCGAGACGCCGCCAACCGGGATCCCATCCTGGCCGAGATCCAGGCGGCCACCGGTGTGCACGTGGGTTATCTGGACGCGGAGGAGGAGGCCCGGCTGACGTTCCTGGCCGTACGGCAGTGGTACGGCTGGTCCGCCGGGCCCATCCTGCTGGCCGACATCGGCGGAGGATCAATGGAGATCGCCTACGGCACCGGCGAGAACCCTGACCTGGCCCTGTCTCTTCCCCTGGGAGCTGGCCGGCTGACCCGCCACCGTCTGCCGGACCCAGACAACGTCAAGAAGAAACATCGCAGACAACTGCGCGAGCACGTGGAGTCCGTGCTGGCCAAGGGCATCGGCGAGATTCCCGCCCGGCACCGTGTCCATCACGCCACCGCGGTCGCCACGTCCAAGACGTTCTACCAGCTCGCCCGGCTGTGCGGGGCGCCGAAGGCCAAGACCGGGCCGTACATCTCCCGCACGCTCCGCCGTGACGACCTGCGCGGAGCCATCAAGCTCCTGGCCGGCAAGACACCGGGGCAGCGCGCACAGCTTCCCGGCGTCTCCGCCGCTCGCGCCCGGCAGGTCCTGGCCGGGGCCATCGTCGCCGACACCACGATGGCCGCCTTCGACCTGGCGTGCGTGCGGATCTGCCCGTGGGCACTGCGCGAGGGCATCCTGCTGGACCGGCTACGCCACCCAGCCGGACAAGCCCGTCGTCTTTTTGCGATACAGGGCGGGACCGCCTATTCAGAAGGGTCAGCGCCAGACCTCTCCCCAGCGGCCACATAGCCGGTCAAGTGGCAGCACACCTCGGCGGACTGGCCCTACGACCCCCGGTTCGGCGAGGTGCCGCGCGGCTCCTGCAGGGACGGCAGTGGCGACCCCCGGCTGACGGGGACGGCGCGGCCGGGCCGGGGCGGAGTGGTCGCCGCCGACATGACGCGGACGATGCTGCTCGGCAAGTGCCGGCGGTCAGCGACAGGGCGAGGCGGGATGCCGCCCCCGTCGGTGATGACGTGGTGTTTCGTTGATTCACACCTGTGTCGTCCATGGCATCAATGCCCGGCAACGAGACGGCCGGCTCAGCGCCGAGCTTCGGCGACCATCCGGTAAAGCGTCCAAACGGGAGAGGTGGCAGGTAGGGCGACCAGGGTATCCGTGGTGTGTTTCCGGCACGTCATTCGGAGCCCGTCATGACCGTCATCCACCCGCGTGTACCTCCTGCCACCGGTTTCCGCGGGGCTGCCCTGCCTCGCCCGTGGGTCCTGCTCATGCTGGTGAGCTTCGGGTACGGTCTGGCACAGGTCCTCCTGGCCGCCCCGTGGCTGGGCATCGGCTGGGACGAGGCGGTCTACGCCAGCCAGTACGCCGCCCACGCGCCCCCGGCCCCCTTCAGCGCCCCGCGCGCGCGTGGAGTGCCGTTGCTGGTCGCCCCGGTGGTGGCGGTGACCGATTCGGTGGCGGTGCTGCGGCTCTACCTGATCGCGCTGTCCTCGGTGGGCCTCTTCGCCGCCTTCGCGGTGTGGTTGCGAGTGCGCGACCACCATGCGGTGCCACTGGCCGCTCTGCTGTTCGCCGGGTGCTGGCTGTCGCTGTTCTACGGCGGACAGGCCATGCCGAACCTGTACGTCGCGCTGGCCGCGGTGGCGGCCACCGGTTTCGTGGCGGTGGGCGGGCGCTCCCGCCTGGCGCCGGTTGGGCTGGCCGTCTCGTTCGCCGTCATGTCGTTGACGCGGCCCTCCGACGCGCTGGTGGCCGCCGTGGTGCTGACCGCCGCAGCACTGGCCGTACCCGCCTGGCGACGGGTCCCGTCGCTCGCCGGCATCGCGGCCGGGATGGCGGTGGGCTGGGGCCTGTGGCTGGTCGAGGCGGTGCTCGCCTTCGGCGGGATGGCCGAGCGGCTGCGGGACGCAGGCGAACACAACGCCACCGGCTGGACCGTTTCCCTGACCGAGCACGCCCGCGCGTTGGACGGCCCGAGCCTGTGCCGGTTCGGCGCCGACTGCGGCCCCGTCTCGCCGGTCGCGCTGATCTGGTGGCTGGCCATCCCGATGATGGCCGGCGTGGGCGTGTGGGCGGCCTGCCGCGAGCGCCGTCCGGGCCCGGCGTCGCTGGCGGCGGTCTGCGGTGTGGCGCTCGCGCTGCCGTACCTCTTTTACGTCGACTACGCCGCGCCGCGCTTCCTGATGCCCGCGTACGCGCTGCTGGCCCTGCCGGTGGCCATCGCCATGACGACCCTGGCCCGGCACCGCCGCCCATGGGCGGTGCTCGTGTCCGTCGGGCTGCTGGCTCATCTGGCCTTGCAGGGCGCCTACGCCTACCGGATGGGAGCGATTCACGTGGTGGGACGGGAGCGGGTGGCCGAGGCCGCCGAGGAACTGCGCCGTCAGGGCGTGCGGCCGCCCTGCATGGTCTACGGCGAGTCCGGTGTGCAGATCGGTTACCTGCTGGGCTGCGAGTCCCAGGGGATCATGCAGCGCTTCGCCGACCGGCCGCCCACGCGCATTCGCCAGGCCATGGCTCGCGGCGAGCGGCTGGTCGTGATCCACGCCGACGTGCCGCTGCCTGGCTACGTCACGGCCTGGCCGGAGATCGACTTGCCCGGCCGTTGGAAAGCCCGCCTCAGGTGAAATTGGCCAGTCCCGACATGCCGGCAGTCCGGACAGCGGAGGCCGAGAACATATCCAGCAGGGAGTGAGGCGCTGGAGAGAAGTGTCCTTGTCGGCTCATGGGGCGCGGCGTACCACCGGTGGTGTGCAGGAGCCCGTTTCGCCTGAGGTTAGCCGGGTAGTCGCTGTTCAGCACCATACTGAGCAGACCTCACTCGGGTTATCACGGCAACCGCGCACCGCCATCCCCCTCGATGGCTCCAGGCCCATCGACAGAGCAAGCCGAGGGTTTTGAGGAGGTGGCGTGGCCGAGATCGGTGGAACGTACGAGCCCCGCTTCCGCGCGGTCCGCGACGCCTTCGAGCGCAACTTCGACGAAGGCCGGGAACTGGGCGCCTCGGTCGCCGTCTACCAGCGCGGACGGGCTGTGGTGGACCTGTGGGGCGGGACGGCGAACGCCGGGGACACCCCCGCCGAATGGCGGCAGGACACCATCGCGCTTCTGGCATCGGCCACCAAAGGGCTCGTCGCCTCCGCCGCCATGCTGCTGGTGGACCGGGGCCTGCTCGACCTCGACGCGCCGGTGGCGGACTACTGGCCGGAGTTCGCGGCCGAGGGCAAGGCCGAGATCCCGCTGCGCTGGGTGCTGGGACACCGGTCCGGCGTGGTGGCCGTCGACCAGCCGCTGACGTTCGCCGACATCGAGCAGGGCACCCCGGTGACCGAGGCCCTCGCCGCCGCGAAGCCCGCGTGGATACCAGGACGGGCACACGGATATCACTGCCTGACCATGGGCTGGCTCATTGGCGAGATCATCCGGCGCGTCACCGGGCTGCCGGTCGGACGGTTCTTCGCCAAGGAAATCACTTCCCCGCTGGGACTCGACCTGCACATCGGCCTGCCTGACGGCAAGGACCGGCAGGTGGCCGATCTCGTACCGCCCACCGAGGAGCAGCTCCTGAAAGGGCGCGGCAACTCGGAACTCGGGGGACTCAACCGAGCCATCTGCGACCCGGCATCCCTCTTTCACCGCTCGACCTTCGGCACCATCGCGCTGACCGGCAATCCGCTGACGGGCGTCCGCGTCCTCCAGGCGGAGATCCCCTCCTGCGGCGGAGCCGGCAATGCCGCCGCTCTCGCCCACCTTTATGCCGCGCTCATCGGCGAAGTCAACGGCATCCGGCTGCTGCGCCCGGAGACAACCGATCGAGCGCGAACCGTCGAAGCCGACGGCATGGATCTCATCCTGCGCTGCCACACCTCATACGGCCGTGGTTTCATGCTGCCCGGCGGCCCGATGTGGCCCGGCACCTGCTCCTCCACCGCCTTCGGCCATGCCGGGGTCACCGGCGCCTTCGCCTACGCCGACCCCGACAACAACCTCGCTTTCGCCTACGTGCCCAACCGCATGTCCGAACTCATCGACGGAGGCAACGACCGAGTCCGCCGCCTCATCGAATCCACACACCGCTGCGCCGGCACGTAGCCAGGCCACGCGGTGCCACTCGCAGCAGCACGCCGACCGTGACGGCCAGCACGACCGTGCGCACGGGCTCCCGGCACCAAGACCGCTTGAAAGTTCTTCGCGCGCGATGTCGATCCGCTCTCCCTCCGCTCGACGCGTCAGTAAGAGCACGACATGAGCAGGGTCAAGCCCTCGAACACCTGGGAGATGAGATGAGCACCGTGGTGATGCACAACGTCGTGTCGGTGGACGGCTTCATCGCCGACGCGGATGATCAGGTCGGCCCGCTGTTCGACTGGTACTCCAACGGCGACGTCGAGCTCGTCGAAGGCAGCGGGATGAGGGCCTCACGTGTCTCGGCCGACTACGTCAAGCCGATGTGGGCGAGCATCGGGTCGTTGGTGGTCGGGCGGCACCTGTTCGACATCACCAACGGCTGGGAGGGGTCGCCGCCGGCGGGCGAACACGTGATCGTGGTGTCGCACCGGCCCAAGCCCGACGGATGGCACCCCGAGGCGTCGTACCACTTCGTCGACGACGTGGCACAGGCGATCGCGAAGGCCAAGGAACTCGCAGGGGAGCGCACCGTCGCCGTGGCGGCGGGCGACGTCGGCGGGCAGGCACTCGCCCTCGGCCTGGTGGACGAGGTGGCGATGGACGTCGTGCCCGTGGTCTTCGGCTCAGGCAAGCGGTACTTCGGGTCGGTCGACGCCCAGCACCTGCTCGAGGACCCGCACGTGGTGATCCAGGGCGACCGGGTGCTGCACCTGCTCTATCGAGTCCGCCGCTGACCAGCGGCGACGCCTCACCCTGCGGCGCATCGCCTCCCTCACCACGGTACGCCTGCCCGCGCTCGCTCACCGGGCGATCCAGCCGCCGCGGCGCGCGCAACAACATTTGAAGGTACGTCCTCGTCAACAGCAGGAAATGCCACCAAAGTTTACACTAGAGGTTCAACGATACGGTTGAAGTCATGATGACCTCGATCCGGGACGCCGCCCGTCCCTTCACCGGCGACGCCCTCACCGCGCTCCTGTCCCCCGCCACCCGCCTGCTCGGCCTCGGCGAGCCCACCCACGGCGTCGAAGCCTTCCCCGAGCTGCGCAACGAGCTCTTCCGCCACCTCGTCGAACACGAGGGCTACCGCTCGATCACTATTGAGAGCGACTGCCTGGCGGCCCTGGCCGCCGACGCGTACGTCACCGACGGCATCGGGACCCTCGACGACGCGATGAGCCGCGGCTTCAGTCACGGCTTCGGCGCCTCACCCGCCAACCGCGAGCTCCTGCGCTGGATGCGCGCCCACAACGAGCAGCGTCCCCCGCACGAGCGGCTCCGCTTCTACGGCTTCGACGGCCCCCTGGAGACAACCGGCCCCGCCGGCCCTCGCCCAGCCCTGACCGCACTGCACGACTACCTCGCCGCCCACCTCGACCTGCCCTGGAGCCGCGAGACCCTCGACGAGCTGCTCGGCCCCGACGAGCACTGGACCAACCCGTCCGCCCCCACGGACCCCACCCAGTCCGTCGGCCGCACCCCCGAGGCCAAGGAACTGCGCCTGATCGCCGACGATCTGCGCGCGCTGCTCACCGCGCACGCCCCCCACCTGACGGCCGCCACCTCCCCCGACGACTGGTGGCGCGCCGACCTGCACGCCCGCACCGCCGCCGGGCTCCTGCGCTACCACGCCGGCATGGCCGACACCGCGGCCACCCGCGTCGGCACGATGATGTGCCTGCGCGATGCGATGATGGCCGACAACCTCGACGCCATCATCGGCCGCGAGGCCCGTCGCGGCCCCACCCTCGCCTTCGCCGGCAACCGCCACCTGCAGAAAGACAAGAGCCGCTGGCTGCTGCCGGAGGGCTGGGGCCCCCTGGCGGGCCGGACGCTGGAGTGGTGGAGCGCCGGGGCGATCGTCGGCACACGCCTCGGCGACCAGTACGCCTTCGCCGCCACCGCCTTGGGCACCCGCGGCTCCGACGTCCCCCATCCCGACACCCTCGAAGGGCTCCTGTCGACCCTCCCCCACACCCGCGCCGTCATCGATCCCGGCCGCCTCGCCGCGGCCCTCGACCGGAAGCCGACGCCTCGCGTCCCGGCCGACCACACTTACCTCCCCCTCGACCCGGCCACCACCGACCAGATCGACGCCATCGTCTTCGTCAAGGAGATCTGAGCCACGGCACGGCCACCGGCGGCCCGAACACACCGCGCCGCCTGCCCATCTCCACCATCTGCCCGGCGAGTTCGTCTGCGGTGAGCGGGATGCTGGTGGCGGCCGGCTACTCCTATCACCCCCGTTGAGCCAGGACGTCGGTGACGAGCCGGCTCACCCGCTCCGGATGAGCGATCGATGACCTATGTCAGCCGGGTCCAATTGGCATCCGGAGACGGGGCTGCGGGGGACGAGAAGGGGGACGAACGCGGGTGCGGCCGACGTTCGGCGAAGGCCCGCGGCCCCTCGCGGGCGTCGCGCGACGTGAGCATGGCGCCGGCTGGGGGTGCCGCAGGCGCACCGCCACCTCCAGATCTGTGGTGGCAGCGTGGCCCGTTAACAGCCGAGTGGACTCATTCTCGGCGAGCACACCCGGGTCATTTCTCGCGAGCGGTGAGTCGCCCGCTGCGCCACTTGGTGGCATACGGCAGCACGAACAAGTACAGACCGGTGGGCAGGAGCAAGGCGAGCGGGAGCAGCGGCAAGTAGAACACCCAGACGGCAGGCTCCTCCTGACCCAAGGCGACGATGACGATACTGACGATGACGGTCACCGTAAAGGCAATGGACAGCCAGCGGTGGATCTGCCGAACCCACTTGTTCCAGTTCAAGGGGACCTCCTCTGAAGAACCCATCCCAGCCCGGCGACCCTGCCGGGTGGGGACGTTCAGCCGGTTGTAGACATTGGTGATGGTCGATCGACGGCAGGAGCCCTCGCCGTCCCGAACGGGAATCCCGGAAATCGACGTGCCAGGCTGATCGGCGGGGCCGACCGAGATTCAGCGCATCCCGCCGTATGCGACGTCGTTGCGTACCTCGAAGCCGAGGGTGTCGCGGTAGAAGGCCAGGGATGCGTCCGGGTCGTCGTGCGGGAGGAAGCTCGCGTGAATGGTGATGTCCATGGCGGTCACGCTAGGGGCGGCCCAGGGGCCGGCGCTTCTCGATTCCTGATCGATCTGGGTCACCTGCTTCTCCACGCAGGACGGCGTCCCCGCCGTCGCGCGCGCCGCCTGGCGCTGGGCGGCACACCATCGGCTGGCGGCGTCCTCCAAGAGCCATCACCAACCGGCACGAGCCTCACCCGGCACCCGCATCATCACGACACCGAGTCACGCGCCCCGAGCGAACGCGCTCGCCGAACGCTGGATCGGCGCAGTACGACGCGGATCAACTCGTTGACCGATCGGGCCGATCAGCTGGGTTGTCGCAGGGAGCCGACGTACTGGTGAGCTTCCTGCGCTACGTTTCGCCACAGTGTGAGTGTCGCCGCGCGGTCTTCTCTGGCTGGAAAAGCGATCCACTCACGCATCGTCCGCTTTCCCATGACCACCTTCTCAGCGGTTCCCGCTTCGACGAACTCGTCGGCTCGATCGCTCGGGAGCTTCACGATGAGCTGACCATGATGGCCCAGGAAGGCGAAGATCTTGCCGCCGACCCGGAGCCCCGGGCTGCGAAACATGGTCCCGACAGCCACGTCGCGTTCGCCGGTGAAGCTTTCGGCGACCTGATCGAGGAGGTCGCGGTCAGGCGCTTCTCGTCGGTCAGACATCGGTCTGTCCTTTCCCAGGCAGGACGCGTTCGAGCGCCGCTGTGGAGCCGTCGACGACCAGCCCTTTGGTCATGGCCGTCCGCAGGGACAGCTGTCCGGTGAAGAGCTGGACGAGCACCTGAGGTGGCGCGGCGACGGTGGTATCGGGTTGGCGATCAGATGAGCACCGGCGCACGTCGACTCGGCCGTGTTCGGCGATGATGTCGCAGCCGTCGTGCAGGTCACCGAGGCGCACGGTGGTCGCCGGCTCGTCGGGGGTGCCGTCACGGCACAGGTAGCGCAGTGGCAGCGAGAACCAGTGCATCCTGAACTCGTCGTTGTTCGGCGCGTCGAGCATCAAAGGTGCGCCCCAGCGGGTGAGTTCGCGGACGACGCCGCTGAGGTCCTGACCGCGGTCGGTGAGGGTGATCAGCGTCGCGGCGACCGGTGCCGGCTCGTCATGTCGAGCGATCAGTGCGGCCGACTCCATCTCGCGGAGGCGCTGCGCGAGGAGGTTGCTGGCGATGCCGGGTAGGCCGCGTCGCAGGTCGGAGAAGCGGCAGGGCCCTTGTGTGAGCAACTCGCGGACGATCAGCAGGGTCCAGCGGTCGCCAACCAGGTCCAGGGCGCGGGCCATCGAGCAGTACTGGTTGTACGAGCGCATGTGTTCAGCCTACCAGGGGGTGGTTGCAAGTCTCCACTCGATGGTTTACTTTCTCAACCACAACACAGCTGACCTGAAGGGATACCAACATGACCATCGTCAGCGAAGACGCGCCCGCTGTGATCAAGTCCTACTACCGGGTCGTCACCGGTGGGGTCGAGGACTACGACGACGGGCGAGAACTCGTTCCTCTGCTGGCCGACGACCTCGACTTCGAAGGGCCCATCGCTGGACATGTCACAGGGGCAGCCCTCTTCAGGCAGGGCGTCAAGGGGTTCATCGCCAACGTCAGCAAGATCGACCTGATCCAGGAGGTCCATGGCCCCGACGGCACCGCCGTCCTCTACGACGCCCACATGCCCAAGGGGATCGTCAGGTTCACCGAGTTCTTCAAGTTCGCCGACGGCAAGATCCAGCGACTTCGTCTCCAATACGACCCCGCCGACTACATCGCCAAGGGCGGGGGCTGACGACCTGGCGTTCATGGCAGCCCAGCGGCGGCCCCGCACTGCGGCAACCGCCTCGGCAGTGACTCACCCCGGATCCGGCAGGTCCATCGACGCGAGCCTGGCCGGGTCGATCACGACCGCGATGCCTGCGATCCGGCCGTCGACCACGGTGAACGCCATGACCGAGAGCGGGGCGCCGTCCTCGCGCCAAGACACGATCCCGGGAAGGCCGTTGACGAGCACCGCCAGCCCTCGCGCCGCTGCGCCGGCAGCGACTCGCGCGGCTGCGCCGGCGGCGACCTTGGTGGCGCCGAGGATGACGACCACACCGTTGGGGGTGTCGACGGTCAGCCTCACCTCGGGGTCGAGCACGCGTAGCAACCCCTCGAAGTCGCCGCGGCGAGCCGCCGCCAGGAAGGCCTGGACCACCTCTCGCTGCTCCCGCCCGGCGGCCGTCGGCCGCTCGGTCGCCTGCACCTTCCTGCGGGCGCGGCTGGCGAGCATCTTGGTGGCGTCGGTGGACTTGCCGAGGATCCGGCCGATCTCGTCGAACGGCACCGCGAACAGGTCGTGCAGCACGAACGCCAGCCGCTCGCTCGGCCCGAGCGACTCCAGGACAACGAGGAGCGCAAGCCCGACCGAGTCGGCGAGCGCCACGTCGTCCTCCGGCGCAGGGCCGTCGTCGACCGTCACGACGAGCTCGGGCAGCCGGTCGTCGTAGGACGCCTCAGGGTGGGCCTGGCGCGATCGCAGGACGTCGAGGCTGATCCGGCCGACCACCGTGGTCAGCCAGCCGGCGAAGTTGTGGATGGTCGCCGTGTCCTGGCGGGAGAGCCGCAGCCATGCCTCCTGGACCACGTCCTCGGCGTCGGCGTGCGATCCGAGCATGCGGTAGGCGACCGCGCGCAGGCGGTCGCGCTGGGCCTCGAACGCCTCGGCCACCGGGTCCTTCGGGCTGGTGTCGGACATGTTGTTACCTTCCTCAGATCTGCTCCGTCATGGGTGATGACGGGCCCGGATGGGCACAGGTAACCGACGAAGGAGCAAGACTGATGGAAGCACGCATGAAGAGCCGGGCGAATCCCGACGTGATCACAGCAGTCCAGCACCTCAACAAGGCGATTCACGCCGGCGGCGTCGACCCGCTCGTGCTCGAGCTGGTCCACCTGCGGGCCAGCCAGATCAACGGCTGTAGCCCGTGCGTCTTTGCCGGGGTCGCGTCGGCCAAGAAGCACGGAGAGACCGACGAGCGGCTGCACAACGTGGTCACGTGGCGCGAGACGCCCTTCTTCACCGAGGGAGAGCGGGCAGCGCTCGCGCTGACCGAGGCCGCGACCCGGATCCAGGACGGCGCGCCGGGCGTGACCGACGAGATCTGGGACGCCGCCGCCGCCCACTTCGACGAGCAGCAGCTGTCGGCGATCATCCTGGACATCGCGCTGACCAACTTCTTCAACCGGATCAACCGCACGATCCAGGAGCAGGCCGGCAAGACCTGGTGAGCCGAGCCGGGCAGGGCGTCATCGCGGCCTTACCTCCAGCCCCAGACCTTGGCGCACAGTGCCCGCCGCTGGCGAGCGTCGGCCAAGCGCGTCCACGGCAACGAGCGGGTCGACGCCGCCGGCCGTGCAGGAAGTGCAGGATGATGTTGACCTCAAGTGGACTTGACGTTGCAGGCTGATGGCCATGAGACAAGAGACAGCGGTAGTGCTCGGGCCTGGTGGGATGCTGGGAACGGCCTGGATGGCCGGGCTGGTCGGCGGGTTGCGACGCGAGGGATTCGACCTTGCGAAGGCCGATCTGATCGTCGGCACGTCGGCGGGGGCGATTGTTGGTGCGGCGCTGGCAGCGGGGCAGGACCTGGAACGGCTCTCGGTGCTGCCCGATCCGGACGGTGAGCCGACGGTCAAGACGGATCACGAGCGGCTGGGCCAGGTGTTCGCCATCCTCGGTGACTCCGCGCTGGAGCCGGCTGAGGCGCTGCGCCGGGTCGGCCGGCTGGCGCTGGCCGCCGAGACCGATGCCGAGGAGGCGCACCTGGCGCGGATGGAGTTCCTGATCGGGGCCCGCACGTGGCCCGAGGGCAGACTGATGATCCCCGCGGTGGACGTCGAAACCGGCGAGCCGCTGGTATGGGACGAATCCAGTGGCGTGGCCCTGGTGACGGCGGTGGCTTCGAGCTCCGCCTTCCCCGGCAGCGCCCCGCCAATCACGATCAACGGTCGGCGCTACATGGACGGTGCACTCAGGTCGGGTACCAACGCCGACCTCGCCGCGGGCGCGCAGGCGGCGATCGTCATCGAACCGCTGGCCCACCTGTTCCCCACGAACACGCCACAGCACGGAACGGCGGTTCGGCTCGCGCCGGACTTGGCAGCGCAGGAAGCCCTCGGCGTCGATCTCAGCAACCGTGCCGCTTGGTCGCCGGTCTACCAGGCAGGGGTACGGCAGGCGCCCGAGGCCGCCAAGCTCATCGAGACTGTTTGGGTGCGGTGACGTGATCGATCACCGGGTCAACGTTCAGAGACAGGTCAACGGGCCCGGCCGCGCTGTCGGAGCCGGACGGCAAGTTCGGTCTCGCGGTGGAGGCGACTGCCGGCAAAAGCACACCATGTGATGTCGTTTTAATGGAGTATGTTGCGGTTCATGGCGTCAGAGACCGTGTTCTGATCTCCACGACACCTCCACCCGTTTAAGGAACCTTCCATGAGCGCCCATGACGTGCATGTGATGCGGCAGGCGGTGCTGCGATTCCTCGACTCGCTCGACAGCGAGCGGCGGGCCGCGGCGACGGCGGAGTTCGGCTCCCCCGAGCGCACCGAGTGGTCTTATCTCCCCGGTCCCCGTCCGGGGCTGCCGCTGGTCGCGATGACCTCCGGGCAGCAGGAGCTGGCGCTCGCCCTTCTCGACACTGGCTGCGGCGTGGCCGGTGCGCGCGCAGCGAGAGGCGTCATCGAGCTTGAGCGCGTCCGGCGCCGCCTGGTGACCGGCGTCGACGAGATCGACGGCGACCGGTACTGGTTTCGGGTGTTCGGCGAGCCGGGAGGGGCGGACCCATGGGCGTGGCGGATCAACGGCCACCACCTCGCGGTGCACATCACGGTCGTGGGCGACTCGATCGCCGTCACGCCGAGCTTCCTGGGCGCCGAGCCGGCCATGGTCATGTCCGGACCGCAGCGGGGTCTGCGGCTGCTCGTCGACGAGGAGGAAATGGGCCGGGCTCTGCTCGCCGAACTCGCGCCGCACCAGCGATCGATCGCGATCACCGGCGAGGTGGCCTTCGACGACATCCTCACCCGCAACGACCCCGTGACCGATCTCGGCCGCATCCCCCGTGGGCTGTCCTACGCAGACATGTCGACGCCGTCGAAGGATCTTCTCGAACGGCTTGTCCGCCGCTACTTCGATCGCGCCCCAGGCTGGTATGGCGAGACCTGCTGGCGGGACGCGCTCGATGCCGGCCTCGACAAGGTGACGTTCGCGTGGACGGGATCCGACCGGCGAGGACAGGGCCACTACTATTGCGTCGCCGGGCCCACGTTCCTGCTGGAGTACGACAACACCCAGGACGACGCCAACCACATCCACTCCGTATGGCGCGACCTGCGTAACGATTGGGGCGGGGACCTGCTCGCGCGGCACTACGCCGACCACCACTGACCACTCGCGCCGGCGCCGCGGGCCGGACGGCTGCACTGACCTGGCACCCCTGACCACCCAGCGCGGTTGGTGGACGCACCATGGCGCCCAGTGATCTAGTTCCGGCCATTCTGGTCGGATCCGGACCCGGCAACGAAGGTGCCCTGGATCGGTCAGTGGAACGCTGCCAGATCTTCGGCAAGTGCCTTCAGAGCGTCCGAGGGGATGACCGCGGCCCGGGCCAGCTGCAGCAGGGTCGCCCCGGCCGGCAGGTTGAGCAGTTCGGTGTCGGTCAAGCCCGGGACGTGGCGGTCGAGCACGTCCCGGGCCGCACCGCTGGACATCAATCGCCGCAGCGGTGTGGTGAGCAGCTCGGGTGCGGGGAGGTCGGCCCGTTCGGGCAGGGGCTCCGCGGTGGCGGACGCCCGTTCGGCCTGCGCCCGCACCAGCAGGTGCTCGGGCCCGGGTTCGCCCTCGTACGGCAGGCCGAGCCGCTCGAACTGACTGCGCGGCGCGTCGTTGCCGTGCATGAGCTGGGCCAGCAGGCGCAGCATGCGCAGCTCCACGTCGTCATCGACGACCGGGTGTTCCTGAGCCGGGTCGGTCTCGAGGTCGAACAGCAGGCTGCCGTGCTGCCAGGAGTTGATCATGCTGCGGTCCGTGGGGATCCGCATCGTCCGCACCCCCTTCGTGAAGGAGAACGGCTCGGCCGGCTCCCAGCCTGTGAGTTCGGCAGGGCTGAACCGGATACGCATATGCGTGGGCATCAGGGTGTATTCCTCGAGCGGGCCGTTGGCCCGCTCGGCGGCGGCTCGCATGTAGACGAACCGGCCATCACCGGTGAGGAGATGACCCGGCGGTTCTGGGAAGGCGCTGTGCGCGGCGGCTATGTCGGACACGGGGAGACCTACCTCAATGATCGCGACGAGCTGTGGTGGTCCAAAGGCGGCGAGCTCGTCGGCTCGAGTCCGGATCGGATCGCCTTTCTCAGACGGATCGTCGAGGAGTCACCGACCGGCGTGCTCGACCCACTGCCGGGTGACTGGGACACCCCCTGGGGCGGCGTGGCATCGCGCTACCTGATCGCCTACTTCGGCTTCAACCGGCCGTCGTATCGCGATGTCACGATGGAGCCCGGCACGGTCTGGACGGTCGACGTGATCGACACGTGGAACATGACCGTCGAAACGCTTCCCGGCACATACTCGGGCAGCTTCCGGGTCCCCCTGCCTGCGCGCCAATACATGGCGATCCGATTTGTCGCTGCCGACGCGTAGCGACTCGCGGGGCCGCCGGGCACCGGGAGGTCCTCGGCGGCGTCGTGAGATGACGCCCAGGGGACCCTGTTCCGGCGCGGGTGCGCTCGCTGTCCAGGCCCTCGGAGTCGAGCCGGCCCGCGGCGATGCCGAGCAGCGCCTCACACCGAGAGGTGCTGTCGGCTGATCGGTCCGGGCTATCACCCCTGAGGCGGGTACCGCACAGTTCCCGGCGACGTTCGTGTGCCGGCTCACCGTCGCAGAGTCGAAATAATCCACCCGCCTGTCGATATATGATCTTTTCATCTCATATTCGCCCGATTGTCGGAAAGGCCTTCATGACCCACCCCCTCAGTCGGCGGTCCGCCCTGCTGAGCACCGCGGCCGTGACCGGCCTCGCCCTGTGGGACAGACCGGCCGAGGCGGCCGGCACCGCCGCGTTCGACGCCGCGCGTGAGCGGTGGGTGAGCCTGCTGGCCGGCGGGTCGTACGAGTCCGCCTACACCGACAAGACGCAGGCGGTCGAGGGCTCGGCCAATGCGGTGCTGCGCAAGCTGAAGCCCGCCCCCGACCGCCCGAGCCTGTGGCCCGACCTGCCGCTTGATGACCCCCGGACGGGCAACTTCAACCGCGCCTACAACCGCATGCGCACCTTGGCGCTGGGCTGGGCCACGCCGGGCACCGCCATGCACCGGGACAGGCAGGTCGCCGAGACCGCGGTCAGAGCGCTGGACTTCCTGTACGAGCACGCCTACCACGAGGGGCTCGACCGGCGGGGCAGCAACTGGTTCTGGTGGGAGATCGGCGTCCCCCGCTCGCTGACCGACACCTGCGCCCTGCTGTACGACGGCCTGCCCAAGGACCGCCTCGAGCGCTGGCTGCGCCCATTGCGCCACTGGTGCCCCGACCCAGAGCGCCGCGTCAGCCACCCCGGCGTCGTCGAGACCGGCGCCAACCGGGCGGGCAAGGCCATGGCGGTGGCGATGCGCGGATTGCTCACCCACGACGCACGCCTCATCAAGCGGGCCAGGGACGCGGTCTCCGACCTGCTGCGGCCGACCGCGGGCCCAGGCGACGGCTTCTACCGTGACGGGTCGTTCATCCAGCACGACGTGTACCCCTACACCGGCAGCTACGGCGTGGACTACCTGGAGAGCGTGGCCAAGCTGATCGCCATGCTCTCCAAGTCACCGTGGGAGATCACCCGGATCGGGAACGTCTACGACATCGTGGATCGCTCGTTTGCGCCGTTCATCTTCGACGGGCTGATGATGGACTGCGTACGCGGCCGGCAGATCTCGGTGCAGGGCCACCGCGACTACCACTCGGGGCAGAAAGCGGTCGAGGCCATCCTCACCTTGCTGGAGGCGGCACCCGAGCGCTATGCCCAGCGCTGGCGACCGCTGGTGAAGGGCTGGCTCACCCGCAACCAGGCCATCCCCTACGGCACGCTCGCACCGCCGGCGAGCATCGCAAAAGCCAATGCCCTGCTGGCGGACCCGTCGGTGCCGGTCGGCCCGCGCACGACGGGCACGTACATCTTCGCCGACATGGACCGGGTCGTGCACCGCCGTCCCACCTGGGCCTACGCGATCGCGATGAGCTCGGAGCGCATCGGCGCGGCCGAGGCCATGAACCGGGAGAACCTGCACGGCTGGTACACCGGCGACGGCATGACCTGCCTCTACACCGGCGACCTCACCCACTGGAACGACGACCTGTGGCCCACGATCGACCCGTACCGGCTGCCGGGCACGACGGTCGACACCCGCAGACGCGCCGAGCTCCCGCACGACAAGCGTCGCCTGCCACCCACCCCGTGGGCGGGCGGCGTGGCACTCGACGGCGAGTACGGCGTGGCGGCCATGAAGCTGATCGCCGACGGCTCCTCGCTGCGGGCCAAGAAGGCGTGGTTCCTTCTCGATGACGCGGTGATCGCCCTCGGCACCGGCATCGCCGCCTCCGATGGCCGCCGCATCGAGACCATCGTGGAGAACCGCAACACCCACGACTGGCATCCGCCGCTGACCCGGGGCGACGGCTGGGTCCACCTGTCCGGTGTGGCCGGCTACGCGCTGCTCGACGGCGTCGACGCGAAGGTGATCCGCAAGAAGCGCACCGGCCGCTGGCGGGACATCGACAAGGGTGCCACCACCGGAGGCGACAAGGCCCCCGCCACCAGGCACTACACGACGATCCTCATCGACCACGGCGTCGATCCGCGCAAGGCACGCTACGCCTATGCCGTACTGCCCGACGCCTCCATCGCGCAGACCGCGGCTTACGGCCGGCGGATCGAGATCCTCGCCAACTCCGGAGCGGTGCAGGCCATTTCCTGCAACGACGTGCTCGCCGCCGTCTTCTGGCGCGCGGGGACCGTCGAGACCGCGGATGGACCGCTCACCGCCGACGGCCCATGCACGCTGCTGATCCGCCGCGACCACAAGCGGGTACGGCTCGCGGTCTCCGACCCGTCCAGGACCGCCGACGAGGTGAAGATCACGCTGCCCTGGCCGGTGAAATCGGTCAAGGAAAGCGACCGCAGCGTGCGCAAGGCCAAGCGCGCGGTCAAGGTGGAAGTCGGTGGCAGCCGCGGGCATGCCCACACCGCGGTGGTGCGCCTCTGAACCGACGACGACTGCCAGCCTGCCCTCATGCATCACGCGGTCTTTCTGATCGGCCGGCCGCCAAGGTGCCCTGCCGCCCAGCAGAGGCCCCTCGATCCAAGATCATGACCAGTGGTGA
Source organism: Nonomuraea basaltis (assembly GCF_005893125.1). Lineage (GTDB taxonomy): Bacteria > Actinomycetota > Actinomycetes > Streptosporangiales > Streptosporangiaceae > Nonomuraea > Nonomuraea basaltis. The sequence goes on along the minus strand of NZ_VCJS01000191.1, from coordinate 4,303 downwards.
AAACTTATGCCATACGTGACAAGCGTGGCGAAAACTGTTTTAATCCCACGCTAGGTACCACCGGGACGACGCAAGCCCGGTGTGGCCGTTTCCTCGAAATCGCGGCTTCGTGGGAAAGGCAGGCTCGTGGGAGCTCCAAGTGGCGAAGTCATCGTCACGGGCGGTCTCGGTTTCATCGGCTCACATCTGGTGGACGCGTATCTCGAAGCGGGCCACCGAGTAACGATCATCGACTCCAACGCAGGCGCGGTCATCGACGGCGAGGACTACGATGCCGACCCCCGCTGCACGGTCGTCCGGCAGCGTGTGGAGGACTACCTGGCGGCGGGCGGCGACTTCGCCGGCGCCGACCGCGTCATCCACGCGGCCTCATACGTCGGCCCCGCGAGCATCCTGTCCAGGGCGGGCCGGCTCGGCCACGACATCATCGGCAGCACCGCACCGGTCATCGACGCCTGCATCGGCGCCGGTGCGCCGCTGTGCCTGTTCAGCTCGGCCGAGGTGTACGGGCGCAGCGGCGTGCTCGACGAGAAGGACGACATCGTCGTACCGACGCAGTACAACACCCGCATCGAGTACGCGATCGCCAAGACGCTGGCCGAGGCGATGGTCTCCAACAGCCGCCAGCACGGCCTGCGCGGCGTCGTCATCCGGCCGTTCAACGTGGCGGGGGCGCGGCAGTCGCGGGCGGGCGGGTTCGTCATGCCCACGTTCGTCCAGCAGGCGCTGGCCGAGAAGCCGATCACCGTGTTCGCGGGCGGCGAGCAGGTCAGGGCGTTCATCGCGGCGAGCGACCTGACCGGGTTCCTCATCGACTACATGGACGCGGCGCTGGGAAGCGACGACATCGTCATCAACGTCGGCAACCCGGCGAACGCCATCACCATCATGGAGTTGGCCCATCGGGTGAAGGACCTCCTCGGCAGCGCGTCGCCGATCGTCAGCGTCGACGGCAGGAGCGTGCACGGGCCGTACTACGCGGAGGCGGAGTCGTTCCACAAGATCCCGGCGCTGCGGGCGGCGACGGGCCTCGGCTGGCAGCCCAGGATCGCGCTCGACGAGCTGATCCTGAGCACCGCCGCGTACTATCGCGCCCGCGAGGACCGGAGGGCAGCGAATGCGCCGCTTTGACCGGGTGCTGGTGATCTCTCCCCACGCCGACGACGAGGTACTCGGCTGTGGCGGTCTGATCGCCGCGCAGGTCCGGGCGGGGGCCGAGGTCCACGTCCTGTATCTGGCGGTCGACGGCATGCGGCACTACGGCCTCGACGGCGCCACCACCTATCGGCAACGACTGGACGAGATCGAGGCCGTCCAGGCCACACTGGGCTTCTCCTACGAGATCGCGTACGGCGACATGGACCTGACCGAGCGGCTGGACACGCTGCCGCGCAGGGAGCTGGTCGACCTGTTCGAGCGGGCCCTGAACGAGCGGCGGCCCGACCTGCTGCTGCTGCCGAGCTTCGCCGACTACGACCAGGACCATCTCGCGGTGTTCGGTGCCGGGTTCGCGGCGGCCAGGCCCATCGCCCAGCAGTTCGGCAAGTGGCTCGTGCCGACCGTGCTGCTGTACGAGATGTCGAAGATCCAGTGGGCGGCTGAGCCGATGCCGCGCTCGACGGCCTACTGCGACATCAGCGCCCACATGGAGCGCAAGCTGGAGGCGCTGCGCGGTTACAAGAGCCAGCACCGGCCCTCGCCGCACATCAGGAGCGAGGAGTCGGTGACGGCGCTGGCGACGCTGCGTGGCGCGGAGATCGGAGTCACGTACGCCGAGGCGTTCGGCGTGCTGAGGGAGGTCCTGTAAGGGTGGTTCTGTGAAGACGTTCGCGTTCTGCACCGGTATGGAGTTCGCGGCACCGGCCGTGGACGTGCTGGCCGCTCAGGGCACTCCCCCGTCGCTGCTCATCGGCTACCCGCCCCGGTTACGGCACCGCTCGGGCTACGCACCGCTGCAGGAGGCGGCGGCCAAGTACGACATCCCGCTGCTGGAGACCGCCGACATCAACGACGGCCGGGCGCACAAGCTGGTCACCGACCTGGGCATCGACCTGCTCGTGGTCGCCGGCTGGTCACAGCTCGTCCGCGAACCGCTGCTGTCGGCGTGCCCGCTCGGCTCGGTCGGGTTGCACCCCACCCGGCTGCCCGAGGGCCGGGGGCGGGCTCCGCTGCCCTGGACGATCATCAAGGGCATCCGGTCGAGCGCGGTCAGTCTGTTCTTCCTGAACGAGGGTGCCGACGAAGGCGAGCTCATCGCCCAGCGCGAGTTCGCGGTGAGCCGCCGAGACGACGTCACCGAGGTGTACCGCAAGGTGACCGAGATCAACATCGAGCTGCTCGCCGAGTACGTCCCGCTGCTGCTCGCCGGCCGGGTGGTGGCGCGCCCGCAGCCGCCGGGCGGATCGGTGTGGGAGCGGCGGCGGCCGGAGGACGGCCTGATCGACTGGTCCAAACCCGCGAACGAGGTCTACGACTGGGTACGCGCGCTGGCCGCGCCGTACCCAGGAGCCTTCACCTTCGTCGACGGGCGCAAGCTGCTCGTGCACAGCGCCGACCTCATCGAGTGGGGTGAGCACCGAGAGCCGCCGGGCACCGTGCTGGCGCCGGTCTGGTCGACCGGCAGCGCCGGGGTGCTGGTGGCGTGCGGCTCCGGGCTGCTGGTCGTCCGCGAGGCTCAGTGGGAGGACGCCGGACAACATGACGCGCTGACCCTGTTGGAGTCCGGCGACCTCTCGGTAGGCACATGCCTGGGGACGTGACGCTCACCGGGGCGGTGATGGCGCATCCCAAGCGCAGGGAGGCGGCCATCAGCCTGGCGGGCGGCGTCCTGGACGTGGTCACCGATCCGGATCCGGGAGGGCGGCCGTCGGCGTTCCGGACGTCGCTGCTGGCGTGGTCGAGCATTCCCGAGGGAGCCACCCACCACGTGCTGCTCCATGACGACATGGTGCTGTCGGACACGTTCTTCGAGCGGGCGGCAATGGCCGCCCAGGCCATGCCGGACGCGGCGCTCGCGCTGTTCGCGTTCTGGAACTCGCGCAACGGCGCCGCCGTGCGGCTGGGCGCGCTCGCCGGGGCGCGCTGGGTGCGCGGGGCCGGGGAGTACACACCCGTCGCGGCGCTGCTGCTGCCCCGGTGGGTGGCCGAGGGGTACGTGGAATGGGCACGCGACCGGGGCGACACGTGGCCGGACGACGTACTGATGGGCCGCTATCTCCGGCAGGCCGGCGTGCCGGTGTACGTCGCGGTGCCCAGCCTGGCCGAGCACGAGGACCTGGCGAGTCTGGTGGAGAACGACTTCCAGGGGTTGCGGCGCTCGCCCTGCTTCTTCGCCGACGAGCCGCTCTCCGGTGAGGATCGGGTGCTCGGGTCTTTGACCGCGATCCCGTTCTTCAAGCGAGGGGTGGCGCAGTGCGCGGTGCCCGGCGCCTCGGGGTGGCGGGACATCCGCTGTGAGGACTACCTGGACGGGCGGGGCTTCGACGTCGGCAGCCTGCGGGCGCGTTTCGAAGGCCGCTGGTGGCCGCTCTGGCTCACGGCCTTCACCATGGGCGTGGTCCAAGAGAGCTCGGGGGATCGTCGGGTGCTGGATCGGGCGTTGGGGACCATGGGTGCCGGCGGGCTCTGTCATGAGCTCGGGTCTCGCGAGCTGGCCCGGCTGTCGGACGAGCTCCACGACGTCGCACGGAACGGGCTCGCGGCGGGGCTCGCGGCGTCTCCGCAGACTCTCGAACGACAGACGGTGGCCGTGACGGGGGCTGACACGTGGCTGCACGAGCAGGTCACGTGGGCGCTCGCCGACCGTGGCTACCTGGCCTCCCGTGATCCCGACGCGGTGGTGCACGTCTGCGCGCCGGACCCGGAAGCCGACCCGGCCGAGGAGGTACGGCTGGCGCGAGCGGCCTTCTCGGGCTTCGCCGGGCGGAAGATCCTGCTCAGCCCAGGTGGCTCGCGCGGGATCGAAGTCGAGGAGGCGGTGGTGTTGCGCCTCGGCGAGCCGTACGGGCCGGGGATGCCGCAGGGCGGGACGGTGACGGAGCAGGTGCTGCGGTCGTCGCTGAACCGGCCGCTGCGAGCCGGTGGCGAGGCGGGGCAGCTCGTGCACGTGCGGGACGTCGCCGCTGCCGTCATCGCCGCTCTGACCCGCGGAGCAGGGGTGTACGACATCGCCGGCCCGCGGCCGGTGAGCGGGCTGGAACTGGCCGAGGCGGTGGCCAAGGCGGTCCGTCCCGTGCCGATCGAGGCCGCTCCTGATGCGGGGGCGGCCTCGATCGGCACGGGACCTGTCTCTTATACCCATCTC
>NZ_VCJS01000190.1 GCF_005893125.1 Nonomuraea basaltis | reverse complement strand
CCCCTACGCCCCCGACCCCGCCCACACGCTCACCGGCTGGCCCAACCGGCCGGACGCCCTGGGCATGGCCATCCGCAATACGTGGGAGGTCACCGGCGGCACGCCGATCCTGGTGACCGAGAACGGCATCGCCACGGCCGACGACGCCGAACGCGTGGCCTACATCATCGAGGCGCTGCGCGGTTTGAACGCCGCCGCCGCAAGCGGCATCGACGTGCGCGGCTACCTCTACTGGAGCGCCCTGGACAACTACGAATGGGGCGAATGGGGCCCCACCTTCGGCCTCATCTCGGTGGACCGCGCCACCTTCGCGCGGACCCCGCGCCGGAGCCTCGCCTGGCTCGGACGAATGGCGCGAGAGCAGCGCCGACGCGCCGTGGCGACGACGCCGAACACGGCAGAAGGAAGCAGGGCATGACAGCCACCTGATGGAACCGTCTCCGCACGCTCCACGTGGAGACATGGACGGCACCGGCCGGTCGCTTCTCACGGGATGCCGCGGTAGCCCATGAGCGATCGGCGACCGCGGCAGTCGGCGCGGACCACTGGGATGCGGGGTGTCACCGGAGCCACGCAAGCGTCTGAGGCGATCTCGCCCGAGATCAGCCCGCGATGCGCGGACGATCGAGGCCGAGGCGGGGATACGCAGGATTCACGCACGCTTAACCCGAACGAAAATCTAGTCATAGTCAGATTTTGTTGATACGGTCCCCTCACAATCTCTAGCAGCGGCTAGATTTTCCCTGCGCGCTGATCATGGGAGATCCGCGATGCCCACACCAGAACCGCAGCGGGACACGGTTCCGCCGGCCACTTCCCCCCACACCCTCGCCACTCGCCCGGACGACGCGCAGGCCAAGGACACCCCTCAGGACACGGCGGCCGACCAGGTGCCGCCGCAAAAGGTGTCGAAGCGCAACGTCGCGGGCATCCTGCTCACGACATTCGCGAACTCCGCCGCCACGCTGATGCCGGCCCTCGTCGGATTGCCGATCATCGTCGCCCGCGTCGCTCCCGAGAACAAGGAATCCGGCCTTGGCATCGCCCTGGGTATCACGGCATTCCTCGGGATGCTCCTCGCGCCGGTGTTCGGCGCGATCAGCGACAGGACCACACTGCGGATCGGCATGCGCCGTCCCTTTCTGATCGTAGGTCCCGCCGTCACCATCCTCGGACTGGTGCTCCTCGGCCTCGCCAACAGCCTCGGCGCCGTGTACGCCGCCGTCACGATCATGGCCCTCGGCCAGGGCATCGCCGGCGCGGCCGACGGGGCGATGATCCCCGACAGCATCCCGGACCGGTTCCGCGGGCGCGTATACGGATTCTCGACAGTGACGGGGGTCTCGGCCGGGCTCATCGCGAGCGTCGTCGGCCCGCAGTTCATCGGCAACCAGTTCCTTCTCACCACATTGGCGATTCCCCTCTACGTGCCCCTCATGGCGATCGGCCTCTGGCTCTACCGCGACCGCGTACTCGACCCGAAGGACGTCCCTCAGCAGCCGATACTCCGGACCCTGCTGGCCGGATACCACTTCAACCCCAGGAGCGCCCCGGATTTCGCGTGGGTATGGCTCGGCCGCTTCTTCGTCACCTTCGCCGTCGCCTTCACCGGTGCCTTCGCCATCTACTTCCTTACCGACCAGCTCAAGGTGAGCCAGGCCGAACTGCCCGCGCTCATCGCGATCAACAGCGCGCTCAGTCTGGGCGGGACCACCCTCGGCACGATCGTCGGCGCGTTCGTCACGGACCGGGTCCGCAGCCGCCGGAACCTGGTCATGGTCGCCGCTCTGATGCTCGCCGCCGGTGGACTCATCGTCGCCTTCTCGCCGACCGTCCCGATCTTCCTGATCGGTAGCGGCCTGCTCTTCTTCGCCATTGGTCTGTTCATCCCCACCGACGGCGTGCTCGTCATGAGCGTCCTGCCGGGCGGCGGGAAGAGCGACGTCGCCAAGTACATGTCGCTCATCGTGATCGCCGACCAGCTCCCGCGCTCCATCGGCCCCATGATCGCGCCGGGGATCATCGCGCTCGGCGCGCTCACGTCTCTGGGCGGCTATCCCGCGCTTTACCTCACCGCCGGTGCCGTCGCCATCGTCGGTGGTCTGCTCGTGCGGCGCGTACGCACGGTCAACTGAGTCCCGCGGGGGACGGTCCGGTCCGATCTGCCGCCCAGAAAAACTAGGCGCAGTAAGCTTTTCGCTGGAATCACTTCACTAGCGAGATGAGGGTTGGACCGGCAGTGACCACGGCGAGAGGACCGTATTCGAAAAGCGCCCGGGTGCGGGCCGCGGCGATCGAGGCCGCTTCCGAGATCTTCGGCAATGCCGGCTACCGGGGCGCGACCTTCAAGGACGTGGCGGCGAGGCTCGGCATGACCCACGCCGGCCTGACCTACTACTTCCCCGACAAAGACGCGCTCCTCGCCGCGGTGCTACAGGAGCGGGACCGCCGAGCCACCGAGCCCGGCACATCGCTCCCCGCCTCACCCACCCGCGACGACCTCATAGAGCACATCATGAACATGCTGGCCGAGAACATGGCGCACCCGGGATTCCCCGAGCTGCACTGCGTGCTCTCGGCGGAGGCGACCGCCGACGACCATCCCGCGCACGAATACTTCCGCGATCGTTACCGCAAGGCTCGACGCCTTCTGGAGAGGGCACTGGCCGAAGCGGCGGCGCGTGGCGAGATCCGATCCGCTCCGGCGCCCAAGCAGCTGGCAGTTCTGCTGCTCGGGGTGTTGGACGGCGTCCAACTCCAGTGGCTGCTCGATCCGGAGGCAGTCGATCCGCGAGAAGGTGTCCGCAGCTTCATCTCCGATCTCCTGGCACCCCCCCAACCAGCGTGACCCTCCCCCGGCAAGCGCACCTCCGCACGCCTTCGCCGGCCCTCTGACAGCTCACATTGCCTTTGCACTCCGATCTGCATCGGAGCCAGGTTGCCGCCCCCGCACTACTCATACGTATCAGTGGAACGTCTCTCAGCATGGATTGAGCGCGCCGGCATCGCCCCGGGCACGCGAGCGCCCCGGGAAAAGGCCGCGCTCACCCCGTAACCCGCACGCACAGCACCGACACCAACACAGCTGCGCAAGGAGACCACGATGTCCACACCCGAGCAGATCGTGTCGGAACTCCTGGCCGTCTACGACCGGCCGGACGCCAACGCCGTCGAGCTGCTGTGCCGCCGCTACCCGGCCGACGCCGTGGCGTTCACCGTGATCGAGCCCGATCTGTCGAGCCGGGAGGTGACGTTCGGCGAGCTCGACGAGCGATCCGGCCGGTTCGCCGCCGGCCTGGGGGTCAGCGAAGGGGACCGGGTGGCGACACTGATGGGCAAATCCGCCGAGATGGTGATCGCGCAGCTGGGCATCTGGCGGCTCGGGGCGGTCCAGGTGCCGTTGTTCACCGCTTTCGCGCCGCCGGCCATCGCGCTGCGTACCACCGGCAACGGCACCAAGGCGGTCATCGCCGACGCCGAACAACGCGCCAAACTCGTGCCGGGCCCGGACTTCCCCGCCGAACCTGAGTGGGCCATCGTCACCACCGGCGAGCCGGCCGGACGGGACGTCTCCTTCCACGACCTGCTCATCGGGACTGACCCGGCGCCCGAGCCGGTGGCGGTGGGCGGCGACGGCACCCTGATCGAGCTGTTCACCTCCGGGACGACCGGTACACCCAAGGGCGTCCCCGTCACGCTGCGCGCCGTGGCGGGACTGCACGCCTACCAGGTGTTCGGCCTGCACCACACCGACGAGGACGTGTTCTGGGACGCCGCCGACCCGGGATGGGGGTACGGCCTGTACTACGCCATCGTCGGTCCGCTCGCCACCGGCCGGCGCAGCCTGCTGCTGCGCGGAGGTTTCTCGCCGGAGCTGACCTGGCAGGTGCTGTCCCGCTACGGCGTCACCAACTTCGCCGCCGCCCCCACCGTCTACCGCGCGCTGCGCAACGCCGACCTCCCTATCCCCGCCGATCTGAGGCTGCGCCGCTGCTCCTCAGCCGGTGAACCGCTGCCCCCGGACGTGATCGCCTGGGCCGAGCACGAGCTAGGCATCCCGATCCGCGACCACTACGGCCAGACCGAGACCGGCATGACCGTTGCCAACGCCTGGCACCCCGATCTCCTGGAACCCGTAAAGCCCGGCTCGATGGGCCGCCCCCTGCCCGGCTGGCGCGTCGAGGTGCTCAAACCCGACGCCGACGAGATCGCCCCCGCCGGAGAGCCCGGCCGCGTCGCGATCGACGTGCCGAACAGCCCGCTGATGTCGTTCACCGCATACCGCAACGCCCCCGACCGCACCGCCGAACGGTTCAGCGCCGACAGCCGCTGGTACTACACCGGCGACGTCGCCACCAAGTCCGCCGACGGCCATCTCACCTTCGGCTCGCGCGACGACGACCTCATCCTCATGGCCGGCTACCGCATCGGCCCGCACGAGGTGGAAAGCGTCCTGCTGCACCACTCCGCCGTCGCCGAGGCGGCCGTAGTCGGCGAGCCCGACGACCTGCGCGGCGAGGTCGTCGTCGCCTACGTCGTGCCGCGGCCCGGCCGCGAACCCGGCCCGGCGCTCGCCGGCGAACTCCAGCACCTGGTCAAGACCCGGCTGGCCGCTCACGCCTACCCACGCCGGATCTACTTCATCGAGGAGCTGCCCAAGACGCCCAGCGGCAAACTCCAGCGCCACCTCCTCCGCCGGCGTCATCAGGTCGAACCCTCGACCGGATGACGCGAACGTCGCCACATGTATCTCAAGGTTCGTGAGCAAGAGCGTCCTTCCCGCAACCGCCGACGCCGCGATGGGCGATGTCGAGAGTGACGTGGGTCAGGTCGGATTCCGGCAGCTGCCACCAGTGCGCAGCCTGTTCGAGGTCGTCGATCGCGTTCCGGGTGACCGTCGCCGACAGCGGCACGGCGGAGGTCACCTCGACGCGCCCGGCGGGGGCCGGTGAGGGTGAGTTCGTCGACGCCGCCGCGGATGCCGTTCTCCTGCGGCTTCACGTACGGCGTGGCCAGCTCGTGCACCGGTGAGGACCACCTGGCCAGGAGCGCGGAGGCGCGACGGTCGGGGTGGTTCTCCCACGGGCCGAGCCCTGTCATTTCGCCGACGCGAAGCTCGCGTGAGGGCGAACTGGATCCGACGCGCAGGCCGTCGCGGGTGCCCTCGGGAAGGGTGACGTGCTCGTCGACAGTTCGGCCATCTGGGCCTGTATGAGCCAGACTGTCCCGTCGGCCGCCTGGAACTGGCCAAGCGACGCCACCCGAGCCGAACACTCAACGGCCTCCGCGCTGACCTACCTCAACTCCGGGTACGCCATGTGCGTCGGCGCGGCCTCCGCCAAACCCCGCCTGGACGTCGTCATCCGCAACGCCATCAACGAGGGACTCATCCCTGGCCCGCGCTACCTGGCCAACTGCCAGGAGATCGCCGTCACCGGCGGCGGCCTCGTAGACGGCATCACCGCCTTTGCCGACGGCCCCGAGGAGATGCGCAAGCAGGTCCGCCGCAACGTCGCCTACGGCGCCGACCTGGTCAAGCTGAGCATGTCCGGCGAGGAAATCACCGGCAACCAGCACGCCGAGGACAACTACTTCTCCGACGAGGAGGTCCTCGCCGTCACCACCGAGGCCCACCGCCGCGGCCTGCGCGTGTGCACGCACGCCCGCTCCGCGGAGAGCGTGAAGATGTCCCTGCGCAACAACGTCGACATCATCTGCCACGCCAGCTTCATCGACGAAGAGGGCCTGGACATGCTCGAAGCCAAGAAAGACAAGGTCTTCGTCGCCCCCGGCCTGAACTGGCTGGTGGCCACCCTCAACGACGCGTCTACCTTCGGCTACCCGCCCGAGGCCGCCGAAGCCGCCGGCTACAAGCGCGAACTCGAATACGCCATCGCCGGCCTGCAGGAGATGCGGCGGCGCGGCATCCGCGTCCTGCCCGGCGGCGACTACGGTTTCGCCTGGACCCCGCACGGCACCTACGCACGCGACCTGCAGCACTTCGTCGAGCTCCTCGGCTACACCCCGATGGAGACGCTGCTGGCCGCCACCAAGCTGGGCGGGGAGATCATGCGGATGCCCGACGAACTCGGGCAGATCAAGCCCGGCTTCTACGCCGACTTCATCCTCGTCGACGGCGACCCGCTCAAGGACATCAGCGTCCTGCAGAACCGCGACAAGATCGTCGGAATCATGAAGGGAGGCGCCTTCCACAAAGACCCCGGCGACGGCACACCTCGGGACGCCTCCGTCCCGGCCGATCAGCCCGTCGTCGTCACGGCCTGACCCCATAAGAACCTGCCGCCCCCGGTTCCGCCCTGACCCGGGGGCACCAATGCAGATGTCCGGCGATGCTCGAGGCGCTCAGCGGCCGCTACAACTTGGTCCCGCGAACAACGACAGGAACAAGCCGCAGCGGGCCGCTCACGGGACCTTAGGACAACGTTCAGCCCCGCACCTAGCAAGATCGTTACCGGTGACAACAGCCGTCTACCGCTATGAACTCCGATCTCTTCCACCGCCAGAACTGGTGACACCCGACCGCGCCGAACAGCAGCCGGTACAGCCCAGGCTCGTTCGGCGCCACAGGCCCGAGGACTGCGCCGTGCCCGTCCCTGGTGATGTGCTCGTGGCACGCGCTACCGCACCTCGAAGTCGCCGGCGAGGCCGGGCAGGGCGAGGAGGCCGTCCGCGTGATCCGGCCATATCGCCGTCCGCCGCCGCTACAGCACCGTCATGGCCCGCGCCGACAAGCTGTTCAAACGACTCAGGGCCGCCCGGCTCGACAACAGCGTCGAGACCGAGATGCGCCGCCTGGCCCACACGCAGCTGCTCATCATCGACGTGCTCCTCAACGCCATCGGCTACGTGATCATCGCGACCTTGCTGCTGACATGGGCCGACTGCGTCACCTCCCGGAAGCTGGCCAAGCTGGAGCAGCGCCACGCACCCCGAGCGATATGTCCATCGACATCGCCACCTCAACACATGAGGCGAAAGAGAACATGAGTACGAGGATCGCGCACCTCGGCATCGTAAGCACGTCACAAGAACCCTACGATCAGAATTAGTAGATGGGCGATTCACCCTGCCACCCACCCGCTGTGATCATGGGTGACACGTGGGGGATCGCAAAGTTTTACCTAGTCCCACACCTACTACTGGCAAGGGATTTCAGCACCTATTTGGCGGCAGGTGCACCAGAATCCGATTTGCCCACTTGCGCCCCCTATGGTGATTTGCATACCTTTTGAGTCATCGCGGTGCATGTCTTGACGAGCTCTTCGTCGCATCGTTACCGCTTCGTTGACCGGACCGCGCGCGGCCCTGAGGGGATGCTTCAGGACGGCGTTCGGCCGCCGAATCCGCACCTCGCGGAGCCGGGGACCCATCTTCTTCGGGGTGAATCGGACGCCAGCCCAGGCTGCGCCCGTAGGGCACTTCCAGGCCCGAACCCGTCAGCTAACCCGGTAGGCGGCATGGAAGCAAGGAGTCAATACCTCATGCTCAAGCCTCGGCTTGCCACAATCACCCATACCCTCAAGAACCACCTCGATCTCCACAACAAGCGCCTCAGCCTCGCCATCGGCGGTGCGATCTTGGCGGGAACCGCTGCCATCACAGGCGTAGCTGTCTCCGCGGTCGCCTCGTCCACCGAACAAAGCTCGGTGCACGAAGTTCAGCAGAAGGCCGGATCGCTCACCTACGGCGTGGACGTCTCCCGGTACGAGTCCGACTACGACTGGAGCGCCAGCCCGGCCAAGTTCGGCATCATCAAGGCCACCGAGGGCACGAGCTTCCGCGACGCCTCGTTCGCCCGTCACTGGCGCGAGATGGACAAGAAGGGAATCGTGCGTGGCGCCTACCACTACGGCCACCCGGGCAACGACCCTATCGCCGAGGCCGAGTACTTCCTGTCCATGGCGAACTCCCAGCCCGCCAAGGCCGGCGACCTGCTGGTCCTGGATCTGGAGACCACAGACGGCAAGTCGGTCGCCGAGGTCAACGCGTGGGCCAAGAAGTGGTTGTCGCACGTGAAGGCCAAGACCGGGGTCACCCCGATGCTCTACAGCGGCTGGAACTTCGCCAACACCTACGGCAAGGGGCTGGCCGAGTATCCGCTGTGGGTCGCCCACTACAGCAAGGCCAAGGGCCAGCTTGCCCCGCCCGCCGACTGGAAGTCCTGGGCCATCCACCAGTACACCGACTCCCCCGTCGACCAGAACGTCTCCGTGCTGACCCCTGACCAGTTGCGCGACCTGGGCCGCCCCGCTGTCTGACGAAGGAGACGGATACAGCACCGGTCGATCACTCAACCGTGTGGAATCGGTAGAAGCGGAAGAGACTCTCGCGACCGTCCGCCTCTACCGATTCCGATGTCCGGCTGGCATGTCGAAAACATCGCCGGACGCCGTGGTGCGCACCGCTCCGGCCCGTACTGGCCGTCGGATCGCTCCTCCTTCTGGCCGAGGCCCTCCGCCGAAGGTTGCACGCCCTGCGCTCCTGCGCCGTCTCTGCCGACGGCCCGAACACCGACCTGGAGATGCAGGTGAACCTCGTGCGGTCCGGCCTGGGCTGGATGGACCGCGAGGAAATCCCGCCGGTCCCGGACGAGGTCGCCTCACTGATGAAGGACGTCTCCGCCGTCGGCAAGCTGGATCGAATGACCTTCCGGCAACGCTGAAGGCGGGGAACCGAACCCGGTTCCACCCGCCTTCAGCGCTTTCAACGCGCGGTGGTGAACAGGAACGCGCAGTCCTGCACGGCCTCCACGCGGTGGCGGCGTGCGGGCATGACCAGCAGATCGCCGGGCAGTCCGTCCCACGAGTCAGGCCCGGCGACAAGCCGCACCCGCCCGTGCAGCACGTGCACCGTGACCTCGCCAGGATGCTCGTGTTCGTGCATGTGCTCGCCCTGCCGCAACGCCATCACGGTCTGCCGCAGGTGTCTGAGCACGCTCAGCTGCGCATGTTCCGCCGCCGTCCTGGCACGAGGGCGAAGAAGGAAGATGAACGTGGCGTCCGTTGCAGCCCACAGCTAACTACTATCGAATATAGTTGCTTCGGCAGGCGCAACCGAAATACTCGGGAGGGGACCGCCTGTCCTCGCAGCGTCAAGGCTATGTAGAGCGCGTCCAGTACAAGGGCCACCCAGTCAGCAGGGCGATCAGCGAGCCGTCCAGGCGGGGCCGGCCTGGTTCGGCGTGGTAGCCGCAGCATCGCCTGTCTGATCAGCACGTACAGCGCAATCGAGGCGATGAACAGAGCGCCGTCGACATAGCAGTTGAGGTGACTATCTGCACATCGAGCGGCGACTCCATGTGCAGGATGGGCCACGGCGGGGATCCGCCGTGGCCCATGAGCTCATCCTCCTGTGTAGCGGAAGATCCAGAGTCCGCTGTCCATGTCACTGCCGAAGATGTACGTCTTGTTCTTGATCTTCGCGGCCTCGACGCCCCAGAAGTTGTTGCCGTTGGCGTCGATGTACCTACCGACCTCCTTGATGCCCCACGGACCCACCTTGATCACCCGGATGCCCCCGGCGTAGTAGGACAAGTACGCCAGGTCGCTGCGCTCGGGGTCGGTGGCGACCTCGTGCACGGTCAGATCGCCGAAGCCGGTGGCGAAAGCCGGGTCGATGCCCTCCTTGATCGCGTAGTTGTCGATTTCCTTGAGCGTCGCGGCGTCGAGCAGGTGCACTGTGCCCCAGCCGTCGAACGTCGTCGTCGCCTTGACGCCGGCGCCGAGGGTGCCGAGCGCGGGCATGTCCACCGCTCCCGGGGACGTGTATTCAGGGGCGTCCCCGAAGAGCAGGTGGCCGACCCGGTGGCCGACGCAGATGGCCGAAGCGGTGATCGTGAACTCGTGTCCCTGGCCGCCGCAGAAGAACCCGTCACCGAAGCGGCCGTTGCTGGTCGCCACGTGGCTCTGCATGACGATCACCTTGTCGTAGCCGGCGAGCTGGCCGGATTCGACCTTGTTGGAGAAGAAGCAACCGCCGCGTACGAACACCACGGCGTCCGCGCCGGTGGCGGCCTTCGTGGGCACCTCGGCGCGGTCGCTGACGCCGTTGCCGTCGGTGTCCTCCTCGCAGCCGCTGCCGCCCCACGCGGTCTTCGCCGCCTGGAAGGTCTGGGCGGGCAGCGTGCTGATCGGCACCGTCCAGCCGAACTCGCCCGCGCCGTACGTCCCGGCGTTCGGCCCGTCGGTGACCTGGAAGGCCGTCCGTACCGGGGAGAAGTCCTCGTCCGTGCCGATGATGAAGCGGTTGTTGGCGGTCCATTCCGCCTGGTGGCCGTTGCCCTCCGGTGGGGAGAACCCGAGCAGCTTCTCAGGGTCGGGGTAGCGGGAGTCGGCGACGAAGACGGGGGTGGCCGGGTTGTCCAGGTTGAGGATCACCCATCCGGCGTCCCAGTAGGACAGCAGGCCGAGCCAGTGGCCGCGGATGCGCTTGACCACCATGTCGTGCAGGAAGACGGACTGGCCGTTCGCGCCGACCTCGGCGTTGGGCCAATCGGCGATGCTGGTCTCGGCGAGCAGCACCGGGTTCGCCGGGTCGGTGATCTCCATGATGTCCACATCGCCGACCGACTGCTCCAGGTCGTCCGACATCATCGCGAACACCCGATCGCCCGCCTGCCAGGCGAAGACGCTGTGCTCGTCGTTCGCCACCGGCTGGGTGCCGTCGTTGAAGTCGCCCTTGCCGATGGCCAGCGGGACGATGTTCTTCGGATCGGTGACGTTGTAGATCGACATGCCGCCGACGGCCTCAGGCGCGTCCGAACAGATCTCGTTGTTGGTGACCAGGATGTCGCCCTTGAACTTCGCCGTCTTCACCCTGATGACGTGCATGCCCTCACCCGGATACGACCCGGCGGGGAAGGCGGTGAAGGACAGTTCCTTGGGCGCGTTGGGCTTCGAGACGTCCACCGTGTAGAAGCCGCCGGTGCCGCAGGGGTCGGTGTTCAGCCTGCGGGCCGCCAAGTAGGCGTAGTTTCCAAAGACGGCGACGTCCGCGATGTGGCCAGGGCGGTTCTCGCCGGTGGCGCCGCTCATGTCGAGCTTGGCCACGAGTTGCACGTTCTTCTTCGTACCGGGCAGGTGCCCGTCGGTGCCGCCGTGCTGATCGTCCTTGCCGGCGATCTCGGGATCCTTGGCTTCGGCTCCCAGGCTGGGCGTGGGGGTTGGAGGTTGAGGGCTCGCGATCCCAACGCCGCTCATGGCTAAGGTCAGGGTCACGACGGCGGGCATTACCAGTAAGCCTCTTCGCATGCTGGACCTCTTCGTCTCGTCTGCTGGGGACACGAGTGACATGCGCGCACTGTCGGAAAGGTACGTCCTACAACACGTAGGAGGAAGAGACATGCCCGGATGCGGCCAGATTTGTTTACTTTTCAATGCTTCCGGTGATCAGTGAATGGCGCCCGCAGTGGGCATGTTTCGCTCAGCGGGGGTCTCGCCGCAGCGAGAGCTCAGCCGCCGTAGTTCTTGAGCATCCGGTCGGCCGGCTCGCGGAGCGCGGGATGGGTGAGCACGGCGTTGCGGCCCGAATGAGCCTCGACCGACGGAGGTCTGTTGAGGGAGGCTCCGCGACCTTCCAAGCGAGCGATCCGCTGCTCGAGCCCGGCCCCTTGTTGAGGACTCATAGTCGCGCAAGACGCCGGTGTCAGCCGCCGAAGGGCGTCGACGACGGGAGTGGAGCCGTGGCGGAGTGCGCAGCGTCGTCCGCGATGAGTTCGGTCAGCTCGGCGAGCTCCGATTGGGCCTGCTTGATCATTGTGGCCCAGGGTAAGGCGGCACGCAGCGCATCGACCATGGTGAGCAGCCCGTGATGGCGCCAAGGCGCCGACGAACAGCGCCAGTGCCGAGATCGTCCATGCCATCCCCCATTACAGAGCTCCCCCGCCATGGCGGTAAACGTCGAATATTGACATCTCCTACACCGCGTCGGACACTTTGCAGGTTTCACCCGCGAAGGGCGTACCCCAGGCGTTGACTCCCACAGGAGCGTGCCATGCGAATCCCGTCCCGATTACCGCTGCTCCTCGCCATCACCGCAGGCTTGATCCTCTTGCTGCCACAGGCCGCCGTGGCCGATCACATCGACGCCGCGAGCACGTTCACCACCAGCAAGAACATGCACGCCATCGGCTTCTCTCCCAGGGCGAACACGATCACCCCGTTCACCGCCAACTCCGACCTGGCCTTCTGGCGCAACCGCGCCTACCAGGGGCACTACAACGGCTTCCGCACGCTCGACCTCAGCAATCCGGCCCGGCCCAGAGAGGTCGTCTTCCAGGAATGCCGCGGCGACCAGGGCGACATCGTCGTCTGGGACAAGATCCTCATCCGCTCATGGAACTCCCCCGCGCCCGCCGGAGCCACCTGTGACGGCCAGCCGGTGGCGGAAGGATTCGAGGGCGTCCACGTCTTCGACCTCAGCAACGAGAAAGATCCGGCGTTGGTCGGCTCGGTGGAGACCGAGTGCGGCTCGCACACCGCCACGGTCGCCCCGGACCTCCGCAACCGCCGCCTGATCGTCTACAGCAACGTCTCCAGCGGCTGCGACGCGATCGACGTCATCGAGGTACCGCTCGCCAACCCGGCCGACGCCCGCCTGCTGCGCACCGAACCGCTCGACGGCCCGTTCACGACCGGCGTCGCGCCCGGCTGTCACGACATGGGCGTCATCCAGGGCTCGGCCAACCTCGCGGCCTGCGCCAGCGCCGACGGGACCAACGTGTTCGACATCGGCGACAACGCGTTCCCCGGCGGCAGCCTCGATGATCCGAATTTCCTCTACACGATCAGGGAGTCGGGTGTCGGCGATCTGACGCAGGGCTCGGGCCGGTGGCACTCGGCCTCCTTCACCTGGGACGGCAAGGTCATCATCCTCGGCTGGGAGCCCGCCGGCGGAGGCGGTCCGAGGTGCACGGCGACGGGCACCGTCCTGCCCGGCGGAGTCGTGCAGACCGACACGCACAAGTCGCTGTTCTTCTACGACGCGGCGAATGGCGCCAAGCTCGGCCAGTGGGTGCTGCCGCGTGCCCAGACCGTGGAGGAGAACTGCACCCTGCACAACTACAACGTGATCCCGCTGGACCACCGGTATGTCCTGGTCAGCGGCAACTACCAGTCCGGGATCAGCGTCCTGGACTTCACCAACCCGGCCCAAGCCAAGGAGATCGCCTACGCCGATCCGGCACCGCTCGTGCCGGCGCAACTCGGCGGTGACTGGTCGACCTACTGGTACAACGGGCTGATCTACGAGTCGGACATCACCCGCGGGCTGCTGGTCTGGTCGTTGTTCGACGTACGTGCGCTCGGGCGCCCGCAGCACCACCTCAACCCGCAGACGCAGGAGACAACCCTCCGTTGACCGCGCCGCGTCGGCCGTAGCTGCTAGGGATCTGATTCGGCCGGCGCGACGCTCCCCACTGGCCCGAACATGTCATGGGAGCCACCATGCGCCCGAGAACCCGCATCCTCGCCCTGCTCGCCTGTCTTCTCATCGCCTCACCAGGCTGGACGCTCGCCGACCCCGATCCCCATGACGGCAAGAGCCGCGGCTGGCAGCCGGCGGCCCCGCAGCAGGCACAAGCCCTTGCCGCCACTCCCTGCGTCGGCGGCTCAGCGGCCGGATACCCCTGCAACAAGGTCGACCTGATGGCCCAGCTACCGCTGAACACGATCGGCGGCGGCAGCGGCAACGACATCTGGGGCTGGACCGACCCTCAGACCGGCAAGGAGTATGCGCTGGTCGGCAGGTCTAGCGGCACGTCCTTCGTCGACGTCACCGACCCGGCCGCGCCCGTCTATCTGGGCAACCTGCCCACCGCCACGGTCAACTCAAGCTGGCGCGACATCGAGGTCCACAACAACCACGCCTACATCGTCTCGGAGGCGTCCGGCCACGGCCTGCAGGTCTTCAACCTCACCCGGCTGCGCAGCGTGACGAGCCCGCCGGTCACGTTCACCGCCGACGCCCGCAACACCTCCTTCAGCACCGCCCACACCATCACGATCAACACCCAGAGCGGCTTCGCATACGTCAACGGCTCCAACACCTGCTCGGGCGGGCCGCGCATGTTCAACCTGGCCACGCCCGCGAGTCCGGTCTTCGCCGGCTGCGTCAGCGCCGACGGCTACACCCACGATTCGCAGGCCGTGATCTACAACGGGCCGGACACCCGGTACACCGGCAGGGAGCTCCTGCTGAACTCCAACGAGGACACCCTGACGATCTTCGACGTGACCACCAAGTCGGCCCCGGTCCAGCTCTCCCGCACCAGCTACAGCGGCCGCGGCTACACCCACCAGGGCTGGCTCACGGAAGACCACCGCTACTTCTTCCTCAACGACGAGACCGACGAGCAGAACTTCGGCCACAACACCCGCACCCGCGTCTTCAGCATGGCCAGCCTGACCAGCGTGGCGCTGCTCGGCTTCTACTCCGGCCCGACCGCGGCCATCGACCACAACCTCTACATCAAGGGAAAGTACGTCTACGAGTCCAACTACACCGCGGGCCTGCGCATCCTCGACAGCACCAACGCCGCCAACCCCACCACGATCACCGAGGCCGCGTTCTTCGACGTGCACCCGGCCAACAACAACGCCACGTTCAACGGCACCTGGGCGAACTACCCCTTCTTCAACAGCGGCACAGTGATCGTCAACAGCATCGAACGCGGCTTGTTCGTGCTCAAGCCCAACCTCGACGGCCCACCTCCCGTCACCGTCTACTCCGACGACTTCGAGTCCGCGACCGGATGGCTGCCCAACCCGGCGGCCACGGACACCGCGACCGCCGGCCAGTGGGAGCGAGGAGATCCCGAGGCGACCGCCTCCGGCGGCACGTCACTGCAGCAAGGCACGACCGTGAGCGGCGTCAACGACCTCGTGACGGGACGGCTGGCCGGAGCGAGCGCGGGCACGGGCGACATCGACGGCGGAACGACCAGCATCCAATCCCCTGCCGTCACGCTCCCCGCCTCGGGACCGCTCACCCTGTCCTTCTCGTACTCCTTCGCGCATCTGAACAACGCCGGCTCGGCCGACTTCTTCCGCATCAGGATCGGCGCGGCCGCCACCAGCACGGTCTTCCAGCAAACCGGCGCGGCGAGTGCCCGCTCAGGCGCGTGGACCACAGGCTCGGCGGACCTGTCGAGCTTCGCCGGTCAGACGATCAGAATCCTGGTCGAGGCGGGTGACGCGGCGGGCGGCAGCCTGGTCGAGGCCGCCGTGGACGACATCAAGATCACTCAATAGGAACGCGAATGTGCCGGCGTGGGCCCGTGTGCTAGATCATGCCCACGCCGACACATCTACGAAGAATAAGTGCTCCCTTATCGGCCTCAGAACCCGGGGGTGCACTGAGTTCTCGGTGAACCTACGCGCGCCCGTTCCTCGGGATGGATCGGTCGTCGCCACGGGTCCAGACCGCGATCGTGCGGAGCTCTTCCCGCGTGAACGGCTCGCCGCGCAGCGAGCGCCCCTCGGCACGCAGGAGCACGCGGTACACGCCAGCCACGGGAGTCGGAACGGTCCCCGTGAATTCGCCGTCCGCCACTTCGGACAGCGGCATCTGGTAGGGCTTGGCGTCGGGCCCGCTGACCTCGGCGCGGACCGAAACGGTGTGCCCGAGCGGGATGCCGGCCTCCGCCAGCGACGCGATGATCTGCGCGTCGCCGCCGGGGCGGCGAGAGGACTGCTTGACGGTGACCGTCATCCGGATGGCCGAGCGGGTCTGGACGGCCAGAGTGTAGGGCAAGCCGTGCGTCTTGATCCGGTTGATCGCCTCGAAGTCCCTGCGTTCCTCCAGCTCGTTGATGATCCGCTTCAGCTCGTCCGGGTCGACCGACAGGTGGGCCTTCCACTCCCCGCCGACCGGCCCCGGCAGCGCCGGGCTGGGCAGGGCCAGCCGGAGCACCCGGTGGTTGGCCGTGGCGGCGAGCTGGGCGCCGTTGGTGTCATCGATGCGGGTACGGTCGGGCGCTTCGAGTGCCACCTTCAGCGCGCGGGCGTACGGGGTGAGCACGATCACGTCGCTGCGGCTGTCGGCCTCGGTGAGCGGGTACGGCTCCACGGCCGTCCCGCCGATGGGGACGAAACCATCCGGATCGACGATGATCTGCGAGTTCGTCATCCCCGCGATGATCTGGGCGTAGTACTTCTGCAGCCGGATCTGATCGTCGGCTCCCGCCTGACCGGTGAGCAGCAGGTACCCGCCCGTGCTGTCGACCAGGTCGCCCAGCGCGGCGGGATTGAGCTGCTCGGCCGTGCCGAGTCCGACGGCGAACACTCGCGAGGTGATCAGCGGCGCGACGTCGGCGATGAACTTCGCCGCGGTCTCGAATCCGTCGGTGAACACCACGGTGGCCTGCGAGCTGAACCCGGAGGTCACCCCGAGCTGCGCGGCGGCCGCTTCCAGGCCGTCCCCGATCGAGGTGAGGCCGTTCGGATCGGTGACGTGGTGGGAGATCGCGTTCAACGCGTTCGCCCTGCCCAGGCCGCCGATCGTGCCGCCCGCTACTTCGACGGGCATGGCCTCGGCGGCGTCGGTGTCGAACTGGATCACGCCTACCGCGTCGTCGTCACCGAGCAGGTGCACGAACAGCGGCGCGGAGTTGCGCAGCACCTCGATCCGCTTGAGCCCGGCGACGCCGGACGGCGCGTCCATGCTGCCGGAACGGTCCAAGACCATGGACGAGGCCACGGTCGGCTTGGCGATCACGTTGGCCTCGATCGGGATGCTGAAGGTGTCGCCGGTCTCGGCGACGTTGACCTCCAGCGTGCCGGACGCGGACGAGCCCGCCAGTCCAGGGTTGAACAGCACCCACACGAAGACGTCGTGCGCCACGTAGGCCTGCGGGTCCGGTGTCACCACGGTGGATTGGAGCAGGGTGAAGGCCGCGTCGCCCTTGACCGCGGCCTGGCAGGTGACCGTGCGGCAGCCGCGTACCCGCAGGCGCAGCGCGCGGGCCGTCTGCTCGCCCTCGGCCACGTCCAGGAACCGCAGCGGAATGCCGGGAGCCGGGGCGATCTGCATGACGGTCACCGGCAGCGAGTCGTAGCACGGCGGGGCGACCACGGAGGCGTGGCGGCAGTTCTTGACCTCGATGTCGGTCGAGCCGCTGGTCCACGGCGGGATCGGCGAGCCGAACTCGACCGTGCCGTCCCACGGCTGCAGGTTGTGCAGGATGCCTTCCGATCCGGTCGAGTTCGTCTCGTTCCCGTAGACCTGCGCCTGATCCAGCCGCCACTCCTGGCCCGGCCGGGTCTGCCACATCGCGAACAGCCGGTCGACGTTGGAATGCAGCAGGAAGACGAACGGGTCCTCGAAAGACGCGTGGGGATCGAAGATGTTGCTCCCCGGCCCGAAGAATGTGTGTGCGGTGTTGTGCGAGCTCTCCAGCGCGGCCCGGAAGCTGGGCCACTGCTGTCCCTGGGGCAGCGCATCGCTGCCTGTGATGATCGTGGCGTCAGCGCTCACGCCCGGCGCTCCGGAATTGCAGAATCGCTTGATCGCCCGAGGCGGGTCGGCGGGATCGAGCGTCTGGTCGCGGCTTCCCGCGAGTTGATCGCCGTTGTGCAGCGGCGCCAGCACGCCCTGCACCAGTCCGCTCGCCGTACCGAAGAAGTCGTCGCTGGTCAGATCCACCGTGCCACCGTTGCCGTCGTCGGCGGCGCGCGGGTCCTGGGTCCAGTCCCAGTAGTGCAGCGCCACGTCCGGGTCCACCTGTTGCAGGAGGCGTTCGTAGCGATTGCACAGCTCCCGGTGCCACGGGATGAACGACGGCCCTCCGTGGTTGTGGGTGCCCTGATGAATCTGGTCCTGCTTGTCCCAGTACGACACGCCGTCCACGTACGTCTGAAGGTCTGCCTTCCGTACCGCGTCGACGAAGGCGTCGCGCTCGGCCTTGGTGAGATGCGCGATGTTGCGCCGCATCGGTCTGGCCATGATGGTCCCCCACGGGTTCGGACACTGCTAACAGACCGACGCTACGGGGCAACGCTCTGTTCGGCCCCGGGGCACGACTCAGGGATGTCCCTAGTCGCGCCCCGCGAGCCGTACCGCTAGAAGCCGCGCAAGCCGCGCGGTTTGACGATCCACAGGCCGGTGGTCATGGTACTCCCCGACGCCGCTGCCATCGGTCGCCATCGACGACCCAGCGCTCGGCCGCGGCCCCAACAAGGTCACCATGTGGAGCTTCCCGATCATCCGAAATGGCCTGATCTATGTCGTGGACATCCGCAACGGTCTGTACGTGCTGTCCTACACCGGCCGGCACGCCGACCAAGTCCGCACCACCCGTTTCCTGGAGGGCAATTCCAACCTGCGGTGACACGGAAGGCAGTCCCCTGCCCGAGGTCAGTTCGCGCCGGCTACCCTGACGACGCCCGCGAGATTTCGGGTGTGCACAGGCACGATCTTGACGACGTCCCCCGTCCTGGGAGCCTGGATCATCTTCCCGTCACCTAAGTAGATCGCCGCATGAGAGATGTAGCCAGGGTTGGTCGGGTCCAGTCGCCAGAAGATCAGGTCTCCCGGCCGTATCTGGGCGAAGGGAACCTGCGGACCACTGGCGAACTGCTGGTGCGTCACCCTCGGCAGGCGGATTCCGGCGCGTCCGAACGCCCACTGGATCAGCCCGGAGCAGTCGAACGCGTCGGGCCCCTCGGCGCCCCATACATAGGGAGCACCGAGCTTGCTCGCGGCTGCCGTGAGGACAGCGCGGATTCGCTCGTCGGGAAGCGAACTCGGCGACCTCCCGGCTCGTGCAGGCGTGAACGCGGGCTTGAGGACGACGACCTGGACACCCCGCGGTAGTTTGCGCGACAGGGCATCCTTGAGGCGGGCCGAGTCGGCTCGTGGTGCGCTCACCAGCAGGGCGTTCTTCTGCGGGAGCCCCAAGCGCTGAGCCGTGCGTCTGGACACGACCGCGTCGACGATGCCCAGCCCCATGGTCGCCACTGCCCCGATCCGCAGGTCCTGACCTGCGGCCTGTATCGAGCTTCCGAGCGCGAGCCCGCCATCGGTTTCCAACCCGAAGGAGACCGCGGCGTCGCCGGCGGCGATGCTCTGCCACAGTGGATCCGAACGTGCGGTGGGGCCGGGCGTGTACGAGCGGAATGACGACGGATCGACGCCCATGGTGGCAACGTTCCGGCCCGCGATCGTCAATCTCGCGGCGTCGACCTGCTCGACCGCCGTCACCTCCGTCCGCCCGCGAACGCGCGTGACCACCTCTTCGGACAACGTGCGTTCGCCGATCACGAGAAGGTGCGCCTCACGCCGTCGCTTCAGCGGCGCGACAGGGTCGGCCGCCGGTGTCGCGGTAGGAAGACGCCTGTTCATGGCGGATGGCCGCTTGACCGGTTTCGTGGCCTCAGGAATGGTTTCCATCCCGGCAAGGACCACCGCACCCGTCGCCAGGACGACGACGATCACTGCGGACAGCAGGTAGATCGCCGAGAAGCTACTACGGTTCATCGTCTCGTCAAACCGTGCCGACCTTTGCGCGCAGAGCCGAGATGACGTCCCCCTATCGATTGCTACTACGCAATATAGTGATGCTGGGAGATATTAGTGCAGGCGGAGGTGTTTGCGTAGCCAGCGGGTGACCGGCGGCAGGGTGGCAAGACGGAGTGGCAGATCCCGCTTCAGCAGGTCCAGCCGGTTGGCGGGCGCGTGGGATCCGGTGTTTCGGCGGCCCATGGCCTGCCGTTCTTCGGCTTCGGGACGTAGTTCGGCTTCCCATTCGCGCAGCGCGGCGGGGATGTCGTCGGGGTGGCGGCGCAGCGCCGTGCCCAGGAGCTCGGCGCCTCCGACAGCCAGTGAGGAGCCGTAGCCGGCGAAGAGGGTGACGCACCAGGCGGCATCGCCGAGCAGCACCACGCGGCCCTCACTCCAGCGGTCGGCGACGATCTGGGAGACGCTGTCGAAATAGACGCTGTCGGCCGACATGGCCCGGATCAGGTCGGGAGCGGCCCAGGCGATGTCGCGGTAGGCCGCAGCCAGCGCCCGCTGTGGCCCCTTCGCCAACTCGCCGGCCGGATCCGCGGCACCGTACGTGAAGAAGGCCGCCGTCCGGCCCGGCCCCAGATTGGCGATCATGAAGATGTGGCCGACGCGGGTGACGGTGGTGAAGGCGCGTTCGCGTGCGCCGTCCGGCAGGTGATCCAGCGTCGTCGCGGCGACCATGTGGCCGAGGTCGCGGCGGAACCGTTCTTCGGGGCCGAAGACCAGCTCGCGCACCTTCGAGTGCAGCCCGTCCGCTCCCACCAGCAGGTCCGCGTCGAGTACGGTGCCGTCGTCGAGCTCGACCCGCACACCGTCCTCGTTCTGCTTCACCGCGGTGAGCGTGGTGCCGAACCTGATGGGCACCTTGCCCGCCACCGCCTCATAGAGCGCTTCTTCGATGTCGCCGCGCATCAGCGTCAGGCCGCGGTCCCCGAGCAGCGCTTGCACGGTGCGGTGCGGGACGGTGAAGCGGTGCCGGCCACCGGGTTTCCTGTAGACCATGTCCACGGCGCCGGCGTGACGCTCGCGCAGCGCAGGCAGGACGCCCATGCGCTCGGCGGCGTCGTAGCCGCGGCCGAAGAAGGCGACGACGTATCCGCCGCTCCTGCGGGCGGGGGCCCGTTCGATCACCACGGGCTCCCAGCCGATCTGGTGCAGCCGCAGCGCGGTGGCCAGCCCCGCGATGCCCGCCCCGACGATGACGACTCTGCTGGTCATGATTGTTCCCTTCGGTTGTGGAGGACGGCGAGGGCGATGACGACGACCACGGCCATTAGCCCGGCGGCGACGCCGAACCCGACGCGGTACCCGGCGACGAGCGCCTCGGCGGGCGCACCCGGCGTGGCGGCGGTCGCGCGGACCGCGACGCTGGACAGAACGGCGAGTCCCAGCGCCCCGCCGAGTTGGGCGCTGACGTTGAGGAGCGAGGAGGCCACGCCGCTGGACGAGGGCGGCACCCCGGTGAGCGCGGCCGTGGTGAGCGGGACCACGATGACGCCGAAGCCGAGTCCGATGACGAGCAGCGGCGGCATGACGTCCGCCATGAGGGTGCCGCCGGCCGAGAGCCGGGTGAACAGCAGCAGCCCACCCGCCGTGACCAGAGATCCCGCGGCGATCACCAGCCGGGTGCCGAAGCGCCTGACCAGCCGTGGGCCGAGGGCGGAACCTGCGATGAGGATCACCGTGAGCGGCACGTACACCAGCCCGGTCATCAGGGCGGAGTAGCCGAGCACGCCCTGCAGGTAGAGGGTGGCGAAGTAGAAGACGGCAAACATCCCGGCACCCCTCAGCGCCTGGATGATGTTGGCCCCGAGCAGCGATCGGTTGCGGAACAGCCCCAGTGGAACCAGCGGCTGCCTGGCGATGCGCGCTTCGTGGAGCACGAAGTAGGCGAGCAGCGCGGCGGCGGCCACGATCAGGGTGAGGGTGCGTGGCGAGGACCAGGCGTTGGCGTCGGTCTGCAGGACGGCATAGGCCAGCAGCCCCACCCCGGCCGTGGACGTCAACGCGCCGGGCAGGTCGAACCCGCGGGAAACACGGGGAGGCCGCTCCCCATCGGGCAGCAGCCGCCCGGCCACCAGCAGGAGCAGGCCGACCGGCAGGTTGACGAAGAACATCCAGCGCCAGCCAGGTCCGTCGGCGAACAGCCCGCCCGCGATGAGTCCCACGGTGCTCGCGGCGCCGGTCGCGGCGCCCCAGACGGCGAACGCCCGGCTTCGCGGCGCCCCTTCGGGAAAGGTCAAGGCGATCAGGGCCAGCGTCATGGGGGCGATGAGCGCCGCGCCCAGGCCTTGGACGGCCCGGGCCGCCACCAGCACCCCGTCGCTCTGGGCGAATCCGGCCGCCGCCGACGCCCCGGTGAACAGCGCCACCCCGCCGAGCAGGACGCGCCGGTGGCCGTACAGGTCGCCGAGCCGGCCGCCCAGTAAGAGGAATCCGCCGAACACCACCATGTACGCGTTGACCACCCAGGACAGCGTGGCGGCGGAGAACCCCAGGTCGTCCTGGATCGCCGGCAGCGCCACGTTGACGATCGTGACGTCCACGCTGTCCAGCACCTGGGCCAGGCACAACACGCCGAGCACAGCGACATGTCTGCGGGTCCAGACGAATTCTCGCGTCTCCATGGGCCTCCTCAGCTGAGAATGAGCATCTGCTCATACAGTATGAGCGAATGCTCATTCTCGGCAAGGCCCAGCGCTGATCAGGTAGATTGGGTGCTCATGTCACCGCGTGGCGTTGCGATCCCGGACGTACAACAGCAGCTCTTTGACGCGGCGGAACGCGTGCTCCTGCAGAAGGGCCCCTCGGGCCTGACCGGGCGCGCGATCACCAAGGAGGCGGGCTGTGCCACCGGTCTGCTCTACAACCACTTCGCGGATCTGGACACCTTCCTGGCCGCGCTCTTCCTCGATCGCGCCGGCCGGGCGAGCGCGGGAATGGCCCGGTTGCCCGGCCTGGCGGGCAGCGGTGACATGGTCGACAACCTGATGGACGCCATCGAAACGCTGTTCGCCGGCAACCTGCTCGCCCTCGCCGGGCTCGCCATGGCCAGACCGTCCATCATCAGCCACCTGAGCGACGCGCTCGCCGACGGCACGCTGGACATGGATGCCAGCGAACGAGCCTTCGCCGCCTACCTCCGCGCCGAACAGGAACACGGCCGCATCCACGCCGACGCCGACGTCGAATCGCTCGCCCTCGCCCTGGTAGGCGCCGCACACCAGCTCCTGCTCACCCGCGGCCTGAACGCGCCCGACCTGCGCGACCGCATGCGCAGGACGGCCACGGCCTTGATCGCAGGTGTCAGACCGCAGGCGTAGCAGGGTTTGCGGTTGGTCTCCTACGCGGCTTGGCCAAACGTAGCGCCTCCGCAGACCACATGCGGCACGCGCCGCCCGGGGCTTGCTGACTGCGCGGCCGTACGAGCCGGTGCACAAATCGGCGTGATGGCATCATCGACGGCGACGGCTCATCCGCACTGTCGGTGCGATTCGCTCTCTAGGACCCGCTTGAGATAGCGGAGTCGGTGCGTGCGTGTTCGCGATCTCTCCCGACACCGCGGAACACA
The DNA here is from genome assembly GCF_005893125.1 of Nonomuraea basaltis. Classification (GTDB taxonomy): domain Bacteria; phylum Actinomycetota; class Actinomycetes; order Streptosporangiales; family Streptosporangiaceae; genus Nonomuraea; species Nonomuraea basaltis. The sequence goes on along the minus strand of NZ_VCJS01000190.1, from coordinate 1,364 downwards.
TGACTGAAGATCCACTCGAGAAGGCCACCAACCCGCATCCCGACGATGGCTGGACCCGCGGTTCAGCATCGAGCCGGGTGGTGCGGTCCTGCTCGCCCGGACGGATTCGTGGCCGGCGATCCTCCCCGTGATACGGGCTCACTCTCATCGGTGACGTGCTGGAGTCTGGTGGGCGGCGGGGTCGGACGTCGAGGCCGAGTGGCGGGTTCGGAGCAGGGCGGCCAGGAGGACGGCGCCGAGGACGAGGAGGGCGGCGACGACGGTGAGCGCGAACGAGAAGCCTTCCGTTGCGGCGCGGAGCGGGTCGGCTTCGGCATCGCTGCGATGTGCGCCCAGGGTGACCAGGACCGCACGCCCGCCGCGTACGGGTCGCCGGCCGCCACGCCGGACAGCAGCAGCACCAGCCCAGCCGAGCTGATCAGGAAGGACAGGACGAGGGCCCAGCGCATTCCCATCCGCATCATCACGCGGCTGGACAGCCACATGCCCGCGAGGATTCCGGCGCCGAACGGCAGGTAGGCGACGCCGGCTTGGAGCGGACCGTATCCGAGCACGGTCTGCAGGTGGATCATCAGCAGGAAGGCCATCGCGTAGAAGGCCGCGGAGAACAGCAGGGTCACGCCATTGGCGACGGCACGCGTCCGATCGGACAGGAACGACATCGGCACCAGCGGCTCAGCCGCCCGCGACTCCGTCACGAGAACGCCGTCGCCCTGTTCGCCGGACCGGCACGCCACGACGTGTGCGCCTGCCACGGTCCCGGCTGCTGCTGTATTTCCTCCGCGACATCCCACGGCGCGAGTGGCGCTCAGCCGGCTGTGGCAATCGAGCCCGAGCCGCCCGCCGCTACGCGAAAGTGCGGGGAGAGAAGAAAAATAATCCCTGAGTCGTCCACGGCGGCCCCAGCGACTCGCCAGGGAGCACGTCCACCTGGCCGAGCAGGGCGTCCTTCGGCGCGGTGGTGACGTTTATCCCGTCGTCGCGCGTAGGCCTCCAGAACCGCTCGGAGCCGCGTTTCGGGTCGCCGGCCTGGTCGCGAACCTGCCCGAGATGTTCGAGGTGCACGGTGATCTGCCATTCGTGCCGGCACCTCACGACGGTGCGCCGCGATCGTGGACGGCGATTGTCGCGGCCACGAATTCCCATGATCGCGTGGCGTTCCCGGCGATGGCGAAGACCGCCACGATTCGTTGACGGCTCCGAGTCGGTGTTCGCTCGGAGCCATCAACATACCTCTACTTGAAGCGGCGTAGCCGCAGGCTGTTGCTCACCACGAACACGCTGGAGAACGCCATCGCCGCGCCCGCGATCATCGGGTTGAGCAGGCCGAGCGCGGCCAGCGGCAGGGCGGCCACGTTGTAGGC
>NZ_VCJS01000018.1 GCF_005893125.1 Nonomuraea basaltis | reverse complement strand
CCCCCGCCCCCGCGCCGCAGGACGACGTGCGGATCATCGTCGAGACCGACGAGGAGGAGGACAAGCCGGAGGCGAAGCCCGTCTCCGACGACACCGAGGTGAACAACATCGTCCGCCTGTCGGAGGCCCACAAGTAACGCCGAGGAGCGGAAGCCCCCGCCCCCGATAGGGTCGGAGGCTTCCGCGTTCGTGGCCCCACCCGGTTGGTGGCCCGGTGCCGGGGCCGCCGAGACGCTGGACCCGGCACCGGGCTGCTCGTGGACGCCCGCCGCGGAACGCTCCACGGCGGACGTCAGGGAGGTCCGGGGCCGGCCCGCCGCCGGTGCGGCTCGCGGGCCCGTCCTTCCTGGTCCCGGAGCCGGTCGCGCAGACCGTCCGGGTCGTCCGCGTCGATGGTCATCGCACATCCGGCGTCGCGCTGCGCCGCGCTCAGCGGATGGTGTCTCGTGGCCCACCAGCGGCCCGCGTCGCTCCGCCAGATGGTCCACTTGGGGTACTCCCGGGCGATCTCGGCAAGATGCCGATCAAAGGACATCTTTGTCCACCTTCCCCCGGGTCCCAGGCGAGGTTTCCATCTCCTTAGAAGATGAGGGACTTCTCTAGAGAATTCAATGATCGTGACGGACAGGTCAACCTATCGCTTGACAGATCGGGTTGAACTAGGCGTCGAAGTCGTACTGGAGTACGTACGCCGCCGAGTCCAGCACCATCTCGTTGACCTCGATGGGCAGCCCGCCCGCCGTGTACGCGGTACGCGCGATGACGATCACGGGTGTACCGCCCGGCAGGTCGAGCAGTGCGCTCTCGCGCGGTTGCGGCATGCGCGCCCGCACCTCCTCGGTGAAGTGGGCCGGAGGCAGCCCCAGATCGCTCAGCCTGGCGTAGGCCCCGCCGGGGCCCGTGTCGGGAAGGGTGATCGCGCTGCCCTCGACCAGGCGCGCGGGAAAGTAGGAGGTGGCCAGCTGTACGGGCCTGGTGTCGACCGAGTAGCGGCGCCTGCGTACCCAAACCTCGCCGCTCTCGAGAACGCTCGCCACCTCCTCTGTGGCGCGCTCCAGCGCCACCTCCACGTGATCAACAGTGAACGGCCGGCCGCGGGTGTCGGCATCCCAGATGGCCCGGCCCTGGCCCCACTGCTCTCGTGACAGGCGGCGTGCGCCGTGTCTGCGTATCGGTTTGAACAGCCGCACGTAAACCCCCGAACCTCGTTTGGGTACCGCCAGCCCTTCGTTGATCAGTACGGCAAGCGCCTGCCTGGCGGTGGCTCGTGCGATTGCGTGTTCGGCCATCAGAGCGTTCTCGCCCGGTAGTCGGTCCCCGTCGCGCAGCTCGCCGGACAGGATCCGGGCGCGGAGACCGTCGGCGATGCGGCGATAGATAGGGGGCTCGTGGGGTACCGGGGATTCAGACAACTTTGATCACCCTCTGTCACCAACCAGGTTGTGGCGTCTCCAGAGAACTTGCCCCGTCTTGTCCACGATCGCACAGATACAGAGGTTGGTCGCGAGCTGTTTTTGAGCGGATCGTGCCCGTGTGATGAATTCCGCGATGTTTGAGCGGACCGTTAACGTGGAACGGTCCCAGCCGGTATTCGAGTGGCCCACCAGCGGCGAGTAACCAGAGCGAAGATCGCAGCGCCCGCCGTGTTCAGGATGACGTCGTCTATGGACGAGAAACGCCCGAGTCTGAGGACATACTGCAGGAGCTCGGCCAGGACCGAAAATGCCGCGGCGACGACCGCAACGCGGGAGATCGAGGCCATTGTGGCGGTGCGTACCGGCAGCAGCGCGCCCAGCGCCGCGAACACCAGCAGATTGCCTCCCACCTGTACGAACACCGTCTGCCAGGATGCGGCGGCGACCTCGGCGAGGTCCTTGAAAGGGACGAGGCCGACTCCGTTCGGGCCGTCGGACGGGGTGAGGATCATCCATATCCACGGGGCGGTGCCGACCACGATGCCGATGTCGGCGATCGAAGTGCGCCGAGGTGCCGGATGGCCGGCGCGAGCGCGGTGCCGGGAAAGGAGCAAGATTGCTAACAAGGCCAAGGGGAGCGTAAAGGTGCCAGCAATAATGACGTTTCCCCACAATTCCCACGTCCGCGTCATCCGACCATGATGGCGGTGATCTAGGGGTACCAGAAGATGTCCATCTGGACAGGTCTTCTCCGAGGCCTTCCCGGCGATGGCGCGTCCCGCGTTCCGGGGAGACGATGCCATGGAGGGGGAACGCAAGCCTGCTCACCCAAGATGAAGTCCCCGCGACCAGCGGAGATCTATACCCGGAGTGAGGAGAGATGAGGAGACCGTTGTGCTGACCCATTACATCGGCGGCGAGCCGGTGGCCGCGGGCAATGCCTTCCCGGTTCACGACCCGGTGACCGGGACGGTGATCAGACAGGTCTGCGAGGCCGACCCGGAGGTGGTGGATCGGGCGGTCCGCGCGGCCAGGGAGGCGGCGCGCGACTGGGCGGCGCTGCCCGTCGCCGAGCGGGCCGGGTGGATGCGGCGCCTGGCCGAGGGCATCGAGGCCCGCTTCGACGACCTGGTGGCGGCGGAGATCGCCGACACGGGCAAGCCGCTCGACCAGACCCGCACGCTCGACATCCCACGCGGCATCGCGAACTTCCGCGCCTTCGCCGAGATCGCCGCCCAGCGCCCCGACGACGCCTTCCACCTGTCGGGGGTGCTCAGCTACACCCTGCGCAGGCCGCTCGGCGTGGTCGCGGTGATCGTGCCGTGGAACCTGCCGTTCCTGTTGATGACGTGGAAGCTCGCGCCCGCCCTCGTCGCCGGCAACACCGTGGTGGTCAAGCCGTCCGAGCACACGCCGGGCTCGGCCGCGGTGTTCGCCGAGATCTGCGCCGCCGCCGGGCTGCCCGCCGGTGTCGTCAACATCATCTACGGGTACGGCGCCTCCGGCCAGCTCCTCGTCGAGCACCCCGGGGTGGACGCGGTGACGTTCACCGGCTCCACCAGGACGGGTACGGCGATCATGAAGGCCGTGGCCGACCGGGTCAAGCCGATCTCGTTCGAGCTGGGCGGCAAGAACGCCGGCCTGGTCTTCGAGGACTGCGACCTGGACCGGGCCGTCGAGGGGAGCGTGAAGTCCGTCTTCACCAACGGCGGCCAGGTCTGCCTGTGCACCGAGCGGCTCTACGTTCAGCGCTCGATCGCCGAGGAATTCTGCGCCCGGCTCGCGCTCCGCGCCCAGGAGGTCGAGCCGCAGCCGATGATCTCGGCCGAGCATCGCGAGAAGGTGCTCTCCTACTACGCCTTGGCCCGCTCGGAGGGAGCCAAGGTGCTCGCGGGAGGCGGTGTCCCCGCGTTCGGCGATCATCGCGATTCCGGTTATTTCGTGGAGCCGACGGTGGTGACAGGCTTGTCGGAGTGGTCCCGCTTCAACAGGGAGGAGATCTTCGGTCCCGTGTGCCACATCACCCCCTTCGACAGCGAGGCCGAGGCGGTCGACCTGGCCAACGGCAGCGAGTACGGTCTGGCCGCCACCCTCTGGACCGGCAGCCTCGACCGCGCGCACCGGGTGGCGCAGCGACTGGAGGCCGGGCTCGTCTGGGTCAACACCTGGTACGTGCGAGACCTGCGGACCCCGTTCGGCGGCGTGGGGCTGTCGGGCATCGGCAGGGAGGGCGGCACCCAGTCGCTCGACTTCTATTCTGAACCCACCACGATCACCATCAAACTGGAGCAGCCCGATGCATGACGAATGGTCCGAGGCCGTGGACGCGCGCGCCCAGGCCGCCGACCGGCTGGTCGAGGCCGCGCGATCCGGCAAGCCGTGCGCACCGATCAGGGACCTGATCGGCACCGCCGCCGACGCGTACGCCGTACAGGAGATCAACACGCGGCGGGCGCTCGGCGAGGGGCGCCGGCCGGCCGGCCGGAAGATCGGTGTCACGAACCCCGACGTGCAGCGGCAGCTCGGCATCGACCAGCCGACCTGCGGCGCGCTCTTCGCGGACATGGCCTACCTCGACGGGCAGCCCATCCCGTACGACCGGCTCCTGCAGCCGCGGGCCGAGGCCGAGGTGGCACTCGTGCTCGGCGCGGACCTGGTGGGCGGGCCCTTCACGGTGGCCGAGGTGATCAGGGCGGTGGAGTTCGCGCTGCCCGCCATCGAGATAGCCGACTCGCGGATCGCCGGCTGGGACATCACGTCGGCCGACACGGTGTCCGACAACGCCTCCAGCGGGGTGTTCGTGCTGGGCAACACGCCTGTCTCCCTGATGGGGCTCGACCTGCGGGCGGCCGGGATGACGATGACCCGCGACGGTAAGGAGGTCTCGGCCGGATCGGGCGCCAGGTGCCTGGGCAACCCGCTCAACGCCGCAGTCTGGCTGGCCGCGCGGCTGGGCCGGACCGACCGGCCGCTGCGGGCGGGCGAGGTGGTGCTGACGGGCGCGCTCGGTCCGGTGGTGCCGGTCGAGCCCGAGGACGCGTTCGAGGCGCACATCGAGGGGCTCGGATCGGTGCGGGCGGTGTTCGGCAAGTGAGGCCCAAGGCCATGCGCGTGCCCGGGAAGGCCACCCCGCGTGGCAGGTTTCCGCACGTCAAGCGGGCGGGAGACTTCCTCTACGTCTCGGGCACGAGCTGCCGCCGGACGGACGACACGTTCGTGGGCGTGGAGGTCGACAAGTACGGGGCAACGAACCTGGACATCCGCGCGCAGACCAGGGCGGTCATCGAGAACATCGGCGACATCCTCAAGGCGGCCGGAGGGTCGCTCGCCGATCTCGTGCAGATAACCGTGTACTTGGTGAACATGAACGACTTCAAGGGCTACAACGAGGTCTACGCCGAGTTCTTCGACGAGGAGGGGCCCACCAGGACCACGGTCGCGGTGCACCAGCTGCCGCACCCGCACCTGCTCATCGAGATGCAAGCTGTCGCCTACCATCCACAGGAGCGATCATGATTCCGCCCATCGACTTCACCCGATGGATCGACGAGCACGCCCACCTGCTCAAGCCGCCGGTCGGCAACAAGGTGGTCTTCGAGGGGGCCGACGACTTCATCGTGATGGTGGTCGGCGGGCCCAACTCCAGGACCGACTTCCACGTCGACCCGTACGAGGAGCTGTTCTACCAGGTGCGCGGCAACATGCACGTCAACGTCGTCACCGAGAACGGCCCCGAGACCGTGCACATCCGCGAGGGGCAGATGTGGCTGCTGCCGCAACGCATGCCGCACTCGCCGCAGCGGCCCGAGGCCGGGTCCGTCGGGCTGGTCGTGGAGAAGATCCGGCCGGAGGGCACGCTGGAGAGGTTCCAGTGGTACTGCATGGAGTGCGGCAACCGGGTGCACGAGGTCGAGCTGCAGGTGCGCGACATCGTCAAGGACCTGCCGCCGGTCTTCGAGGCGTTCTACGCCGACGAGAAGGCCCGCACCTGCGACCGGTGCGGCGCGCTGCATCCTGGCAAGGGCTAGATGGTCATCGACGTCCACACGCACCACGTGCCCAAGGGCTGGCCCGAGCTGGGCTGGCCCGGGGCGCCCAGACTGAGGGTCGAGTCGGAGCGCGAAGCGACGATCCTCGTCAACGACCGAGATTTCCGGAAAATTCAGGATGACTGCTGGGACCCGCGGGTCCGGCTGAAAAGGATGGACGAGGACGGCGTGGACCGGCAGGTGGTCTCGCCCACCCCCGTCTTCTTCGGCTACGACCGGCCGGCCGAGGAGGGCGTGCGGATCGCGCGGGTCTTCAACGACCTCGCACTCGAGATCTGCCGGGACGAGCGCCTGATCCCGTTCTGCCAAGTGCCGCTGCAGGACCCTGACCTGGCCTGCGCGGAGCTCGACCGCTGCCTGGCCGGCGGCCACCGGGGCGTGGAGATCGGCAACCACGTCGGCGACCGCGACCTCGACGACCCCGGAGTCGTCGAGTTCCTCCAGCACTGCGCGGAAAGGAACGTTCCCGTCTTCGTGCACCCGTGGGACCTGCCCAACGGACCGCGCGTCGAGCGGTGGATGGCGCAGTGGCTCGTCGGGATGCCCGCGGAGACGCACATGTCCATCCTGGCGATGATCCTCGGCGGCGTGTTCGACCGCGTCCCGGACACGCTGCGGATCTGCTTCGCGCACGGCGGTGGCTCGTTCGCGTTCTGGCTCGGCCGGTTCGAGAACGCCTGGCACCGCAGGCGCGACCTGGTCGGCGTCTCTGAGCGGCCGCCGTCCCACTACCTCGGCAGGTTCAGCGTCGACTCTGCCGTCTTCGACGAGCGCGCGCTGCGGCTGCTCGTCGACACTCTCGGGGAGGACCATGTGATGCTCGGCAGCGACTTTCCCTATCCGCTCGGCGAGTCACCCGCGGGTGACCTGATCCGGCACGCCCGCTTCCTGTCCGGCACGGCCCGCGCCAAGCTGCTCGCAGCCAACGCCGAGGCGTTCCTGGGCTGAAGGGAGCTTCCCCATGCGCGTGCCTGTGCTGGGGCTTGTCGTGCTCATGGCCGCCGGTTGCGGCGGGACGCTGCCGCCGGACGAGGACGACCCGCCGGTCAAGGTCGGCGCGATCATCTCTCAGACCGGCGTGTACGCCATGCTCGGTGACGACATGGAGACCGCCATGCGCCTCTACCTGGACGACCACGGCGGCAGCCTGGGCGGCCGGCCCGCCGCGCTCGTCGTGGCCGACGACGCGGGCAACCCGGAGGAGGGCCAGAAGCAGGCCAGGCGGCTCATCGAGGACGATCGCGTGGATGTGATCACCGGATTGATCGCCTCTCCCGTGGCCGAGGCGGTGGTCAGGACGGCGGGCGGGACGCCCGTGGTGATCGCCAACGCGGGCGCGGACGAGCTGGGCGGCCCGAACGTCTTCCGCGTCTCGTACACCAACCACGACCACGGCTACGCCGCCGGCCGCTACGCCGCCGAGCGGTACGGTCGGCAGGACGTCGTGCTCATGGCCTCCGACTACTCCGCGGGCGTCGAGACGCTCAGCGGCTTCACCGAGGGCTACGGCGCCCGGCCGCTCAAGCGGATCCTCACGCCGTACGGCGGCCCCGCGGACCTGGAGCCGTACCTGGCGCAGATCCCGCCGGAGGCCGGGCTCCTGTACGCCTTCTACGCAGGCGGCGAGGCGGTCACGTTCGCCAGGGCGTTCAAGCAGCTCGGCTACGACGCCAGGATCGAGCTGCTGACCTGCCAGAACCTCACGGACGAGGACGTGGTCCGGGCCATCGGGCCGGACGCGGAGGGCATCACGAGCGTCGGCATGTACTCGCCCGCGCTGGACAACCCGGACAACGCCGCGTTCGTCGCCAGGTGGCGGGCCAGGACCGGCAAGAACCCTTCCGCGGTCGCGCTGCAGAGCTGGGACGCCATGCGGCTCATCGACGCGGCGCTGTCCGGGGGCCGCGATCTGGCGCGCGGGCTGGCCGAGGTGGGCGAGCTGGCCGGCCCGCGCGGCAGCTTCCGGCTGGACGCGCGGCACAACCCGGTGCAGAACTGGTACGCCCGCGAGTACCAGAATGGTGTAAACCGTGTAATTGCCACCATCCCACCACAACAGGAGTGAATGGGTGCTAAGTCGCGACGATTGCCTCGCTCTTGACGCCGCCGATCCGCTGCGGGAGTTCAGGGACGAGTTCGTGCTGCCCGAAGGCGTCGTCTACCTCGTGGGCAACTCGCTCGGCGCGCTGCCCCGGCGCACCGCCGAGCGGGTGCGGCGGGCCGTCGAGGACGAGTGGGGCGGGCAGCTCGTCGGCGGCTGGAACCACGCCGGCTGGTACGACCAGCCGCTGACCACCGGCGACCGGCTGGCCCCGCTCATCGGCGCGGGACCCGGGCAGGTCGTGGTGGGCAACACGACGTCGATCGCGGTCTACCAGGCGGTGGCGGCGGCGCTGCGACTGCGTCCCGGGCGCCGGGTGATCGTCTCCGACGTGCGGAACTTCCCCACCGACCACTACATGGTGCAGGGGCTGGCCGCGCTGCTCGGCGGCTATGAGATCCGCGACTTCGCGGCGGGACGCTTCGACGACGCGGCTGTGGTGCTGCTGTCGGAGGTGGACTACCGGACCGGCGCCCGCCACGACGTGCCGTCGGTCACCTCCCGGGTCCAGGAGGCCGGGGCGCTCATGGTCTGGGACGTGTGCCACAGCGTGGGGGCCATGGAGGTGGACGTGTCGGCGGCCGATTTCGCGGTCGGGTGCACGTACAAGTATCTCAATGGCGGCCCTGGCGCGCCCGCGTTCCTGTACGTCAACCCGCGCCACCACGCGACCGCCGAGAACGCGCTGTCCGGCTGGTACGGGCACGCCGCGCCGTTCGCGTTCGAGGCCGACTACCGCCCGGCCGAGGGGATCAGGCGGTTCGCGGTGAGCACGCCGCACGTGCTGTCGTTCGCGGCGCTGGAGGCCGCGCTCGACGTGTGGGAGCGGGTGCCGATGGACCAGGTGCGGGCCAAGAGCATGGCGCTGACCTCGCTCTTCATCGACCTGGTCGGCGACGCGCTGGAGCCGGTCTCGCCCGCCGACGCGGCCGCGCGCGGCAGCCAGGTGAGCTTCCGGCACCCCGGCGGCTACCAGGTCATGCGGGCACTGATCGACCGGGGCGTGCACGGGGACTTCCGGGCGCCGGACATCCTCAGGTTCGGCTTCGCGCCGCTGTACATCAGCTATGCCGACGTCTGCGACGCGGCGGCCACCCTGCTGGAGGTGCTGGACAAGGAGCTCTGGCGAGACGAGAGGTACGCCCGGCGGCTGGCCGTCACCTGAGGCCCGGTATCCTCATCCTGCCCACAAGGCATCTATGTTCGCCCGCGTTGCCGTGCGGCCTGCGCACGAGCGGGCCGGCGGAGCGCGCCCCAGCTCTGGGAGACCCCCGCCATGCTGCTGACCTTCGCGGTCACCACCCTCGTCATGATCATGATTCCCGGCCCGGACGCCGCCCTGATCATGCGTAACTCCCTCGCGCACGGCCGGGTCGCCGGGCTGCTGACCATGCTCGGTGGCCTGCTGGGCCTGTCGGTGCACGCCTGCGCCGCCGCGGTCGGCCTGTCCGCGCTGCTGGCAGCCTCGCCCACCGCCTTCACCGTGGTCCGCGCGCTCGGCATCTGCTATCTGCTCTGGCTCGGCGCGCACGCGCTGCTGTCGAGCCGGAAGCGGGTCGTGCCGCACACGGCGCCGGAGCCCGCCGCCCGGGCGCTCGCGCACGTGCGCAGGGGGCTGCTGTCCAACCTGCTCAACCCCAAGGTGCTGCTGCTCTTCGTGACGTGGCTGCCGCAGTTCCTGCCGGCCCAGGGCGATACCCTGGGCCGGGCGCTGCTGCTGTCGGCCGTCGTCGCGGCGCTCTACGCGCTCTGGTTCAGCCTCTACAACCTGATCATCAATTGGGCCGGGGCGTTGCTGCGCACGCCGCGGATCCGGGCCAGGATCGAGCGCGCCACCGGCGTCCTGCTGGTCGGTTTCGCGCTCCGCCTCGCCGTTCAGTAGTCACGGGCGGCGGAACTCCTCCAGCTTGCGCTCGATGCGGTCCCTGATCAGATCGCGGGCCTCCATCCGCGGCACGCCCGACATGAGCAGGCTGTCGTAGTCGGTGTCCAGGTGCCGGATCGAGGCGATCACGGCCAGCGTGATCGCGTTCTCGTCGAGCGCCCTGGCCGCCGCCGACCTGCCCACCCGGCCGCTGCCGCGCTGCCCCGCGTGCTCGGCGATCTCCTGCGCCCGCGGCGCCGGGCAGCCAGGGAACAGCCGGGCGATCTCGGCCGCCATGCGGGCCTGGAAGTCGACGTCCTGCTCGGCCCTGCGGACCCGGTCGCGCTCGCGGCGGCGCAGGCGCACCTCCTCGTCGGCCAGGCACCGCTCCTCGGCCGCGTCCAGCGCCGCCTGCTCGACCAGCAGGCCGAGGCGCTGGTAGACCTTGCGCCGCCGGTTGTACTGCACGACCACCGCCGACAGCCCGCTCTCCTGCTTGGCACGGCGGCTGAGCGCCGCGTTACCGGCCGGCAGGAACGCCAGGTGGTCCATGTCCGCGCAGGTCAGGCAGTGCGGCCTCTCCTCTTCCATGATCAGGTATGGGCCTGTGTCGCCGCAGTCCGCGCACGTCCACGCGTTGAGCGGGGCCACCGCCACCAGGTCCGGCGCCTTGCTCTGCCGCTCGGTGAGCCGGCGCACCCTGGCCTCGCTGAGGTCGGGCGAGATCCAGTGAACGCGGAAGGCGTCCTGCGGATGGCGGGCGGTGAAGCGCAGCTCGCGGCGGTCGCGGGTGCCGGCCACATAGGGCGTGTCCACGGGCTTGAGTCCCTTGGCCAGCGCCCAGTCCTTCAGCAGCGCGACCGCGGTGAGCAGGCGGTCCTCATCCACGTCGGCCAGCTCGGCCAGCGTGGCGGCCCGGCCCTGCCGCCAGGTGTCCACGTGCCTGGAGTGCAGCCAGCGCAGCCCCGTGACCACGTCGATGAACGTCACGTATTTGCGGGTGGTCAGCGCGATCTCGGCCGCGTCGGCGACCCTGCGCGCGAGGTTCGGCTTGCTCACAGGCCCTCCTGCGTCAGTCCTGTGAGCATGCTGTTGTGTCTCTTGGTTGGCTCGCCACGCTCGCTCACGGTCCCAGTCTCCCGCGCCCTTTGTCGTGAGATGGCCAGACGCGAAGCTTTGCTTTTGCCCATCGAGGCAAGTAACCCCTTCGGGTTTGCGTCTGGAGGATCTCGTGCGCCTGTTCTGGCCTGCCATCTTCATGCTCGCCACGTCGTGTGGCCTGGCGGAGGAGGGCACACAGCCCGTCGTCACCGGCACGGTCGGCACCAAGCCGGTCGTCGCCATACCCAAGGGCAAGCCGGGCCGCACGCCGCGGGTCACGGTGCTGTCGGTGGGGAGCGGGCGGCGTACCGTGCCGGGTGACGTGGTGCTCGCGGACGTGGACATCCGGCGGTGGTCGGGCAACCAGCCGTACATGAGCACGTACGACGCCAACCAGCCCACCACAGTCGTCTTCGACGGCCGGCAGATTTCGGATACCTGGCGGCAGTCGCTCATCGGTCATCCTGCCGGCAGCCGGGTCATGCTGGTCAGCCGGGCCGCCGAGGCGCTGGGCCCGAACGTGCCGCTGACCGGCGTCTCGCCCGCGGACACGCTCGTCCTGGTCTTCGACATCCTGGGCGGCTATCCGCCGGACGCCCGGCTGGTCGGCCGTACGCTGCCGGTGATCCCCGCCGACCTCACGCCCGCCGCGCCGCCGCGCACGCTCATCGACGGCTCAGGGCAGGAGATCGTGGCGGGCGCGAAAGTGATCATCCAGTACGTGGCCGCGTCGTGGCCGTCCCGCGTGATCGTGGACTCGTCGTACCGGCGGGGCGGGCCGAGCGCGTACCCGCTGATGCCGGGGGCGGTGCCCCCGGCCTGGCTGCACACGCTCGTCGGGAAGCGGGCCGGCTGCCGGGTGGCGGTGCCCTCTCCCGGCGATCAGCCCAGGTTGTACGTCATCGACGTCCTGGACACGATCACGCAGGCGTAGTGGCCGGCTGCCGCAGTGCTCGAACGTGAATCAGCCGTCGAGGTCGGAGCGGATCATGCTGTAGAGCACGCCGTCGCGCCACTTGCCCGCGCGAAACCCGCCGCCGCGCAGCACGCCCTCGCGGGTGAACCCGGCCTTCTCCAGCGCCCGCTGCTCGGCCACGTTGTCGATCTCGGTGGACGCCTCGATCCGATTGACCGTCGTGTGGTCGAACAAGTATCGCGCGATCAGCTTCTGCGCCTCGGTGCCGTAGCCCTTGCCCCGGAACTCCGGCGCCACGATCAGCCCCATCGCCCAGCTGTAGCTGGCCCGGTCGGCGACCATCTTGCGCCACGACACGAAACCGATCCGGTCGTCGTCCGCCGCCATGATCAAAGTGCCGCCCTCGTCGCCGAGCATCCCGTTGTCCTCCCAGCGTTTGCGCAGGCGGTGCGGGTCTTGCCAGCCGTACCACTGGAAGTCGCCGGTGCTGTCCGGGTCGCTGGTGAGCCGGTGGAGGAAGGGCAGGTCGTCCTCGTCGACGGCACGCAGTCTGATGGTCATGATCCGGACACTATGCGACGTACCAGTCGCCTGAGCCGCGATTTCTGCGGCCGCGCGCCCTCCAGGGCGTCGAGCGCCTCGGCGGCGGTCGGCCGCTTGGCGGGGGAGTGGTCGAGCATCCTGCGCACCACCTCCGGCACGTCCGGGCCGTGGGCGTCGGCGCTCGTCGGGAGCTCCCCGGTGAGGAGCTGGTAGGCGATCGCCCCCGCCGCGTAGACGTCGGAGGCCGTCGTCATCCGGTCGGGCCGCTCCTGGCACTCCGGCGCCACGTAGTGCGCGTCCAGTACGTTGCCCAGCTCGTGGGCGACGGTGTAGTTGCGCGGCCCCGGCTTGGCGTAGTCGAACCCGGTCAGCACCGCGTGCCCGTCGTCGGTGACCAGTACGCAGGCGGGCGTGAGCGCCCGGTGCATGACGCCGTTGGCGTGCGCGTGCGCCAGCCCGCGCAGCAGATCCTGGATCACGCCCATCCGCTCGCCCCGGCCCAGCGACAGGTGCAGCGCCTGGCCGTGCACGTCGTCGAGCACCAGCACGAACCGGCTCTCGTCGTCGATGGCGAAGAAGTCGCGCGAGCGCACCACGCACGGGTGCGGCGGGATCCTGGCCAGCGTCTGGTACGCGTTGGCGATGCGCTGCCGCTCGGCCGCCCGCGCCTCGTGGTCGGCCATCGGATCGGCCTGGTAGACCCGCAGCAGCACGGTCTCGCTGCCCGGCAGCGTCGCGTTGAAGGCGCGATATTCGGTGACCTTGGTATCGCCGCCGAGCTGCTCCTCGACCTCCCAGTTGCCGAACCTGGGCGGCGCCGTGCTGCGGCGCACGCTCTGGTTGAGCGCGTCGAGAATCGCGGTCATGTACGGCCGCGCGTGCGGGCTGCACCCGCGCCTGACCCGCGAGACGTTGCTCAGCGTGGCCAGCAGCTCGGGCAGGGTCGTGACGTTGACCGCGTCGCGCCCGGCAGGGTCGATCAGCTCGGCGTCGGGCGAGGTGAGCACGACCAGGGCGTCGACGTAGACCCGTTCGAGCTGGGTGGCCTTGGACACCAGCAGGCCCTTCAGCGCCTTGGCGGTGCCCCGCAGCTTGGCCACGGGAGAGCCGAACGCCTCCCTGCGCGGCGGGAACCAGCGCGTGCCCGACACCTCGATGCGCCCGCGGGTGCCCTTGACGTCCACGACCACGAGCGAGTGGCCGGTCAGCACGAGCAGGTCGACCTCGAAGACGTCGAGGCCGCGCGGGACCTCGATGTTGTGCAGCAGCAGCCAGTCGGCGGGCGCGTGGTCGCGCAAATATGCGATCACGCGCCGTTCGGCGTCGTTGACCGGACGTCCTCCGCCGACGATCTCTGCCATGGCCCCTATCCTCGCACGGGATCCTATTGACAACATGTTGTCGTAATGACAGGATATTGTCATGAAGGAAATCGTTCACCACGCTGTTTACGACACGGTCGCCGACTGGGAGACCGGTCACGCGACCGCACACCTGCGCAGCGGGCGCTTCCGCCGCGAGCCAGGCGGCTACGAGGTCGTCACGGTGGGCCTGACCACCGATCCGGTCATCACCATGGGCGGCCTGCGCATCACCCCCGACCTCGCGCTCGACCAGCTCTCTCCCGCCGATAGTGCGCTGCTGATCCTGCCCGGCGCGGACCTGTGGGACGCGGGGCAAGAGCTGGCGCCGTTCGCGCGCAAGGCCCGCGAGTTCCTGGAGGCGGGCGTGCCGGTCGCGGCCATCTGCGGCGCCACGGCCGGGCTGGCCAGGGAGGGGCTGCTGGACGACCGTGACCACACCAGCGCCGTGGTGCAATACCTGGAGGCCCAGGATGGCTACGCGGGCGCCAAGCGTTATCTCGATCGCGACGCGGTGCTCGACGGCGACCTCATCACGGCCGGGCCCACGGAGCCGGTGGCGTTCGCCAGGGAGATCTTCCGGCGGCTCGACATCTACCGGCCCGAGGTGCTGGACGCCTGGTTCCGGCTCTTCGCCAAGAGCGACGCGTCGGCGTACGAGGTCCTGATGGCGGCATGAGCGAGACGCCCGAGCTGCTCTCCGGCATGGCGCTGGCGGCGTTCCGGCTCAACGGCCAGTTCCTCCACGTGGCGGAGGGGCTGGCCAGGCCCGCGGGGATGACCGCGGCGTGGTGGCAGGTGCTCGGGGCCGTTCTGCGTGAGCCGTTGCCGGTGGCCGGGATCGCCAGGGCCATGGGGATGACCAGGCAGGGAGTGCAGCGGATCGCGGACCTGCTGGTGGAGCGCGGGCTGGCCGAATACCAGCCCAACCCGGCACACCGGCGGGCCAAGCTGCTGCAGCCGACCGCCGCCGGCCGGGAGGCGGTCGCCAAGATCGTCCCTGGGCACCAGGAGCTGGCCGACCGGCTGGTGGGCGAGCTGGGCGTCGAGGAGGCCAGGGAGTGCCTGGAGGCGCTGCGCCGGCTGTCGGCCGCGCTGGACCGGCTCGGCGAACAGCCGTGAGCCCGAATATCGGTGAACGTCCGCGGAAAATGTCTGCGGAGATCATTCCATGCTGAATAAACGGCCGCGACGCCTTCCATAAAACCCTGGTAATCGGCCTCGGCCCGGGGGGTCGCCGCAGGCCGGGAGGGCGGGATCCTTCGTATGGAAATGTCAAACCCAGAACCTTAGGTTGAATAGCCCGCGGATCCGCTGAACAGGAGAAGCTCCATGACAGCTGAGCCCTCTCCGGCAGGTCAGGCGCTCCCGCCCCGCATCGACACCAGCATTCCGCACGTCGCACGGATGTGGAATTACTGGCTCGGCGGCAAGGATCATTACGCCGACCACCGGGAGGCCGGCGACCAGTTCAGCCGGCCGTTCCCGGGTCGACGCACCGTGCGGCGTCGCCCGCAAGCCGTGAGGCCTACCGGCTCTCGATGATCCGGCGCAGGAGCGCCGGGGTGTCGGCCGGGGGCAGGGCGTGCACGCTCAGCTCGTTCATCAGGTGCTGGTAGCGGTGGACGTCGGTCTCCTTGGTGAGGAACTGTGCGCCGGTGAGGTGTTCGAGGTAGACCACGTCGTTCAGCTCCGTCTGCGTGAAGCGCAGGATGGTGACGGGGCCGACGCCGCCGATGGCGGTGCCGGAGGAGAACGGGAACACCTGCAGCGTGATGTGCGGCTGCTGGGCCAGCTTGGTGAGGTGGCCGAGCTGGGCGCGCATGATCGCCTCGCTGCCGACCCGGCGGTGCAGCGCCGCCTCGTCCATCACCGCCCAAAGCTTGCGGGGCTTGGGCGGGGCCAGGATCTGCTGCCGGCGCATGCGTACCTCGACCCGGCGCTCTATCCGCTCTGCGGAGTCGCGCTCGTGGCCCTGCACGATCACCGCGCGGGCGTAGTCCTCGGTCTGCAGCAGCCCGGGGACGAACTGCACCTCATGGGTACGGATCAGCACGGCGTCCTGCTCCAGCCCGAGGTAGGGCTCGAACCAGTCGGGGATCACGTCGCGGTAGTCGTGCCACCAACTGGGGGCGTTGGCCTGCTCGACCAGGGCCAGCATGCTCGCGCGCTGGGCCTCGTTGGTGACGCCGTACAGGGTGAGCAGATCGGCCACGTCGCGCGTTTTGAAGCTCGTACGCCCGGATTCCATCCGGCTGATCTTGGAATGCGAGCCTCGGATGGCATATCCGGCGTCCTCGCGAGTGATTCCGCGGGATTCGCGAAGCCGGCGCAATTGCGCGCCGACAAGGAGTCGTAGCGCTGTCGGCCCGGATTGGATGGAATCACTATCGGACGTTTCGGTCAAGTCGCCCATATCGTGAGCACTCTGCATCTATTCCCCTCAATTGGCAGTTCGCCACAGTCCCGGCCCGAAGACAATCCTGCCACGCCGATCGGCACGAGGACCGTGTTTCCCGGCGCCTGAAATCTGCCACGAATTTCACCCATATACCCCATCCCCACCCGCGCGTCGGCCCGGCTTCGCGTCGGCGTCCGTCCGGCGTCCGCCGGCGCGGGCTGGTCTGCCGGGGCGCGGAAGGGTGAGCAGCCACGTCACCGGAGTTTCCAGCGCGGTTTGAACACCGACAGCACGGTCGCGATCAACAGCATGGCGATCTGCCCGCACAGCACCGCGACCTGGCTCCACTGCCGAGTGGCGACGGCCTGCCTGGCGCCTTCGGTGGCGGCGGCCATTCCTTCGGGATCGAACAGGAACATGCCGAGGCAGATGACCGCCACCAGCAGAACCAACTTGATCACGATCCAGTAATAGCGAAACAGCCCCCAATGGCTGCCCAGGCCGAGCGTGATGCCGGTGATCAATGCGGTGACGCTGAGCGGTATGCCGCCCGCGAACACGAGGATCGGCATCAGCCGATAGGCGGCGTGTGCCAGCTCCAGATCCTTGGTCAGCGCCGCCGCCGTATTCAGCGCCACCAGCCCCCACACCTCGCCGACCAGCGCGACGGAGACGACGATGTGGATGACCAAGACCGTCTTGCGGATACCTGGCCGCATCGCTCTCACCTCACCCCTTGATTCAGAAACTCCGGCCATCGTCGTGGCTTTGTTCACGCGGGGCATCCACCCACAGGTGGTGCTCCAGGTACGCCGATCGGCGTAGCGGGATTCTCAAAGTTTCAGGTGATCCTTGCTTATGCGGCGGTGAAAGACTGCCCCGTCGATCTCACCGTCAGCCAAATCAATGTCGTTTACCGCCTGGTCGGTGCAGTCTGAATGCCGTGCGCCGGCGACTGGCGCGAAAACCGAGTGCCAAGAAATCGAGGGTCCTCCTTGACCTCGGTGAGGGCTTTTTGGGTTGCGAGCCGGGCTGCCTGCCGCGATTGTTATTTGCGGCACCTCACAGCCCTGCACAAACGAGTATGGCGCCGGGAATTCCCGCGCCTATCAATGGAGGAAACCAAACATGTTCCGTCGTATTCTGGCCGGCGCGGCAATCGCGGCCGCCGCCCTTGGCTTCTCCGCCACCGCCGCGTCCGCCGACATCGGCCCCAACGAGACCGGCGCGCAGCTAGCTGCGATCAACCTCCCGGTGGAGGTCGGCGACTGGCTGAACAACGCGCTCAGTCAGGCCGAGCTCTTGAGCCGGAACTCGCTCGTCTTCAATGCACCGATCCTGAACGGTTCCCCCATCGCGCCGCTGTTCAGCACCGTCGCCATCCCGCGGTCGTAGGTCGGCCACGGCAACGCAGACAGCGACGCCGGGGTGGCGGCATCCACTTGTGACGCTCGTCGCGTGGCGTAGGCAGGAGGGTCGATGCGCGGCTGCCGTATGAACGGAAGCCATCTGGCCAGAAATGACCCTCCTGGTGCCTAGGTGAGCCGACGGAGCTCGTCGTGGAGACTCGCGAGGCCACGAAAAGCTCTTGAGGACACCGAAATGTTCAGCGTCGTGCGGCCCAGGTCGCTCCTGGGCCGCACGGCTCAACCTCACACGTCGATGCCGGTACGGCCCGCGCCCGGCCGGATCACCCCCATCAACCGCGGCCTGTCCAGCCGATCCAGCCGCACGAGCGCCCCCGTGAACGGCGCGTGCACGATACTTCCCGCGTCCGCGGCGATGCCGACGTGTTCCGGCCCTGGACTGTCCGGCGAGTTGTCGTAGAAGACCAGATCCCCCGGTTCCACGAGCTCCTTCGGTACCTGGATCCCGGAATGCCATTGCTCCCGCGTGGTGGATCCGATCAGCGTCCCCGCCCGCGCGTACGCGTACTCGGTGAGCCCCGAGCAGTCGAATCCCTTGATCTTGGCCCCCTTCCCTATCCCGTAACCGGGCCCGTGCACCCCACCGCCGCCCCACGAGTACGGGACGCCGATCATTTCCAGCGCCGCCCGCAGCGCGATGCTCCCGGTCGCCGACCTGATGCCGGCGGCGCCGGCCAGTGCGGGGACCGAATGCACGACGCACACGATGGCGCATGCCGCCGCTGTCAGTGGTCGCGCCCATCTTCCGTTCATGGCATATTCAGCGCCCCCCGAATCGCTGCCCTGCGAGTGTTGTCTGCTGCGTGACTTTCTCCCTCTCTATAGGGATAAACGCTTTCGGACAAAACCCCACGAGACGGAAATTTCGCGATTATTCGGGCGTCGGCGCGCCAGGTCAGATACGGGTATACGACTCCGGCCGGATATTCGTCTCCGGACCGTCAACGGTGAACGACAACGCCTGATTCAACGCCGATTCCGGGAAGTGGATCGGAAATACTCCGCCGCATTCTTGGCGGCACCGCCGTTCAGATCTGGGCCCAGGGCGGGTGCGAGGACCAGGCGGGGCGCCGCTCGGGAGATCCTCGGTAAACCCGCTGGTAGCGGGGCCCGAGCGCGCCTGCACGGGCGCCGCCGCGTCACCCTGCCGACGCGCGGAGGGCCGCACCGCCGGGCACTTCAGGATTTCTCACTAATTCGGTCATATTCTCGCGAAAATTACATAGTGAAACATACTTCGTGTAACCTTGGTTCTGGCTAATCCTCAGTGGGTGCAGGTTCGGCAACAACCCCCGAAGCATGCGTGTTGGGGGGTGCGAGGAGCGTGGGCGGTCTCGAAGAGCGGCTGCTCTACCAGGACGAGCAACTCAAGATCACAGTGCGCTCGGCTGACGGGGCACCGGCCGTCACGCTGATCGGCGAGATCGACGCCACCAACAGCAGCGCGCTGGCCTTGGTCCTGGCGAGCTGTCGCCAGGACGCTTACATCACCGTCGACACCGGAGCGCTGACCTTCATCGACGTCTCGGGGCTGCGCGTGCTGGTCATGCCCACGCTGCCCCCGTCGCAGCGCTGGATCCGGCTGCACAACGTCACGCCGTACCAGCGGCGCCTGCTGCGCATGATGGGCTGGTACTACGAGCCCCGCGCCCATCACCTGCCCCTATAGCCCGCTCTCTCACCTGCCAGGCAGGCCGGCGAAGGCGACCGCGGCCGAAGTGCCCAGCCCCGTCGGGCCGCGGAGTGAGAAGCGCGGCGGCCGGTTGTGGCGCAGCAGGGACTCCTCGTCGTAGCGGAAACAGCCGCGGTGCCAGTTGAGGATGCCGGCCAGCCAGTTCCGCAGCTCTGCCACGAACGCGCCGAGGTCGTCCCGGGCCTCGGCGTCCAGCCCGAAGTCGTCGCACACGATGGGCAGCTCGTGCTCGACGATGTGCTCGAACTGCTTCACCCGCGAGGTCAGCAGGTCGTTCACGATGGTCAGCGCCGCCGGGTAGTCGCAGTCGAAGAAGCTCTGCACCACGAGGACGCAGTTGTGCACCTCGCCCTCGAACTCGATCTCCTTCTGGTAGGAGAAGATGTCGTTGACGAGCAGCCCGGAGTCCATCATGGCGTTCTCCATCGCCCGCATCGGGCCGCTCTCGTACACCTCCTCGGGGATGCCCTTGCTGTGCCGCAGCCGGCTCAGGCTCATGGTCATGTCCGAGCCGAAGGTCAGCCGGCGCATCTCCATGTAGTCCACCGGGTCGGGGATGTGGTGGGCCACCTCGTTGGCCAGCTCCCACAGCCACCCCTCGCACATCCGCTCGACCGCCCGGCGGAGCTTGCGGCGGTCCCCGAGCGGCATCGGCGCGACCGTGCGGGCCCAGACGTCGGCCAGCCCGCGCTCCAGCGCGCTGGCGGGCGGTGGCGCGGGCGTCCCGTCCAGCGGCATGAACGCCGAGAACCGGGCAACCGTGATCCTGGCGGCGACGAGGCTGCGCGACCTGCCGAAAACGGCCGGGAAGTAGTCGTCGCCATAGGTGCCCCAGGCCAGCCAGAACGATGCCAGGTCCAGTTCTTCGGGGGTGGCGCCGGGATGCAGCCCCGCCGCGCACAGCGGCAGGTCGTTGTCGATCAGCTTCTCCTCGTCCCACACCGCCGACCCCACGACGCCGGGCTGGGCCTCCAGCATGCCCATCTCCCGGCACCAGGCCACCGTGTTGCGGCGGGCGGCGTCGAGGTGTGGCGAGAGCCTGAGCTGGAAGGGCACGTAGAGCTCGGGGATCCGGGAGGGCCCCACCCGCTGATAGGGAACGTGCGTGAAGTTCCTGATCCGCTTGGCCCCCAGCAGGTCCACGACCGACGACATGCCCAGGGGCCGGCTCGCCCGCGCCCGCTCGTTCATGTAGCGGCTCGATCGCATGTGCCACTCGTGCCCGCCCGACTGCCAGTCCTGCAGGCCCTTGACGTACGCCAGCACGCCGGCGGCGGTGAGCGGGTCGATCGCGTGCTCCGCGAACAGCGGCCCCAGCTCGGTGAGCGCGGTGTGCTCGAACTGCTGCAGCCGCGAGGTCAGCAGGTCGTTGACGGCGTCCGCGGCCTCCTGAGTGGTGCAGCCGAGGAAGGTCTCCAGCACCAGCACGCCGTTGCTCAGCTCGCCCTCCTCCCCGACCTCCCGCTGGTAGGAGAACAGGTCGTTGCGCAGGTGGACGGCGTCGGAGAAGGCGTCCTTCAGCACCCGCATCGGCCGGGTCCCGGCGATCCTGGCCGGCACCTCGGCCCCCACCGCGTGCTCGACCAGCCCCGCCGACCACGGCGCCCCGCCCACCTTGCGCCGCATCTCGATGTACTCGACCGGATTGGCGATCCGGCCCTTGTTGATGTTGGCCAGCTCCCAGAGCGACTCGTTGAGCAGGTTTCGCGTGCTCTCGGCGAAGCGCTCGCGCCATTCCCCCGACATGCCGGGCACCGTGCGGACCCACAGGTCGGCCAGGCCCGCCTCGACCGGGTTGGCCGGCTCGGGCATGGTCAGGTCCGCGCCCATCGGCATGAAGCAGGGGAGCCTGCCGAGGTACTCCTTGCTGCCCTCCAGGTCGCCCGTGCGCTTGAAGACCTCGAGGAAGTGGTCGTCGAAGAAGAAGACCCACACGTACCAATCGGTGATCAGGCAGAGCTCGGCGCCGTCGCAGTCGGGATGGGTGTAGGCGCACATCAGCGAGTAGTCGTGGGCGTCGAGGTCGGCCTCCTCCCAGACGCCCGATCCTTCGAGCATGCCCATGTCGCGCGCCCACTGTTTGGAGTGCGCGCGTGCCTCTTCGAGATGCTGGTTGAGCCGCGCCGGGTACGGCATGTAGAAGTCCGGCAGTTCGAACGGCTGGGTCATGATCACTCCTTAAACCTGGGCGTTCTCCAGCGCGCCGAGCGCGTCCGGCACCAGGACCGCGGCCGAGTAGTAGGCGCTGACCAGGTACGACGCGATTCCCCTCGCGTCGACGCCGGTGAATTTCACGCCGAGCCCCGGCTCGCGCTCGCCGGGCACGCCGGTCTGGCGCAGGCCGACGACCCCCTGGTCCGCTTCGCCCGTCCGCATGACGAGGATCGAGCTGGTGCCCGCCCGGCTGACGGGGATCTTGTCGCAGGGCAGGATGGGCACGCCGCGCCAGGCGGTCAGCCTGGCCCCGTGCAGCTCGACGCAGTCGGGGTAGACGCCCTGGGCGCTGCACTGCCGGTGGAAGGCGGCGATGGCCCGCGGGTGGGCGAGGAAGTAGCGGGACTTCTTCCTGCGGCAGAGCAGCGCGTCCAGGTCGTCGGGTCCCGGCGGGCCCGTACGCGGGTGGATCCGCTGCCCGCGGTCGACGTTGTGCAGCAGCCCGAAGTCGCGGTTGTTCACCAGCTCGCGCTCCTGCGACTCGCGCACCGCCTCGATCGTCAGCCTGAGCTGCTCCTCGGTCTGGTCCATGGGCTGGTTGAACAGGTCGGCGACCCGGGTGTGGACGCGGAGCACGGTCTGCGACACGCTCAGCTCGTACTCGCGCGGTCCCGGGTCGTAGTCCGCGAACGTGCCGGGGAGCACGGGCTCGCCCCGGTGCCCGGCGGCGATGGCGATGGCGGCCTCGCCCCACTTGTTCCGGGGCCTGGACATCCTGGCGCGGTGGCGTTCGAGCTGGGCGCGCAGCGACGGGGACTGCGCGGCCGCCGCGTGGAGCTCCTCCCAGGGGAGGGCCAGCACCGTGCAGGCGGTGCCGGCCTCCAGGGTGAACTCCCAGGCCCCGCCCGGGAGCTCGGCCCCGGCGTGGTCGCCCTCGGCCAGCGAGTCGCGCACGAGGCGGTCGCCGTACTCGCCGGACTGGAGCCGGGTCACCCTGCCGTGGGCGATCAGGAGGATCTCGTCGGCCGGCCGTCCGGCCCGCGCGATCGTGTCTCCCGGCGCGAAATCCCGCTGCTCGAACAGCCGCGCGAGGGTCTCGAGGACGTCGCCGTCCTCGAGACCGTGCAGTGGCGGCAGCTCGGTCAGGCTCGGTGGGACCACCCGGATCCGACTGCCGGTGCCGGAGAAGCTCACCCGGCCGCCGCCGACCGGGTATGTGAGCCGCCGGTTCACCCGGTAGACGCCGGCTGCGACGTCGACCCACGGGAGCACCCGCAGCAGCCAGCGCGGTGAGATCTCGCACATCTGCGGGGGCGTCTTGGTCGTCGTGGCGAGCCTGCGCGCCGCCGCGGTGCCGAGGCTCAGCCGCGCTTCCCGCTGGTCCGACTCAGTCATCGCAGGCTAGCCGTTCCTGCCGATCTCGACGTCCTCCAGGATGCCCAGCGCGTCGGGCACCAGGACGGCGCACGAGTAGTAGGCGCTGACCAGGTAGGAGACGACGGCCTTCTCGTTGATGTTCATGAAGCGGACGGAGAGGCTGGGCTGGTACTCGTCAGGGATGCCCGTCTGGTGCAGGCCGACGACGCCCTGCTTCTCCTGGCCGGTCCGCATGAGCAGGAACGACGTCGTCCGCGTGCCGGAAATCGGGATCTTGTTGCATGGGAAGATCGGCACGCCCCGCCAGGCCGGCACCCGGTGCCCGCTGACCTCGCTGGACTGCGGGTAGACGCCGAGCTTGCTGCACTCCCTGCCGAACGCGGCGATGGCCTGCGGGTGGGCCAGGAAGAACGCCGGCTCCTTCCACACGGTGGCCAGCAGGTCGTCGAGGTCGTCGGGGGTGGGCGGGCCGGAGCGGGTGCGGATGCGCTGGCTGAAGTCGGCGTTGTGGAGCAGGCCGAACCCGCTGTTGTTGATCAGCTCATGCTCCTGGCGCTCGCGCAGGGCCTCGATCGTGAGGCGGAGCTGCTGGTCGAGCTGGCTCATCGGCTGGTTGTACAGGTCCGAGACCCGGCTGTGCACGCGCAGGACCGTCTGGGCCACGCTCAGCTCGTACTCGCGCGGGCTCTGCTCGTAGTCCACGAACGTGCCGGGCAGCACGGGCTCGCCGGTGTGGCCCGACGCCATGTCGATCGCGGCCTCGCCATAGTCGTTGTGGGCGCGGTCGCTGCTGGAGCGCCACCTCTCCACATGGTCGCGCAGCGCGGGCGACTGCTCGGCGATCTGCTCGAAGTCCTGCCGGGAGAGCGACAGCACGGTGGTGGCCGTCTTGGCCCGCGCGCTGAACGCGAACTCGCCGCCGTCGACGAGCGCCTGCTCGCCGAGGTAGTCGCCGTCGGCCAGAGTGCCGAGGTGCTGCTCGTCGCCATAGGCGCCGTGGCTTGTCTTGCGTACGCGGCCGTGGGCGATCAGCACGAGCCGGTCCCCGGGGCTGCCCTCGGTGACGATGTCCTGATCGGCCGCGACCTCGCGCTGCGTGAAGCGATCGGCCAGCGCTTCGAGCACCTCCTGGTCGTCGAAGCCGCGCAACATGGGGAGCTCGGTCAGCTCGGCCGGGATGACGCGCACCTCCGAGCCGGTGTTGGTGAACGTGATGCGGCCATCCCCCAGCGTGTACGTCAGCCGCCGGTTGACCCGGAACACGCCGCCGGAGCACTGCACCCACGGCAGCAACCGCAGCAGCCACCGTGAGGTGATCTCCTGCATCTGCGGAGGCGTCTTGGTCGTGGTCGAGAGCTGTCTGGCGGCATCGGTGCTGAGGCTCAGCTGTCCGTTGCCGTTCTCAGGGCCGGTGGTGTGAGTGGTCGTTTCGGTCATCGTGCACCTTCCTTGCTGGGCCTAGCCGGGGTTGCGAGTGGATCGGAGTTCGGGTGGGAGGGAGAACGTCAGGGTCTCTTCGGTCAGGGTCACCTGCTCCACGTCGGTGTAGCCGCGGGCGGCGAGCCAGCCGAGTAACTCCTTGACCAGCCGCTCGGGGACGGAGGCGCCGCAGCTCACGCCGACGGTCTTCACGCCGCGCAGCCACCCCTCGTCCGCGTCGGCCGCCCGGTCGACCAGGTAGGCAGCGTCCGCGCCGGCGTTCCGGGCGACCTCGACCAGCCGCTGGGAGTTGGAGGAGTTGGCCGAGCCGACGACGACCACCAGCTCGCATTCCGGGGCGATTCTGGTGATCGCTTCCTGGCGGTTCTGGCTGGCGTAGCAGATGTCGTCGCTGGGTGGGTCGGCCAGCTGGGGGAAGCGCCCGCGCAGCTCGGTGACGGCGCGCATGGTCTCGTCCACGGCCAGCGTGGTCTGCGACAGCCAGCTCACCCGCCCGGAGCCGCTCGCCGTCACCTCGTCCGGGCGGGCCGGGTCCACGACGTGGATGCGGCCGGGGGCCTCGCCGAGGGTGCCCTCGACCTCCTCGTGCTCGGCGTGCCCGATCAGCACGATCTCGTAGCCCGCCTCAGCGAGCCGGGTGGCCTCCTTGTGGACCTTCGTGACCAGCGGGCAGGTCGCGTCGATCGTACGCAGCCCGCGCCGGTCCGCCTCCTCCTTGACCGTCGGCGAGACGCCGTGGGCGGAGAAGACCACGAGCGCGTCGTCGGGGACCTCGTCGAGCTCGTCGACGAAGACCGCGCCGCGGCCGGTGAGTTCGCCCACCACGGAGGTGTTGTGAACGATCTGTTTACGCACGTAAACGGGGGGTCCGAAGCGCTTCAGCGCCTCCTCGACCGTGACGATCGCGCGTTCGACGCCCGCGCAGAAGCCGCGCGGCGCCGCGAGAAGTACCCGTCCCATCTGGGAGCCCCTTACCTGGTGCGGTGCGCGAGCTGATCGGCCAGCACGGCCAGCGCGCTCGCGGCCTCCGGCTTGATCTGGGCCTTGGCCAGGGCCGTCGCGGCCTCGCGCACCCGTTGTTCGATCATTTCCTCGACCTTGGCGACCGCTCCTGTGTCGAGCAGGATCCGGCGCAGGCCGGCGGCGCGTTCCTCGGTCAGCTCAGGGTCGCCGTGCCAGCGCCTGAGGTGCTCGCGCTGCGCCGGCGAGGCGTGCCTGACGGCATGCGCGATCAGTACCGTGTGCTTGCCCTCGCGCAGGTCGTCGAGCGCCGACTTGCCGGTCTCCGCCACCGAGCCGAACGTGCCCAGCACGTCGTCGCGCAGCTGGAATGCCTCGCCGAGCGGCACGCCGAAGCGGGAGTAGGAGTCCAGCAGCTCGGGGGAGGCACCGGCCAGGGCGCCGCCGATCTGCAGTGGCCGCTCCACGGTGTACTTGGCGGTCTTGAAGCGGATGACCGTCAGCGCCTCGTCCACGCTCGCGCCGGAGCGGAGCTGGCCGAGCATGTCGAGGTACTGGCCGCTGATGACCTCGGTGCGCATGGCGTCGAAGACGTGGTGCGCGGCCCGCAGCCGCGGCGGATCCACCCCGCACGACGACAGCATCGCGTCGGACCAGGCCAGGCTCAGCGTGCCGAGCAGGATGCCGCCCGCCTGGCCGAACGCCTCCGCGCCCGGTCCATCGTGCAGCCCCGCCAGGTTCTTGTGTACGGTCGCCCGCCCGCGGCGCAGCTCGCTGCCGTCCATGATGTCGTCGTGGATGAGCAGCCCCGCATGGCACAGCTCCAACGCCGCGGCGGCCTTGATGATCTCCTCGCAGTCGTCGCCGCCGGCTCCGCGCCAGCCCCAATAGCAAAGCTGTGGCCGGATGCGCTTGCCGCCGCCGAGGACGAAGTCGTTCAGCACCCGGTACGCCGCCTCCACGTCGGGATCGGAAAGCGGCGCGCGCCAGGTTTCGAGAAACCCGCTCAGGTGCTGATCAATGCGTGAACCAAGGGAGTGCTGAGTGAAGCTCACCGGCATTCGCACGGCTCCTTCTGTCAAGCGGTCACTACCCCCAGTTACTCATTGAATACCCAGTGTGTAAAGTGTCTTTTGTGACTCGTGGGCTCAGGAACGGGGCGTCGGCGCTGTGCCACGCGGCGCGCCGGAGACACGTCACAGGCCTTGACCGGCTCGCCGCTTCGATCAGGGAGGGGCGTGGGGGCTGCCGTGCAGCGCAGCCAGGGGCGTCAAGGGAGGCGGCCGTTTGACGCTCTACGTGGGGGTATGCGGCATATCAGCGGTGATGAGGAGGCCACCATGAAGGCAGTGACTTGGCACGGCAAGCGCGACGTCCGCGTCGAGAACGTGCCCGACCCCGCCATAAAGGAGCCCAACGACGCGGTCATCAAGGTCACCAGCAGCGGGATCTGCGGCTCCGACCTGCACCTGTACGAGGTGCTCGGCCCGTTCATGGCCGAGGGCGACATCCTGGGCCACGAGCCCATGGGGATCGTCGAGGAGGTCGGGTCCGCGATCAGCAACATCAAACCCGGCGACCGCGTGGTCATCCCGTTCAACATCGCCTGCGGCCACTGCCACATGTGCGGCATGGAGTTCTACGCGCAGTGCGAGACCACCCAAGTGCGCGAGCAGGGCACCGGCGCCGCCCTGTTCGGCTACACCAGGCTGTACGGCCAGGTGCCCGGCGGTCAGGCCGAATACCTGCGGGTGCCCGAGGCCCAGTTCGGCCCGATCAAGGTGCCGGCCGGACCGCCGGACGAGCGGTTCGTCTACCTGTCGGACGTGCTGCCCACCGCCTGGCAGGCCGTCGAGTACGCGGACATCCCCGACGGCGGCAGCGTCACCGTGTTCGGCCTCGGCCCCATCGGCCAGATGTGCGCCCGCATCGCCCGCCACCTCGGCCACCGGGTGATCGGCGTGGACGGCGTCTTCCAGCGCCTCGAGATGGCCCGCCGCCACGGCATCGAGGTCGTCGACGCGAGCGAGGTCTCGAACGTCCCTGAGGAGATCCGTCACCGGACGTCGGGACGCGGCACGGACTCCGTCATCGACGCGGTCGGCATGGAGGCCCACGGCTCGCCCGCCGCCAAACTCGCCCAGACGCTCACCGGCCTGCTGCCCGACGCGCTGGCCGCGCCGCTGATGTCGAATGCGGGCGTCGACCGGCTGGCGGCGCTCAACCAGGCCATCGACACCGTACGCCGGAGCGGCGTCATCTCCGTCATCGGCGTCTACGGCGGCATGACCGACCCGCTGCCCATGCTGCGCATGTTCGACAAGGGCATCACGCTGCGCATGGGCCAGGCCCATGTCAGGCGGTGGATCAGCCGGCTGATGCCGCTGGTGACCGACGACGCCGACCCGCTCGGTGTGATGGACCTGACCACGCACCGGATGCCGCTGGAGCAGGCGCCGAGGGCGTACGAAATGTTCCAGAAGAAGGCGGATGGGGCCGTCAAGATTCTGCTTGAGCCGTAAGGCTGCAGGTCATCGGGGTTTCGCGGGGCAGAGAGCGGGCAGCGGAGCGGTCATGAGAGTCGTTGTGGTAGGGGCTACCGGGAACGTCGGTACGAGTGTGGTACGCGCGCTGGCGGTGGACGACACCGTGTCCTCGATCGTGGGGGTCGCGCGCCGGCTGCCCGGGTGGCGGATCGACCGCACCGACTGGCGGCAGGCAGACGTGGCCACCGATGACCTGACGCGGATCTTCGACGGCGCGGACGCCGTGGTGCACCTGGCGTGGCTGTTCCAGCCGACCAGGGATCCGGCGACGACCTGGCGGTCCAACGTGCTCGGCAGCATGCGGGTCTTCCATGCGGCGGCCGAGGCCGGGGTGCCCGCCCTGGTCCACGCCTCGTCGGTGGGGGCGTACTCGCCGGGGCCGAAGGACCGGCCGGTGGACGAGAACTGGCCCACGCACGGTTGGCCGGGCGCCGCGTACGGGCGCGAGAAGGCGTACGTGGAGCGGGTGCTCGACGTCTTCGAGCACGATCATCCGAGCATCCGCGTGGTGCGGATGCGGCCGGGGTTCATCTTCCAGCGGGTGGCCGCGACCGAGCAGCGGCGGCTGTTCGGCGGGCCGTTCGTGCCGCGGCGGCTGGTGAAGGCGGGGCGGATCCCGTTCTTGCCGGACATTCCCGGACTGCGGCTGCAGGTGCTGCACGCCGAGGACGCGGCCGAGGCGTACCGGCTGGCCGTCACCCGGCCCGTGAGGGGCGCGTTCAACCTCGCGACCGAGCCCGTGCTCGAGCCGCACGACCTGGCCAAGCTCCTCGACACCCGCACGGTACGCGTCCCGCGCGGGCTGGCCAAGGCCGCCGTGGCGGCGGGATGGCACCTGAGGCTCGTGCCCGCCGCGCCCGGCCTGCTCGACCTGGCCCTGCGGCTCCCGGTCATGAATGTGGACCGTGCCAGAGACGTGCTCGGCTGGACGCCGCGGCACACGTCCTGGGACACCATGCGGGAGATGTTCGACGGGCTGTACGCCGGCGCCGGCATGGACACCGCGCCGCTCGCTCCCGACGGCGGCCCGGCCGGCCGGATCAAGGAGTTCGCCACAGGCGTTGGCGGGCGTTCGTCAAGCTAGCGGAGTGTAATTTCCTATTCCGTGGGAAGAGGTCTGGGCGACGTGAGGTCCTGAGGCGCGGCCTACGTGTCTGAACGACGCGGAGGAGCGGCATGGGCCTCTATTCACGGGCCGCCTTTGAGCAGGTTCTTCATCTCGACTTCTCGTCCGAGGGCGCCACGCCCTCGGGTTCCGCCGCGCGTCGCCGTGTCCAGGCCAGGTTGGAGGAGCCTGACATGCGCACCCTGTTGGCCCAGCCCTTCACGCTCCACGACGTCACGAATCTGCGCCGTGAGGTGGCCGAGCAGGCAGAGAGGTGCGGACTGAGCGGCCCGAGGCTGGACGACTTCGTCCTGGCCGTGCACGAGAGCATCGTCAACGCCATCGAGCACGCGGGCGGGCATGGTTACTTCAGGCTGTGGACGGTGGACGGCATCATCCGCGCGGAGACGACCGATCAGGGGTCGGGCATTCCCGAAGGCTACGTCGAGGGCCGCCGCCGGCCGTCCGGCCTCACGTCCACCGGACGAGGGATCTATCTCATCCGCCGGCTGTGCGACAACGCCGACTTCCGCACCGGTCCCCACGGCACCACGGTCCGGCTCACCATGCGGTTGCCGCGCGGCCCTGACCCCGGCGCGCGCCGGGTCATGAGGCGCATCAGGGTCTCGGCCGGCGGGCACCCGCAGGGCCGCTTCACGGCCTGACTCGCGTCCCCGGTCCCGTCTGACCTGGACGAGCGGCAGGTAGGCTCGCAGGAGACGGAAAGGGATCACTACGTGAGCGGCGAGCAGCTTTCCCCCGGGATCATCTCTCCGGTCCGGCGCATCGGGAGCAGGGTGTTCGATTTCGAGCGCCAGGTCGCCATCATGGCCATCGTCAACCGGACCCCCAACTCTTTCCACGACCAGGGCAGCACATACGCGCTCGACAGCGCCGTGTCGGCCGCCAAGCGGGCCGTGGACGACGGGGCCGACTGGGTGGACATCGGCGGGTTCGCCTTCAGCGCGGACCAGGAGCTGATCGGCGTGGACGAGGAAATCGACCGCGTCGCCCCCGTCATCGCGAAGGTCAGGGCCGCCACCGACGCCGTGATCTCGGTGGACACCCACCGGCCCGAGGTGGCGCGGGCGGCCATCGAGGCCGGCGCCGACGTCCTCAACGACACCAACGGCCTGCGCGAGCCCGGTATCGCCGAGGTCGCCGCGGCGGCCGGGGTGAGCGTGGTGGTCACCCACAGCCTCGGCGGCCCCGGCCGGCGGGTCTTCCGGCCGAGCTACGCCGACGTCGTCTCCGAGGTCGCGGACTTCCTGCGCGAGCGGGTCGCGTTCGCGCTGAAGGCGGGCATCGCCGCCGAAAAGATCATCATCGATCCCGGGCACGACCTGAACAAGAACACCTTCCATTCCCTGGAGCTGACGCGCCGGCTGGAGGAGATCGCCTCGATCGGATACCCGACGCTGGTGGCGCTGTCCAACAAGGACTTCATCGGAGAGACGCTCGACCGTCCGCAAGGAGAGCGGAAGGAGGGCACGATCGCCGCCAACGTGGTCTCCATCGTCAAGGGCGCCCGCATCCTGCGCGTGCACGACGTGCCCGCGACGGTCGCGTCCGTACGCATGACCGAGGCCGTGCTCGGCTGGCGCGGCCCCCTCTCACCCCGTCACAATCTGGCCTGAGGAGATGATGTGACCGAGCGCAAGCCGACCGGCGTCCCGTTCGAGACCTGGGTCGACCGGCAGATCCGCGAGGCGACGGAGCGCGGCGAGTTCGACGACCTGCCGGGCGCGGGCAAGCCCCTGCCGGGGCTGGACCGCCCGCACGACGACATGTGGTGGATCAAGCAGAAGGTGCAGAGCGAAGGGCTCACGATGCCGCTGCCGCCGACGCTGGCGCTGCGCAAGGAGGCGGAGGAGGCGCTGGCCCAGGCGCGCGGGGCCCGGTCCGAGGCCGAGGCACGGCAGATCATCGAGGACGTCAACCACAAGATTCGTGAGGCGATCAGGACGGGGCTGTCGGGTCCGCCGCTCAACCTGATGCCGTTCGACGTGGACGAGATCGTGTCGGAGTGGCGCAGGGCGCGATGAGGAGAAGGGGCCCGGGCCGCAAGGGCCGGACCCCTCCGTGAGCCGAGGGACCCGGGTCAGGCGGGCCCCTCCCGGCCGATGAGCGGACCCGGGTCAGGCGGGTCGCTCACCGGCCGGACGCCTCTCAGTTGATCGGCGGGTAGGCGTTCTGCAGCAGTTGACGGAACTGCGCGGAGAACCACTGGCCCGACAGCGGCGCGTCGGGCAGCGCACCCGACATGTTGAACTTGTTGAGGTTGTTGCCGGTGTACGTCGGGTCGCACATCCGGTCGAACTTCTTGCCCTCGTCGTTCGGGATGTCCTCGCTGGCGCCGTCGGACTCGCCCGGAGGCTTGATCCAGACGTAGGCGTCGAAGCCGGCCGCCGGGTTGGCCACGGGGCGCGCCCCCATGCCGGCACCGTTCTGGTTGCACCAGTTGCCGGCGTGGATGCGGCGGTCGACACGTGACTGGTCGACGAACGGGTTCAGCTCCGTCGAGGTGCTCGGCCCGGTCGGGCGGGCGCTGCCGCCCCAGCCGTTGCGCGAGGTGTCGATCAGCATGCCGAGCCCGGAGCGGAAGCCCTTGGTGATCAGCCGCGAACGCAGCTCCGTCGCGAAGGTCCGCTCGTCGATGTACCAGTTCCAGTCCACCCAGTTGGACTGCCGGATCGGCTGGTTGCCCACCGTGCCGTTGACGGTGAAGTACGGCTCGGTCGTGGCCGAGTAGTTGGCGGTGTTGACGACGAAGCCGTCCACGCTGTCCACGCCCGCGGTGGTGCCGGCGACGGTGTTGTAGAAGAGGTCGACCGCCGGTTGGAAGTTCGAGTCCCAGCCGAGCCAGGCGTGGTGGGCGGCGTCGATGTAGGTGTAGACGTTGGTGATGGCGTGCAGCTGGTTCAGCGCATACCGGACGCCGTCGACATAGCCGCCGGGGCCGTTGGCCTCGCGGCACTTCTCGAAGGCGTTGAGGTTGGTGACCAGGTTCGGCAGCGAGTCGGGCTCGATGATCGTGACGATGCGCAGGCTGGCGTACTTGGAGTCGCGCATGATGGCCGCGATCGGGTCGATGTACTCGGTCTTGTAGCGGTTGAACCCGTTCTGGGCGATGAGCAGCTCACCGCTGGAGGCCAGCGCCGAGCAGTCGCGGTTGGGCAGGTTGTAGATGACGACCTGGATGGTCAGCGGCGCGGAGCCGTTGGCGGCGTCCTGCCTGACGGCCTCGTCCAGATGGGCGCGCAGGCCCATGGCGGAGGAGTTGCCCGCGATGGCGGCGATGCGGTCCATCCACACGGCCGTGGAGGTGTTGGCCACCGCGGAGCCGCCCGGCTCGGCCGCGGCCTTCGCCGACCAGTTGGGGTTCACGTAGCCGGTGGCTCCGGCGTACGGGTTCTCGGCGTGGGTCGGGTTGGTGCCGCCGTCGTCGTCGGCCTCGGTGGCGGTGACCGTCCGCGAGGTCAGCCCGGTGGAGGCGACGTTGATCGTCCGGCTGCCGTTGGCGGTGTCGGAGTCCTGCGCGGCGGCCAGGGTCACCGTCTGCGGGGTGTTCCAGTTCGACGTGCTGAACGTGAGGTTGCCGCCGGAGGAGACGGTGATGTCGGTGTCGCCGGTGCCGGCCGTCGAGGTGACGCTCACGTTGCCGGTGGGCTGGGTGGCCAGCTGCACCGCGTAAGTGGCGGTGGAGCCCTCGGGCACGGTCACCGCGGTCGGCGTCACGATGATCGACTGCTCCTGGACGGCGTCGTCGTCCACCTCGGTGGCGTTGACCGTGGCGCCGGTGACGCCGTTGCCGCCGACGCTGAAGGCGGCCGTGCCGGCGGTGGTGTCGGAGTCCTGGGCCGCGGCCAGGGTGACGGTTTGCGCGGTGTTCCAGTTGCTCGGCGTGAAGGTGAGCGAGCCGCCTGAGCTGACGGTCAGGTCCGTGTCACCGCTGGTCCGCGCGGTGTTGACGGTCACGTTGGCGCTCGGCGCGGACGACAGCCGGGCGGTGAACGTGGCGGTGCCGCCCTCGTTGACCGCGACCGAGCTGGCCGAGACGACCACGGACGGGGTGGTGGAGGCGCCGCCGCAGGTGACGCCGTTGACCTTGAACGTCTCCGGGTTCGGGTTGCTGCCCGACCAGGTGCCGTTGTAGCCGATGGAGACGGAGGCGCCGGTGGCGAGGCTGCCGTTGTACGGCATGTTCGTGCCGGTCATGGTGGTGCCGGACTGGCTCCAGTTCGCGCCCCAGCCGGTCGGGGTGTACTTCTGGCCTGTGGTCGGGTAGTCGAAGGCCAGCGTCCACGACGTCAGCGGGTCGCCGGTGCTCTTCAACGTGATGTTCGCGGTGAAACCGCCCTGACCCGGGCTGCTCGTCCACGAGTTGGCAGAGTAGGTCACGTCGCAGGCGACCGCGGCGTTGGCGGCCGTGCTCTGGCCGACGACGAGCCCTAAGGCCGCGACACTCGCGGCGGTCACGGTCACGGCCCATTTGCGGAGGCCGCGTTGGAGTCTCACGAGCGATCATCTCCAGTGCTGCTAGGTAGCTGGGAGCGCTCCCATGGTGTGCCGGACTTGTGGCGCTGTACAGAGCGCGGCCCGCGCGGAGGTGTCCGCCGCCCCGCATGCTCGTTGAATGCCCCGGAACGCCGATGAAACTTTCATCCGGAGCAGCCTGGTGGGAGGAAACACGGGGGTTACCGAATAGCCATTCCGTTGACATACGCCGGAGGGCACCCACAATCCCCATTGGGAGCGCTCCCACACCCCTACTCCCATGGAGATCCCGTGAAGTACAGACCTCCTTCCCTCCTCTCCCGCTTATCGAGGCGTCTCGCCGTGGCCACGACCCTCGTCCTCGTCGCGGGTGCGACCACGGCGGTGGCGGCCGGCCCCGCCCAGGCCGCCGTTGCCTGCGACGTGACGTACGCGGCCAACCAGTGGACGAGCGGCTCGAACCAGGGCGGCTTCACCGCGAGCATCACGCTGAAGAACACCGGCGACCCCATCACGTCGTGGAGCCTGGCCTTCGACTTCCCGACCACGGGCCAGAAGTACACCCCGACCGGCTGGGGCGCGAACTGGAGCCAGTCCGGCACCCGCATGACCGGCACGAACATGTCGTGGAACGGCACCCTCGGCACCGGTGCCTCCACCAACATCGGCTTCCAGGGCACGTGGACGGGCAGCAACCCGAGTCCGGCCTCCTTCAGCGTCAACGGCGTCACCTGCGGCGGCACGGGCACCAACACGCCGCCCACCGTGTCGCTGACCTCGCCGACCGCCGGCCAGACGTTCACCGCCCCGGCCACCGTGCCGATCGCGGCCAACGCCGCCGACTCCGACGGCACGGTTTCCAAGGTCGACTTCTACCAGGGCTCCACGCTGCTCGGCACCGACACCTCGACGCCGTACAGCTACAACTGGACCAACGTGGCGGCGGGCAGCTACTCGATCACCGCCCGGGCCACCGACAACGGGGGTGAGGTCACCACCTCGGCGCCGGTCGGGATCACGGTCTCCGGGGACACGGGCCCGGCGCTCGTGGTGAGCCCGACGACCTTGTCCGTGCCGGAGGGCGGGAACGCGTCGTTCGGGGTGCGGCTGTCGCAGGCGCCCTCGGCGAACGTGACCGTCTCCGTCGCCAAGGTCAGCGGCGACGCCGACATCACGGTGCCGAACGCCAGCCGGACGTTCACGCCGGCCAACTGGAACACCGCGCAGGACGTCCAGGTGAGCGCGGCCCAGGACAGCGACACCACGAGCGGCTCCGCCGTGATCAGGGTGAGCGCGAGCGGCTACACGCCGGTCGACGTCAACGTCAGCGAGGCGGACGACGACGTGGGCGGCGACAACGAGTACGTCCAGCGTTTCGTCGAGATGTACAACGAGCTGCACGACCCGGCCAACGGCTACTTCTCGCCGGAGGGCGTGCCGTACCACTCGATCGAGACGTTCATGGTCGAGGCGCCGGACCACGGGCACGAGACCACGTCCGAGGCCTACAGCTATTACCTCTGGCTGGAGGCGGCCTACGGTCAGGTCACCGGCGACTGGTCGAAGTTCAACACCGCGTGGGCCTCGATGGAGAAGTACATCATCCCGGCCACCGCCGACCAGCCGACGAACTCCTTCTACAACCCGGCCAAGCCGGCCACCTACGCGGCCGAGTCGAACACGATCAGCAACTACCCGACGCAGATCGACACCAGCGTCTCCGTTGGCGCCGACCCGCTGGCGAGTGAGCTGCAGAGCGCGTACGGCACCCGCGACATCTACGGCATGCACTGGCTGCTCGACGTCGACAACACCTACGGCTTCGGCCGCTGCGGCGACGGCACCACCAAGCCCGCCTACATCAACACCTACCAGCGTGGCCCGGAGGAGTCGGTCTTCGAGACGATCCCGCAGCCGTCCTGCGACACCTTCGCCCACGGTGGGACCAACGGCTACCTGGACCTGTTCATCAAGGACAGCTCCTACGCCAAGCAGTGGAAGTACACCAACGCCCCCGACGCCGACGCGCGTGCCGTCCAGGCCGCGTACTGGGCGCTGACCTGGGCCAAGGCGCAGAACAAGGCCTCGGACATCTCCGGGACGGTGGCCAAGGCCGCCAAGATGGGCGACTACCTGCGCTACGCCATGTACGACAAGTACTTCAAGCAGCCCGGCTGCACGAGCCCCTCGTGCCCGGCGGGCACCGGCAAGAACTCCTCCGCCTACCTGCTGAACTGGTACTACGCCTGGGGCGGCGCGACCGACGCCAACGCCGGATGGGCCTGGCGCATCGGCTCCAGCCACAACCACTCCGGCTACCAGAACCCGTTCGCGGCCTGGGCGCTGTCGAACGTGACCGAGCTCAAGCCCAAGAGCTCGACCGGCGCGGCCGACTGGAACACCAGCCTGACCCGCCAGCTGCAGTTCTACAAGTGGCTGCAGTCGAACGAGGGCGCCATCGCCGGTGGCGCGACCAACAGCTGGGAGGGTCACTACGCGGCGCCGCCGAGCGGGCTGCCGAAGTTCCACGGCATGGCCTACGACTGGCAGCCGGTCTACCACGACCCGCCGTCGAACCAGTGGTTCGGCTTCCAGGCGTGGACGATGGAGCGGGTGGCCGAGCTCTACAACGTCACCGGCAACGCCGACGCCAAGGCCATTCTCGACAAGTGGGTGACGTGGGCGCTGGACAACACCACGATCAACGCCGACGGCAGTTACCAGATCCCGTCCACGCTGCGCTGGACCGGCCAGCCCGCGGGCGACTTCAACGCCACGACCGGCATGCCCCCGGCCAACCCGAACCTGCGTGTGACCGTCGTGGACCACACGCAGGACGTGGGCGTCGCCGGCGCCTACGCCAAGGTGCTGATGTACTACGCGGCCAGGGCCAACCACGCCGAGGCCAGGGACACCGCCAAGGCGCTGCTCGACGGCGTCTGGGAGAACCGCGACGCCGAGGGCGTGTCGGTGCCGGAGACCAAGGCCGACTACAGCCGCATCGACGACGCGGTGTACGTGCCGCCGGGCTGGAGCGGTGAGATGCCGAACGGCGACGCCATCAACTCCAGCTCGACGTTCATCTCGATCAGGTCGTTCTACCGGAACGACCCCGACTGGCCGAAGGTCGACGCCTACCTGAAGGGCACCGGACCGGTGCCGACCTTCAACTACCACCGGTTCTGGGCGCAGGTGGACGTCGCCGTCGCGCTCGCCGAGTACGGGCGGCTCTTCCCGTGAGAAAGGCAGCACTCATAGCCGCGGCGTCGCTGGTCCTGCCCCTGTTGGGGGCGGGGCCGGCGGCCCGTGCCGCCGTACCCGCCTTCGCCTACGGCGAGGCGCTGCAGAAGTCGCTGTGGTTCTACGAGGCCCAGCAGTCGGGCGCGCTGCCCGACTGGAACCGCGTCTCCTGGCGCGGCGACTCGGGCATGGACGACGGCAAGGACGCCGGCGTGGATCTCGCGGGCGGCTGGTACGACGCGGGCGACCACGTCAAGTTCGGCTTCCCGATGGCGTTCTCCGCCACCATGCTGGCCTGGGGCGCGGTCGAGTACCGCGACGCGTACGCCTCCTCAGGGCAGCTCACGCACCTGCTCAACAATCTCAAGTTCGTCAACGACTACTTCATCAAGGCCCACCCGTCGCCGAACGTGCTCTACGGGCAGGTCGGCAACGGCGGCACGGACCACGCCTGGTGGGGGCCGGCCGAGGCCATGCCGATGACGCGGCCCGCGTACAAGATCGACGCGTCCTGTGGCGGGTCGGACCTGGCGGGGGAGACGGCGGCGGCGATGGCGGCCTCGTCGATGGTCTTCCGCCCGACGAATCCGACTTATGCCGACACGCTGGTGACGCACGCCAAGCAGCTCTACTCCTTCGCCGACACCGTCAGGAAGAAGTACAGCGACTGCATCAGCGACGCGCAGGGCTACTACAACTCCTGGAGCGGCTTCAACGACGAGCTGGTGTGGGGCGCGATCTGGCTCTACCGGGCCACGAACGACGCCTCCTACCTGGCCAAGGCCGAGACCGGCTACGACAACCTCGGCACCGAGCCACAGACCAACATCAAGTCGTACAAGTGGACGATCGCCTGGGACGACAAGTCCTACGGCGCGTACGTGCTGCTCCACAAGCTGACCGGCAAGCAGCGCTACCTCGACGACGCCAACCGCTGGCTCGACTGGTGGACGGTCGGCGTGGACGGCGCCAAGGTCAAGTACTCGCCGGGCGGCCAGGCCGTGCTGGACCGGTGGGGATCGCTGCGGTACGCGGCCAACACCTCGTTCGCGGCGCTCGTGCACAGCGACTCGATCACCGACGCGACCCGGAAGGCCCGCTACCACGACTTCGCGGTACGGCAGATCAACTACGCGCTCGGCGACAACCCGCGCAACTCCTCCTACGTGATCGGATTCGGCACCAACCCGCCGAAGAACCCGCATCACCGCACCGCGCACGGCTCGTGGACGGACCAGATCACCACCCCCGAGCAGACCCGCCACACCCTGTACGGCGCGCTCGTCGGCGGCCCGCCCGACCCGGACGACGCCTACACCGACAAGCGTGACGACTACGTCATGAACGAGGTCGCCACCGACTACAACGCCGGCTTCACCAGCGCGCTGGCCAGGCTCTACAAGGAGTTCGGCGGAGCCCCGGCGGCGAACTTCCCGGTGGCGGAGACGCCGGACGGGCCCGAGATCTTCGTCGAGGCGGGCGTGAACGCCTCGGGGAGCAACTTCACCGAGATCAAGGCCATCGTCCGCAACCAGTCGGCCTGGCCCGCCAGGATCCTGTCCGACGGCTCGTTCCGCTACTACTTCACGCTCGACGGTTCGACGACGGCTGCGCAGGTCAGCGTGTCGTCGGCCTACACGCAGTGCAAGGCGCCCACGCTGCACGCGGCGGGCGGCAGCACGTACTACGTGTCCATCGACTGCTCGGGGCAGGCCATCGCGCCGGCCGGGCAGTCGCAGCACCGCAGGGAGGTGCAGTTCAGGATCAGCAGCTCGGGCACGTGGGATCCGGCCAACGACTGGTCGTACCGGAACATCCCTGCCACGCCCGGCGCCACGCCGGTCCGGACGAGCGACATCACCCTCTACAGCGGCGCCACCAAGATCTGGGGTGAGCCGCCGGGTCCGGAGGAAGAGGACGACACTGCGCCCAGCAAGCCCGGCAAGCCCGCGGTCTCCGCGATCACGGGCTCCACCGCCAGGCTGAGCTGGTCGGCCTCCACGGACAACGTGGGCGTGACGGGCTATGACGTCTACCTGGGGTCCACCAAGGCAGGCACGGCCACGAGCGCCTCCTTCGACCTGAGCGGTCTCACCCCTGCCACGTCCTACACCGCCCACGTGGTGGCGCGGGACGCGGCGGGCAACACCTCGGCGCCGTCGGACAGCACGACGTTCGCCACGACCGACGAGCCGCCGCCTCCGGGCGGCTGCACGGCGGCGTACAAGGTGACGAGCTCCTGGGACGGCGCGTTCCAGGCCGAGGTGACGGTGAAGAACGCGAGCACCTCGGCGATCAACGGCTGGACGGTCGCCTGGACCTCCCAGAACTCGATCAGCCAGCTGTGGGGCGGCAAGCACACCCAGGCCGGCTCCAGCGTCTCGGTCAAGAACGAGAGCTACAACGGCGCGCTCGCCCCGGGCGCCACCACCACGTTCGGCTTCATCGCCAACGGCACTCCCACCACCCCCGACCCGATCACCTGCACCCCCGCCTGAGCCCCGCCCCCGCCGCAGGAGCGGCGGGGGCGGTTCCAGCTCAGTGAAAGGCACGCAATGAGAGCAGTGTTCACCGCGCTGACCGTCCTCCTGGTCATGCTCGTCGCCCCCGCCGGCCCGGCGAACGCCGCGGTCGGCATCCACGTCAGCGGTGCGAAGATCCTGGAAAGCAACGGCCAGGAGTTCGTCATGCGCGGCACCAGCCACCCGCACACCTGGTACACCGGCCAGACCAAGGCGTTCGCCGACATCAAGTCGCTGAAGGCCAACACCGTGCGCGTCGTGCTCAGCGGCGGCCGCTGGCCCGCCAACGGCGTCACCGACGTGGCCAACGTCGTCTCGCTGTGCAAGCAGAACAAGCTCATCTGCGTCCTGGAGAACCACGACACCACCGGGTACGGCGAGCAGAGCGGCGCCTACACCCTCGACCAGGCCGCCGACTACTGGATCAGCGTCAAGTCCGCCCTGGTCGGCCAGGAGGACTACATCATCGTCAACATCGGCAACGAGCCGATCGGCAACAACGCCGTCACCCCCGGCTGGGCCGCCCGCACCACGGCCGCCATCCAGAAGCTGCGCGACAACGGCTTCGACCACGCGCTGATGGTCGACGCGCCCAACTGGGGCCAGGACTGGCAGTTCACCATGCGCGACAACGCGCGGGCGGTCTTCGACAGCGACCCCGACAAGAACACGATCTTCGCCATCCACATGTACGGCGTCTTCGACACGGCCGCCGAGATCACCGCGTACATGGACGCGTTCAGGACCGCCGGGCTGCCGCTGGTCGTCGGCGAGTTCGGGCACAACCACTCCGACGGCAACCCCGACGAGGACACGATCATGGCGCAGGCCGTGAGCCGCGGCCTCGGTTACCTGGGCTGGTCGTGGAGTGGCAACGGCGGCGGCGTCGAGTATCTCGACCAGGTCGTCAACTTCGACGTCACCCAGCTCACCGACTGGGGCCGGAGGTTGTTCAACGGCGCCAACGGCATCGCGGCCACCTCCAAGGAGGCCTCGATCTACGGCGGCGGCACCTCGGACCCGACTCCGCCGAGCACACCGGGCACGCCGTCCGCGTCGAACATCACCTCGTCCGGGGCCACCCTGACCTGGACCGCCTCCACCGACAACGTGGGCGTGACCGGCTACGACGTCTACACCTCTGCGGGCACCTCGCTCGGGGCCACGGCCACGAACTCGATCACGCTGACCGGGCTGTCGCCGGCGACGCCGTACCAGGTGTACGTGCGGGCCAGGGACGCCGCGGGCAACCAGTCGAGCCCGTCGCCGACGGCGTCCTTCACGACCCTCACCGGCGGTGGTGGCGGCTGCACGGCCGCGGGCACCGTACAGAGCCAGTGGAGCACCGGGTACGTCGCCCAGGCGACCGTGACCAACACCAGCACCTCCACCCAGACCAGCTGGACGGTGACGTTCACGCTGCCCGCCGGGCACACGATCACCGGCTACTGGAACGCCGCGGTGACGGTCAGCGGCCAGACCGTGACGGCCGAGAACCTGAGCTACAACGGCACGCTCGCGGCGAACGCGAGCACCGGCTTCGGGTTCCAGGCGAGCCGGCCGAACGGCAACACGTCCGTGCCGGCCGGCTACACGTGTGCCAACTGAAAGAACACCCCATTTGAACACTGGGGCCGTCGGCTGCGTATGAGGAGGTGAGGCCAAAACTCCATATCCCTGCCCGAATACCATCCCCGCCCGGATGGGACGGACGCGGCCGATTCCTCCAGTCGGCCGCGTCCGTTTAATCTGGCCGATCTTATTTTCGGCCCGGCTTAATTCGGCCTGGTCTTATTCGCTCGATCGTATTCGGCTTGATCTTATTTGGCTTGGGCGAACCGCTGACGAGCGGCGTCGATCGCCTCGTCGTCCTCGAACTCGGCGAACGCCTGCTCGTGGTAGCGCGCCGGGATGAGCTGCCTGACCCGCTCGGGATAACCCAACCCCGGCTCCGGCACCTTGACTTGCGGAGGGATGCCGAGCCGCACGGCGATCGGGCCCGAGGCGCGCACGGAGACCGACCACTCGCTGCTCTCGCCGGTGATCGCGCACATGTGGCGGGCGTACACCCACTCCACCTCGACCAGGGATGACGCGTCGGCCGGCTCGGTGCCGAACGGCTCCACCGCGCACACGACGCGGGACTCGAAGTCGTGCCCGTGGTGCTGGTGCTCGCCGGGCGAGGCCTGCTCGAGCACGAGCGTCACCTGGGCGGCGAGCTCTCGGTAGAGCTGGGACGACGGCTGCGTGGCAGCGAAGAACATCACCCCGGCCAGGGTCAGGCCGGCCAGGGTGACGATCGCCGCGACCAGCCCGCGACGCGTTCTGATCACGGGCTGGTGCAGGTCAGGGTGGGTGCCGGGTTAGGGACCGAGCCGGTGGCGTTGAATCCGAACGTGGTGGTCGCGTTCGGCGCCAGCTGGCCGTTGTAGGTGGCGTTCTTGACCGCCACGTTGGGTGGCTGCCCGGACAACACGCCGTTCCACGGCGCGCCATCGAAGCCCTGCCCGCCGCTGTAGGTCCACTTGACCGTCCAGCCGTTGATCGAGCCGGCGCCCGTGTTCTTCACGGTCACCTCGCCCTGGAAGTGGCCGGCCCAGCCGGTGTCGGTGGCCTTCCACGTCGCCGTGCAGTCGCCCGCCGGGGTCGTCGGCGTGATCGTCGGGTCGGGACCGGGCGACTGGCCGCCGGGGCCGACCCCGGTGACCTCGCCGTTGCCGCCGTCGAAGACGACGTCGGAGCAGCTGTAGAAGTTCTCGTTGCTGTCCGAGCGGATCCAGTGCGTGAAGATGAGGTGTCGCCCGCTCTTGCCGGACGGGAGCTGGGTGTTCCAGTAGTAGTAGTTGAGGCCGCCGGCGCCGCCGCTGGCGGGCGGGTTGGTGACGCTGCCGAACGGCTCCAGGTCCGACCACTTCAGCGGCGCGTTCGGGTTCCAGCCGTTCTTGGTGATGTAGTAGTTGAAGGCCCCGGGATGCTGCGCCCAGTTACTGTGCCGCATCTGGATGTTGGCGCCCGAGGTCAAGTGGGTCAGCGGCCAGTCGGAGCGGACCGCGTTGTATGCCGAGAAGTCGTAGGGCCCGCCGGTGCCGCCGCTGCAGATCTGCCCGTCGGGGATGAATCCGGTGGTCCGGCCCGCGCCGTCGGAGCGCAGCACCGCGAACCAGTTGTAGAGGGGGGTCGTGCCGCTCTGCGCGACGGCGGCCGCGCACGCGGGGTTGTAGGGGATGATCTGGCCGTTGTCCCGCAGGCCGTCCTGCCAGCACAGGAACGTGCGGCTGCCGGGGAACATCGACACCCCGTGCGCCTGTGCCTGCGAGGGCACGAGCAAGATCGTAGTGATGAGGACCATGACGGCGGTGATCGCCGCCGGCTTGAATGACTTCATGGGGATTCCCTTGTGCTGACGACAGAGGAAACCTGCCCACGACCTGCCCGCCCGGCCAGCGCATTCAATCACGCGCCGCGCCGATTCGACAACGCGCGGTGAAACTTTCAGCCGATCTTGGTCACGTTGTTCGCGAGGGGTACGGCTGGTGCTGCCGTACCCCTCACTCAATCTCGCCGGAGTGCGGCGTCGATCTCGTCGAGCCTGGCCTCAAGCTCGCTCAGGCAGGCGGGCGCGAGCCGGCCCTCCCGCAGGCGGTCGGAGAGCTTCTGCCGCACGTTCTCCGTCCTGGACTCGTACGGGCCGAGCGGCGTCACGGTGGCGTGC
The DNA here is from genome assembly GCF_005893125.1 of Nonomuraea basaltis. Classification (GTDB taxonomy): domain Bacteria; phylum Actinomycetota; class Actinomycetes; order Streptosporangiales; family Streptosporangiaceae; genus Nonomuraea; species Nonomuraea basaltis. The sequence continues at coordinate 63,623 of NZ_VCJS01000018.1, read as the reverse complement.
AGGACCTGCTTGAGGTCGAGCACGACGTCCGCGTCGGTCGCGCCGCACGGCGTCCTGGCCTCGAGCACGGTCTTGAAGCCGTCCACCGCCTGCTCGACGGTGGCCACCGCGGCCGGCGAGCTCTCGAGGTACCGGGCCGACGAGGAAGGCGATGGCATCACCACGGCCTGCTCCACCGGCTGCTTGAGCTCCGTCTGCTGGAACCACAGCAGGGCGGAGAGCGCGACCGCGGCGGACCCCGCGACCGTAAGACCCCGCCTGACGTGCAGTCCCAGACTCGCCGTGCCGAGCGCCGAGGTCAGCTCCGCGACGATGTCCGCCGCCGTGGGCCGCTCCTCCGGCCGGTGCGCCAGGCAGCTCTGGCAGAGCGAGGCGACGGCGTGCGGCACGCCGGGGACCCGCGGCGGTGGAGAGGTGCGGCAGGCCGCCTCGATCTCCTCCCACGTGGTCTCCGGGTACGGCGTCCGCCCCGTGAGCATGGTGTGCAGCAGCACGCCCAGGGCGTAGACGTCGACCGCCGGATGGGTCGGCGCGCCGAGCAGGCGCTCCGGGGCGACGTAGGGCGGGGTGCCCCGGTCGTCCTCGGGGTCGCCCGCCCAGGCCGCGATGCCGAAGTCGAGCAGCTTGGGCCCGTTGGCCGTGAGCAGCACGTTCTCGGCCGTGACGTCCCGGTGGACCAGGCCGCGGGCGTGCCCGGCCATGAGGACCCGCGCCAGCCGCAGCGCGATGGCCGCCGCCTCCGTCCACGGCAGCGGCCCCGCCTCGATGCGCTCGGCCAAGGGCATGCCGTCGAGCAGCGGCATCACCACGTAGGCCGCGACGCCGCCGCTCGTGGTGACGGTCTCGCCGTAGTCGTAGATCTCGATGGTGTCGGGGTGGATGAACCTCGCGGCGGCGCGCGCCTCGCTGCGCACACTGATGCGGTCGCCATGGTCGGTGTGCAGGGACGCGGTGAGCACCTTGACTGCGATCATCCGGTGCAGGGACTGGTCGAAGGCACGCCAGATGACCGACATGCCCCCTCTGGCCAGCGGATCCAGCAGCAGATACCGCCGGGCCAGAACGTCCCCAGGCTCAAGCCGACTCACGGACGACCAGTTCCGTGGGGAGGACGGGGTCGATCCCCGCGGCCCCCGTGAGGAGCAGCCGGGTGGCGACCGTGGCGAGCTCCTCGACGGGCTGGCGGATCGTGGTCAGCGTGGGGACCGTGTGCTTGGCGACCGGGGCGTCATCGAACCCGATCACCGCCACGTCGGCGGGCACCTTGCGCCCGGCCCTGCGCAGTGCCTGGATCGCGCCGGCCGCCATCAGATCGGAGGCGACGAAGACGGCGTCCAGTCCCGGGGCGTGGCGTAACAGCCACTGCATGGCGTGGGTGCCCGAGGCGGCGGTGAAGTCGCCGTAGGCCACCGGCACGTCGGGCGCGCCGACCGCCTGGAGGGTGCGGACCAGCCCCTCCAACCGGTCGCGGGCCGCTGGTAGGGATGGTGGGCCGCCGATGGCGGCGACGTTGCGGCGGCCGGTGAGCAGGAAGTGCTCGGCCGCCTGGCGGCCGCCGTCGAAGTTGTCGACGTCGGCGTACGGGAGTTTGAGGTCGTGGGGCGGGCGGCCGATGTTGCGCACGGGGACGCCCGAGGTGGACAGCTTGATCGCCAGGGGGTGGCGTTCTCTGGCGCCGATGATCAGCACCGCGCCGGACAGCACGGGAAGGGTGGAGGAGGTGGGGGTCACGGTCGTGACCATGAGATGGGTGCCGTGCTCGGCGATCACGGCGCCCGCGGCGGACAGGAGCCTGGCGTAGTAGGGCTCGGAGAACAGGCGGGGTAGGTGATCGCAGATCACGGCCGTGACGCCGTCGGCCATGGTTTTGGCGGCCGTTCCCCTGGGCGCCCGTTGCCGGACGTAACCCATGCGGGAGACGGCGTCGTAGACTTGGCGGCGGGTCGAGGTACTGACCCGCACCGAGCCCGTGAGGACTCGAGATGCGGTCGCGGGGGAAACCCCTGCAGCGGCCGCCACCTGTGCCAGTGTGGGCTGCTCGGTCATGGAGCACCTCGCGGAAAAGGTCCTGGGAGCGCTCCCACGTTACCAATGTTTCGGCGTTGTTAATAGGGCCTTTGCAAGGAGTGCGCCCCGTTGTGCGGACGCACTCCGAATTTGCGGAGCTAGAGGCGTTGGTAACCGTCAGAGCTTTTTGTGTCCGGTGTGGAGCGCCCTATATTTCCATGTCCGATTTGTCGTATCCGACGTCCTGGAAACCCCTCTTACCGATCAATCGTCCACGTCTCCGAGCCCGAGGCTGATGTCGTCGTCATCGTCGTCCTCCGGCAGCACCCGCTCCGGCTCCCGCTGCACCGGCTGGCAGCTCTGGCCGCAGCCGCCGAAGCGGGCGGTGTTCACCGGCGTGAAGTCCGTCGCCGGAACGCCCTTCAGCGCGCCGATCATGGTGTCCTTCCAGATCGGTCCCGGAATCGAGGCACCGAAGACCGAGCCGTAGTACCGGCCGCCGATGGTGACGTTGTTCAGCTTGTGCGTCACCGCGCCGCGCGGGTCGCCGATGCTGACCGCTCCCGCCAGGTCCGGGGTGAACCCGGCGAACCAGGCTGTGGCCTGTGAGTCCGTGGTGCCGGTCTTGCCGGCGGCCGGGCGGCCGATGCCGCCGACGCCGCGCATGGTGCCCCTGATGAACACGCCGGACAGGATGTCCGCCGCGGCGTCCGCGACCTCGGGGTCCAGCGCCTGCTTGCACTTCGGCTTGTAGTCGGTCACCTTGCCGTTGCGGTCGGTGATCTTGGTGATGGCCATGGGTGCGCAGTACTTGCCGCGCGCGCCGATCGAGGCGTACGCGTTGGCCACGGTCACCGGGTCCATCTCGTTGATGCCGAGCGTGAACGTGGAGAACTCCTGCAGCTTCAGGCCGTCGGACCGCTTGATGCCCAGCGACTTGGCCGTCTTGACCACGTTGCACAGGCCCACCTTCTGCTCCAGCGTCATGAAGAAGGTGTTGACCGAGCCCCAGGTGCCGGTGGCCAGCGACTTGAAGCCGCCGCCGCCCTCGTCGTTGGTGACGGTGTGGCTGGGGTCGGCGATGTTCTCGCCCTTGCAGTTCTTGAACGTGGAGTAGTAGGGGGCGCGGAAGCCGCTGCCGACGGTGAACCCATCGTTGATCTTCATGCCCTGATCGAGCGCGGTGAGCAGGGTGAACGTCTTGAACGTCGAGCCGGCCTGGAAACCGACGCCGCCGCCGTGCACCGCGTCGGCCACGACGTTGTACGACATCTCGTGCTTCCGCTTGGACTGGCCGTACTTGCGGCTGGCGGCCATGGCCTTGATCTCGCCCGTGCCCGGCTCGACCAGCGCCTCGGAGGCCACGGGATTGTCGGACGCGTTCACGTACTTCTTGATGGCCTTCTCGGCGGCCTTCTGCATCGTGGTGTCGAGCGTGGTCTGGATCCTCAGGCCGCCCCTGTTGAGGAAGCGGCTCCTGGCCTTGGCCGTCTTGGCGAAGACGGGGTTGCTGAGGATCTCGTTGCGCACGTACATGCAGAAGTACGGGTAGTCGCTGGCCCCGCAGCCGCCCGGGAGCGGGGTGCCCTTGTAGCCGAGCTTCTTGGTCTTGGCCTCGGCGGCCTCCTCGGGCGTGATCTTGCCCAGTTTGGCCATCGTGTCGAGCACGAGGTTGCGCCGATTGAGCAGCCGGTCGCGCTGCTCCTTGCCCAGGTTGGGGTCCGTCGCGTTGGGGTCCTGCACGGCGCCTGCCAGGGTCGCCGCCTGCGCCAAGGTCAGGTCGGACGCGCTCACGCCGAAGAAGCGCTGGGCCGCCGCCTCTATCCCGTAGGCGCTGGCGCCGAAGTAGGCGATGTTGAGGTACTTCTCCAGGATCTGGTCCTTGGTGTACTTCTCCTCGACCGCCATCGCGTAGCGCAGCTCCTTGAGCTTGCGCGCGTAACTGCTCTCGACCGCCGCTTTCTTCTCCTCCTCGGTGGTCGCCGAGTTGTACAGCACCTGCTTGACGTACTGCTGGGTGATGGACGAGCCGCCCTGGGCGATGCCACCCGAGGTGAGGTTCTTGGCCAGGGCGCGGATGGTGCCCTCGATGTCGATCGGGCCGTGCTCGTAGAAGCGGTAGTCCTCGATGGAGATGATGGCCGTCTTCATGACGTCGGCGACCTTGTCGAGGGTGACGCTCTGGCGGTACTCCTCGTAGAACTGCGCGATCTGGTTGCCCTTGGCGTCGAGGATCTCTGTCTTCTCCGCGGGCGGGGGCTCCTTGAGCTCCTCGGGTTTGATGCCGAGCTCCTCCGATGCCGAGACGAACATCGCTCCGGTGCCTCCGACCGCAGGCAGCGCGATGGCAGCGGCCACCACGCCGGCCGCTGCCGCGGCCCCGGTCAGGCGCGCGATACTCGACAAACGGGAACTCATGCGGAAATTCCTCCCCCTCGAGGCAATAGGGTGCATCCTAAACCCAGCCATGGCGTGCTCCAGATAAAACCTTTGACCCCGCGGGGAGGCCGTTGGTTCGGCGCTGACGCGGTGATTTTCCGGCACAGCCGGCTGATCGTCCGGCTGCCTTCCCCTTGCGGCCGGCTGAGTTTACGTCAGCGGCGGGCAAAGAAGCGTGTCAGCCGCCCGATGGCCGTCCCCCGTTCTGGCAAGGTCTACCAGGGCATATCTTCCTGGCCTCGGTGGAGGGTCTCATGCGTCGAATCGGGGATGGCGAGCACTTCGATCGTCTGCTCCGAGCTGCTCGCGGTCATTGGGGAGAGAGCCCCGGCGGCGACAGGTGTGTCGTGGCGGAGGTGTTCGACCAGGACATCAGGGTCGTGGTACGCACGCTCATGGCCGCGAAGGCCGTCTGCGGGATGATCTCGGGGCGGCTGGTCGTGCTGGGCGACCCGGAGGCGCGGCGGCTGGCCGAGGTGTTCGGAGCGGCGCGCGACCTGCAGCCGGAGACGCTGCCGGCCGTGCTGGTCACCGGGCGGGTGGACCGCGGCCTGCCCAGGGACATCCCGGTCGTGCACGTCCACGGAAAGGGCACGCTTCAGGCGTACGCGCTGTTCCCCGGGGACGGGGCGAGCTCCTTCCATGACGACCTGCCCGGCCGGGTCGCCGAGTTCTTCGAGCTGCGGGTCTGGCCGAACCGGGACCTGATCAGGGCCAGTGCCGAGCGAGTGGCCTGGCAGGAGAAGAGCGGCTACCAGGTCCGCACGGACACCGAGCGCCGCCAGCTCCGCAGCTACGGCTGTGCCCGCCTGGGCCTCGACCCGGGCCTGCCCACGATCGTCGTGTTCAACCACGTGGCCGGCCAGGACACGGAGCTGTTCGAGACGACGGCGCGGTTCGCCGCGTCGGACGAGTCGGCGAACTGGCTGTTCCTCGACCCCTTCGCGGGCGGCCACGCCCGCATGAAATACGTGGCCGACGCACTGTCCACGAACATCCTGTGGAGCCTGGCGGACGTCGGCGTCGCGTTCTCCGACAGCGACCTGCCCGCCTTCGGCATCCCCGTCATCCAGGCCGGCTGGTCGGCGGGCGCCGACTGCGGCGCCACGCACGTCGCGCGCTCGCCGTCCGAGCTCAGCCACCTCCTGGAGGAGGCCGTCGCCAGGCACGCCAAGGGCGACACCATTCTCGGCCCCGAGCAGCGCGAGCGCGCCCGCCTCTGGCTCTGGCTGCGCCGCTGCGGCGCCGACGTGCCCACCCAGCTCCTGCCGCACTGGGCGCACGGCGCCGACTACGCGCGCGTGCTGGCCGTCAACCTGCGGTACGTGGAGCGCGACGGTGATCCCCTCTTCGGCGCGGTCCACCGCATGTGGGAACGGCGTGAACCCCTGCTCACCCGTTTCGACTTCCGCCACCCGGCAGGGCTGTCCACTTCACTCACCCCCGCGAGGAGCACTCGATGAGCAGCGCAGAATCCGCCACCGACCTCGACCAGTTGGTCCTTCCCGCGATACCGCCCGCACATCTGCTCAGCGGCCAGGTCGCCGCCCTGCAGGTGACGGACCGGCTGCGCCGGGGCACGCAGATCGTGGGCAGGTTCGAGACCTCGGGGCTGGCCGGATTCAAGATCGCCGCGCAGGGCCGTCCGCTGCGGGTGCGGATGACGCTGTCGGTGGACGAGGTGTCGGTGACCGGCTGGCACACCGACGCGACGGGGCCGCCGAGCCCGCTGCCGCGGCTGGTCCAGATCCGCTCCCAGGGGCGGCTGCGCCAGTGCGTGCTGCTGCGCGGCCGGAAGGCGCACGCCCAGGTGGCCTTCGACCTGGCGGCGGAGGAGATCCCCGACGACGGGCTGATCTGCGTCGAGGCGCTCGACATCATGGAGGGCGCCGGCGTCTGCGAGGACGTGCGCAGCGCCGTGGCCGGCCGCATCCTGCCGGACGGCGTGGCGGGGCTGCGGCTGGACAAGATCGTGTTCGAGGAGCCGCCCCCGGTGGACTTCGACCCCGACACTCTGGACGGCTCCCGCTGCGAGCTGTACTCGCTGATCAGCGGCGGTGGCCTGGCGAACCTCAACAGGCAGGGCACACGCCTGCTGCGCTCGGGCATGTTCGTGGTCAACCCCGTGTTGCGGAACACGTTCGGGGGGACCGGCCGGATCACGCTCAGGCTCGGCACGAGGGCGGAGCCGGCCAGCGTACTCCCGACGACGTGGCGGCGGATGAACAGCGAGCTGCGCTGGCTGCGCCACGCCACCAAGAAGATCGTCAGGGCGGCGGCGCCGTCCGTGGAGCAGATCCTCAGCATCAGGGACGGCGACGCGGGCCCGCCGGACCAGCGGAGGCAGGGCAACGTCACCGAGCTGGAGCTGGCCAGCCTGGTCCGGTCGCCGCTGCTGGTGCTCATCACCCCCGTCCCCGGCGTGGTGCCGACCCTGGAGTCCGGCACCTCGCACTGACCAGTACGGGCGAAGGGGACGCCGGCACACTGGCCGCGATCTTGCGCAGGCTGCTCGATGACCCTCTTGGTAACCAGGGGGATCGCGAGGCCTAATGGCCCGGGAAAAATAGCGATCACCTGTGATAACGCCACCCTGAGGGCAGGGGAAAAGGCGTGAGCAGCAGCGGCTTGCGAATCGAGACGACCCGGTATGTCCACTGCACGGTCATGCGCGCCAGCGGCGAGCTCGACCACGCGGGGCGGGTCCGGTTCAGCGCCTGCATCAACGCCGTGTGGGACTGGTCGGACGGGCCCGTCCTCGTGTTCGACCTCGCCGATCTGGACTTCTACGACTCCTCGGTCATCGGCGTGCTGGCGATGGTGATGCAGCGGATGGAGGAAGAGGGCAGCGGACGGATCATCCTGGTCCGGCCCTCCGATCATCTGCTGTCCGTGTTGCGGCTGACGGACCTGCTGTCGCACGTGGAGCTACGCGACAGTCTCGAGGAGACCGTGGCGGAGCTGATGCTGGAGTCGGGGGAAGACCTCAGCCTCAGCTCGGCCGCGTCCCCCGCGTCCCCCGCGGCCGAGCGCGGCCGGCGCGGCGGGTCCTAGAGCCCGTACGCCTCCAGCAGGCGCAGCCACACCTCGCTGACCGTCGGGAACGACGGCACGGCGTGCCACAGCCGGTCCAGCGGCACCTCGGCGGTGACCGCGATCGTGGCGGCGTGCAGCAGCTCGGCCGCGCCGGGTCCGGCGAACGTGACGCCGACCAGCACCTTCCTGTCCTCGTCCACGACGGCCCTGGCCCGGCCGCGGTAGCCGTCGCCCAGCAGGTAGGCCCCGGTGACCGCGCCCATGTCGTAGTCCACCGCGCGTACGCGGAAGCCCGCCTGCCTGGCCGCCGCCTCGGTGCGGCCGACCGCGCAGATCTGGGGGTCGGTGAAGACCACCTGCGGCGCGCCGTAGCCGTCGGCGAGGTCGCGCATCTCGGACAGCTCCTCACCCCGCGCCCGCGCCGCGATCACGTCGCCGCAGATCCTGGCCTGGTACTTGCCCATGTGCGTGAGGAGGTTGCGCCCGTTGAGGTCGCCCACGGCGTACAGCCAGCCCTCGGGGACCCCGGTCGCCCGCATGCTGTCGTCCACCTCGACGTTGGCGCCGTCGGCCAGCCCCACCGAGGTGAGCCCCAGGTCGTGCGTGGCGGGCCGGCGGCCGGTGGCCACCAGCAGCTCGTCGGCCTCCAGCGACGGTCCTTCGGCCAGGTGCACGGTCACCTTCCCGCCGGGCTCTGGCCGCTCGATCCCGACCACGCCGGCCCCGGTGCGCACGTCGATCCCGGCCTCGGCGAACGACTCGGCGAGCAGCTCTCCCGCGAACGGCTCCATCCTGCTCAGCAGCCCGCCGCCGCGGACGAGCAGGGTGGTCTGCCTGGCGCCGAGCCCGTGCATGGCCTGAGCCATCTCGCAGGCCACCACTCCGCCGCCGAGCACGACCAGCCGCTCGGGGATCTCGGTGGCCGCGGTCACCTCGTGGCTGGTCCACGGGTCCGCCTCGGCCAGCCCCGGCACCGGCGGCACCGCGGCCTTGCTGCCGGTGGCCAGCACAACGGCCTGCCTGGCGGTCAGCACCCGCTCGCCGCCGTCCTCCGTGGTCACGCGCACCCGCTTGGCGCCGTCGAGCCGGCCGCGACCGCGGATGAACTCGGCCGGCACGCCCTCGATCCACCGCACCTGCCCGGCGTCGTCGTAGCGCCCTACGGCCTCGTCGCGGTGGGCCAGCACGGCGGCCACGTCGATCTCCCCGAGCGACAGCCCGGGCACCCGGCGCACCTCGCCCGCCAGGTCGATCGGCCGCAGCAGCGCCTTGCTCGGCACGCACGCCCAGTAGGAGCATTCGCCGCCGGCCAGCCGCTCCTCGACGACGGCCGCGGTCAGGCCGCCGCGCACGGCCCGGTCCACGACGTTCTCGCCTGCGGGACCGCCGCCGATCACTATGACGTCGAACTCGTCAGCCACCCCAGCCTCCAGAAGCACTCGTCCGTAGACATGCACTCTTTCACGCTGGGGCGGTCTCATGGCAGAACCCCCCGCCCGGCGGCCTGTGCCCGCCGGGCGGGGCGGTGCTCAGGAGGCGGGCACGGCGGGCTCGTCGTCGGTCCAGCCGGACGGTCGCGTCGTCGGCCTCTTTCGGTGGGTCGTCCACCTCTGGAGGAGCGGTCATACGACGTGTCCCTTCTGTCGCCTACACCCCTACTCCACCGTCGGTCACATTCGCCTTCACGTAGGTCGTATGTCGGGCTCCGTTAACCGTGGGGCCGTAGCGTGCCCGCATGGCGGATCGTTACCCCACGTCGATGCCGTACCGGCAGTCGACGGATGGCTATCACACGTACCGGATCCCCGCGGCGGTGGTGACCCGGGCGGGCACCGTGCTGGCGTTCGCCGAGGGGCGGCGCGGCTCAGCGGGTGACTCCGGCCACATCGACCTGGTGCTCAAGCGGTCCACCGACGGCGGCCGGACCTGGGGTGACCTGCAGGTGGTCGCCACCGAGCCGCGCCGCGGCACCGCGGGCAACCCGGCGCCCGTCGCGCTGGCCGACGGCAGGATCGTCCTGGTCCACGTCCGGCAGGGGCCGTCGGCCACCGAGGCGAAGATCAGGCGCGGCGAGGTGACCGCGGCCGAAGGGCGGAAGGTGTTCGTGCAAGTCAGCACGGACGACGGGGTCACCTGGACGGCTCCGAGCGAGATCACCGGCAGCGCGAAGCGGCCGGAGTGGCGCTGGTACGCGACAACGCCGGGGCACGCGATCGAGCTGCGCCAGAGCGCGCACGCCGGCCGCATCGTGATCCCCGCCAACCATTCGCTGCCGCCGACCGGCTCCGACAACGGGACCGAGGGCAAGTACAACGGCGGCCACTCGGTGCTGAGCGACGACGGCGGCCAGACCTGGCGCATCGGCTACGTCGACGACAACCCCGACGGCTACGTCAACGTCAACGAGACCACGGCCACCGAGCTGCCCGACGGGCGCGTCTATTTCAACACCCGTACCGACTCCACAGCCCCCGGCACCAGGGCCGACGCCTACTCCGCCGACGGCGGCCAGCAGCTGGAGCTGCCATTCCGCCCGCAGGCGGGGCTGGTCGGCCCGGTGGTGGAGGGCAGCGTGCTGTGGTGCGAGTCGCCGGACGTGCTGCTGTTCTCGGGGCCGGCGGCGCCCGACGCACGGGCGCTGATGACAGTGCGCGCCAGCGACGACCTCGGCGTCACGTGGCGCGTCGCGCACACGGTGTCGGGGCTGCCCGCGGCCTACTCCGACCTGGTCAGGGTGGACGGTGACACGGTGGGGCTGCTGTTCGAGACGGGCGACTTCGCCCCGTACGAGCGGATCGCGTTCCGCCGCATCCCCGTCGCCGAGCTAGCGAGCTCGTGACGAGTCCGGGCCGTCGTCGACCTCGCTCGTGCGGGCCGTCAGCGCGTCGTTGAGCCGCCGCAGCTCGTCGTACGCCTGCTCCAGCCGCCTGTTGGCCTGCTCCAGCTCGTCCCTCAGCCTGCGGTGGCGGGTGACCTCGGTGAAGTGGATGCCCATCCCCACCAGGCTTCCCGAGGCCAGCAGCGGGACGACGGAGACGTCGAAGACGCTGCCCTCCGGCAGGCCGGCGCGGTGCCAGGTGACCTCCCGCAGCTCGATCGGGCGCAGCTCGTGGCGGGCCCGCTCGATGATCGAGCACAGCTCGACGGGCCGGTAGGACGCCTCCAGGTCATGGAAGGGACGGCCGACGTCGCGCGGATCGAGCTCGAACAGGGCCTCGGCCCTGGCATTGGCCAGCGCCAGGTTGCCGGACAGGTCGAGGACGATCTGGGCCACCGGCCCGGCGGCCAGCGCCACGGACGCCAGCGCGGGCGTGCGCGAGGCCAGGTCGGATCCGCTCGTGACCTGCGGCTCGCGGGTGGTGCGCGGGCGCAGGGTGCGTGACTGGACGATGGCCTGACCCGGCGCGGCGGGGCCCGGCTCGTCGTGCTGCGGCTCCCGGCGGGCTCGTGGCCGGTCGCGCTCGACGCTTGGCACGTTCCGCAGGCGCGGCAGGTGACGGCTCAGCGGGGTCGGCGGCGCCGGCATCTCGTAGATCTCGACGTCGGTGTCCGCGAGGGCCTCCGGCATGCTGACGTACACGGGGATCGCGGGCCTGGCGTGCTCCGTCATCAGGGTGATGAGGCGGCGCAGCGGCGGCTGGGCCTCCGCCACGGCCAGGTGGCCGCCTTTCGCCTGCATGGCCCGATGGGTGATCGCGAACTGCTCGAGCCCGTTCAGATCGCAGAACCAGAGGTCCGAGGCCGCCACGACCACGTACTTCACCTGGGACCGCGGCAGCGGGTCGAGGAACGCGGCCAGCACGGGTCTGGTCGTCGAGTCGAGTTCGCCCGTCAGCGCGATGACCAGGGTGGTCTCGCCGACGGGAACGAGCCGTACGGAAAGTTGCATCACCGCACGACCTCCCTCCCCCTCACCTGACGCGATCGGCCCGGCGGCAGATGCGCGGCCAGCCCATCTTCCTCCTCCATCGCAGGTTGGGCCAGGCACTTTCCGGGTCAGATCGGTGTGGTGAGCGGGTTGGGCAGGCGCGTCCAGCTGTCGCCCGGCGGGGCACCCTCGAGCTGCGCGACCAGGTGCGCCTTCACGGTGATGTGCGGACCGAAAAGGGCGTTGCGGTCGGCCCGCGCGTCGGGTCCCCGGGGGAGTCCGTCGAACGCCTCTCGCGCGGCGGCGGCCACGACCGCCCACAGGCGCGACTCCTCGGCGCGCTCGCCCCGGCAGAAGAGCGAGATCAGACTGCCGAACGTGGTGCCGATGAGCGAGCCGAACAGCTTGGCGTGCAGCACCCCGGGGTCGTCGCTGAGCAACCTGGCGCTGACCGGCGGGACCTCGACGCCGTTGCGGGCCAGTCTGGCGGGGCTGAGCCGGACGTCGGCCAGGTCGCGGTAGATCAGCCGGGACGGGCGGCCGTCGCCGTCGAGCACCACCAGCAGGTTCTGGCCGTGGGCCTCCAGCGCCGCGCCGAGCGCCAGCAGGCCCAGGGCGTCCGTCAGAGCCAGGCGGGCGAACGCCGCCAGCCACCCGGCGGGGTTGCCGATCATTTCGCGGGTGACCGCCGCGACGGGCAGTACGGTCGCGGACCCGGCGACGGGCAGTACGGTCGCGGACCCGGCGACGGGCAGCACGGTCCCGCTTCCGGCGACGGCGGACGTCGGCTCGCGCAGCATGACCGACAGGTCGGCGCTGTGTTCGCCCTTCGCCGCGGCGGCGGCGCCGGCCAGGTAGCGCGCGACGCGCAGGCGGCCGCCGAGCCGGGTGGACAGCTCCGTGAGCAGGTGCGACAGGGCGACGCAGTCACGGATCGAGCCGGGCGAGATGTCCCTGACGTCCGAGGTCATCCGGGTGCTGAACGCTGTTTTGAGGTGCGGGCCGCCGTCGAGAGGGGCGAGGGTGCGTACGGACATGAGCGGGCGGGCCGGGATCGCCCCCGTCACGTACGGGCGCAGGCCCAGGGCGGGCAGCACGTGCCGGGTCTGCCAGGGGTGCACGGGCAGGAGCAGCCGGTCGCCGTCGGTGAGCGCGGCCGGCCACGCGCCCGAGACCAGGCAGTCCGCGGCCGGCACCGCGACCAGGTCGAGGGTGACCATGGGGCGGTGCTCCGGCATGTATGCCAGCTGCTCGGCCACGGAGACGCCCGGCCGGTTGCGGCAGCACGGGTGGTAGGGATGCCCGTCCACCACGCTCTGCTCGTAGTCCTCCGGGGTGGAGATGTCAGTGCGTGCGGCGGTGGCGTTCGCGCGGGACAGGGCCAGGGAGGCGACGCTGTTGTCCAGGTCCTCGACCAGCCGGCCGGTGCCGGGCAGTCTGAGGGCGGCCAGCAGCTCGGCGGGGTGCGTCCAGGGACGGTCGTCCAGCCACAGGGCAGACTCGCCGCAGAGGTCGTACGGCAACCGCGCCCGCCCGGTCAGGCGACGCCCGTCGCACAGCAGCACAACGGCCTCCCCTCGCCCGGTCGGCCCAGGAGGCGCGGCCGGGCCAGGCGCGGCCGGGACAGGAGGCGCGCCGGCCCGCTCGGTCTGGTCGAGAGGCGCGCCGGCCGGTCCTGGGCAGGGCAGGCCCGGAGACGCGGCCACGCCGGGCAGGGGTTCGTAGAGGAGGCTGCGCCACAGGCGGCCCAGGACGGCGGCCTGCGCACCCGGCAGCGCCGCGGCGTAGGCCGCGGAGAGGTCGGGTCGCACGGCGGCCAGTTCCGCCGCGAACGCGTCCGCCATTCGTCCCATAGCTCCCACTATTTCCAGAATCATCAGGTAGCTACCCTGTGGGCACCGATGGGTACAACAGGCAGGAGCAGGTCGCCATGGCATCCACCGACGGCCTCCTCCCGCCCCCCGGGCCGGAGCGAGAGGCATGGACAGACGCCGAAGCCCTCGCGGTGACGGCGCTGCTCAACTGCCTGCTGCGCGAGGTGGCCCACCCTCACCCGGACCCCGGAACGTTCCTGTTGCCCGCGACCGGCCACGTGCTCCGGACCTGTGGCGAACGCTTCCCGGCCGCCCCCGCGCTCCGCACGCCCGACGGCTGGTGCCCACTGTCCCTGGCCGACCTGCTCGCGCTGACGGCGGCCGAGCTGCGCGCGGGCACCGGGACGGCCAACGACGCACTGCTCGCCGAGATCCTGCACAGCCGGGACGTCACGGCCACGCTGCTGGCGGCCAGGCGGACCGCCGCGCCGCCCGCGGACCCGTACCTGCGCTCCGAGCAGGCTCTCGTCGCCGGGCACCGCTACCACCCGGCCCCCAAGGCGCGCGGTGGGGCGGGGCCTGAGGAGTGGCTGCGGTACTCGCCGGAGGCGCACGCGAGCTTCGCCCTGCCGCTGCTCGGCGTGCCCGCGGGGATCCTGGTGGAGGAGGGCGACACGGGCGCGCTGGACGGGCTCGGCCCGCCGCCGGGCGACGGCCTGGCGCTGCTGCCGGCCCACCCCTGGCAGGTGGAGCTGCTCGGCGGCCTGCGTGACGGCCCGCTGCGCCACTTGGGAGAAACAACGGTCGCGGCCGCGCCGACCTCGTCGATCCGCACGGTTTACCTGCCAGGGCCGGACCTGTTCTGCAAGTTCAGCCTGGACGTGCGGGTCACGAACGACATCCGCCGGCTGTGGCTGCGCGACCTGCGCCGGCTGGGCGTGGTCGCCGACCTGGTGGACGGGGCCTTCGACGACCTGCCCGGCCACGTCCCGCGGCCCGCCGTGCTGCGCGACCGCGGCTACCGCAGCGCGGAGCTGGGCGGGGACGGGGGCGAGGCGCTGGCCGTCATCGTTCGCGACGGGCTCGGCGAGCACCTGCGCCCGGGGCTGACGGCGCTGCTGGCGGCGGGGATCAGCGAGGGCTTTCCCGGCAATCCGCTCGACCGGCTGGACGAGTACGGGGCGCTGGTGTGGTGGGAGCGCTATCTGGAGCATGTGGTGCCGCCGGTGCTGCACGCGTACCTGCGGCACGGCGTCGTGCTCGAATGCCACCTGCAGAACGTGCTGATCGGGGTGGACGAGTACGGCAGCCCCGGCCAGGCCGTCTTCCGCGATCACGAGGGCGTCAGGATCGTCGCGGAGCGGCATCCGCGGCTCTCGGGGACGGCCGTGGTGAGCGGTGCCTACGGGTGGGAACGGCTGGTCTACTGCCTGGTGACCAACAACCTCTTCGAGATCGCCGGAGCCGTCGCCGTACGCCATCCGCGGCTGCGGGCCGAGCTGTGGGCGCGGGCCAGGGCCGTGTTCGCCGGTGTCGGCAAGGACTACGACGATCCGGAGGAGCTGCGGGCCCTGCTGTCCGGCGCGCACGTTCCGGCCAAGGCCAATCTCCTGCTGCGCTGGACGGATGCCGCCGGCGAGGCGATGCGGTGCGTGCCCGTACCTAATCCGTTGAGACTCTTTACGGCATAAGCTATCCTCTCTCACGTCAACACTTTACGGTGTATTGAGTTAGGGGGAAAGCCATGGCCGAGGCGAGACTGCACGACGGGAACACCATCGACGTCGAGGTGCACGGGTCGGGGCCGGCGGTGCTTCTGCCCGTCGATCCGCGGCCGGTCGAGGGCGAGCAGGCCGAGGAGATGCGCAAGTGGGGCGCGGACCCGGCGCTGGGGCGCTCGCTCATCGACGGGCTCAGCGACGCCTTCCGCGTCGTGGCCTTCGACTACCAGGGGCACGTCATGGCCGCGCCCAAGCCGGACACGCTCACGCCGGCCAACGTCGCGGCGGACCTGCTGGCGGTGGCCGATGCTGCGGGGGCCGGGCGGTTCGCGTACTACGGGTATTCATGGCTGGCGTTGAGCGGGCTGCAGCTCGCCATCCGGACCGATCGGCTCTCGGCGCTGGTCATGGGCGGGTTCCCGGCGTACGCAGGCCCGTACGCGGAGATGCTGCGGGTGACCATGGCCGCGTACGAGGAGTCCGGGAAGCCCAAGGCCGAGCCCGTGTCCGTGGAGCCGGGCGACTGGTCGTCGGTCGAGGTGTCCACGACCGAGGAGCAGTCCAGGCAGTTCGTCACGCTGTACGAGGCGCTGCGGGACTTCGACGACCGATCCGTCCGGCTGACCTGTCCCCGGCTGTGCTTCGCCGGGTCGGCCGACGAGATCGAATATGACGAGCGGTGGGGCGGGACGCACGTCAGCATCGCGGGCCCGCTGGTGCGGCACCGTGCCGAGCTGGCGGCACTGGGCTGGGACGTCGAGGTGCTGGACGGGCTCGATCACATGGGCGCGATGCAGGCGGGGAACGCCCTGCCCATCCTGCGGCCGTGGCTGGAGCGGGCCCTGCTCTGAGTCAGCGATCGTGGTGGGGCAGGGATCTCATGCGGCCGATGATGGCGGTGGTCGAGCGGTCGGGGACGTAGCCGAGCACGCGTACCTCGCCGCCGAGCGAGCGCACCAGCGGGGCCTCTGCCAGCATCTCCGGGGTGTAGTCGCCGCCCTTGACGTACAGCTCCGGGCGGATCATCCTGAGCAGCCGCTCAGGCGTGTCCTCGTCGAACTCGACCACGTAGTCCACGTCGTTCAGCGCCGCGAGCACGGACATGCGGTCCTCGCACGGGTTGACCGGCCGTCCCGGGCCCTTCAGCCGGGCCACGCTCGCGTCGCTGTTGACCGCCACCACGAGCACGTCGCCGAGCTGTCCCGCCTGCTCCAGGTAGGTCACGTGCCCCCGGTGCAGCACGTCGAAGCAGCCGTTGGTGAACACCACCCGCTCGCCCCTGCGCCGGTGCTCGTCCAGCAGCTGGGCCAGGCGTTCGGCCGGCTGCACCGCGCCTTCGCGCCGGCGCAGCGCGCGCAGCAGGTCGTGCCGGGTGCAGATGGCCGTCCCCGGGCGGCGCACGACGACGCCGGCCGCGGCCTGGCCCGCCTGCGCCGCCTCCTCCGGCGAGGCGCCGCTCGCCAGCCAGAGCGCGAAGGCCGCGGTGTAGGTGTCGCCCGCGCCCGTGGCCATGTGCTGGGGCGCGGGCTGGGCATAGGTCCGGTACGGCGGGCAGCCGCGCCTGTGCAGCAGCGCGCCCTCGCCGTCCAGCGTGGTCACCACGATCCCGGCGCCGGTCAGCTCCAGCAGCCGGTCGGTACGCGACGTCAGGTACGCCGGCCGGTCCACCTCCCCGTCCGCCTCGCCGAGCAGCCGTACCACCTCGGCGTAGTTCGGCAGCACCGCGGCCGGCGCGCATTCGCGCCACAGCGCCACCGCGTGCGCGTCCACCACCAGCAGGGGGACCCCGGCGAGCGCCCGGCGCACTGCCGGGCTGAACACGCCGCCCCCGTAGTCGCAGGCCACCACCACGTCGGCCCTGGGCACGATCGCCGCCAGGCGGCGCAGCAGCTCCCGCTCGGCCCATGCCGGGATGCCGTCGAGATCCTCCTCGTCGTAGCGGGCCGTGAGCTGGCCGCTGGCCACCAGCCGCCGCTTGTGCGCGGTGAGCCGCCCCGGCACGGTCAGCAGGTCCGTCTCGACGCCCAGCAGCCGCAGCGACCGCACCAGCTCGTCCCCGCACGGGTCGTCGCCCACGACGCCGACGAGCCGGATGCGGGCCCCGAGCGCGACGAGGTTGGCCGCGGTGTTGGCGGCGCCGCCCGGCGCGTTCTCGGTCGCCTCCAGGCTCATCACGGGCACCGGCGCCTCCTGGGCCAGCCGTTTCGCCGAGCCGAGCAGCCAGGAGTCCAGCATGACGTCGCCGACCACCACGGCGCTGACGGTCTTCTCGTTCGCGGTGCCCATGAGAAAGCGAGTACCTGTGAAAGCACGGCTCAAACCATTGCGGTCGGCTCATATGCCAGGTTACGGATGGGACGTCCCGGGGTAGCCGGAGCGCATGAAGGCGCTGGTCGACGGCGTGGAGCGGATCGCGGTGCTGCGCGCCAACGCGCTCGGCGACTACCTGATGGCCGTGCCGGCGCTGGAGGCGCTCAAGCGGGCCTACCCCGGCGCCCGGCTGACCCTGCTCGGCACCGCTTGGCACGCCGAGTTCCTCACCGGGCGGCCCGGGCCGGTGGACGACGTGGTGGCGCTGCCGCCGATCTCGGGGGTGTCGACGTCGGAGACCGGGCATCCGGTGCCGGACGGGCTGTGCGAGGAGCTGAGGGGGCGCGGGTTCGATCTGGCGGTGCAGATCCACGGCGGCGGCCGCTTCTCGAACCCGTTCATCCGGCGGCTGGGCGCCCGGGTGACGGCCGGGATGCGGGCCCCGGGCGCGGAGCGGCTGGACCGCTGGGTGCCGTACACGTCCTACCACCACGAGACCCTGCGCTTCCTGCAGGTCGCGGCACTGGTCGGCGGGGTCGCGGGCGCGCTGGAGGCGCGGCTGGCGGTCACCGGCCGCGACCGCGCCGAGCTGGTCTCCGAGTTCGGCGAGCCGCCTCCGGGGCTGGTCGCCCTGCACCCGGGTGCGACCGATCCCCGGCGCCGGTGGCCGGTGGAGCGCTTCGCCGAGGTGGCCGATCTGATCGACCGGCCCCTCGCGGTCACGGGCACCTGTGCGGAGCGGGACCTGGTGATGGGGGTGGTCGCCGCGACGCGCCGTCCCGCGATCCCCGTCGTGGGCACGCTCGGGATCGGCGGCCTGGCCGCGCTCTACGAGCGCTGCGACCTGGTGGTCGCCAACGACACCGGCCCGCGCCACCTGGCCGCCGCCGTCGGCACGCCCACGGTCGCCGTCTACTGGTGCCCCAACCTCATCAACGCCGGCCCGCTCTCCAGGACCCGGCACCGGCCACTCATCTCCTGGACGACGATGTGCCCGGCGTGCGGCGCCAGCGGCGTGAACGTGCACGCCGAGCGCTGCGCGCACGACCTCTCGTGGGTTGCCGACGTGTCGGTGGGCATGGTGATGGAGCAGGTCAGAGACCTGCTCACGAGTTCTTCTGACTCTCCGGATGGAGGATGCGGACATGGCTGACCACGCGGTGCTCGACGAGTTGCGGCAGGCGATCGACGAGGCGTTCCAGGGACAGGATCGGGTCGCGATGCGGGAGGTGTACGCGCGGGCCTCCGCACACGTGGCCCTGCCCGCCGACCTGCTCGCGCACCTCAACGAGCTGCCCGAGGGCGCTTACAGCAGGCAGGAGGTGACGGAGGCGATCAACGAGGTCATCCGGCGCCGGGGCGAGCAGGACAGTCTGGGATTGCTGGAGGAGCCGGGATCGGGCGCATAGCGAGACGGCCGGGCGGCGTCTGACAGGGTGACATCAATCCCTGGAGGTGATCGTGGACGCCGCGGATGAGCAACGGTTCCGCGAGTTCGTCGCCGTGCGTTCTCCTGCCTTGATGCGGCTCGGGTATCTGCTCACCGGTGGTGACCAGCACGCGGCCGAAGATCTGGTGCAGAGCGCGCTGGCGAAACTGGCGGCCAAGTGGCGGCGTGTGGACGCCCCGGAGGCGTACACCAGGCAGATCATGTACCGGCAGCAGATCAGCTGGTGGCGGGCGAGCGGGCGGCGCGGCGAGGTGGTGCAGGCGAGCCCGCCCGAGCTGGCCGGCCGGGACCTGAACCACCAGCGCGAGCTGCGTATGGTGCTGCGGTCCGCGCTGGCCAGGCTCACCCCGCGGCAGCGCACGGTGGTGGTGCTGCGGTACTTCGAGGACCTGCCCGAGCAGGAGGTCGCGCAGGCGCTCGGCTGCTCCGTCGGTACGGTCAGGAGCACCGCGCACCGGTCCCTGGCACGCCTGCGCGAGATCGCTCCCGAGTTGGCCGAGGAACTGCTGGAGGTGGCCAGGTGACCCGACTGCTTCACGACACCCTGCATGAGTGGGCCGGCGAGACCCGCGTACCGCATGATCTGGCCGACCGGGCGCTACGGCGGCGCGCCTGGAGGCCCGCCGCGGCGGCCATGCTGGCGGTGGGGGTGATGGTGGCGGCCGTCGCCGTGTTCGTCTCCGGCGTGCGCGAGCCCGAGGTGACGGTACGCCCCGCCAACGGCATCACACTGCCCGCCCGGCCCTCGCCCGCGCCCACCGACGTGGGGGCCGACACCGAGAACCGCCCGCCGGCCAAGCTGATCGCGGCCGGCAGTATGGCCGTGTCCGCCTACTACGTGTACAGCAGGGAGCAGGTCTCCGAGAACCAGGAGCGCATCCGGCGGACGTGGTCGCTCTACGACCCGCGTACGGGCGGGTACGAGAAGACCTCCTGGGCGTGGGTGGACGCCGCCCCCGGCCTGCAGGTCGCGGCGGTGCTCGAAGGCGAGCTGATCAGTAAGCGGCTGGGCATCCTCGACATGAACACCCGGAAGATCCTGAAGTGGTTCGACCTGGAGCATCCGGCGGGGGCCGTCTCGTGGTCCCCCGACGGCACGAAGGTCCTTGCCACCACCTACTCCAGCTATCCGGAGACCCTGGAAGGCAAGGGCGACCAGGCGATGACCCCGGGTAGCCCGCGGACCGGCTACTACATCATCGACGTCGAGGCGGGCACGGCCGAGCACCACGAGCTGGGGCCGCTGCCCGACTGGAGGACGTCCATGGAGAACGAGGGGCCCTCCAACAGCAACGCCCGCCAGGACCTCGGCTGGACCCTGGACGGCGGCATGCTCTGGGCCCCCACCAACACCATGCCCGACCGGGTCTTCTACAGCCTCGGCGGCGAGCCACAGGACGCGCCCAAGGGGCAGCAGTACGTGGCCTATTCACGCATCTCGGCGATCTCGCCGAACGGCCGCCTCGTGCTCGGCCCCGACGGGCTGCCGACCCGGATCACCGATCGTGAGACCGGCGAGATCGTCGGCCGGCAGAACGTGCTGCAACTGCACGCCTGGGCGGACGACGACAACGTGATCGGGCTGGGCTGCGCGGGCACGTGCGGGGACGAGTTCAACAACGGCCTGGTCCTGGTGAGCGTGGACGGGAAGAGGATGACCCAGCTCGCCCAGTACGGGGACTCCGACAAGGACGGCTCCTGGCGCGCGGTCCTCACACCCAGGTAACGCATCACGGGGCACTTACCGGGCAGCGCACCGGTCATGAAGCGGACCGCCCGCTTCCTGACCGGTGCGCAGCGCTGGATGATCTCGGGCGTCCCATGGGGAGCTGTGAAGTAGTGGAAATTTTTGACCGATCGTTCTAGATAGTGCTAGCTTTGCCGCCATGGCACGGAGCAAGGAGTTCGATCCCGGGGCCGCGCTGGAGAAGGCGTTGGAGCTGTTCTGGGAGCGCGGCTACGAGGCGACCTCGATGGCGGACCTCGTGGCGCATCTGGGCATCGCGCGGGCGAGCATCTACGGGACCTTCGGCGGAAAGCGCGAGCTCTACCTGAAGGCGCTGGAGCTTTACCTGGCGGGACGCGACGTGGTGGAGCCGCTGTCCCAGCCGGGTCCCGCGCTGCCCGCGCTGCGCGCGTTCCTGGACTCGTACGTGGCGGAATGCCTGGCGGACGAGCTGCGGCGGGGTTGCATGGTGGTGAACACGGCCGTGGAGTTCGCCTCGCGCGACGCGGCCGTGTCGCGGAAGATCGCGGCGAGCTGGGCGGAGCTCGAGACCGCCATGGCATCCACCCTCGTCCGGGCCCGCGCGCAGGGGGAGATCCCGGCGGGCAAGGACCCGCACGCGCTCGCCAGGTTCCTGCTCGTGCTGCTGCAGGGCGTCAGGGTGCTCGGCCGGGCCGACCCGGACCCGCGCCGGCTTCGCGATGCCGTTGATCAGGCCATGACGGCCGTCCAAATTTGAGAACGATTGGTATGGAATTCATGACAGGTCATTTCGCAGAGAAAGTCGCACTCGTCACCGGCGCCACCGGGGTCGTGGGCAGGGCGGTCGCACGGGCGTACGCGAAGGAGGGCGCCGCCGTGCTGGTCGCCGGCCGCGACGCGGGCCGGCTCGCCGCGCTCGTGAAGGGGATCGAGGAAGACGGTGGCCGGGCGAGCGCGTTCGCCGGGGACGTCACCAAGTCTGGCGAGGTCGCGGCGATGGTGGACGCCGCCGTCTCCCGGTACGGCGGGCTCGACGTCGCCTGCAACGCGGCCGGGATCTTCGGCATGCTGGCGCCCGTGGCGGACTACGACGAGGGCGTCTGGGACGACGTGCTCGCCGTGAACCTGAAGGGCGTGTTCCTGTCGATGAAGCACGAGATCGCCCACATGCGCACGCACGGCGGCGGTGTCATCGTCAACGTCGCCTCCAACCTGGGCGCGCACTGGCGGTTGCCGGGAGCGGCCGCGTACGCGGCGTCGAAGGCCGGGGTGAGCTTCCTGACCCGCACCGCCGCCCGCGACCACATCGCGGACGGCGTGCGCATCAACGCCGTGAGCCCGGGACCGATCGACTCGCCCATGTCGACGCGCCCGGGGGAGACCCGCGAGCAGCGGGACGAGCGCCTTCGCGATGCGCTGCCGATCGGCCGGGTAGCCACTCCGGAGGAGATCGCCGCCGCGGTGTTGTGGCTGACGTCTCCGGATTCGAGCTTTGTCGTGGGTCAGGACCACGTGATAGACGGCGGCGCGACCGCCTGACCTTCACCGTCCGGCGCGGCGACGAGGGTGACGCACACGACGACGACCCAGTAGTCGATCAGAAACGCCCCCGTCCAGCGCGTCACCAGGCTGACCGGCGCGGCGGGCGGCTCCTCGGCCGGGCCCAGCACCTGCGTCGCGAGCAGCACCAGCGCGGCCGCGATCAGGAGGGTGTCAATGAGCTTCACCCCAGGCCAACGAGGGCGCCCCGGAGGCCAGGGCGATCCAGTCCGCCACGACGCGCTTGGACGAGAGGATCTCGCCCAGGTCGTCGGCCGTGAGCGCGTCCGGGTCGACGGCTCCGTGGCTACCCGTGCGTGACCCCGAGCAGGAAGCCGCCGAGCTCGCGGGTCCGGTCCCGGATCGGTTAGGACACCTGCCACTCGGTGGCCTTGCCACCGGTGGTCCAGCACACGGTCAGTCGGCCGCCGGCCACGTCGCCCAGCTCGGCGTCGGTCAGCTCGGCACCGTCGATGGCAAGGTCGTTCAGCGAGATCTTCGACATTTCGTTTCCCCTTCCACCGCTTCCGCGGTGTGTCTTCGTTCCCCCGGTGTTCCGTGGAACCTGTCGTGCTTGTGATGACCAAGTTAGGGCTGACGACTTGAAGAGCACTTGTAGCGGACTGGGATCATGACTTGTGAGTCTCTGGAAGCGCTCTGAGCTGTGCGAACACGGCGACGGAACCTCCGGGAATGATTAGCTTGCGGGCGATGTCGGGAACAGCCACGCCGCGGGCGCGGAGGGTGCGCGCGTAGGCGACCAGGTCGTCGTCGAAGACCTTGGGGCGCCCGCCGTGGCGGCCGCGTTCGCGGGCGGAGGCCTGGCCTTCGAGGGATTTCTCGCGGATGTACTCGCGTTCGGATTCGGCCATGCCGGCGAAGAAGGCGGACCCTTATGCCGCGCCCGGCAATTTCCTTGTCGGAGACGGCCGTTCTTGGCGGCGCATTTCCTGCTCCAGGTGCTTGTACAGCTCGAGCAGGGTCGCGCCGCAACGTATGTTGGAAAGTCCGCTGTTTTCGGGCACTAGAACGGTACGGATGGCGATGTAGCCGCCCCCGGCGCCATCGATGATGTCCCAGCCGGGAAAACTCCTGGTTGCCGTCACGGCGCGATCACGCGCTTACGGCGATGTCGGCCCACACGACGCGATGGCCGTCCTTGATGACGTGCGTTCCACATCGGATGCTCAGCCGCGCCACGATGCCAAGGCCGCGGCCGGACTCCTCCATGGGGCCCACCCGGCGAGGGGCGAAGGACGGTTCCGGTTTTGGAGTGCCGGGGTCGATCACTTCAAGACGCGCGAAGCCGTCGCCGAAGCCCAGCCTGACCTTGAGCCAGTCGCGTCGCCGACCCGCCGGGACGTGCTGGATGACGTTGGCAACCAGTTCCGCGACGATCTGCAGGGCGTCGGCCCGGACCGATGGATGGCTGTCGGCCAGCCATAGCCCGGTAGCCTGACGCGCCTGCCATGGCGTCCTGTCGTTTCGGCGCAGGGTAGTACTCCGCCATACGACGACATCTGGCATCTCCGTTGGTGTGGTTCCTGCTCGCACGAAATCACCGACTTTGTTTGCTATGCCGCTATTTGGTCCGGACAGGAGGCTGAGCGCGAAGTCCGGAACTACTTACGAGAGTGCCGCTCGCCTACTAATCTGTAATCGGCTTGCGACTGTCCGTATCCAGACAGACGCGTGGCAGCGTTGTCGGGGTCCTTCGAAGGGGCGTGAGATCC
This sequence comes from Nonomuraea basaltis, assembly GCF_005893125.1. Lineage (GTDB taxonomy): Bacteria > Actinomycetota > Actinomycetes > Streptosporangiales > Streptosporangiaceae > Nonomuraea > Nonomuraea basaltis. Next base: position 39,998 of record NZ_VCJS01000018.1, on the reverse strand, counting down.
ATGGCCGAGGACACACAGACATACGGGAAATTGCTGAAGAAGGCGCGCAACACAGCCGGGCTGTCTCAAATGGCGCTAGGACACCTGCTCTCATGCAGCGAGAGCCTGGTCGGCCTGATCGAGCGCGGTAAGCGGAGGCCGACCAAGAAGTTCACGCTTGCAGCCGAAGCGGTCCTGGGGCTCAACGGGGAGCTCCTTCGGCTCCTGCCCAACACAGCGGTCATGTCCGTGCCGAAGTGGTTCAGCGAATGGCCGAAAGCGGAAGAGAAGGCGCACACCATACGAACGTGGCAACCGCTCGTTGTCCCGGGGCTCCTCCAGACAGCTCGCTACGCGCGGGCCATGCTCTCGGCCGCGCCGGGGGCCACCGAGCAGTGGATCGAAGAGGCCGTTGAGACGCGGCTCCGGCGGCAGTCCGTGTTCGAGCGCGAGGATCCGCCCATGTACTGGGCGCTGCTCGACGAATGCGTTCTCCTACGGCCCGTTGGAGGCAAAGACGTGATGCGCGAGCAGCTAAAGCACCTGCTGAAGATAGCTGAGCGGCCCAATGTCTCGTTCCAGGTCGTGCCGCTGGAGGTGGGCGCCACAGCAGGTGTCCTCGGGGGCTTCGCCCTGGCCCAGGGTGACGGCATGCCGGACCACGTCTACCTCGAAGACGCTGTCCAGGGCTCCGTATCCGCTCGCGAGGAGACGGTAAGGCGCGTTAACGTCATATATGACGCAATTCACAAATGGGCGCATCCCATTCACGTGAGCCAGCGACTAGTGCGTGAGGTGGCGGCGAAGTATGAAGATCACTGACGAGCTCCGTGCCGAACTGGAGGCCGCACAGTGGGCGAAGTCCACGCTCTCCGGCCCGAACGGAGGGGACTGCCTCTATGCGGCCAAGCTGAGCGGCGACCGATACGCCATCAAAGACTCCGAGCAGCCCGACGTCGCACCGATGATCCTTCGAGGCAGCGTCTTCCGCGCCTTCGTGGGCGGCGCGAAACTCGGAGAATTCGACTTCTAATACGCCATCCCTACTGGATGGGCACCGCGGTGCCAGAGACCTTGGCGCGGGTGTCGCCAGGGATGACGGTGCACGTCAGGAGGCTGGGCCGCCCCATGTCGACGCCCTGGTGAATGGTGATGACGGCGCCGTCTTCGAGGTGTCCCAGGGCGCGTAGGTAGCCGGTGAAGGCGGCCGCCGCCGCGCCGGTGGCCGGGTCCTCGACCACGCCGCCGGGCGGGAACGGGTTGCGGGCGTGGAAGACGGTGGGGGATTCGGCCCAGAAGAGGTGGACCGTGGTCCAGCCCAGCTCCGCCATGATCTTGCCGAGGGCGTCGTAGTCGTAGTCGAGGTCGGCCAGGCGGTCCCGGGTGGCCGCGGCCAGGACGAGATGGTCGTTGCCGGCGTTGGCGACGTGCGCTGGGTAGGCAGGGTCCAGGTCATCGGCCGACCAGCCCAGCGCGGCAAGCGCCAGCCGCACCTCCTCCTCGGAGGCTGGGCGGGTGGAGGTGGGCGGACTCGTCAAGGTGGCGGTGATGCCACCGGCCGGACCTGCGACGATCTCCACCGGGACCGGGCCTGCCTGGGTGGCGAGGTGCACGGTTCCTGGACCGGCCCGCTCGCCGAGCGCGACCGAGGTCGCGATCGTCGCGTGACCGCAGAAGGCGACCTCGGCCAGAGGGCTGAAGTACCGGATCCGATACTGGCGCTCTCCCGTGGGCAGCAGGAAGGCCGTCTCGGAGTAGCCGAGCTCGGCGGCGATGGCGAGCATCTCCGCGTCTGACAACCCCTGGGCATCCAAGACCACTCCGGCGGGGTTGCCGCCAGAGGGAGTGGTGGTGAAGGCGGCATATCTGAGGATTTCGGTCACTCGGCCATCATCGCGCAAATCCGCTGTTCACGTCCGGGCGTACGCCAGGCTAGTGGCGTGACCTGCTTCTTTCTCGAAGGAGAACCAGATGAGTCGGCTCAGGCTCGGGGTGCCTTTGTCTCTGTCGGGGAAGCATGCCCGTTTTGGTAAGCAGGCCGGGCTAGGCCTCGACATCTGGCGGTCCGTCAACGAGTCCGTGGAGTTGATCGTTGAGGACGACCGCAGCGACCCGGAGGTGCTGGAGCGCGTTCTTCGGCGGCTGTCGTCGCGGTGCGACCTCCTCCTTGGGCCGTACTCCACTCAGCTCATGCGCCGGGCAGGGCAGGTGGCCGCGGAATTGGACCGGCTGATCTGGAACCACGGTGGTTCGGGGGATGACGTGGAGACGGCTCAACCCGGTCATGTCGTCTCGGTTCTGACGCCGACGAGCCGGTACGCGGAGCCGTTCATCCGCCGGGTGGCCCGTGATCCGCTTTGGGTTGCGGCGGGGAAGGGGAGCTTCGGGCGGCAGGTGGCCGCGGGGGCGGAGAGCTGCGCGAATGAGCTTGGAATCCGGGTGGTCCGGATCCGGCCTGGCGATGCGCTGCCTTCCGCACAGGATAATCCGTGGAGTCTGTTTTGTGCTGGGTCCTTCGCCGAGGACGTCGAGGTGATCAAGCGAGCTCTGGCAGGCGGCCCGCAGGTGATCTGCGCCGTGGCGGCGGGGGTGCGGGAGTTCGGCGAGGCGGTGGACGATCCTCGTGGGATCTATGGCGTCGGGCAATGGTTTCCGGAGAGCGGTGGAGGTGCAGTGGAGGTTGGAATGGCCGAGGGGGATTTCGTTGGCGCATATCGGGATAGGGCCGGAGCGCCGCCTGATTATCCCGCCGTGCAAGCCGCTGCCGCCGCGATCATCGCGAACCACTGCGCTGCTCAAGCGGGAGGTGCCGGACGGGAGGAGCTGTGGGCCGTCGCGAGCGGCCTGGAGATCACCACGTTGTTCGGGGTCTTCAAGATCGATCCGCGCACCGGCGCCCAGGTGGGGCATCGGGCGGTGCTCACCCGATGGGAAACCGATGGCCCGGTCGCGACGGGATGAGTACGGCCCGCGCCCCCCGCCAGAGACGGACGCGGGCCGTACGGGAATCTCAGACCCGGCTGATGCGGACCGCGTCGGCGATGACGAGGCCCGTGCCTGAGGTCCACCTGCTCACGCCGACCACGTTGTACGTGCCGGCGTTGAGCGAGAATGTGCCGATGCTACGCCACGTTCCGCCGCCGGAGCGTTGGTCGACATATACCGTCTGGTTTCCGCCCGATGCCGCAACGATGTACGGCGCCGAGCTGTTGTACCCGGCATCCGCCGGATGCCAGACCTCGACGCGGTACGTGCCGGCGCTGGGGATCGCGGCCGAGTACCACGCCGCGTCGCTGGCGGCGACCGGGTCGGCGAAGCGGTAGTCGGTCCCGTGGCGCTGGCTGGAGTAGGTGGAGGTGCCCCAGTTGGCGCTGGCGGTGAACTGGCCGGAGGTGGCGTTGTCGACGGTCGTCGTCCACGACGGGGTGCCGCCACCGGTCACGTAGTTCATGTACGTGGTCCAGTTCCAGTGCGAACCCGGGTCGGTGTGGGTCGCGCCGGGCACCTCGTTGTGCCCGATGATGCCGGTCCTGGTCTTGGGGATGCCGTACTTGTCGCAGAGGGCCTTGGTCAGGGCCGCCGAGGCCCGGTACATGGCGTCGGTGAACCACGAGGCGTCGTTGACGAAGCCCTCGTGCTCGATGCCGATGGACCGGTTGTTGTAGGTGGAGTTCCCCGCGTGCCAGGCGACGTCCTTGTCGCGCACCATCTGGGTGATGGCGCCGCTGGAGGACTTCACCACGTAGTGCGCCGAGACGTTGGCGCTGGGGTTCTGGAACCAGGAGATGGTGCCCGCGTACGAGCCCTGGGTCACGTGGATGACCACGCGGTCGATGTTGTAGTCGGTCTCGCGGTTGGCGACGCGGTAGTTGCCGGAGTTGGCCGGCACCCAGGCAGCCGGCGGGTAGTCGGGGCTGGCGACCTCGGCCTGCGCGTTCAGGTCGCGGGTCTTGGCGTACGCGCCGCGGTCGGCGGTGATCTCCTGCGGCTTGATCTGCACGCCGCGGGCGTCGATGCCGAGGCCGAGCTGCTCGTACACGGCGTCGGCGTAGAGGCGGGCCAGCTCCGGGGAGGAGGCGTTGGCGTACTTGGCCACGGCCTGGTACCAGCGGCCGATGTCCTTCCTGGCCGTCTCGTCGAGGCCCATCGCGTCGGCGTGGGAGCGCAGGACGGCGGCGCCGCCGAGGATGTTGGCCTCGTCGTCGGCGCGCAGCTTCTCGACCGGGAGCTTGGTGAGCTCGGCGGCCTTCTCGAGCGAGTGGTTGGTCGGGTTGCTGACCAGGTGCATCAGGCCGTAGCCGCCGCTGGCGCTGGGCTCGCCGTTGTGTCCGTCGAGGTGGGTCTCGGCGTAGGCGAGCGCGACCAGCAGGTCACGAGGTACGTCGTGCTCGGCCGCCGCCTTGGCGAAGGCCGCGGGCAGCGGGGCCTCCTTGGCCGTGGCCAGGGCGGGCTGGCCTGCGGCGATGAGGAGGACGGCGAGGATCGAGGTGGCGAGGGCTGCTAATCGCGTGCGGGCGAGAGTCATGAGTGCTCCTCGGTACAAGGGTGACGGGTGCACCGTACGGCATTTTCTGACTCAATGTCGATAATTGACATTACTTGTCTGTTGGGTGAAACTTTCCGCCCTCCGCGGCGCCTCGCGCCCCATGCTTGTTGGGATTGGCTGCCTGAAAACTATTGCGCTTTGATCTGATTCCGCTGAAACTTCCCTTCGTGACCGCGCTTCTGCGTACTGTCCTGGCGGCCCTCCTCGCCTTAATCGCCAGCATCGTGGCCCCGACCTCCACCGCTGCCGCGGCCTGCACCACCGATCCCGCCACCCCGAAGCGGCAGCTCAGGGCCATGTGGATCTCCTCGGTCGCGAACATCGACTGGCCCAGCCGCACCGGGCTGAGCGTGTCGGCGCAGCAGGCCGAGTTCCGTGCCTGGCTGGACCTGGCCGTCGCGAAACGGATGAACGCCGTGGTCGTGCAGATCAGGCCGACGGCCGACGCGTTCTGGCCCTCGCCGTACGAACCGTGGTCACAGTGGCTGACCGGCACCCAGGGCGGCAACCCCGGGTACGACCCGCTGGCGTTCATGGTCAACGAGGCCCACGCCCGCAACCTGGAGTTCCACGGCTGGTTCAACCCGTACCGGATCGCCAACCACGACGACCCCACCAAGCTCGTTTCCACGCACCCCGCGCGGCAGCACCCGAGCTGGCGCTTCGCCTACGGCGGCAAGCTCTACTACAACCCGGGCATCCCGGAGGTACGCGACTTCATCGAGGACGCGATCATGGACGCCGTCGCCCGCTACGACGTGGACGGCGTGCACCTCGACGACTACTTCTACCCCTATCCGGTGAGCGGCCAGAGCATCCCGGACTCCGCCACCTTCCAGCAGTACGGCGGCTCGTTCGGCAACATCGCCGACTGGCGGCGCAACAACGTCAACCTTCTGGTGCGCGAGCTCGGCCAGCGCATCCACACCGCGAAGCCGCACGTGTCCTTCGGCATCAGCCCGTTCGGCATCTGGCGCAACGCCGGCACCGACCCGCTCGGCTCGCGGACGTCGGGCCTGCAGTCGTACGACGCCATCTACGCCGACAGCCGGCAGTGGGTGAAGCAGGGCTGGGTCGACTACATCGCGCCGCAGATCTACTGGCACATCGGCTTCTCCGCCGCCGCCTACGAGGTGCTCACCGCCTGGTGGTCCGACGTGGTACGGGGCACCGGCGTGCAACTCGTCGTCGGCCAGGCCGCCTACCGCGCGGGCGCCTCCGGCCAGGAGGCCGCCTGGCAGGACCCGGACGAGCTCAGCGACCACCTGCACGACAACAGGAAGCACCCCGAGGTCGCCGGCGACGTGTACTTCAGCGCCAAGGACGTCAAGGCCGACCGGATCGGCGCGATCACCAGGCTCGTCAACGCCCACTACAGCAGGCCGGCGCTGCTGCCCGCCCGCGGTTCGGCAGCCGCCCCGGCCGCGCCCGCGATCACCTCCGCCACCCAGGTCTCGAACGGCGTCCAGCTCTCCTGGACGGGCTCGGGCACGTCGTACGCGGTCTACCGCGTCGCCGGCGCCCAGTCCGCGGCCGACCCGTGCTTCCTCGCCGACGCCCGCAACCTGATCACGACCACCAGGCAGAAGACGTTCACGGACACGACGGCCAGTGGGACGCAGACGTACTTCGTGACCACGCTCAACAGGACGCACCAGGAGAGCGCGCCGAGCGCGGGCAAGGTCGCGGGGGCGCCGGGCGGCTCGTTCAGCGTAGTGATCGACAACGCCGGATCCGGCTTCACGGCCGGCGCGGAGTGGGGCACCTCCACGTACTCGGCGCAGCTGCACGGCACCGACTACCGCTTCGCCGGCCCGGTCTCGGCCAGCGATCCCGCCTGGTTCCAGGCGGCCATTCCGAGCGCGGGCAACTATCAGGTGGAGGTGTGGTATCCGGCCAACTCCGGCTATAACAGTGCGACGCCGTACATCGTGGCCGCGTCGGGCGGCAGCCAGACCGTCACCGTGGATCAGCGGTCGGGCGGAGGGCAGTGGCGGGTGCTGGGCACGTATGCCTTGGCGGCCGGGACTTATAACGTGGTCGGCGTGAGCCGCTGGACCTCCGCGACCGGCTATGTCATCGCAGACGCGGTCCGCATCACGAAGGTCTGAGCCGTCCGGCGGAGGCTGGGCAGGCCGGGCGGGCGATCGTACGATGAACGCGTGGACCGTGCCCGACCGCGACCTGCCGACGCGGTCGCGGTCCTGGTCGCGGAGGGCTTGACGCTGGCGACCGGCTACTCGGGCCCGGTCCTGGTGATCCTGCTGGCGGCGGCGCTGCCGGTGCTCTGGATGCGCAGGGCGCCGCTCACCGTCGCCTGGATCACCGCCGGCACGGCGATCGCCCTGCTGGCGCTCCAGGTGCTCGCCCCGTCCGCCGCGCCGCTGCCCGGCGACGTGCTCATCTGGCCGCCTGCCTGCGCCTTCGCCGTCTACGGCGCGATGGCGTACGCGGCGGAGCGGCATCTCGGGGTCCCGCAGTGGTTGCCGGTGATCGTCCTCGCCCTGGCCGCGCTGTCCCTCGCCGACTGGCTGCCGCTGGTCTTGCGCACCGAGGCGGCGATCGCCTTCGCGGCCCTTTATGGCAGGTACGTGGCCGTCAGGGAACGGCTCGACCGCCAGCTGGTCGAACGGTCGCAGCGGGTGGAGCGGGAGCGGCTGGCGGGCGAGCTGCACGACGTGGTCACCCATCGCGTGAGCCGGATCGTGCTCCAGGCCGGGGTGCTGGCCGTGGCCTCGGACGACGAGCGCGCCAGGGCGGCGGCCGAGGAGTTACGCGCGACGGGGTGCGCGGCGCTGGACGAGCTGCGTCACATGGTGGCGTTGCTGCGGCGCGGCACCGGGGAGGGGTTCGACCTGGGGCTGCCCTTGCCGGACCTGCGTCCGCTGCTCACCGAGTCGGCCTGTGCGGGCATCTCGGTGGAACTGGCGGTGGACGGCACGCCGGAGCCTGTCCCTGGTGTCGTGGGGCGTACGGCGTACCTGGTGGTTCAGGAGGCCCTCGCCAACGTCGGCAAGCACGCGCCCGGGGCGGACGTGCGGGTGCTGGTGCGTCATCTCCCCGGATCGGTCCGGATCAGCGTCAGCAACGGTCCCGGGCTGCCGGGGGCCTGGGCCGCCGTCCCCGGTCCCGGTCCCGGCATGGGACTGCTCGGCCTGCGGCAGCTCGTGGAACTGGTCGGCGGCGCGGTGGAGGCCCGTCAGGAGGAGGACGGCGGCTTCCGTGTGGAGGCGAGCCTTCCCACGAGCTGACCGGTCAGTCCCACGTGCCGTTCACCAGGCGTTCGAACTCGGCTTTCGCCGCGGCCGGGTCGTAGCCTGGCAGGGCCTCCCGCATCAGGTCATGGGCCTGCCGCTCGGCGTCCGCGCTCGCCGCCCGCACCGCCGCGAGCGTCTCGTCGGCCAGGTCCCTGCTGCCCAGCCGCAGAGCGCGGGGGCCGTACGCGATGTCGAGGACGCGGCCGTTCGGGTCTACGCTCGCCTTGACCTGGCCGGACGGCCCCGCACCGGTGCCGACTATCTTGTCGAGGTCCTCCCGCGCCGTCTCCAGCCAGGCCAGCATCCGCTCGCCCTCGCGGACGGACTCGTCGAGATCCTGGTCCCTGATGTTGGCAGGGTCGATGTTCGGGCCGAACAAGCTTGCCTCCAGCCTAAAGAAGATCGCGGGTCACCTGCTCGACCCGCTGGCGCACGAACGTCTCGTCGAGCGGCTCCGGCAGGGCCGCGCTCCTGGCCGCGGCCCTGCCGGCGATCTCCTGCGCCTGGCGGCCCGCGTCGTCCTGCGCCGCCTGGAGCACCGCCGCCACCTTCTTGCCGAGCGCCGCCTCGCCGAGTCGCAGCGCTCGCGGGTCGATGCGCAAGCGAGTGGGGCCGCTCATGCCGTCGGCGGACGCCTGAACCAGCCCGTCATCACTCTCGGCCCGGCCCTCCACCTGTTGGATGGCGGCCCGCGCCGCCTTCAGGTCGCGCATGATCTGGCGGCTCTGGGCGATGTACTGGGCCAGGTATTCGGCGTCGTCTTCCGGCGCAGGTGACCGCATGTAGACCTCCGTCGGTCAGAGAGCGGGCAGAGTCGCCCAGTGTGGACGGATCCTTAACGATCTTGACAGTGAGATGTGTGTCTCATGAACAGGATGTGTTGCGTGGGTCATATTATGTCGCGATATCGTCACTTGGCATGACGGGGTATGAAATCGCCTCGGGAGCGGTGGGGCGCGAGGGCACGAATGTCGGCGACCAGAGGACGGTCTACGACGCGGCGTTACAGCGGCTCAGTGAACGAGGGTACGGCTCATTGTCATGGGGCGACGACGGGCTGTTCGGCACGTTCGCCGCCGCGTACGCCGCGTGCACCCAGGTCTCGCTGACGGCGCTCACCGGAGTCTCGGGGGAACTCGACGGCACGGGCCAGGGCCTGACGGGCGTGGCCAGGAACGCGCGCGACACGGAAGACTTCAACGCCGAGGACGTCGGCGGTATCACATGGGCCTGATGCTCCCGCCCGAACTGAACGGGTTCTTGGGGATGCTCGGTGTGCACTACCCGAACATCAACGAGGAGGAGATCAAGAAGGACGCCGCCGCCTGGCGCATCGTGAACGCCGGGGCGCAGCCTGCGGCCGTGGAGGCAGACACGTCGGTACGCAGGACGCAGCAGGCCTATCGGGGCGAGTCGGCCACGGCTCTGACGAGCCATTGGAACAAGGTGGGCGGTGACGGCGGCCACCTCGCCCAGGCCGCGGCGGCGGCGAAGTACGCGCCGGTGCTGCTGGACGGCACGGCCTCCATCGTGAGCGCGGTGAAGGTGGTCACGGGCACGCAGGCCGCGGCCGCACTGGCCTTTGTCCTGAAAGCGCTGGCGGTCGGCGGTGTCGCGGGCGTGACGGCTGCCTACGCGCGTATGAAGCTCACCCGCGGTGCCATAGGAGGGGCACAGCGTGCGGGCGGTGATGCCGTCAACAACGAGATTCGTCGGCTATTGGCCAAATATGTGAGCGACCCAATGCACCGCGTCTCGGCGGGCCTGAAGCGCCCGATGGGCCCCGGCAGTCCTGCGCTCGCCGCCGGCCCTCGTGGCGGAATCCCCTTGCGGCCCTCAGGCTTGCGGAATCCGTCCGGACCTCGGTCCCTCAAGGACGGCATCGTCCAGATGGGCCGCAACAACAGGAGGAACAACAACAGAGGCAACGGCCGCGGGGGTGACGACGGCGGCCGCAGAAGGGGCGGCGGCTTCTTCTCTCAGAACTCGAACAATGGCTCACGCCATGACGGAAGAATCCACGGTGATCCGCTCAACAGCGCCAGGGGCATGACGGAGAAGCAGGCGAAGGAAGCCCAAGCTAAGCTCGAGAAGAGCATCAAGGCGAGGAAGAGAGAGGAAGAGAGAAAGGGCTACGAGGTCGGGCACGCGGAGCGGATCAGAAGGGAAGAGAAGGCTCTCAGAGAGCTCAAAGACAGCATACGGCGAAAGCAGTACGACGCGGACGTGCCGCCCACCTCGTCCAGCAGTGGCACGTACAACGGGGGCTCACAAGCCAGCGCCGACCGCTATCCCACTGATGCCGAGTGGGAGCAGCAGAAGAAGACCAGGAGGTGGTAGAGCCGATGCAGACGCAAGCAGGCGAGGATCTGATCGAGCGCATCCTTGCGCATCCGGCCGACGGCGACCTCGTGGGCTCGGCGGCCAACGACCTGCTCAGCGAGCTGTACGCGGGATACCCCGTCGAGAAGCTCACCAGACTGCTCCACAGTGGCGATGACCGGATCCTGCCGACGGCGACCTGGTTGCTTTCGGAGCTGGCCGAACTCGCCGCGCCGCTGATGGACGAGGTCCCGCCCCTCCTGTCCAGCCCGATCCGCACTGTGCGATACGACGCGATAGCAGTGGTGCTGGAGATCGCCGACGAGCGGCACGGGCCGATCATCGCGCAGGTCATGAACCTGAGCCGGGACCCCGAGAGCGCCGTCCGCTGGAAGGTCCTCGATTTCCTGTCCGAGGCCTCGGTCGATCAGCTTGAGGCGGGGGCGTCATCCCTGCCCTCCGGTCAGATCAAGGAACTGACCGAGTGGCTGATCCTACAGGACACCGAGGAGCCCGACCTGCCCGGCATTGTCATCCGGCTGGAAGAAGGCGACCCGGTGACCAGGCTGTTCGCCGCGGCGGCCGCAGCGAGCCTGTCCGACAAGGAGGATACGAACCTCCTGGAGCACGCGGCCATGGTCGAGGAAGAGGAGATCCGCTCGTTCGCCCAGCAGCGGCTGAGCGAACTGCGCGAGGACGGAACCGGCTAGCGCCACTCGGCATTCATCAGGGCGGCCGCGCGACGGAGGCCGCCCTGCTCATGGAGCAAGCCGGCCGCGCGCTGCACGCGGCCGCCATCTGGTCCGATGCTGTGGGTGATGAGGTCGCGGCGCTGGCCCCTGCCGTCGAACGCCTCGGCGCCCGCTTTGATCTCTCCCATCTCTTTGAGTTCTCTGATCTCATAGATGAGAGGTTGCATCGCAGCTGTGATTTCAGCGTGCAGCTTGGGATTTGATCAGCCAATAAGGAACCGACCCATCCTCGGTCATGAGATCCCCTCACGGACAAATCCCCAAGAAGCCCTTAGCGGATGATAAGGCCGGACGTTCGGTATGGGAGGCATAAAGTCGAACACGACTGAGGTCAGAGACGCGGGTCATCCCAGCGGACGAGCGGAAACGTCCTGAGGAAGGATGTCCGGCGGCAGTCATCGCGCGAGTGTTGATTCCATGAATCGACTTGCCCAGGCGGTCGCCTTACTCGTCGCGGTCGTCCTGCTTGCCGCATGTGGGAGCACCGCTTCCCCGGCCGCCCATTCGGGTCACGCCACACCGCCCGGCCACTCCGGCCACGCCACCACGTCCACGCCGGCGGCGTCCCCGCTGCGGGCGGGCGAACGGTTCGTGAACCTGACGATGGCGGAGCCGTACACGCCGGGGCCGCCCAACGGCGGCACGGACGACTACCGCTGCTTCCTCATCGACCCGAAGCTGGCCAGCCAGGTGTCCCTCACCGGCGCCCAGTTCCAGCCGCAGAACACCGACCTCGTCCACCACGCGATCTTCTTCAGGCTCGGTCCCGAGCAGGCCAAGCGGGCCGCCGAGCTCGACGCCGGAACGCCCGGCCAGGGATGGACCTGCTTCGGCGACGCGGGCGTCGAGGAGGCGTCGTGGGTGGCCCACTGGGCCCCGGGCACGAACGAGGCGCTCCTCGACCCCAAGTACGGCTACGACCTGCCGCCGGGCAGCCGGCTCGTCATGCAGGTCCATTACAACCTGCTGGGCGTCGAGGGCAAGCCGGGCACCGACCGCTCCGGGATCCGGCTGCGGCTCACCGACCAGCAGCTGACGCCGCTGGAGACCGCGCTGTTCCCCGCGCCGGTCGAGCTGCCCTGCACGCCGAAGGAGTCCGGCCCGCTGTGCGACCGGACCGCCGCCGTGAAGGACGTCGGCAGCAGGTTCGGTGACGACGCCACGGAGCAGGTGACCGAGCTCGCCGAGTTCTGCCCGGCCAAACCGGGCCCGACCCAGCACTGTGACCTGCCCGTCGAGGGCCCCGCCACCATGCACGCTCTGGCCGGCCACATGCACCTGCTCGGCCGCGCCATCAAGGTCGAGCTCAACCCCGGCACCTCGAAGGCCCGCACGCTCCTGGACGTGCCGAACTACAACTTCGACGACCAGTCGCTGCAGCTGCTGCCCGAGCCCGTCCAGGTCAAGAAGGGCGACGTCGTACGGGTGACGTGCACGCACGACGCCGGCCTGCGCGCCCTGCTGCCGCAGCTGCAGAAGCTGCCGCCCCGGTACGTGGTGTGGGGCGACGGGACCAGCGACGAGATGTGCCTGGGCATCGCCATCGTCTCGGCCACCTAGCGGGTGTCTGGACCGGACGCTCCGTGCGGGATCACCTGAGGGGATTTGGTCTACTCCTACGCCAGCGGTGCCCGTGAGCCGGAGCCGACGGCCGGCCGTGACCGGGAAGCACAAAGCCCGTTCCGGAGGTTTCCGGAACGGGCTCGGGCGGGCCTGGGTCAGTTTTCCAGGTCACGGGCGGCGCGCAGCCAGGCGGTGAACAGTTCGGCGTCGATCTCGGCCAGAGTGCGGAGTTTGACGGCGGCCATCTGCCGGGCAGCGGGTTCGAGCCGACCACTGAGGTCGGAGATCTGCTGGCCGCGCCATAGGCCGAAGGTCACGTAGGAGGAATAGGCCTTGACGTAGGCGACCGGGGTCTTGCCCGGGGCCTGGCCGAGGCTCCAGACCGGGTGGCCGTGCCAGACCACCCCCGGCTGGGGAAGTGCGGCGTCGATGATGGACTGGAGCTTCTCGGCGATCCCGCGGAGGGGCTGGTCGAGGGTGGCGGCGTACTCGGCGACGGTGGTGGGCTTGCTCATTGGTGTGCTGCCTCGTTCATGTAGGGGGTTCAGGCGGACTTGCGGAGGCGGGCGGCGACCAGGGAGACCCAGGCCATCGCGGTCGTGACGCCCACCGCGAGCGTCAGGGAGCCGGCGCGGCCGCCCGTCATCGCCCAGCCGTCGCCCACGATCACGGCCACTCCGGCGGCTCGGGAGGCGATGGCCATGCCACGGGCGCCGGCGCGGCTGAAGTAGCGGCCCAGGACGAAGCCGGCCGCGGCGAGGGCGATGAACGCCACCGACCCGGACGCCATGTGCAGGATGCTGTGCCAGCTCATCGCGGCCGGCATCCCGGCCGGGGTGCCGACGGGGAAGCCGTCCGCCGGGTCCATGACGAAGACGCCCGCTGCGAGCATGCCTATGCCGTTGACCAGTATCAGGCGCGGTGCCCAGGTCCCGCCGGGCTTGCCGGACAAGACACGGCGGAGACCGAACGAACCGGCGATCACCAGCGCGCCGACGATCAGGAAGTTGACGATTTGGATCCAGCCGAGCGAGCCGGTGGACAGCGCGCTCAGTGGGTGGCGGGTCAGGTCGAAGCCTTCGCGGGTGAGCACCTGGCCCAGAGACACCAGCGCCCAGACGGGGGTGGCGGCGGCCGCGGCGGTGAGCAGCGTGCGAGTGGAGATGGAGGCACCGGTGGTGGCGATGGCGGTCATTATCTGCCCTCTTCTTTCGTGGTTTTGCCTACACGTCGTCTGGACGATGTGACAGGGAACGCAGGGACGCGTTCCCTGTCACATAGGGTTGATCGACGTTTGGGCAAAGACCCAGAACAAGGAGCACAACATGCGATTTCTCATGACGAACGTGGCTGAGAAGACGGCGGACGAGACGCTTCAGATCGAGATGGGCAAGTTCATCGAGGAGCTGTCCAAGGCCGGAGTGCTGCTGGCCACAGGCGGGATGGAGCTGGGCGGCAGCGTGATCAAGTCCACCGGCGGCGAGATCACTGTGATCGACGGCCCCTTCGCCGAGGCGAAGGAGATGGCCGGCGGGTTCGCACTGATCGAGGTCAGGTCCCGAGAGGAGGCGCTGGAGCTCACGCGCCGTTTCTTCAAGATCATCGGTGATGGTGAGGGCCGGATCCAGCAGATCTACGGGTGACAGTGGCTCACGACGCCCACGCGGCGATCGACGCGGTCTGGAAGCTCGAATCCGCGCGGATCGTCGCGGGGCTCACCAGGATGGTCGGGGACGTCGGCCTGGCCGAGGAACTCGCCCAGGACGCGCTGGTGGCTGCGCTGGAACAGTGGCCCGGACAAGGCGTCCCGGACAATCCCGGCGCGTGGCTCATGACCACCGCCAAGCGCCGTGCCATCGACCACATCCGCCGCAACGAGCGGCTGCAGCGCAAGCAGGAAGAGATCGCCCACGCTCTGGAGCAGCCGGGCCTCGACGAGGGCGTGGACGACGATGTGCTGCGCCTGATGTTCATCTCCTGCCATCCCGTTCTGCCTGCGCAGGAGCGGGCCGCGCTGACGCTCCGCCTGCTCGGCGGGCTGACCGCCCCGGAGATCGCCCGGGCGTTCCTCGCTTCTGAGCAGGTCGTCGCCCAGCGCATCGCGAAGGCCAAGCGCACGCTCGCGCAAGAGCAGGTGCCGTTCGAGCTGCCCCCGGGGCCGGAAGTCGCCGACCGGCTCGCCTCCGTGCTCGAGGTCATCTATCTGATCTTCAACGAGGGATATTCGGCGACGTCCGGCGACGACCTGATGCGCCCGTCGCTCTGCCTGGAGGCGCTGCGTCTCGGCCGGCTGCTGGCCGAGCTGGCGCCTCAGGAGGCCGAGGTGCACGGGCTGGTCGCGCTGATGGAGATCCAGCAGTCGCGATCGTCCGCGCGTACCGGCCCGTCGGGCGAGCCCGTCCAGCTTCACGAGCAGAACCGGGGCCGCTGGGATCAGCTCCTGATCCGCCGTGGGTTCACCGCGATGCTGCGGGCCAAGGAGGCCGGCGGCCCGCTCGGCCCCTACGTGCTGCAGGCCGCCATCGCCGTCTCGCACGTCCAGGCGAAGACCGCGGAGGAAACGAACTGGGCGCAGATCGCGGCCCTCTACGACGCGCTGGTACGGCTGGCGCCGTCGCCCGTGGTGCAGCTCAACCGCGCCGTCGCCCTGGGCATGGCCCACGGGCCCCAGGCAGGCCTCGACCTCGTGGATACGCTGGCCGCCGACCCGGCGCTCAAGGACTACCACCTGCTGTCGGCCGTCCGCGGCGACCTGCTGACCAGGCTCGGACGGCACGACGAGGCCAGGACGGAATTCGAGCGCGCCGCCGCCCTCACCCGCAATGAGGCGGAACGCGCGTTCCTCCTCAACCGCGCCGTCACCGGCACGACCCAGGCGGCGGGCGTCACACTGGGCCGGGCCGCGCAGGACTTCCTGGGCCGCGAGGACCTCGGCCCCGCGACCATCCGCTCATACGATCAGACCCTGCGCCGCTTGTGCCTGGATCTCGGTCCCAGCATCCCGCTGGCCGACGTGACCGCCGAGAAGGTGGCCAGGGTCTTCGCCGTCGCCTGGGGCACGGCCGCGCCCAAGACCTGGAACCGGCATCGCGCCGCCGTCCGCTCTTTCTCCGCGTGGGCGTCCGTCGCGGACCTGTCGGCGGAACTGCCCAGGAAGCCGGAGAGCCGCGAACGCCGCCCCGCCGTCGGCGGTACGAACCTCGAAGCTCTCTGGCAGCATCCGTCGCTGCGCGAGAGGACGTTCTGGCGGCTGCTCCACGAGTCGGGCGCCGCCGCCAAGGCGGTCCTGTCGCTCAACGTGGAGGACCTGGACCTGGAGGCTCGGCGTGGCCGCGTCACGACCAGGAACGGCACGGTGTGGATCTCCTGGGAGCGCGGCACGTCCGCCCTGCTGCCCGAGCTGGTGACGGGCCGGACCCGCGGCCCCCTGTTCCTCGCCGACCGGCGCCCGGCTCCCGCCCGCATGCCCAAGCTGGCCGACCTGTGCCCGGAGACCGGCCGCGGCCGTCTGTCTTACGAACGCGCCGAGTACCTTTTCAAACAGGCCACCGGCTGCACTCTTAGCCAACTCTCCTGATGAAAGTTCAGCGGGATGTCCATGCGGTTTGGCGGGCCAGGCGCGGCATGAAGCCGAGCCCCTACAAGCCGTAGATGACCGACAGGAAGCGCACCAGCACCGCCTCCCTGCCGGCCGCGGGCAGCGCGTCCAGGACCGCGTTGACCACCGCCATCTCCGGCTGCCCCGCCCCCGGCCGCAGGTCCACCCCCACGGAGGCGGCCAGTTCGGCGAACGTGGCGTCGTCCAGCGCCTCCAGGTCCATCCCCGCCACCAGCTCCACCAGCCCATCAGGCAGCACAGCGGGGCCGCGCTCCCTGGCGGCCGCGGCCGACTCGGCGATCACCTTCAGCATGGCGTCGACCCCGGCCAGCGTCACCCCGGTGACCGTGATGTGCAGGTTGGCCGGGATGCCGGCGTACGACAGCTGCGGCTGCAGGAACCAGCCTCGCGCCCGCGCCTCGTCCGCCAGCACGAACACGTCGATCCCGTCCCCGGCGAACGCCACCAGCGACGAGTCCGGCTCCCCGAGCACCCGCAACCCCGGGATCGCCGCGATGCCCGCGCGCAGCCGGGCCGTCGCCTCCAGCGTGGCCCGGCCGAGCTCCACATAGCCCTCCCTGCCGAGGGCCTGGAGAGTGGCCCACGCACCGCCGAGCGGGCCCGCCGACCTGGAGCTCTGCACGGTCGCGTTGATGATCGTGTACCCGGGCCAGGCGGCCGAGGCGAAGTACGCCTTGCGCCGCATCGCGGGATCGGCGAACAGCACGACCGAGGCGCCCTTGGGGGCGTACCCGAACTTGTGCAGGTCGCAGGAGATCGACGTGACCCCGGGCACCGACAGGTCGAACGGCGGGATCGCCGCGCCCGCCTCCCGCAGCCACGGCAGCAGCCACCCGCCCACGCACGCGTCCACGTGGCACGGCACGCCCGCCGCCGACGCCACGGCGGCGACCTCCTCGATCGGATCGATCACACCCTGTGGATAAGAGGGCGCCGAGGCGACGACCAGGATCGTGTTCGCGTCGATGGCCTCCCCGACGTCCCGCGCCCGCACCCGGTACGTCTCCAGGTCCACGGGCACCGCGACGACCTCGACGCCCAGGTAGTGCGCCGCCTTGTGGAAGGCGGGGTGGGCCGTGACCGGGACCACCAGGTTCGGGCGAGCACGGGAGGCCGCGTCGCGGGCGGCCTTGACCGCCAGCATGATCGACTCGGTGCCGCCGCTGGTGAAGATGCCGTGGCCGCCCCCGAGCAGGTCCGCGACCGCGCCGACGACCTGCCGCTCCATCTCGACCACGCTGGGGAACGCCGTCGGGTCCAGGCAGTTGACCTCCAGCATCTCGAAGTACGCACGGGAAGCCGCCTCGTGCACCTCGGCCCGCCCGGTGTCGTAGACGTACGCGGTCACCTGGCCGCCGCGCACCGGTAAGTCGTGCTCCTTGAGCCTGGCCACCTCGGCAAGCAGGTCCTCGGTGGTCCTTCCGGTCAGTGGCAGGTTCACGCGGCCTCCTAGGCATGAGCGCGGTGCTCGATGGGGCAGTGTCAGTCAGGAGCCCAGTACTTGTCGAGGGCCTTCTCCAGTTGCCGCACCACGGGCTGCCAGGTGCTCGGCAGCGTGTAGCGCGTGGTGCGCCGTCCCTTGTAGGCCAGCGTGTACGCGATGAAGTCCGCTCCGGGCGGCGTCGTCTCCGACCGGCCGAGCTTCAGGCGCTTCAGGTGGCCGCGTAGGGTGCGCTCCTCCTTGTCCGTCAGACACTTGTCCACGGTCGGCCCGGTACGGCGGCTCAGGCGTACGCAGCCGTTGGCGTAGACGATCACACGATTGTTGAGCCCCGCGAAGCCGCCCTGCTCGCGGAGGGTGACCAGCACCCGCTTGCGCAGGGACACCTCCGCCTGCGCCGGCGCCATGGACGCGGTCAGGGCCAGCACGAGCAGCGGCAGGAGCACGATTCGCCAGATCTTCATACCTACTTGGACGTGCGGGGGCGGCGAACGGCTCGCGGCGGGCGGCGTGGCGTCCGCCTAAATTCGTTTCAGATTGTTGCAAGGCGCCTCTACTGTGGCGCGGTGATGACTCAGATGATCGTGCTCAATGGTGGCTCCAGCTCGGGGAAGTCCGGGATCGCCCGATGTCTCCAGGCGGTCTTGCCGGATCCTTGGCTGGCCTTCGGCGTCGACACGCTGATCGAGGCGATGCCCTTGTCAATGCGGACATCGGATGCCGGAATCGTGTTCACCGCGGACGGCGAAGTGATCGTAGGACCGGAGTTCGGGACGCTGGACGCCGCGTGGATCCAGGGAGTCGTCGCGATGGCGCGTGCGGGCGCTCGGATCATCGTCGATGAGGTCTTTCTGGGTGGTGCGGCGTCCCAGCAGCGGTGGCAGAAGGTTCTTGGCGATCTGCACGTGCTGTGGGTGGGCGTCAGGTGCGAGAGCGCGGTGGCCGCAGGCCGCGAGGTCGCACGAGGCGATCGGGTCACCGGGATGGCCGCGTCGCAGGCGGATGTGGTCCACCGAGGCGTGCACTATGACCTGGAGGTGGACACGACGCATGTCGAGTCAATGGAGTGCGCGCGGACCATCGCCGCTCATGTCACGTGATGGACAGCGAGACGTCGAGGAGGGCGGGCGTCGGCGTCGCGCCGCGCGGGTTCATCTGAGTGCGTCCACCGGCTCCATTCTCGCCGCCCGCAACGCCGGGTAGAGCCCGGCCAGCAGGCCCACCACCGCGCCCGCGACCGGCGCCGCGACCGCCAGTCGCACGTCGAGGAGCGGGGTCCACTGCTTGGCGGCCGACACGGCGACGACCGTGACCACGCCCAGGCTCGCCCCGATCACCCCGCCCACCAGCCCGATCAGCGTCGACTCCAGCAGGAACTGGGCGGCGATGTGCCGTCTCGCCGCGCCGAGCGAGCGGCGCAGGCCGATCTCGGCGACCCGCTCCATCACGGTGACGAGCGTGACGTTCGCGATGCCGACCGCGCCGACGACCAGCGAGACCAGGCCGAGGATCAGGAAGAGCGCGTTGACGTCGTCCTGCGCCTGGTCGCGCGCCCTGGTCGGGCTGGGCGGGGCGACGACCTGCAGCATGTCGCCGTTGCCCGGGCTGAGCGCGGCCGGGGCCTGCCGGGCGATCAGGCCGGACGCGCCCAGGCTCGTGTTGACCAGCACCCTGGTGACGTCGCGCAGCCCGAACTGCGTGCCCACGGTGGGCGGCACCATCACGGCGGTGCTCAGGTTCCGCTCGCGACGCAGGTCGCCCAGGATGCCGATGACGGTGTACGCGTGCTTCCCGATGAAGATCGCCGGAGCCCGGTCGAGCCGGGTGACGCCGAGCAGCTTGGCCGCCTGGTCGCCGATCACCGCCACCCGGTCGTGCCGCTCGATGTGCCCGGCGTCGTAGAACCGGCCCTGCACGATCCGGCCGCGCGCGGCCTCGGGCAGCCCGGTCGTGGCGGCCAGCACGGTCAGGGTATGCGTGGTGACCCTGGTGGGGTCCACGATGTCATTGGAACGCACGGAAAGGTTGGCGCTGTCCTTCGACTCGGCCACCGCGGCGGCGGACTCGACGCCGCGCAGCCTGGTCAGCCGGTCGATCGCGTCCCAGGCCACCAGCGGTGCGTTCTCCGTCTCCGGCACCTCCACCGTGATGGCGGTGGCCACCAACTCGTCGAAGCGGCCGACGATCTGGTTGCCCGCGGTGGCGGCCACGCCGAGCGTGACGACCAGCGTGGTGATGCCGAGCACGGTGCCGAGCGTGGTGAGCGCCGCGCGCACGGGCCTGGCGAGCAGGCCGGCGAGGGCCTCGGCGGCCAGGTCGCGTACGTCCATCAATCCTCCTCCACCAGCACGCCGTCGGTGATCCGGACCCGCCGCCCGGCTCGCGCGCTGACCTCGTGCTCGTGCGTGATGACCACGATCGTCAGCCCCTGTGCCCGCAGCCCGTCGAACAGGTCGAGCACCGCCTCGGTGTTGCGGCTGTCGAGGTTGCCGGTGGGCTCGTCGCACAGCAGCAGCGTCGGCTCGCCCATAAGGGCCCTGGCGATGGCCGCGCGCTGGCGCTCGCCCCCGGACAGGCGGCCGGGCGAGAAGCCCGTCCGATGTCCGAGGCCGACGCGGTCCAGCGCCGCCAGGGCCCGCTCCCGCCTTCCCCCGCGCCCCTGCTCTCCGTAGATCTCGGCGAGCATGACGTTCTCCACCACGCTGCGGTGGGAGAGCAGGTGGAAGGACTGGAAGACGAAGCCGATCCGGTCGCCGCGCAATCTGGTCCTCGCCCCGTCCCCGAGGGTGGTGGTCTCCGTGCCGTCGAGGCGGTAGCGGCCCGTGCTCGGCCGGTCCAGCAGGCCGAGCACGTTGAGCAGCGTGGATTTGCCGGAGCCCGACGGGCCCACGATCGCCAGGTAGTCGCCGCGGTTCACCTGGAGCGAGACGTCGTCGAGCGCGCGGACCGGCGGCTCGCTGGGGAAGTCCCTGTGGACTCCGGCCAGCTCGATGACCGGCTCAGGCACCGCCGACCACCACCCTGTCGCCCTCTTTGAGCGCGCCGGTGACCTCGACGCTCCCGTCGGCGGTCAGGCCGGTTCGGACTTCGACGTCCTTGGTCTTGTCGGGGGCGTACTCGACCTGCACCCGCGCCCGGCCGTCGGCGCCGGTGATCACGGCGGCGACCGGCACCACGAGCACCGGCTCCTTGGTCGCACCCACCGTCACCCGCGCCGTCACCGCGTCGCCCGCCCGCAGCCCCTTCGCCGAGCCGGGCGTGAGCAGGATCGGCTGCGCGCCGTCCGCGTCCGCCTCGGCGCCGGGCATCCTGGCCTTCTCGCCGACCGCGGTGAGCCTCGCCGGGTGCGTCTTGCCGGTGTCGAGCTCGATCTCCGCCTCCATGCCCACGCGCAACAGCTCGGATTCGGACACGTCGACGGCTCCCGTCACCATGAAGGTGGAGCTGGTCACGGTCGCGACCGTGACCTCGATGCGCTGCCCCGCCTTCACCTCGCTCTTCTGCACCCGGGCGGGCAGCTTGGGCAGGAACACCATCTCGCCGGGCGGGATGGACGTCCCGTACGTGCGCGCGAACTCGGCCAGCATCGCCTTGGCCGCCGCCACGTCCTTCCTGGCGTTGGCCACCTTGAGCCGGGTCGGGGAGAGCTGCCTGGCCTGGCGCAGCCCCTGCTCGGCGGTGGCCAGCGCCTCCCGCGCGGTGCGCATGGCCTTGCGCAGCTCTTCCAGCTTCGTCTCGCGGGCCTGCTCGGCCTCCTCCAGGATCCGGGCGCGGGCCTCGCGGGCGGCTGCCAGATCCGCCTCGGCGTTGGCGACCCGCAGCTCCAGCAGCCGCGTATCGGTGGTGGGCTGCGGCGTGGCGGTGGCCCCGGGAGTGCCGGAAGGGGAGCCGGTGGGCTGGTTCCTGGCCGTGGCGAGCGCCTGCTCGGCCTCCAGCAGCTTCTCCTCGGCCGCCCGCACCGCCGCGTCGGCGGCCGCCAGCTTGGTCTGGTCCTCGGGCGTCAGCCGACGCTCCGAGGTCTCCCTCAGCGCGCTCTGCGCCGCCTTCAGGTCCACCTTGGCGTTGCTGACCTTGAGCTTCAGCGGCAGCACGTCACGGCCCTGGTCGAGCGCCTTCTTCTCGGTCGCGAGCGTCTCCTCCGCCGTCTGCACGGCCTTGCGCAACGTGTCGTACGCCTGCCGGTCGGTCAGCGTGGGCTGCTGGGCCTCATACCCCTTCTTGGCGTACATCCTGGTCACCGCGGCGATCGTGGCGCGGTCGAAGACGCCGGAGCGCGGACCGCCGTACCCGAGCCTGCGCAGCGCACGCTGGAGCTGCTCGACGTCGTCGCCCTTGGTGCCGGGCGCGATCGTGCGGTGCATCGGCACGGCGCCACGTAGCGCGAACACCGGACGGCCGTTGACCTCCATCAGCACGGCGCCTTCCCTGAGCCTGCCCTGGCGCGGGGCCCGGGTGGCCCGCTGCAGCTCGGACGCGCCGCCGACCACCCCGGCCAGGCTGATGGGCAGCGGTGAGCCGTACTCCAGGGTGCCGCTGACCACGACGGTGCTGACCAGCTTGCGGCGCTCGACGGCGGCGGTGACGAGCGAGGGTTCCGGCGCGGCGCGCCGGGCCGCCTCGTCGGCCGGCGACCGCAGCCGGGTGCTCAGCACCCAGCCGACGGCCGCAATGATCACAACGCCGGCGACGATGCCGGCGAGGAGCTTGCGCGGCGACTTCATGGCGGATCACCACATGCCGAACTGGTCGTCGACCTGCTTCTGGATCGCCGAGTCCCGCGGGATGTAGACGGGGTAGAAGTCCTTGCCGCACTCCAGGTCGTCGAGCGCCGCCTTGATCTCCTTGGTCAGGTACGGCCTGGCCTGCTCGGGAGTGAGCGTCGGCGCGTAGTACATCGGCAGCTCGTCCTCCTTCAGCGGAGGCGCGACGTCGGGCACGTCGTCCCGCTGCTCCCGGCCCAGCTTGTCCTCCTCGGTGCGGAACGCCTCCGGGCCGCGCTCGGACATGGCCGTCGGCGTGGTCTGGCCGATCGCATAGCCCTTGCCCTTCAGGCACGTGGCCATGGCGGTGGCCAGCTCCACCAGCTTGGGATCGCTGTTGAGGCTCGCCCTGAGCATCCGGTTGGAAATCTTGTTCCGCTCGGCGTAGTAGTCCATGTCCGACTTCACCTCCAGGCCGAGCACCTGCTTGACTCCCGCGGCCATGCAGGCGTCCGACGCCTTCCGGTACGCCTCCATCTGCGTCTTGGAGAACTCCGACTGGATCTTCCAGTTGGGGTTGATCTCGGGGTTGTCGGGCTTGACCGCCGGGTTGCCCATCTCCTTGGGGTAGACGTGCATCGCGAACACCCCGAAGCCATACTTTTCGCGATATTTCCGCATCGCCTGGTAGTCGCCCGAAGCGCGCCTGCGCTCTTCCTCGCTCTCCTGCTTCTGCGGCATGACGTACGCGACGTACTTGAAGCCCTTCTGCTTCATGCAGTCGGCCTTGGCCGCTTCGAGCCGGTGCTTCTTGTCCTTCGCCGCGCTCGGCGACGGGGCGGCGCTCTCGGCGACGCCCCCGCAGCCGGAGAGCGTGGCCAGGGCAAGCAACGCGGCGGCGGCCACGTGGGATCTCGTGAGCATGGCGACGACTATACTCTGTTTAACGAAGTATGGTCAATCCAGGCAGTGCCGGCGCTGGCGGAAGGGCGCGAAGGCGGCGCCCAGGGTCAGCACGAGCAGCACGCCCCAGTAGGCGAGGTGCTGCCTCGTCAGCTGCTCGGCGTGGATGATCGGCTGCCCCGCGGACACCAGCAGGTAGATGCCGGCCGCCAGCGCCCAGCGGTGGTCGCGCGTCACGTAGCAGCACGCCGCCGCCAGCCCGAACCCCGCCGCCTCCACGGCCATCCTGCTGAGGCTGAGCGCATACGCCGTGTCCTCGGCCATCCACTCCGGACCGGCCCACGCGGCGGCCACCACCGCCGCGAACCACCCCCATGACCTGGTCAGCGGCGCTCGCCGGCGCGAGGCGAGCACCAGCAGGCCGATCAGTGCGACCGCGTACCCGGCCGCCACCGTGATGGGACTGTCCTCCTGGAAGAGAGCCTGCTCGGCGAGCCACGACGGGGAGACCGGCAGCAGGGTGACGTCGAACGGCTGCTCGCCGCTCGCGATCGCGACCGCCTTGAGGCCGGTGACGAGGGTGAGGGGAAACGCCGTGAGCGCCCATCCGCGCAGGACTGCCAACAGCGCGAGCGCGGACAGCAGCGTCCACAGCGGCAGTGCGCCCGCGTACGGCAGCAGCGCCGCCAGGTTCGCCACCGCCAGCGCCGTGACGGCCAGGTGCAGGCCGTCCACCCACGCCGGGCCCGCCGCCTGGTGGGCGATGCGGCTGCGCACCCCGCCGGTCAGCAGGCCCCACGCCTCTCTGGGCACCGGGACCGTCCTGCCGGGGGGAGCCGAATCCAGCAGGACGTCGAGCAGCTCGTCGCCGTGCGCCGCGCGGTACTGCGGCGGGTAGGCCAGCAGCAGTCTGCGGTAGCGCCGCTCCAGTGCCGCCATGGCAGGGGCCGGCTCGACGGCCGTCATGTACTGGACGGCCGCAGAACGAGGGAGGCGGCCGCCTGCATCCGCCTGGCCTCGGCCTCCACCAGGGCCTGGCCCTCGTCGGTGATCCGGAAGTAGCGGCGGTTGCGGCCGTTGACGACCTCCTCGCGGTCCACGGCGATCATGCCTCGCTCGTTCAGGCGTTCCAGGATGCCGTAGAGGGTGCCGACCGACGGCTGCACCCGGCCCCCCGACAGCTCCTTGATCGACTTGCTGATCGCGTGTCCGTGCAGCGGTCCGGCGCGGAGCGCGGCGAGCACGAAGTACATCGGCTCGCTGACTTCAGACGTTCCCCTCGGCATGGGCTGACATTATTCCGTTGAACGGAGCGTGTGCAACGCCCAGCGGACTTCCGCTGGGCGTCACAGATCACCTGCAGCGGTCGCCGTTCAGGTGGAACACCTCGGGCGCCGGATTAGGGCCCCAGAGGTTGACCGCGGTGAAGCCGAACGTGACGGACCTGCCCGGCTTGATCTTGCCTGAGCTCTTGGCCGTCACCACCGAGCCGGACTGCGACAGCGAAGCTCCCAGGCCGTGCCCGACGCGTTGGCCGCCCAGGAAGGACCAGCGCAGACTCCAGCCGTCCACGGTCCGCTTGCCGGTGTTCTCGATCACGACCTGGGCGGTGAAGGCGCCCGAGCCGCGCGCCGAGTAGCGGACCCGGCAGTCCGACCGCCCGCTCTTGTCGGCCAGGAACGCCGAGACCCAGGCCAGCGGGGAGTTCCAGTTGATGGTCAGCTCGTTCGTCGCCCACGACTCGATGTGGTCGATGTAGCAGAACTGCGGCTCGCAGCCCTGGAGCAGCCGCTGCGCGAGCGGGTCCTGAATGTGGGAGTTCGGGCCGCCGGCCAGCGTGCCGCGCGGCGGGTTGGGCAGTGCGGGGTCGAGCTGGCGGGCGTACCAGCGGCTGTGCTGGTTCTTCGAGGCCACCTCGCCGTAGCCGGTCACGTACGACTGGTTGAGCGCGTTCCGGCCCAGGATGTAGTCCATGCCCTCGCGCACGGCCGCCCGGTACTTCTCCTGCCCGGTCAGGTCGAACGCCGTGGCCATGACGACCATGTTGTTCAGCACCAGGTTGTTGGAGCCCCAGTCGAAGTCCGGCGGGTTGTACGGCAGTCCGTACGGGTGCGCCCGCTGGATCGTGAGGTATTTCTCGGCCCCTTCGACCACCGACTGCCGCACCCGCGCCCGGTCCGGCAGCCCGTTGGGCACGGTCGCCAGGTCCAGGCGGCCGAGCTGGGCGGTGTTGCCCCAGTCGAAGCCGCGATCGCGCCAGATGTCGCCGGTGTGGTGCGGCGAGGCCAGCACGAAGTCCCTGAACTCCTTCTCGCCCGTCGTGATGTACAGCTCCGCCGCCGCCCAGTAGAACTCGTCGCTCACGTTGTCGTCGCTGTAGGAGCCGCCGCCGGTGCCGTCGTTCGGGTCGGCGTACCTGGCCGGGTTGGCCTTGGCGGCCGCCCACGCCTTGCGGGCCGCCTCGAGGTTCCTGGCGGCGAACGCGGCGTCGTAGGGGGTGAACAGCCGGGCCGCCTGCGCCGCCGTCGCGGCCAGGTTGAGCGTCGCGGCCGTCGAGGTCGGGTGCAGCTCGCGGAGCTGCGGGTCCAGGTGCGGCAGCAGCGGCAGGCCGGTCCAGTTCTGGTCGTGGATCTTGTGGTGCGCCATCCCGGCGAACGGCTTGCCGTCCGGCACCTGCATGCTCAGCAGGAACTCCTGCTCCCACCTTGCCTCGTCCAGGATGTCCGGCCTGCCGTTGCCGCTCTCGGGGATGTTCAGCCGGCCGTCCTTGAAGGCCGCCTTGTCCCGTTCGTAGGCGGCCATGAGCTGGTAGACCGAGATGCCGCCGTTGACGACGTACTTGCCGTGGTCGCCGGCGTCGTACCAGCCGCCCTTGACGTTGAGCGAGTAGTCGCAGACGCCCGGCTGGCACGGAACGCTCACGTCGCCCTGGTTCGGCGCCACGCCGACGTGGCCGGCGGGCCTGCCGTATCCCGGCCTGAGGCTGTCGAGGATCTCGATGCCGCTGCGCTGCGTGTAGTAGAACTTCAGCGCGTCTGCCGGGAGCTGGTCGTAGATGCCGTCGGCGATGTCGAACGGCCGGCTCGTCTCGCCGTCCGCGCTCAGCGTGTAGTCCCGGCCCGTCTTGCGGTACGAGCTGAAGTCGAGCGTGTGGACGTTCTGCCCCGAGCTGGAGTCCACGCCCCTCGGGGTGGTCCGGCCCTTGGCGACCGTCTCCTTGGCGGCGTTCTTGAGCTCCCAGTCCAGCGCGGTGGTCGCGGTGGTGACCACGGTGGCCTTCTTGGGCCCGGAGGGGAGGTAGCCGACCATGTTCACGCGGACGCGCGGGCCCGTGTCGGGCTCGTACTCCTCGGGTTCCGCGCCGCCCTTGAGCGACACGTCGTCCATGCAGAACCTCCAGGGCTCGGCGCTGCCGCCCAGCTGGAACGCGACCTGGGCGTTGGGCAGCGAGACGGGCGCGGTGAACGTGTAGGAGTAGTCGCCGCCCGAGACGCTCAGCTCGGGGTTCGCCGCGAAATACTGCGTGTACGGGTCCACGGGGAGCTGGATCAGCGCCCTGCCGACCTTGGCAGAGGTCGCGGTGGCGAAGAACCCGTAGGCGTACGTCTCGCCTTCCACCAGCGGGATGTCGTTCTGGCCGATGATGACGTCCCACGGGTTGGCGGTGCCGCCGGGGATGTCGGCGCAGAGCCGTCCGTCGCCGACGGCGAGAGTGAGGTTGCCGGTGCTCCACCACGGGGCGGTTCCGGCGTCGAAGGTGCCGTTCACGATCTGCTCGGGTCCCTCGTCCGCGTGCGCCGTCGTGGCGGGGGACAGGGCGACCATGGTGAGGAGGGCCAGTAAGGCGGCCCGGCATCGGGTCATGGAGGTCCTTCGGGGGGGTTGGGAGCGCTCCCAATAGGAGCGTTCCGATCCTCCTTTCCCGCCGCCGCCGCGTCAACGGGTACGCACCATCGGTCCTCGAAGACTGTGAAACTTTCATCCCTGGACTCTTCCGGCCACGCGCGGACGGGCCCCTTCCGCGCGCTGGTCAGCGGCGGAAGGGGCCGGTCACCTCGTACGTGATGCCGCCCGTTCCCGCCGACTCGCCGCTGGTGCCGCGCTGCGAGGAGAAGTACAGCCGGTTGCCGTCGGGCGAGAACGCGGGCCCGGTGATCTCCGATTTGCTCTGCCCGTCGAGCCGTACGATCGGGGCGACCACACCGTCCGGCGTGATGATGTTGATCTCCATGTTGCCTCCGTCCTCGGCCACGTAGAGATCACCGGACGGCCGCCCGGTGATGTTGTCCACGCCGTCGAGCGTGCCGGTGCCGTCGTAGATCGCGGTCACGGTCTGGTTCGCGGTGTCGTACGCCCACACCTTGCGGTCGCCCTTCGCCGTGAAGTAGCAGACCCCGGCCGCGTAATAGCAGCCCTCGCCGCCGTTGAAGTGCCGGGCGGCCGAGACCTGGTGCCGGGTCTGGCGTTCCAGGGTGCCGGGCGTCGGGTCGGGGACGGGCCGCCATTCGACGCTGTCCCCGCCGGCTCCGCACAGCACGTCGAGTCGGCCGCTGGACAGGTCGCCCCAGGTGCCGGGCGTGAAGCGGTAGAAGCAGCCGTCGGTCTCGTCCTCGGTCAGGTAGACCACCCGGTGGTCGGGGTCGCACGCGGCGGCCTCGTGCTTGAACCTGCCCATGGCGGGGCGCGGCCAGGCGGAGCCACCGTACGGGTCGGTCTCGTAGACCCGGCCGCGGAAGATCTCCTCGCACGACAGCCAGGTGTTCCACGGCGTGGCGCCGCCCGCGCAGTTGAGGTTGGTGCCGTTCAGAATCCGGTAGGCCCGGTCGATCGTGCCGTCGGCGTTGAACCTGATCGCCGACGCCCCGCCGACGAGTGGCACCTCGGAGTTGGACACGTAGATCCAGCCGGTGCCGTCTGCGAAGCAGGCGCCGCCGTCCGGGGCCGGATGCCAGAGCGTGCCGCCGACGATCCGGCCCGACCTGGCCACGATCCGGCCGCTGAACCCGGCGGGTAACGCCATGCCGTTGGCATCGGGCGCGCCGAGCGGCCCGTACGGGCTCTCACCCGCCGAGACGGAGGCCACCGCGTCGTGCCACACGGCGCCGGAGAACGCCACCGCCCCAAGCCCTGTCGAGACTGTCCTGATGAAGGTACGGCGGCGCATCACGGCTCCAATCGTCGAGGTCGGGTTCGCGGCTGTGGACGCACGATTCCACGGCCGCCCCGCCGCGCGGTGAACGCGGGCGGTCGAATCGGTGACGCCTCACGCTGTCCCATCCGTGATCCCTCATGGGGCGCCGGGCCGCCACATCGGCCAGAACAGCGTCCCGTCCGGCAGTGCGAACGGCTCGCGGGCCTGGTAGCCGTGTCGTGCGTACAGGTCCCTGCTGCCGGTGCTGCTGGCCTCCAGGTACGCGGGCGCGCCGTCCAGCCGGGCGTGGTGGTGGCGCAGCAGCGCCGAGCCGAGCCCCTGATTCTGATGGTCCGGGTGCACCGCCAGGAAGGCCAGGTGGTGGTGCGGCTCGGCCGGATGGTGCTCCTCGAACAGCGCGTCCAGCACGCGGAAGCGGTCGGCCCACTCGCCGGTGCATTCCGCCAGGCGAATGTCGTAGTCCCGCGGCGCGGGCATCGGTGCGGCGAACCAGACGGCGGCCGCGGAGCCGCCGTCGATGAGGTGGATCTCGCCGTGCTCCAGCGCGTGGTCCACGTAGATCTGGAAGTTCGCGGTGAGGATCCTGTGCCGTTCCCTGCGGTCGGGCACGAGGTAGCTCACCACCTTGAGCTGCGCGAACGCGGTCGCGATGAGCTCCGCGACCGCCCCTGCGTCCTCGGCGGTCGCGTGCCGGACGTCCGGCCGCATCGTGAAGGTCTCTCTCATGGCCCAGGTCTCCTCTCGGTCAGGCGGTGTCCTGGACGGTGGCCGCCTTGGCGCCCTTCCCGACCGCAGCGTAGATCGCCGGCTGCCCCGCCCGAAGCACGAGAGCCCACACCACTCCCACGACGGCGGCGACGCCGTAGATCGCGGGCAGGATCCAGGCGATCGGGTCGTCCTCTGGTACGCCCAGCAGCGTCGGGAAGTTCACCAGCGCCAACCACACCATCACGGCCAGCGCGATCGCGGCGGGCACGGGCGCGACGAGCCGCCGCGCGAACGTCTCGCCGCTCGGCTCGCGGCGGAAGAAGGCGACGATCGCGATGGAGGTCACGAAGATCAGCAGAAGTACCCCGAACCCGCCGAACGAGCCGCCGTAGAAGAACAGCTGCACCAGCGGATCGAGGCCGAGCGCCGCGTACAGCACGATGACGACCAGCCCGAACACGCTCTGCGCGATCGAGCCGGCCTTGGGTGCCCCGCTGCGCGCCCGGGTGCGGCCGAAGACCGCGGGCAGCACTCGCTCGCGCCCGAGTGCGAAGAAGTAGCGGGCGGTCGTGTTGTGGAAGGAGATCATCGCCGCGATCACGCTGGTCGCGAAGAGCACCCTGGCGATGTCCACCACCGTGCCGCCCAGGTGCTGCGCGGCGAGCACGAAGATGGTGTCCGCCTGGTCGCGCTGCGCGGTGGCCACGACGTTGGCCGGGCCGGTGGCCACCGTCATCGCCCAGGACGACAGCGCGTACAGGCCGGCGATGATCGCCACGGCCGAGTACGTGGCCAGCGGCACGGTACGCCGGGGCTCGCGGCTCTCCTCGGAGAACACCACGGACGACTCGAACCCGACGAACCCCAGTGTCGCGATCACCAGCAGCGCCCCCACGCCGGGCTCGAACAGCGCGTTCGGCGACAGCGCCGCCATCGAGAACCCGGACGGGCCAGGATTGATCAGGTCGGCGAAGTCGAACAGCAGGATGACCGCCACCTCGGCGGTGAGCAGCACGCCCAGCAGGCGGCCGTTGACGTCCACCCGCATCACGCCCAGCGCCGCCACCAGTGCCCACGCGGCCAGCGAGACCACCCACCAGGGCGGTGTGACGCCCAGCCACTGTTCGAGCAGCGGGGTCGTCGCGGCGCCGAACGCGCCGTACAGGCCCACCTGCAGCGCGTTGTACGCGAGGAGCGCCATCCAGGCCGACGCGATGCCCGCGGGCCGCCCGAGCCCACGGGTGATGTAGGTGTAGAAGGCGCCGGCGTTCGCCATGTGCCTGGCCATGGCCACGTACCCGACGGAGAACACCGCCAGGACGATGCCCACCACCACGAACGCGATCGGCAGGCCCGTGATGCCGGTGACCGCGTACGCGGTGGTGACCACTCCGGCGACGACGGTGAGCGGAGCCGCGGCGGACAGGACGAAATAGACGACCGAGGGCGCGCCGAGCCGGTCGGCGGCAAGGGCGCCGGAAATCGGATCGGGCCGGGTGGCGGTGCGCATCGCGTTCCTTTCAGGGGGTGTGTGAGGCGTCAGATGCGGTACGTGAGCACGGCGTCGCCCACGGCCGCGCTGACCTGGCGGCTCAGGTCGCTGAGCGGCTGGGGCATCGCGGCCAGCAGCGTGGTCAGGTACTGGCGGGCCACCCGCCGGTCGGACGGCTCGTCGAGCACGGTGTCCGTCATGTCGCACGCGTCCACCAGCGTGGCCAGCGCCATGTCCTGCGGCGACAGCGGCTCGCACCTGACCAGCCCCAGCCGCAGCCGCGTCGCGGGCCACATGGCCCGGCTGAAATCGGTGGAGAAATAGCGGCATTGTTTACGCTTGAGCAGTTTGGGGGTTTCACGTTGAAGCAGGCCGGCCGCCGCCAGCCGCCCGCTCACATCCGCTATCGACCGTTGTGCGAGATACGCGAGCCACGTACGGACATCGGTATGCTGAGGCGAATTACTGACTTCGGACAGCACTTTGTCGGCCACGTTCTCCTGGACCGGCCGCCGGTCGGCCACGCTCAGCCGCACCCCGCGCACGGCGATCCGCTGCGCCAGCACCAGCTCCGCGATCAGGGCGCCGGCCAGGCCCAGCGCGATGCCCTGGACGTACAGCCGGGGTTTGCCCGAGCCCGTCGTATCCCACGAGACGAGGAAGAAATCATCGGCAAGCACCTTGAATCGGTCCGCTCACTATCGTCTTTTAAGGATGACCGGCTTAGGGAGCAGCGTGTGACCGCCAGCCGAAATATCTATCAAGAACGACATCGCCCGGGTAGGCCCTATTTGTGGAAAGTCCGGATAATGACAGGAAATAGCGCTTAGCGTGATGATTTATCGGCTATGGGTGATGTCCGATTCATGACGAGGCCACCTCCCGCGGGCTGTCGGACGTGCTGCTCGTTCAGGACCTGCGCGATCCGTCCACGCCGCACACCGGGGCCGCTGAAGCCGCAGGCGGCGCGCGACATGACATGCCGTAACGCACCGCGACACGAAACAGCAGGTCAGCCGGGTGTTGGGTGTGTCGCACGCCGCCCGGTACGGTCGTGCCCATGCGCGCGAACCTCGTGGCACTCACCGCACTGACCGCGCTGTCCACCGCGTGCGGCGGCGCCGTGCCGGCCGCGCAGGAGGAGGCTGCCCCGCCCGCGGCACCGTCGCCCACCAAGTCGCCCACCAAGGGGGCGCTGGCCGGGAAGACCGTGGTGATCGACCCCGGCCACAACGGCGGCAACGCCGCGCACCCGGAGGAGATCAACCGCCAGGTCGACATCATCACCGGCCGCAAGGCCTGCAACACGACCGGCACCCAGACCGACGACGGATATCAGGAGCACGCCTTCACCTGGGACGTCGCCGGGCGGCTCAAGCCGATTCTGCAGGGCATGGGCGCCAAGGTCGTGCTCACCCGGCCCAACGACAAGGGCGTCGGCCCCTGCATCACCGAGCGGGCCGCCCTCGGCAACGAGGCCAGGGCGGACGCGGTCGTGTCCATCCACGGCGACGGCGCCGCGCCGAACGGACACGGATTCCACGTGATCATGCCCGGGCTGCTCCCCGGGCACAACGACGAGGTGGTCGAGCCGTCCCGCCGGCTCGGGCTCTCCATCCGCAAGGCCTACCAGGCCGGCACCGGTCTGCCGTACTCCACCTATATCGGCAAGGACGGGCTGCAGACCCGCACCGACCTGGGCGGGCTCAACCTGTCGAAGCGGCCGGTGGTGTTCGTCGAGTGCGGCAACATGCGCAACAGGGGCGACGCGGCCAAGCTGTCCGACCCGAAATTCCGCGAGCGCATCGCCACCTCCCTGGCCGACGGGATCAAGCGTTTCCTGAGTTAGAGGCTCCATAGGCGCGCAGGAACGCCGCGACGGCCGCCTCGGAGAGCCGTTCGAGGTCGGCCTGCGTGTAATGGTCACCGCCGCCCCAGAACATGACCTTGTTCACCGGGACCCACAGCAGCAGGCCGACGAAGTGCTCGGCGGCCAGTCGCGGGTCGTCCAGGCGCAGCAGGCCGCGGTCGGCCAGGCGCTCGAAGGCGGTGGTCAGGGTCGTCAGCGAGCGCTCGAAGCCCTGCTCGTACCAGGTGCGGCCGAGGTCCGGGAATCGGTCGGCCTCGGCGATCACCAGCCGGCGCAGCCGCAGCAGGTCGGGCCGCATGAGCGCGTCGAGGAACTGCCTGGCCAGCTCGCCCAGGTCCCTCTCCAGGTCGTCGCTGTCGTCCAGTGCCACCGTGATCATCTTGGCCAGCCCGTCCACCTGACCGGTGGTGTCGAGGATGATGCTGGTGAAGAGCTGCTCCTTGTCGGTGAAGTGCTTGTAGACGGTCTGCTTCGACACCGCCGCCAGCGCCGCCACCTCGTCCATGCTCGTGCCCACGTAGCCGTTGCGCAGGAACACCGGCCGCGCGGCCTCCAGGATCTGCCTGCGCTTGCGTGCCGTTCGGGTGTCCTCTTCCGCTGCCATGGCGTCCCTTCTCGTCTTACGGAACAGAGTACTAGACAGTTCCGTACCGACTTGAGTACTGTACCGTCTAGTTCCAATGGCGAGCAGTGAAGGACGCACCATGACCGACCTCCAGAAGCAGGTGCAGGAAGCCGCCGACAGACTCGTCGAGTCCGGGGATGAACGCGGGCTCCAGGTGGCCGTCTATCGCGACGGCCGGCAGATCGTGGACGTGGTGGCGGGCGTCGCCGACTTCGAGACCGGGCGGCCCGTCACCTCCGACACACCCTTCTACAACTTCTCGATCGGCAAGGGCGCCACCTCGACCGTCGCGCACGTGCTGGTCGAGCGGGGGCTGTTCGGCTATGACACGCCCGTGGCCGAGCTGTGGCCGGAGTTCGGCCGGCACGGCAAGCAGGGCGTGACCGTACGGCACGTGCTGTCGCACACGGCGGGCGTGCCTGGCGTGCCGCTCGACACCACACCGGAGGACGCCTGCGACTGGGGCAAGATGATCGCCGCGCTGGAGGACGCCGAGCTGTGGTGGGAGCCGGGAACCAAGATGGGCTACCACGCCTACACGTTCGGATACCTGGTCGGCGAGATCGTCCGGCGGGCCACCGGCAAGCCGATCTCGCAGGTCCTGCTGGAGGACGTGGCCGGTCCGCTGGGTGTGGGCGACGAGCTGTACTTCGGGATGCCGGAGAAGGAGCACGCCCGGGTGGCCAGGCTGGAGGATGCGCCGATGGACATGTCGGCGTGGGGCGAGATGCCGGCGGACCTGCCGATGTTCAAGGCCGGGCCGATGACGCTGATGCCGTCAGCGGAGCTGGGCAACCGGTCCGACTACCTGTCCGCCGACATCCCCGCCGGCGGCAAGACCTCGGCCAGGGCCATCGCACGCATGTACGCGGCGCTGCTCGGCGAGGTGGACGGGACGCGGCTGATCTCCGCCGAGCGGCTGCGCGAGGTGACGGCCGTCGCCTCCAGCGGCGTCGACGAGATCTTCGGCATGCCCTCGGTGTGGGGGCTCGGGTACGGCATCGGTGGTCCCACGTCGACGGCCGAGGAGAGCCCGACGGTGTTCGGGGTCGGGGGCGCGGGCGGCAGTGCGGCCTGGGCCGACACCGCGACCGGGGTGGCGTTCGCGATCACCAAGAACCGGTTCACCAACGACTTCGCGGCGGCCGGGCGGATCGGCGACCTCGTCGCGCGCGGCTGACCCCGGAGGATCCCGGAGGACCCGCAGCGCTCAGCCGTCGGTGCCCCGCAGGGCTCAGCCGTCGCGGCAGAGTGGCTTGCCTCCGACCACGCAGGCGATGTCGTCGAGTTGGCAGCTGAGCAGGGTGCCGTCCATGCCGAGCACGAGCACGAGGTCGCGCCGGTAGGAATGGGCCAGCATGACCCTGCCGACGACGCCATTGTCCAAGATCACGGTTGGGCGGCCTGCCGCGTTCTCCATGCCCTCGTGGCTCCTCTCCGATCGGACCGGGCCCCGCGCCGGATCCGTCCCCCACCAGGATGCACAGGTCCGAGCCGCGAGCGCATCGGTCATCCGGTTGTATTTCTGGTACGACCCCCGGATTAGGGCTCCAGCCGCGCTTTTCCGGTCCCCACCCGGATCTCCCGTTCCCGCCCGTTAACCTCCGGTCTCCACCCGTTCGCCTCCAGTCTCCACCTGTTCACCTCCGGGCCCGTCTTTGGCCCCCGGTGTCAGCGGCTGCCGAAGAGCTCGCGGAGGATCAGCGGCGGAACGGGATGATCCGGCTCCTGTCCCTGCTGCAGACCCCTCGCGACTGGTCGGGCGCCGAGCTGGCGGGGCGGATCGGCGTGACCGCCCGCACCGTGCGCCGCGACGTGGACCGGCTGCGCGAGCTGGGCTACCCCGTGCCTGCGGGGCGCACGAGCTGGTCGAGCACGTGCGCGGCCTGGCCGCGCGCCTGGCTGAGGCCGTGCCCGGCAGGTAAACGAGAACGTGTTCTTTTTGGCTCCCCGCCCTGATGAAGGGGGTGATCCCGTACCGCGCCATTCGGTCCGGCAGAGCCGAGTAGTATGTCCTCCACGTTGTACGTGGCTAAGGAGACGGCCCCTAGTGACCGAGCTAGAACGCGTTCCGCCCGGTGTCGACCCGAGTGTCCCGAGTTCTGCCCGGGTTTACGACTATTTGCTCGGCGGCAAGGACAACCTCGCGGTCGATCGCGCGATCGCCGAGAAGCTGCTCGCCGTCGCCCCGGACACCCGCCTGGTGGCCAGGGCCAACCGCCGCTTCCAGATCGACGCCGTACGCCACCTGGCCGAGCAGGGCACACGGCAGTTCATCGACCTGGGCACCGGCATCCCCACCTCGCCGAGCATCCACGAGACCGTCCGCGAGGTGAACGCCTCCTGCCGGGTGGTCTACGTCGACTACGACCCGGTGGTGCGGCTGCACGCCCAGGTGCTGCTGGCCGACGCCCCCGGCATCGCCTCCGTCCAGGCCGACCTGCGCCGCCCCGCGGAGACTCTCGCCGATCCGCACGTCATCGGCCTGATCGACTTCGAACAGCCGGTCTGCGTGCTCATGGTCGGCGTGCTGCACTTCGTCATGGACGAGGAGGATCCCGCCGGGATCGTGGCCGCCTTCAGAGAGCGGATGGCGCCGGGCAGTCACCTGGTCATCGCGCACGCGATGGCGGAGAGCCACCCGGAGGCGATCAGTCAGCTCACGATGGCGACGGCCGGCACGTCGGCCCAGGGCAGATTCCGCACGCACGAGGAGGTGCTGCGGCTGTTCGACGGGTTCGAGCTGATCGGGCCCGGCCTGGTGCCGGTCCAGGACTGGCACATCGGCCCGGACGAAGCCCACCTCCCCTTGATCGACGGCGTGCCCCGGGTCCTCATCAAGGGAGGCGTCGGGCGGCTCACAGCCTGATCCCCTTGATGATCTTGCCGAGCTGAGGCACGAGGGGCTCGGAGGCCATCACGGTGACGACCACGCCCTCGCGCTGGACCCAGCCGGCGTACCTGCCGTGGCCCAGCGCCCCGTCGCCCACCTGGGTGAGCACCTTGCGGCCGCCGATCTTCGCCGCCTTCGCGTCGCCGGAGAACGTGCCCAGCTCGAACGGGGCGTTCTTCAGCTGCGCGAGCTTGCTGGCCGCCGGCCAGCACACCACCCGCACCCACAGCCACCTGTGCTTGCGGTCCACGTCGTCCCGTTCGTCCGACCACTGGTAGCCGTACTCGGTGATGCCGTCGTGCTTGTTGACCACGACCCCGCCGTACGTGAAGCCCTTCGGGATGTGGTTGACGCGGACGCCCTTGATGGCCGTCGCGCCCCTCGGTGGCTGGTCGGTCTCGGTGTCCTGGGAGCGCTTCGCCTCCGCCTTGGCCGGGGTCGGGCAGGAGGGGCGCTCGGCGGCCTGAGCGGCGGGGACGGCGATCACGGTCGAGGCGATGACGGTGGCGGACAGAGTGGTGAGCTGCTGAAATTTGATCACGTTGGGGTTGGATGCGGCCGATGGGACGAAGGTTCAGTAGTTCTTCAGATCGATGTCCGTCGCGAACTTGTCGCCTATCTTCATCATCAAAGCCAGCAGGAAGCGGTACTTGAACATCCAGTTGCGCATCCGGATCCTGGCCGGGGTCGCGGGGGCGAGGAAGGGGCCTGCGTTGCCGTTCTTGGCGATCTTGGCGTACCCGCGGAGCTGCCGCTCGTACTCGGCGAAGGCCACGTGGTGATCGCCGCCGGCCGCGGCCAGCTCGCCCGCCAGCACGTACGCCCCCACCACGGCCAGACCGGTGCCGAAGCCGCCCAGGGTGTTGCCGTAGGCCGAGTCGCCGAGCAGCACCACGCGGCCCTGGTGGTAGCGGTCGATCCTGACCTGGCTGAGCGAGTCGAGGTAGACGTCGCCGGCACGGCGCACCGCCTCCATGACGGCGGGCACCTGCCAGCCCATGCCCGCGTAGACGCGCGCCAGGATGTCCTTCTGCTGTCCGGCGTCGTAGCGGTCGTAGTCCAGCCGGTCGGAGGCGAAGGTGAAGAACGCGTCCGCCTTCGGCCCGCCGACGGCGACCAGCCGGCCGGGCTCGTTGTACATCTTCGGGACCGCGCCGAAGTCCTCGTCGAGCTCCACCAGGGCGTAGTAGTGGCCGAGGTGCCGCACGTAGCCGTCCTCGGGGCCGAAGGCCAGCCGGCGCACGTTGGAGTGGATCCCGTCAGCCCCCACCACCAGGTCGAACGTGCGGGGCGCGGAGCGTTCGAAGGTGACGTGGACACCGCCCGCGGTCTCGGTGAGCGAGGTGATCGAGTCGCCGAAGACGTACTCGCAGGCCGGGGCCGTTCGCTCGTACAGGATCATGGATAGGTCGCCGCGCCCGATCTCGAGGTCGCCGCCGGTGAACTCGCCGGGCATGACCGCCAGCGTGCGGCCGTTCGCGTCGACGATCAGCTGGTCGGTCCCGCCGGTCTGGAGCTTCCGTACGTCCTCAAGGATCCCCATGCGGGTCAGGACCGTGCGGTGCGTCTCGCCCTTGAAGTCCACGGCCTGACCGCCGGGGCGCAGACCCGGGGCCTTCTCGACGAGGGTCACGTTGAACCCGTACCGGATGAGCCAGTGGGCGAGGGCGGGGCCGGCGATGCTGGCGCCGGAGACGAGGATGTTCGCGTTCTTCATGCCCGAGAGCTTCGCCACCGCCGCTGACAGCGTGGCGACTACCGGCTGACAGCCGCGCCCTCGCCTGTCAGGGGGGCGACTGCCGGTTCACCGCCGGGCCAGCGCCGCCAGCGCATCGTCCCTGCCCATGGCCGCGCCCCTGGCGAACGCCGTAGCGAACGCCTCCGGGCCCAGGACCTCCGTGGCGGCGGCGGCGATCCTGGCGACGTCCCGATCACCGGTCACCGCCATGCCACGTAGCGCCACGCCTATGCCGAGCAGCAGCGCCGCCCGCTCCATCTCGCCGGGCGCGTGCCTCGCCTGCCCTGTCGCCTGCTCTGCCGTGCCGCCGGGCAGCGGGGTCGTACCGGTGAGGAGGGCGTGGCCGGCCAGGCCCTCGGCGGCGTCGGCGAGATCGGTGATCATCGGCGACCTGAGCGCGACGGCCAGCGCCTCGTGGTGCCTGCGCCCGGCCTCGGCGGTGTGGCCGGTCGCCTCGGCCAGGCGGCCCAGCGCCGTCAGCACGTGCGACCTGGTGCCCGTGACGGTGAACCCGCCGTTCTCCGCCAAAGTGCGCAGCGCGGCGCTGAGCCGCCGAGCCGCCTCCGTCAGATCGCCCTCGAACCGGGCGATCTCGCCCAGCGACAGGTTGACCCGAGCCGTCAGCTCCGGCCACCCGAGGCGGCGCGCGGGTTCGGCCGCGCGCTCGCAGTCGACGCGCGCGGCCAGGAGGTCGCCGGCCCGGCAGTGCGCGTCGGACCGGCGTACCAGCACGTCGACCAGTTCCTCCAGCGCGCCGAGCTCTTCGAGCAGCTCGATCGCCTCCTGCCACAGTCCCATGGCGTGCGCCCACTCGCCGCGCCATCCCGCGATCAAGGCGAGCCAGTCGAGCGCCTGAGCCTTTCCCCAGCGCTCGCCCACCTCACCGAAGGCCGCCAGCACCGACTCCAGCTCCCGCTCGGCCTGCGCGACCTCGCCGCTCAGCAGCGCCATCAGCGCCTCCCCGAGCGTGCCGAGCGCCTGGCTCCACGGATCGGAGCCCAGGGCCTGATACCGCCGTCCGGTCGTGGCGGGCGGGCCCGCGATCATTCCCCACAGGGCCACGCCGAACCGGTAGCGCATCGGCCGGTCCAGCGACTCGACGATCGCCCGTGCCCGTTCCCAGTGCGACGACCCGGCGTCGGGTACGGCGTGCAGCACGGTCAGCACGTATTCCTCGGCCATCCCGGCGGGCGGTTCCTGGCCGATCGCGTCCAGGAGGCGTACGGCGGGTCCGGTGGCCTGGTCGCGCCGCCCGCTCAGCCACCAGTACATCCCCAGCGCCGCCACCAGCCGCAACGCCGTCGTCCTGGCGCGCTCCACGCTCCAGCGCAGCGCCGCCAGCAGGTTGGCGTTGTCGGCCGACAGCCGCGCCATCCAGTCCAGCTGCTCGGCCCGATAGAGGTGATCGTCGGCGCGCTGGGCGAGCTCCAGGAACCAGGCGGCGTGGGCCTGCCGCAGCCGCTCGTCCTCGCCCGCCTCCGCCAGCCGTTGCGCGCAGAACAGCCGGATGGTGTCGAGCATGTGGTAGCGCTCGCCGTCGGTCTCGACCAGTGACTTGTCCACCAGGCCCATGAGCGCCTCGGCGGGGTCCACGCCGCAGATCCCCTCGACCGCCGCCAGGCTCGCTCCCCCGGCGAACACCGAGAACCGCCTGGCCAGCGCCTGCTCCTCGGCGTCCAGGAGGCTCCAACTCCACTCCACAACCGAGTGGAGCGTCTGGTGGCGGGCGGCGGCTGTGCGATCGCCGCGCGAGAGCAGCCTGAACCTGCCGTGTTCGGCCAAGCGGGCGGCGATCTCGTCCACGCCGAACGTACGCACCCGGGCCGCCGCCAGCTCGATGGCCAGCGGCAGGCCGTCGAGCGCCGAGCAGATCCGCAGCACCGCATCCACGTTGCCGGGCCCGACCGAGAAGCCCTGCCGCACGGTCGCCGCCCGGTCAGCGAACAGCCTGACGGCGGGATAACCGTACGGATCCTCGGCGTCCGGCGGCGGGGTGGACAGGGGAGCCAGCGGGACCAGGTGCTCGCCGGTGATGCCCAGCGGCTCCCTGCTGGTGGCCAGGACGGTTAGGCAAGGGCAGGCGGCGAGCAGACGCCGGACGAGCGTGGCGGCCTCGGCGATGACGTGCTCGCAGTTGTCCAGGATGAGCGTCAGGTCCTGCTCGGCTAGCGCCGCCACCAGCCGCTCGGCCGGATCGGGCCGCCCGGCTGCCGCGAGGGGCGGCCAGAGCGCCGACTCCCGCAGCCCGAGCGCCCCAAGGACGGCCAACGCCACCTGCCCGGGGCCGTCCACGAGTGACAGGTCCACAAAGCACGCTTCCCGAGAACGACGTCCTTCGGCTGCGTCGGCGACACGCCCTGATGCGTGCGCGGCCGCGTCGGTGGCGCGGTCCGGTGCCTGGCCGCGTGCTTTGCCGCCTGGTGCGTGGGCGGGTGGGC
>NZ_VCJS01000189.1 GCF_005893125.1 Nonomuraea basaltis | reverse complement strand
CAGGGTTGCGGCGGTTATGGCGGGAAGGAAACACCCGGTTACATTCCGAACCCGGAAGTTAAGCTTCTCAGCGCCGATGGTACTGCACTCGGGAGGGTGTGGGAGAGTAGGTCACCGCCGCACAAATTTTTGGTACAGAAAGGGCCCCGACCGTCATGGTCGGGGCCCTTTCTGCGTTCACGGGTCATGCTGCTCGTCGTCCTGGATCTCCTGGGTCATCTGCTCCCGGCGGAGGCCTCGAGGAGGGGCTCGATGCGGAAGGGGATCTGGGTGGAGAGGGCGATCGTGGTGTCCGTGCGCTGGACGGCCGGCGAGGCCAGGATGTGGGCGATGACCTCCTGCAGGTGGTCGGTGCTTCGGGCGACCACCCGGCACAGCAGGTCGTGCTGACCGCTCGTGCCGTGCACCTCCAGGATCTGCGGCACGGCCCGCAGCGCCGCCACCGCCTCCGCCAGCCGGCCCTGGGCGATCTGCAGCCAGACGAACGCCAGTATCGGATGGCCGGCCGCCGCCGGTGACACGGTGGGCCCGAAGTCCTCGATCACCCCGCGGGTGGTCAGCTTCTCGACCCGGGCCTGGACCGTGCCCCTGGCGACGCCGAGGAGGCGGGCGAGCTCCGTCAGGCCGATGCGCGGGTTGGCGCGCATGGTCACGAGCAACCTGGCGTCCAGCTCGTCCATCCCGGGCCCTCCGAAGACTGTGCGATTCGACCAGCAAATCCGGCTTTGGTCGTACGAAAGTAAGCGTATCGCGCAGTGAAACTGCGCGCTCTTGCCAGGAAAAGCGGAACTTGCTGTTATCTGGGGCATGTTTGAGGAAGCGCAGTACTTCGCACCGGTGGCGGCCCAGGAGGACGGGTCGGTGGTGGTCGAGTTGTCCGCGTCCCACCCGGGGTTCGCGGATCCGGTCTACCGGACGCGGCGGAACGCGATCGCGGGGCTGGCCGTCAACTACCGTCCGGGGACGCCCATTCCGGTCGCCGAGTACACCGAGCAGGAGCACGAGGTGTGGGCGATGGTCAGCCGGGAGCTGGCGGTCAAGCACGCCAAGTACGCCACGGCCGAATATCTCGACGGCGCGGCCCGGCTTGGGCTGCCGGGCGAGCGGATCCCCCAGTTGGAGGAGGTCTCGCGGCTGTTGGAGCCGCTCACCGGGTTCCGGTATCTGCCGGCGGCGGGTCTGGTGCCGTTGCGGGAGTTCTACGGGGTGCTCGCGGACGGGTTCTTCCACTCGACGCAGTACATCCGGCACCATTCCGTGCCCTTCTACACGCCGGA
This sequence comes from Nonomuraea basaltis, assembly GCF_005893125.1. Lineage (GTDB taxonomy): Bacteria > Actinomycetota > Actinomycetes > Streptosporangiales > Streptosporangiaceae > Nonomuraea > Nonomuraea basaltis. The sequence goes on along the minus strand of NZ_VCJS01000189.1, from coordinate 23,245 downwards.
GCCCGATGTCGTCCACGAGGTGATCGGGCACGCCAACGCGCTGGCCAGCGCCCGGTACGCCACGCTCTACCGGCTGGCAGGGGAGGCCGCCCGGCGGGTCGAAGGGGAGGGGGCGCTGGAGTTCGTGTCGAAGGTCTTCTGGTTCACCCTGGAGTTCGGGGTGATGTGGGAAAGGGACGAGCTCAGGGCGTACGGGGCGGGGATCCTGTCGTCGTACGGGGAGATCGAGGAGTTCCGCGGGATGGACATCCGGCCGCTGGATCTGTCCGCCATGGGGACGACGCGCTACGACATCACGAAATATCAGGATGTGTTGTTCCAGGCCGAGTCGCTGGAACACCTGGAGGACGTCGTGGGTGGCTTCTGGGACACCTGTGACGACGACTCGATCGCGAAACTGATCGCCGCCGCCATCTAGCGATGTGTCGCCGTTCTTCGTGATAATGCCCGGGTGATCGCGGGCCCGGGGCAGGTGACGGTGCGCGTCGTGGTCGCGCTCACCCTGATCCTGTCACTGATCACGGTTCCCGGCCGGCCTCCTGCGAGGCATCGCGGGTGGCCGGTGGCCGCGGTTCCGGAGGCCCGGCAGAGGGTGCTGGCGAGGATCGAGAAGATCGCGGCTGAGGAGACTCTGGCGCCGGTTTCCGCCAAGGAGATCACCAAGCGGCTCGACCGCTACTTGGCCGGCCGTTCGCGGTCGGTCACGGCCATGGTCAAGGATCTGGCGACCGGGCGGGTCTACCGCTATCGCCCGGGCGAGCGGCTGATCACCGCGAGCAGCGCCAAGGTCCAGATCCTCATGGCGCTGCTGCTGCAAACCCCGTGGAAGAAGCTGCCCGAGGCCGTCAAGCGCGACGCCGAGCTGATGATCCGCTACAGCGACAACCACGCCGCCGACCGCCTCTGGCTCCGCATCGGCGGCGCGGCCGGCTTCACCAAGGCCGGCAGGCGGTTCGGGCTCAAGCACACCCAGGGCGTCCCAGGTGACTGCGTGGACCTGTATTGCTGGGGCATCACCCGGACGTCGGTGGACGACCAGACCCGCCTCATGAGCGCTCTCGTGTCCGGCAAGAGCCCGCTGAGGGCCAAGGAGCGCGATCGGGTGCTCGGGCTCATGGGCAAGGTCGTCGACGGCCAGGACTGGGGCGTCAGCGCCGCCGCGTGCCGGGGCGACCGGGTGGCGCTGAAGAACGGCTGGCTCAAGCGCGTCTCGACCAAGCGCTGGGCCGTGATCAGCGTCGGTCTGATCAGGGACGACGGCCACGACTACGCCGTTGCCGTACTCACCGAGGGCAGTCCCGAGGTGGCGTACGGCATCGCGACGGTCGAAGGAGTCATCAAGCGGATTATGCAGGCCTTTCGGACATGCCCGGAGTGACCAGCCGGTAGCCCACGCCGCGTACGGTCTGGATGAGCCGGTCGTCCTCGTCGCCCAGCCGCGCCCGCAGCCGCTTGACGTGGACCGCTATCGTGTTCGTCGACGTGGTGGCGGCGGCGTGCCACACGTGCCGCATGATCTGCTCGCGGGTGACCGTGCGGTCGGCGTTGCGCATCAGATACTGCAGCAGCTCGAACTCCCGCAGCGGCAGGTGCACGGCCCGCCCGCCCACGCGCACCTGGTACGCCTGCACGTCCAGCTCGACCGCGCCCACGCTCAGCACCTTGCGCGACTCGGGTGATGACGCCTGGATGAACGGCAGCAGCTCGGGCACCCGGTAGGGCCTGGCCACACAGGCGGCCGCGCCCGCCGCGAGCGCGCGTACGGCCTGCTCGGCGTGCCCCTCTCCGACGCCGAGCAGCACGGGCACGGCTCGGGCGAGGCGTACCGCGCGGACGAACTCGACCGCGTCGATGACCGGGAGCGTGGCCGAGACGAGCACCACGTCCGGCTGCAGGGCCCCCGCCTGCAGCAGCCCCTGAGCCCCGTCGGCCGCGCCGGTGACGGCCACGCCCTCGCGTTCGAGCTCGGTGGCGAGGGCCTCGACCACGGCACTGTCGGGGTCGGCGATGAGCAGTACGGGCTTGGTCCGCGCGTCCCCGTTCATCGTGGATGCCGCCTGCTGTTGGGTCATCAGCCGAAGCGCCCCGTGATGTAGTCCTCGGTGCGCTTGTCGGACGGGTTGGTGAAGATACGGCTGGTCTCGTCGTATTCCACGAGGCGGCCGTGCCGCTCTCCCTTGTCGTCGACCTCGGCGGTGAAGAACGCGGTGCGGTGGGAGACGCGGGCGGCCTGCTGCATGTTGTGCGTGACGATCACGATCGTGTAGTCGCGCGCCAGCTCCTGCATCAGGTCTTCGATCTTGGTGGTGGCGATCGGGTCGAGGGCCGAGCAGGGCTCGTCCATGAGGATGACCTCAGGCTTGACCGCGATGGCCCGCGCGATGCACAGGCGCTGCTGCTGGCCGCCGGACAGGGACAGGGCGTTCTGCTTGAGCTTGTCCTTGACCTCGTCCCACAGGGCCGCCTTGGTGAGCGCCTGCTCGACCAGGTCGTCCATCTTGCCCTTTGTGCCGTTGACCCGGGGGCCGTAGGCGATGTTGTCGTAGATCGACTTGGGGAAGGGGTTGGGCTTCTGGAAGACCATGCCGATGCGGCGGCGTACCTCGATGGGGTCGACGTGGTCGCCGTAGAGGTCTTCGCCGTGGTAGAGGATCTTGCCGGCCGGGCGGGCGCCGGGGATGAGGTCGTTCATCCGGTTGAAGCAGCGCAGCACGGTGCTCTTGCCGCAGCCGGAGGGGCCGATCATAGCGGTGATCTCGCGGTTGCCGATGGTCAGGTCGACCTCGCGCACGGCCTCGTAGTCGCCGTAGAAGACGCTGAGGTCCGAGACCGTGAAGACCGGGTCCAGGGACTCGAGGTTGCGGGGGGCCTCCGGACCGCGGACGGTGACGTTCGCCATGGGGGTTCCTATCTCAGTCATTTCTTCCCTCACCAGCGCTTCTCGTAGCGGTTGCGGAGCCAGATCGCCGCCGAGTTCATCAGCAGCAGGATCAGCAGCAGGATCACGATCGCGGCCGAGGCCAGGACGTGGAATCCCTCGCGCGATTGGGAGATCCAGTTGAAGATCTGGATCGGGAGGACGGTGTAGCTGGCGAAGATGCCGTCCGGGTTGAAGCGGATGAAGGACACGGCGCCCAGCATGATCAGCGGAGCGGCCTCACCGATGGCCCGGGAGAGTGCCAGGATCGAGCCGGTCGCGATGCCGGGGATCGACGCGGGCAGCACCTGGCGGGAGATCGTCTGCCACTGCGTGGCGCCCAGCGCGAGTGAACCCTCGCGGATGGACGGCGGCACCGCGCGGATCGCCTCGCGCGAGGCGATGATCACGATGGGGAGGACCAGCAGCCCGAGGGTGAGCGACGCGGTGATCACGCTGAAGCCGAGGCCCAGCGTACGGGCGATGATTCCCAGGCCCAGGATGCCGTAGACGATCGACGGGATGGCGGCCAGGTTCTGGATGTTGAGCTCGATCACCCGGTTCCACCAGCGGGTCTTGTCCGCGTACTCCTCCAGGTAGATCGCCGCGGCGATGCCTGTCGGGATGGTGAAGACCGCGGTCAGCGAGATGACCCAGAGGGTGCCCGTGATGGCGGACTGGGCGCCGGCGATGTCCGGGTTGCGGATCGACGGCATGTTCTCCCAGAGGCGGGAGTCGAGCCTCGGCGCGCCCTCTACGAAGACGAAGGCGAGGAGGGCGACCAGGAAGATGAGCGCCATCGCCAGGCTCGAGATCAGGAGGATCCGGAACAGGTGCTCCGTGACCGGCTTTCCCTTGCCCGCCAGCTGCACGGCGGAGCGCGGCGTCGAGAGAACGGCCATTACTCGTACACCTCACGATACTTCCGCACCAGGCGGGCGCTGACGTAGTTCATAGCGAACGTCATCACGAACAGCAGGGCGCCGACCGCGAAGATGGTGTTGTAGTCGACGGTGCCGACCGGTACGTCTCCCGAGCCGGCCGCGGCGATGAACGCCGCCATGGTCTGCATCGCCTTGCCCAGGTCGAAAGTGAAGTTGGGCTGGCCGCCCCCGGCGATGTAGACGATCATCGTTTCACCCGCGCCGCGCGAGATCGCCAGGATGACGGCCGCGATGATGCCGGAGAAGGCCGCGGGCAGCACCACGCGGAGCGAGGTGATCATCTTGGAGGCGCCCAGGGCGTACGAGCCCTCGCGCAGGCCGTTCGGCACCGCCGACATCGCGTCCTCGGACAGCGACGCCACGATCGGAATGATCATGAAGCCGACCACGAGGCCCGCGCTCAGCGCGTTGAAGATCTCGATCTCGAAGGGCAGGACGCTCTGCAGCAGCGGCGTGACGAAGCTCAGCGCGAAGAACCCGAAGACCACGGTCGGGATTCCCGCCAGCACCTCGAGCACCGGCTTGAAGATCTTCCTGACGCGCGGCCTGGCGTACTCCGACAGGTAGATCGCGGCGGCCAGGCCGAGCGGCACGGCCACCACGATCGCGATGCCGGTCGTGATCAAGGTCGCGCTGACCAGCGGCAGCACGCCATAGGTCGGGGGCTCGAACAGCGGTCCCCAGTTGGTGGAGGTGAAGAACTCCACCACGCTGACTTCCCCGAAGAACTTGATCGTGGGCTCCAGGAGGGAGACCACGATGCCGATCGTGGTGGCGATGGAGACCAGGGCGGCCACCATGAGGATCACCTTGATGATCCCCTCGCCGTAACGCGGGCGCGACCGCGCCAGGGACTGGGGAGTCCCCGGCACGGTCGCGGAGTCGCGGGCCGTCATCAGCCCGCCTGGGTCTTCAGGGCGTCAAGGTCCGACTTGAGCTTGGTCTCCTGCTCTGTGTTGAGCGGGATGTACTTCGCGTCCGTCACGATCTTGCTGATGTTGGCCACGTAGTAGTCGAGGAAGGCCACGACCTCCGGCCGCTTGGCGGCGGCGGCCGACGGGTAGATGAACAGCGGCCGGGCCAGCGGCGTGTACGTGCCGTCCTGCGCGGTCTCCTTGCTCGGCGCGACGCAGCCCTTGCCGGAGTCGACCTCCACCGCCTTGAGCTTGGCGGCGTTCTCCTCGAAGTAGGTGTAGCCGAAGTAGCCGAGGCCGCCCTTGGAGCCGCTCACGCCCTGCACGGTGACGTTGTCGTCCTCGCTGGGGCTGTAGTCCTTGCGGCTCGCGCCCTCCTCGCCGTTGATCTCATCGGTGAAGTAGTCGAAGGTGCCCGAGTCGGTGCCCGCGCCGAACAGCTTCAGCGGCTCGTCGGGGAACTTGGGGTCGATCTGCTTCCAGCTCGTGATCTTGCCCTCTGCCGCCGGCTCCCACATCTTCTTGAGCTGGTCGGTGGTGAGGCAGGTGGCCCAGGTGTTCTCCTTGTTCACCACAACGGTCAGCGCGTCGGTCGCGACGGTGAGCTCGGTGTACTTGATGCCCTTGCTCTCGCACGCCGCCTTCTCCTCGTCCTTGATCGGACGGGAGGCATCGGAGATGTCGGTCTCGCCGTTGCAGAACTTCTCGAAACCGCCACCGGTTCCGGAGGTGCCGACCGTCACGTTGACCTTCGGCTGCTCCTCGCTGAAGAACTCCGAAGCGGCGCTGGTCAGCGGGGCAACCGTGCTGGAGCCGTCAACCTTGACCTGACCGGCCAGCTCGGCGCCGGCGCCCTGGCTGGCGGAGGTGGTGCCCTCGCCGGCCGGCGGAGTGGTGTTGGTGCCGCCACATGCGGCGGAAAGGCCCACAACGATGGCGGCCGTCGCCACCGCACTCAGGCGGCGCTGTCCACGGGTCACGGTATTTTCCTCGTCCCTAGTGAGATCCGTTCTCGTCGCCTCCGATAACACCGGGCAAAAGTGAACGGGAGTAGAACGAGCAGTGACCGAGGCCCAAAGAGGTGTTCCGGGTCGTATGAATAGGTTGTAAGAGCCATCCTGGAGAGATGACTTATCGCGTATGTCTGGTGTGCATGGGTAACATCTGCCGCTCGCCGATGGCCGAGGTGGTGCTCCGGCAGGCCCTGGCCGATCGGGGGCTGGCCGGCCGCGTCACCGTCGAGAGCGCCGGGACCGGCGGCTGGCACGAAGGAGACCCCATGGACGAGCGGGCGCTGAGGATCCTTTCCGACCACGGCTACGACGGCTCCGCGCATCGGGCCAGGCGGTTTACCCGGGATTGGTTCGACCGTTACGACCTGGTGCTGGCCATGGACCGGGACAACCTCGTCACTTTGCGGCGGCTGGCGCCCTCCGGAGTGGAGGTGCGGTTGTTCCGCTCGTTCGACCCCGCGGCGCCGCCGGACGCCGAGGTGCCGGACCCTTACTACGGGGGCCGGGAGGGGTTCGAGGAGGTGCTCGCGCTGGTCGAGTCGGCCGCCGAGGGCGTGGCCAAGCACATCGCCGATGAAGTGGGCTGAGGATCTGGGCTCGTCGCACGGCTGGCGGCGGCAGCGGGGCGTGCTCGACGACGGGCGGCAGGTGTTCGCGAAGAGCGGGGCCGTTTCCGAAGTGTTCACCTCAGAGGCGGCCGGGCTGCGCTGGCTCGGCGAGGCCATCGCGGTGCCCGAGGTGATCGAGGCCGGGCCGGACCGGCTCGTCCTGGCGTGGGTGGAGGAGGAACGGCCGAGCGCGGCGGCGGCCGAGCGGTTCGGGCGGGAGCTGGCCCGGCTGCATCGCGCGGGGGCGGCGGGTTTCGGGGCGCCGTGGCCGGGGTTCATCGCCGAGCTGCCGATGGACAACTCCGCGTGCGACGACTGGCCGTCCTTCTACGGGGCGCGGCGGGTGCTGCCCTTCCTGCTGCAGGCGCGGCTGCCCTCCTCGGACGTAGCCGCCGTCGAGCGGGCTGTGGAGCGGTTCGTGGAGGTCGGGGGGCCGCCCGAGCCGCCATCGCGGATCCACGGGGATCTGTGGAGCGGGAACGTGCTGTGGTCGGGCGGGTCGGCGGTGCTGATCGATCCGGCGGCCCACGGGGGGCATCGGGAGACGGATCTGGCCATGCTGGCGCTGTTCGGGCTGCCGTACCTGGATCGGGTGCTGGGGGCCTACGGGGAGGAGTGGCCGCTTGCGGACGGGTGGCGGGAGCGGGTGCCGCTGCACCAGTTGCATCCGCTGCTCGTGCACGTGGTGCTGTTCGGGGGCTCCTACCGGGACAGCCTGATGGACGCGGTACGGCGGGTGCTGGCGCTCTAGCTTGATTTGCGCTTGCGGTAGGCGCGCTGCTGGCAGGCGCGCGAACAGTAGACGCGGGGACGGCCGGATGTCGCGGGCTCCAGCGGTCTGCCGCACTCCTCGCAGGCCTGATTTTCATCACGATTTTCGTCACGCCGGTTGATGAGCGTTTCGATGCCGTCCAGGAGGCGGCGCAGGCCGAACTCGAAGGAGTCCTCCGGGGCGTCCCAGCCGCCCGCCGTCCACAGGTAGGAGATCGTGGGGTAGCGGTCGAGGCGGTCGTAGAGCGCGTCGCGGGCGCCCCACCACTCCTCCTCGGGCACGCCGCTGCGCCGCTCCTCGCGCTGGGTCTCGACCAGGACCAGGGCCTCGGCGTCGACGAAGCGGCCCACCAGGCCGACGGCGGCGATCACCTCGGCGGGGGTGAGGGGAGTGCCGGTGAGGGTGCTCAGCATGTAGTCGTAGTGGGCCACGCCGTTGGGGCCGGGGAGGTGGCGGGTGCCGCGTACCTCGGCGAGCCAGGGATGGCTCTTGCGGATCCGCCACGCCTGCCTGGCGACGGCCTCCAGCCGAGCCCGCCATCCCTCGGAGTCCGGCAGGTCGCCGGCCACGTCGGGGTGCTCGCTCAGGACCTCGTCCACCATCAGGTCCACGAGCTGGTCGCGGCCGGGCACGTGGCGGTAGAGGGACATGGTCGTGAAGCCGAGCCGGTCGGCGACCTTGCGCATCGACAGGCCCGCCAGGCCCTCGGCGTCGGCCAGCTCGATGGCGGCCCGCACGATCCGGCCCAGGCTCAGGCCGGGCCGCGGCGCGCGCTCCTGCGCGCGCCACAGCAACTCGAGCCCGTGGTCGGGGTCCCCGGCTCTGCCTCTCGTCATTGCCACCCTCCTCGTTTATGGTGTACTACTACGTGTACACCATAAACAGCAAAGGGGGTTCTGATGTTCCATTTCCATGTCGCGCCTTCCGGTGACGACACCTGGTCAGGCTCCGCCGAGCAGCCCTTCGCCACGCTCGAACGCGCCCGGACCGCGGCCCGCGAGGCGGCCGGGGACGTCGTCGTACATCTCAGGGCGGGCACCCACGCCCTGGCCCGGCCGTTCGAGCTCACCGAGGCCGACTCCGGGGGCGACGGCCACCGGATCGTCTACCAGGCATACGGCTACGGCACCGCCGAGCAGGAGGAGGCCGTGGTGAGCGGCGGCCGCCCCATCACGGGCTGGCAGGTGCGGGACGGCGTGTGGGTCGCCGACGTCGGCGACCTCGACACCCGCCAGCTCTACGTGGACGGCCGCAGGGCCTCCCGCGCCGGCATCCCGGGCCTGCCCGGGACCGCGAGCGCGACCGTCACGGGTTACGTCACGGACAGCGCGGACCCGCGCGCGTGGCGGAGCCCGGGCGACGTCGAGTTCGTCTACCGGGGGATTTACCCGTGGACCGAGGCCCGGTGCGGGGTGTCCGGCGTCACGGCCGACGGCGCCTCGACCGTGATCACCATGGCGCAGCCCGCGTTCGGCTGGGCCGCCGAGCTCTACAACTCCACCTGGGAGGGCCAGACGTCGAGCGGGCTCGGACTGCCCACCCGGATCGAGAACGACGCCGCCTTCCTGAGCGAGCCGGGCACGTTCGTGCTCGACCGCTCGCGTCCCGGGCGGCACGTCCTGCTCTACCTGCCTCGTCCCGGCGAGGACCCCGAGGGTACGCGGGTCGTCGCGCCGGTCCTGGAGACGCTGCTGAGTGCCGTGGGCACGCGGAACGTGTCGTTCCGTGGGCTGGTGTTCGCCGACGCGACCTGGCTGCGGCCCAGCCGTCCCGAGGGCTTCCTGCACTATCACGGCAGCGGCTACTACGAGGGTGGCGGCGTCGAGACGGCCTTCGTGGGCGAGGGGGCGTCGGTGACGTACCCGGCGGCGTCGGCGTCGATCCCGGCGTGCGTGACGTTCGAGGACGTGGCCGGGGTGGAGATCGAGGGCTGCCGGTTCACCCGGCTCGGGGCGTCCGGACTGGGCGTCTCCGGCGGGGTCGAGGTCGCGGTGCGCGGCTGCGACTTCGACACCCTCTCGGGCGGCGGCATCGCGGTGTCGGGCGGCCGCGACGTGACGATCGAGGACAACTGGGTGCATGACGTCGGGCTCGAATACCGCGGATCGCCGGGGATCGCGGTGTCGGGCGCGCTGGGGTGTGTCGTCGCGCAGAACGAGATCGCGGACGTGCCTCACTGCGGCATCGTCGTGGGGTCAGGGGAGGGGGCGCGCATCCTGCGCAACCTCACCGTGGACACCATGCGGGTGCTGGCCGACGGAGGTGGGATCTATCTGTCCGGGGCACAGGGGTCCTCGCGTGACAACGGGGCGCTGGTGCAGGGGAACGTCATCGAGGACACGCGCACGCCGTACAACTTCGGGCTCTACACCGACTACGGGGCCTCATGGGTGACGGTGGAGGGGAACGTCGTGCTGCGGGCGGACAGCACCGCCGTGCTGGAGGTGGCGCCGCCGCTGGAGAACGTCGTCTACCGGGGGAACTTCTGGGACGCCGATCCGGTGGGGCACGACAGCCCGCCTGGCGGGGTGACGTACGAAGGGAATGTGACGTTCAAGGATGAACAGGAGTTGAACGCCGCCACCGCCGGCATCCGGTCTCGGGCCGGTCTCCTGCGTCCGCGGCCTGGGTCGCGTACGCCGGCGCGAGGTTGAGGCGCGGCGGCCTCCAGTGATCGCGGGCGGTGCTCCTCAGCGGATGGTGGTGCCGTTGAGGCGGTGGATGATCTCGTCGTGCAGGATGCCGTTGCTGCAGACCAGGCTGCCGCCCTCCAGGCCCTTCACCCCGGCGACGTCCGTCCAGACGCCGCCGGCCTCCTCGACGATCACCGTGAGCGCCGCCATGTCCCACGGCGACAACTCGGGCTCGGCGGACAGGTCCACCGAGCCCTCGGCGACCATCATGTGCGACCAGAAATCGCCGTACGCCCTGGTCCGCCAGCAGGCGCGGCCGAGGTCGAGGAAGTTGTCGAGCCTGCCGGTCTTCTCCCACCCGCCGAAGCTCGAGTACGAGAACGACGCGTCCTCCAGATTGGACACCGAGGACACGGTCATCCTGGACGCCTTGGTCAGGCTCTTGCCGGTCCACGCGCCGCCCTCGGCCGCCGCCCACCATCGCCGGCCGATCGCGGGGGCCGACACCAGGCCGACCTTGACCTGGCCATACTCCATGAGCGCGATCAGCGTCGCCCACACGGGTACGCCGCGCACGTAGTTCTTGGTGCCGTCGATGGGGTCGATGATCCAGGACCGGGCACCCCACCCGGTCCTGCCGAACTCCTCGCCCACGACCGCATCTCGTGGCCTGGCCCGCCGCAGCGTGCCGCGGATCGCCTCCTCCACGGCTCGGTCGGCGTCGCTGACCGGCGTGAGATCGGGCTTGGTGTCGACCTTCAGGTCGACCGCCTTGAACCGCCGCATGGTCAGGTCATCGGCGGCGTCCGCCATGACATGCGCGAGGCGTAGATCATCGTTATAACCCTGCACGGTCGCCCACGCTACCGTGTCGGGTATACCGAACATCAGTCACAGACGCCCCTTTTCTGGTAACTCGCCGTCCAGTTACCGGTTAGTAGCATGTCCATCATGTCGCTAGATGTCGGTGCTTTGCTGCTCTAGACCGTCCCTTTTGCCGGGCTTTGGGCATCGCTTTCGACTCCGGCGGGCAGGCCGTTTTGCCGGCTGCCCGATCGCCGATCACGTGGCGGGGCCGCACGCGGGCGCCCTGGTCACGCCGCCGCTCGCCAAGATGGCGACAGCCGGCCAAGGGGGAGGCTCACGCCGGGTTGGGTTCGTCGAGGGTGCCTTCGCGGCTGGAGAGGAGGCGGCGGAGGGACCTCAGGCGGGTGGGGTCGGCGTTGCCCGCGGTGACCAAGGCGTCCAAGGCGCAGCCGTCGCCCAGGTGCGTGCAGCCCTTGGGGCAGTTGACCGTGCCCTCCACCAGGTCCGGGAACGCGGCCAGGACCGTTTCCACCGACACATGGGCCAGGCCGAAGCTGCGGACCCCGGGCGTGTCGATGATCCAGCCGCCCTCGGGCAGCTCCAGGGCCACGGCCGAGGTCGAGGTGTGGCGGCCGCGGCCGGTTACCGCGTTGACCTGGGCGACGGCGCGGTTGGCGTCTGGGACCAGGGCATTGACCAGGGTGGACTTGCCGACGCCCGAGTGTCCGACCAGAACGCTGATGCGGCCGGTCAGCCGATCGCGGAGCTCGTCCAGTGAGCCGCCCTTGTGGACGACGACGTGCGCCACGCCCAGCGGCTCGTACGCGGCCACCAATTCATCCGGCGGCGCGAGGTCGGACTTGGTGAGGCAGAGCAGGGCGTCGATCTCCGCGTCGAACGCCGCCACCAGGATCCTGTCGATCATGCGAGGGCGGGGCGGCGGGTCGGCCAGGGCGGTCACGATGACGAGCTGGTCGGCGTTGGCCACGACCGGGCGTTCGATGCCGTCGGTGTCCTCGGTGTCGTCGGCCGAGCGGCGCAGCATCGAGGTGCGCGGCTCCACCCGGACGACCCTGGCCAGGGTGTCCGGAAGGCCGGACACGTCGCCGACCAGGGCGACCCGGTCGCCCACGACGATGCCCTTGCGGCCCAGCTCGCGGGCCTTCATGGCGACCACGAGCCGGCGTTGTGGCTGCTGCTTGCGTTTCTGGGCCGAGCCCTTCGGCCGGTCGGGCTCGACCAGCGTCGTGTAACGGCCGCGGTCGACGGCGATCACGAAGCCCTCGACGGCGTCCTCGTGCGCAGGACGGATGCGGGTCCGCGGCCGGGAGCCCTTGCCTGGCCTGACCCGTACGTCGTCCTCGTCGTACTCCCGCTTTCTCAGCGGTCTGCTCCCATGCGCTCGCTACCCTTCCGTTGTTGCTCGTCAGTGCTTCCCGGCAGGCGGCTCGGCTCGAGGCCGTTGCCGTCGCCTCCCGGGCGTCCGTTCCGTCCCTGCGCACCCGGCCTGGCCGCTCGCCGGATGACATCCGCGGCGAGACGGACCGCCGGGGGCGGTGTGGGGGATCGGTATGGGCGTGATTTGGTGGTGTTCGCGTGCCCGGGGCATTGATCGTGAAACCAGCCGGTCATCCGGGGACCGGCCCGCGTTTCAGGCGTCGCGTCCCGGTCATCGTGCTCCCAGCATCGCGGTCCACATCTGGACGAACTCTGGAAGGGTCTTGGCGGTCGTCGAGATGTTCTCCACCTCCACGCCGGGCACCTTGAGGCCGATCACGGCTCCGGCCGTGGCCATGCGGTGGTCGTCGTAGCTGTGGAAGGTGCCGCCGTGCAGGGGGCGGGGGCGGATGATCAAGCCGTCCCCGGTCTCCTCCACGTCGCCGCCGAGGCGGTTGATCTCGGTCGCGAGCGCGGCGAGGCGGTCGGTCTCGTGGCCGCGCAGGTGGCTCACGCCCCGGATGCGGCTCGGTGTCGAAGCGAGCGCGGCCAGGGCGGCGATCGTCGGGGTCAGCTCGCCCACCTCGTGGAGGTCGGCGTCGATGCCGGAGACCTCGCCCGTCCCGGTGACCACCAGATCGGTGACGTCCGCGCCGGGGGCCTCCGCTCGGGTGACCGTGGCACCCATGGCCGTCAGCAGGCCGCGCAGGGCGTCGCCCGGCTGCGTGGTCTGCAGCGGCCAGGCGGGAATGGTGACCGTGCCGCCCGTGGCGAGCGCCGCGGCCAGGAACGGGGCCGCGTTGGACAGGTCGGGCTCCACCGTCATGTCCCTGGGGGCGATCGGCCCGGGCTCGACCCGCCACACGTCGCGCTCGCTGTCGTCGACCGTGACGCCGGCCGCCCTGAGCATCTGCACGGTCATCTCGATGTGGGGCTGCGAGGGCACCGGCGGGCCCATGTGGCGGATCGTGACGCCCTTCTCGAACCGCGCCGCCGTCAGCAGCAGGCCCGAGACGAACTGCGACGAACCCGACGCGTCCAGCGTGACCTCGCCGCCCGTCAGCGGGCCGCTGATCGTGAACGGCAGGGCGTCGTTGTCGACCCGCGCCCCCAGCGCGCGCAGGGCGTCGAGGATGGGGCCCATCGGGCGCTTGCGGGCGTGCGGGTCGCCGTCGAAGGAGACGGGGCCGTCGGCCAGGGCGGCCATCGGCGGGACGAAACGCATGACCGTGCCCGCCAGGCCGGCGTCGATGGCGGCGTCGCCGCGGATCGGGCCGGGCGTCACCTGCCAGTCCACGCTCGCGGTGGTCTCGTCGGCGGCCACCAGCGTGGCGCCCAGCGCTCGCAGCGCCGCCACCATGAGGTCCGCGTCGCGGCTGCGCAGCGCCTGACGCACGACGCCCGGGCCCTCGGCGAGCGCGGCGAGGACCAGCGCGCGGTTGGTCACCGACTTGGAGCCGGGCAGCGGGACGGTGGCGGTGACGGCAGCGGTCGCGGTTGGTGCGGGCCAGTGCGAAGCGGACATGGTCAAAGACTACTGGGGCTTGGTGGATGGGGTCACAGCCTGTGGATAACGACTCCGTGGCGCTGTCCGAACCGGGAAGCAAACATGCGAGCGAAAGCCGTACGTGGCAATGTGGGGTCATGTGCGGTAGATACGCTTCGGCGCGCAAGAAGCACGAGCTGCTCGAGGAGTTCCAGGTCGAGCAGGACGCCGATCCCGAAAAGGAGCTCGGCGCCGACTACAACGTCGCGCCCACCAAGAACGTCTACGCCGTGCTGAGCCGCGTGCCCAAGGAGGCCGAGCGGGCGGTTCGGCAGCTGAGGATCGTGAAGTGGGGCCTGGTGCCCGCCTGGGCCAAGGATCCGTCGATCGGGTCGCGGCTGATCAACGCCAGGATCGAGACGGTGGCCGACAAGCCGTCGTATCGGCAGGCGTTCGCCAGGCGCAGGTGCCTGCTCCCGGCCGACGGCTACTTCGAATGGATGCCGATCGAAGGCGAAAAGAAGAAGAAACAGCCGTACTTCATCCATCCGGAAGACGGCGGGTTGCTGGCCATGGCGGGCCTGTACGAATTCTGGAAAGACCCGTCGCGGGACGACGACGACCCGCTCAAATGGCTGGTCACCTGTACCGTCATCACCACCGACGCCGAGGACCACCTGGGTCACATCCACGACAGGATGCCCATGATGATCGAGCGGGAGCGCTGGGCGGAGTGGCTCGATCCCAAGGTCACCGACACGGAGCAGGCCTCGCGGCTGCTGATTCCGGCCCAGCAGGGGCGGCTGATGGCGTACCCGGTCTCGACGGACGTCAACAACGTCAGAAACAATGGCCCGGACCTCATCAAACCGCTCCCTGAAGAGGGGGAAACCGCTCTTTTCTAAAGGTGTAAGAAGCGCGGTAACTGGGCATCCGGTGAGGAAAGCGATGCATCCGTTTACTCGGTGTCACCGCCAGAATTGCCCCCTAATTGCACCGGGCGGGACATCCGGGGAGTTCTCGCCGCGGGCTGCCCTCTTCTACCCGGAGGTGCGGATTCGTGGACGTCACGACCGCTCGTGAGCGGCTGGAAGACATGCTCGCCGAGCTGGACCGATCGATCGGGGTCCTGCAGGGCGATCCTGTCGCGGTACGCGAGTACTCAGCGGCCGACGCAGGCTCGGACCTGACCGACGCCGACCGCGCCCAGGCCATGCTGACCGTGGCCACCGCACAGCGGCGCGCGGTGATCGAGGCGCTGAAACGCCTGGAGGAAGGCGTGTACGGCAGGTGCGTCGACTGCGGCCAGCCGGTGCCCGAAGGCCGGCTGGAGGCCCGGCCGGAGGCGGCGCGCTGCGTGCATTGCCAGGGCAAGCTGGAGCGCCGCCGCTAAAGAGCACCCACGCCGTCAAGAGCGCGCCGCCGGACACGAAGAACGGCGGGTCAGCCCTTGACCGGCGGGCCGGCTCTCGCGGGCGCCGGCCACAGGCGGGGTCAGCTCTTGCGGGCGCCGGCCACAAGCGGGTCAGCTCTTGCGGACGCTGGCCACCAGGTGGATGCCGACCGTGTCGTCGTCGTCCGGGTGGGCCTCCAGCTCCGTGCGCACGAGCCAGGTCAGGGCCCGCGCGTCGGAGCCGAGCACGTGGTCCACCGTGGACGGCGACAGCACCGTGCGCGGCCGCATCCACTCCACCTCGAGGCCGGCGCCCACCAGCAGCTCGCGTAGCTGCCCGCTGCTGAAGCAGCGTGTGATGCTGCCGTCCGGCCAGGGCACGAGCATGACCTCGCCGGTCTGCCGCAGGTGCTGCCACTGCTCCTGCTCGGCCAGGATCGCCATGCCCAGCACCAGCGAGTCGACGCACACCAGCGCCCGCCCGCCGGGCTTCAGCACCCTGGCCACGTCGTTCATCGCCGACTCGGCCATGAGCTCGATCGACATCACGCGTTCCTCGGCGAGCACCGCGTCCACGCTCTCGTCGGGCAGGAACGACAGATCGTCGGCGCGTATATGGCGCACGCGGTCGGCGTCCCGCAACCGGGACTGACCGTCGGCCGTGCGGCGGAAGTCGAGCACCTCGACCACCCGGTGGCCGGCCCTGGCCGCCTGGCCGGACCAGCGCCCGCGGCCGCCGGAGAGATCGAGGATCACGGAGGGTTCGACGGGAAGCCAACGGTTCAGTTGTTCGGCGGCGACGGCGCGGTAGAACGTCCAGTACGGCCCGAGCGTCCCTGAGCCGTTCAGTTCCTCGGCCGGAATGGGCAGCACACGCGACTCCTGGGTTCCGGAAAAAGGGCTACCAGCCGGTACGTATGACGTTCCCCGCACCGGGTCCTTCGTACCTTCTATCTTGCGGGAACAGACACGGGCGCGGGGGTGTTGCGACGAGCATGCTCGCTGTTGTTTATGGTCGCGACCGCTTCGGCAGTCGTTGGCCCGTCCCACGCTCTCTCCCGCCGAGCTCCTTCGCTCCATTGCTCGACCCCCTCCCCGATGCCCGAACGGCTTCGGCACAACGGGTATCCTCCCCTGAGTACGGTGTCCGGTCACAGCCGGCCACCGGTGATCTTAGGGGGGTGGGTCCAGTGCCCGCGACAGGCGCGGAGACGCTGGAGCAGCGAAGCGAGCGATTCGAACGCGACGTCATGCCGTATCTCGAGCAGCTCTACTCCGCCGCGCTCCGGATGACCCGGAATCCCGCGGACGCGGAGGACCTCCTGCAGGAGACCTTCGCCAAGGCGTTCGCATCGTTCCATCAGTTCCAGCAGGGCACCAACCTCAAGGCGTGGCTCTACCGGATCCTGACGAACACGTTCATCAACAGCTACCGCAAGAAGCAGCGCGAGCCGAAGCAGTCCGGCACCGAGGAGATCGAGGATTGGCAGCTCGCCCGGGCCGAGTCCCACACCTCGAGCGGCCTGAAGTCGGCCGAGGTCGAGGCGCTGGAGCACCTGCCCGACGGCGACATCAAGCAGGCACTGGCCGCGCTGCCGGAGGAGTTCAGGATCGCGGTCTATCTGGCCGACGTCGAAGGTTTCCCCTATAAAGAGATCGCCGACATCATGGGGACTCCGATCGGCACTGTGATGTCGAGGCTGCACAGGGGACGCAGGCAGCTGCGGGGCCTCCTTGAGGACTATGCTCGCGAGCGTGGCCTGGTCCCGGCGGAGGGATCGAAATGAGCTGTGGCAAGCCGCACGAGACCGACTGTCGCGAGGTGCTCGACAAGGTCTATGCCTATCTCGACGGCGAGCTGACGGAGGGCGACGTCGTCGACATCCGGGTCCATCTCGACGAATGCAGCCCGTGCCTGAAGGAATACGATCTTGACAAGGCGGTCAAGGCGCTCGTGGCCAAGCACTGCGGCTGCGACCCGGTCCCGGCCGATCTTCGGTCCAAGGTGCTGGCGCGTATCGCGCGGGTGAGGGCTGAGCTGGCCGACTAGGATTCACCCCATGCGCGTGTTGGTCACCGGGGGTGCCGGGTTCATCGGGTCGAATCTCGTCGATCGCCTGCTCGTGGACGGTCACGAGGTCGTCGTCGTGGACGACCTGTCGTCCGGGTGCAGGGACAACCTGGCCGGGGCCGCCGCCGCCGACCGGTTCAGGCTGCACGAGCTCGACGTACGCGATCCCGCCCTGGTCGATCTCGCGTCCGAGCTGCAGCCCGAGGTCATCTGCCATCTGGCCGCGCAGATCAGCGTGCGCAAGAGCGTCGCCGACCCCGTGCACGACGCCGCCGTCAACGTCGAGGGCACCGCCCGCGTGCTGACCGCGGCACACGAGGGGCGTGTGCGCAAGGTGGTGTTCGCCTCCTCCGTGGCCGTCTACGGGCGGCCGACCACGATCCCCGTGCCCGGCGACGCGCCCAACGACCCGCGCTCGCCGTACGCCGCCTCGAAGGTGAGCGGCGAGATCTACCTCGCCACGTTCCGCGCGCTCTACGGCATCGAATACACCACGCTGGTGCTCTCCAACGTCTACGGCCCGCGCCAGTCGCCCGAGGGCGAGGCCGGGGTTGTGGCGATCTTCACCGACGCCCTGCTCAGCGGCACGCCCACGGTCGTCTACGGCGACGGCACCCAGACCCGCGACTATGTCTACGTCGATGACGTGGTCGACGGCTTCGTCCGGGCGTGCGGCCAGGAGGGCAACGGTCGCCGGTTCAACCTGGGCACCGGCATCCAGACCACCGACCGGCGCCTGCACGCGCTGATCGCCGACGCGGCCGGCGCCGCCGACAAGCCGGGGTTCGCCCCGCCGCGCCTGGGCGATCTGCCGGCGATGGCGGTCGATCCGGTGCCGGCCCACGAGGAGCTCGGCTGGCAGCCGCGCACCGATCTCGGGACCGGGATCAAGAATACCGTCGAATGGGCCACAAAACGTCGCCGCAAGTAGTTGCTTGATTACGCTTTGCTTGCGATTTCCCACTCAGCCCATGCGGCCACGTCGTCTTCTGTAGCGTGAACCCCGGAAGCCAGACGTGGAGGCATGTGGATGTTGAAGGTTACGGTCGCCCGGCTGCTCACGGCCATCGCGCTGATCACTCCGGTGCTCGTTCTGATCGGCGGAGTGGTGCCGCCCGGGGTGTCCTGGATCTGAAAACACCGTAGGGGGCCGCAATGCGTGACCTGCCATGGCCCGCGAGGGTCTATCTGGTCGCCGTGATCGGGGCGGCGGCCGCTCTCGTCGTACGCAGCGTGATCATCTCCGGCGCCCCGGTGGCCCCGGCCGATCTCGACGTCCTGCTGGTGCTCGCCCTGCTCTTCCTGGTGTGCGAGTCGATGCCGACGCTGCTCAACGTGGAGCAGTTCGCGGTGTCGGTCAGCTTCTCCGCCTCGCTGGCCGCCGTGGTGCTGATCGGCCCGGACGGCGCGGCGCTGGTGGGGCTCACCGCCGTGCTGAGCGTGCGGCCCGGGCTGCCGCTGATCAAGCGGCTGTTCAACGGCGCGCAGTTCGCCATCTGCGGCTACGTGGCCGGGCAGGTCTACAAGGCGTTCGACGGGCAGGTCGGCCTGCCCAAGGTCAACGCGTTCGACGATCTCATCGGCCCCTACGCGGCGGCCACCGCGGTCTTCGTGCCGCTCAACATCGTGCTCACGCTCACCATGATCGGGCTGGCCACCAGGGTGCGGGCCACCGAGGTGCCGATGCGCGGCCTGGCCCAGTTCCTGCTGTCCTATCTGGGCTACGGCACGTTCGGGCTGCTCGTGGCAGGGCTGTGGGCGACCGTGCAGTCGATCTCGGCGGTGCTGGTGCTGCTGCCGCTGTTCGTGGCGCGGTGGGCGTTCGGGCAGTACCACGCGCAGCAGCGCTCGTACGACGCCACCATCGCCGCGCTCTGCCAGGCCGTGGAGACCAAGGACTACTACACCAGGGGCCACTGCACGCGCGTCTCGCTCGCCTCGTCCATGATCGCCCAGGAGATCGGCATGGGGCTGGAGCGCGTGCGGGCGATCCGCTACGCGGGCATGCTGCACGACGTGGGCAAGCTCGGCGTGCCCACCAAGGTGCTGCAGAAGGAGGGGCCGCTCACCGAGGAGGAGTTCGCCGCGATCCAGCTCCACCCGATGCGCGGGCTGGAGATCGTGCGCGGCATCGGCTTCCTCGACGAGGCGTACGCCGGGATCATGCACCACCACGAGCGTCACGACGGCACCGGCTACCCGATGGGGCTGGCCGGCGACGAGATCCCTGAGTTCGCCAAGGTCATCGCGGTGGCCGACGCGTTCGACTCGATGACCTCCGACCGCTCCTACCGCGGCGCCAGGCCCGTGCCCGAGGCCATCGACGAGCTGCGCAAGACCGCGGGCACGCATTTCGACCCGGTCATGGTCACGGCCTTCATCCGTGCCCTGGAGCGGGAGCCGTGGCAGCCGCCGCGCCCCGTCGACCCGCCGCCGCCCGACGCCGCCGAGGCGCCCATCAAGGACCACGACGACCCCACCATGCCCATACAGGTCGTGACCGGACAATGATCACCACAGAGCGGGCCAGGCGTACCGAACGATCGCTGAACACGGTCCTGCACCGGCTCGACTCAGGGCAGCTCCTCCTCATCTGCGCGGCGGGCCTGGTCGCGGTGGTGGGCGTGGCCCACACGGCGGCCGTCGGGCTCGACCGCGCGGAGATCGCCGTCGGCTTCGGCGCGCTGATCGCGGTCGGCGAGCTGGCCAGGCTCACCATGCCGGGCAACAGGGAGGTCGCGCCCATCGGCGCCGCCGCCGCGCTCGGCTACACGCTGCTGCTCGATCTCAGCCAGAACCCGCTGCGCCACTCCGCCCTGCAGGTCGTGGCCGTGATCGCGGTCGGCATGCTCGCGGGAGCGCTCCCGCACCTGGCGGTGGGCCGCCCGCCGCGTCTGGACGCGATGGCACGCCGCCTGCTCACCGGCGCGCTGCTGGCCTTCGCCTTCCGGCCGCTGGCCGATCCGCTCTACGCGCTGACCAAGCCGCCCACCAGCACCTGGTGGCCGGCGCTCGCCGTGATGGTCACGCTCATCGCCGTCAGCCTGCTGATCGACGTGCTGATCGCCGCCTGGCTCAGGGCCGAGCAGGTGCGCACCGCTTTCCAGGTGGCCGTGCGCGACGAGATCAACATGGCCTTCCCGCTCGGCGCCGCCGTGGGCTCGTCCGGGGTGCTGCTCGCGCTGGCCACGCACAGCATGGATCTCGTCGCGCTGCTGGTGTTCGCGGCGCCGCTGCTGGTCACGCAGGTCGCCTTCCGCAAATACGCCGGGATCCGCGCCACCTACCTGCAGACCGTACGCGCGCTGTCCCGGGTCACCGAGGTCGGCGGCTACGTCGAGCCGGGCCACTCGCGCCGGGTGAGCCGCCTGGCCGTGGCGATCGGCAGGGAGCTGGGCATGGCCGAGCCCGAGCTGCTGGAGCTGGAGTACGCCGCGCTGATGCACGACATCGGCCAGCTCTCGCTGCGCGACCCGATCCCCGGCGGCGCCACCGTGCTCACCGAGCCCGAGCAGGCCCGCCGCATCGCCGAGCTGGGCGCCGAGGTGATCAGGCAGACGGGCGTGCTCGACCGGGTGGCCGAGGTGGTCAGGCGCCAGTGCGACCCGATCGCCGACGACCCGCCGCTGTCGAGCCGCATCATCAAGGTCGCCAACGCCTACGACGACCTGGTGGGGCCCTCGACCGACCGCGACCGCGCGGGCGCGGCGCTGGAGCGCATCCGCGTCACCCCCGGCGGCGCGTACGATCTGCACGCGCTGGAGGCGCTCGCCCGAGTGATCGACCGGGGTCGGCTCTGAGCTGTTGTGGCGCCTGCGCAGTCCGACGCCCGCCTTTTACGTTTCCTGCCCCTCACAATTGTGGGGTTTCTACAGATCGGGCTCGCTGGATCGGTGGTTTGGGGGGAAAGGGGGCAAGCCAGTGGCGGCCATAGGCTGGGCGGCGTGCTTACTGAGACGCTCGGACCCGTTCTGATCGCCAACCGAGGGGAGATCGCGCGGCGGATCATCCGCACGGTCAAGCGGATGGGCTTGCGCGCCATCGCCGTGCATTCGGAGGCCGACGCCGACCTGCCGTTCGTGCGCGAGGCCGACGAAGCCGTGCTGATCGGCCCGGCCAACCCCGCGCAGAGCTACCTGGACGCCGGGAAGGTGCTGGAGGCGGCCCGCGCGACGGGCGCGCGGGCCATCCACCCGGGCTACGGCTTCCTCGCCGAGAACGCCGCGTTCGCCAGGGCCGTGATCGACGCCGGGATGGTGTGGATCGGCCCCGCGCCGGAGGCCATCGACCGCATGGGCGACAAGATCAACGCCAGGAACCTGATGGAGGCCGCCGGCGTGCCGGTCGCCGCGGGCACCCGCGAGCCGGTCACCGACCTGTCGCTGGCGCTGCGGGCCGCCGAGACCATCGGCTACCCGGTCATGGTCAAGACCGCCGGCGGCGGCGGTGGCATCGGCATGAGCGTGGCCCGCGACGACGAAGGCCTGGCCAAGGCGTACGAGCAGGCGGCGCGGGCGGCGGCGAGGTTCTCGGGCGCGAGCTCCGACGCGCTGGACGGTCCAGCCGTGCTGCTCGAGCGCTACATCGCGCGGGCCCGCCACGTCGAGGTGCAGATTCTCGGCCTGCCCGACGGCCGGGTCGTGGCGCTGGGCGAGCGCGACTGCTCGGTGCAGCGCCGCCACCAGAAGGTCGTCGAGGAGTCCCCGTCCCCCGGCATCAGCGCCGAGCTGCGCGAGCGCATGCTGGCTGCCGCCGTGCGGGCCGGCGAGGCGGTCGGCTACGTCGGCGCGGGCACCGTCGAGTGCCTGGTCGACGCCGACAAGCAGGAATTCGTGTTCCTGGAGATGAACACCCGGCTCCAGGTGGAGCACCCGGTCACCGAACTGGTCACCGGGCTCGACCTGGTCGAGCTGCAGCTGCGCGTCGCCGCCGGGGAGAGCCCCGAAGTGCGGACCGAGTCCACCGGGCACGCGATCGAGTTCCGGGTCTATGCCGAGGATCCCAAGCGGTTCTTCCCCGGGCCTGGCAAGATCACCGCATGGGACGAGCCGTCAGGCGATGGCGTGCGCGTGGACTCGGGCTACGAGGCGGGCAACATGGTCACCCCGTTCTACGACCCCCTGATGGCCAAGCTCTGCGTCCACGGGGACAATCGGACCGACGCGCTGGAGAAGGGCCGCAAGGCGGTCGAGGCATTCATCGTCGAGGGCCCGAAGAACAACCTGCCGTTCTGCGCGGAACTGCTGGAGAACGCCGAGTTCGTCACCGGCGACTATGACACGGGCCTGGTTGCGCGCATGCGCGCCTAGATCCCATACATTGAGATCAGTGAAGAGGGGAGCCCCGGTGGCTGAGGTACGCGCTGAGATGGTGGCGAACGTGTGGAAGGTCGTCGTCAAAGAGGGCGACAGGGTCTCCGACAGCGACACGCTGGTCATCCTGGAGTCCATGAAGATGGAGATTCCGGTGCTGGCCGAGGAAGACGGCGTGGTGGCACAGCTCAAGGTGGCCGAGGGCGACGTGATCCAGGAAGGCGACCTGATCGCCGTCATCGAGTAGCGCGGGTCAGGAACTTGGCGCGGTCGACCACCACGCGCTCGATCGTGCCCCGGCCCACGACGGTGTGCTTGTCGTGGGCTTCGAAGGCGAAGACGAGCCGCCGGCCGTCGACCTCGGTGAGCTCGACGCCGATCTGGACGTGCGTGCCCAGTGGGCTGGCGGCCAGGTGCTCGAGCTCGACCCGGGTGCCGACGGACGTCTCCTCGGGCGCGAGGTGCTGCTCGACGGCGCGTACGGTCGCCGCCTCGGCCAGCGCGAGCAGCCGGGGCGTGGCCAGCACGGGCACATCTCCGCTGCCCATCCTCTTGGCGGTGTCCTCCATCTCGACCATGATGACCAACTGGGAGCGGAGACCCGGAGCGAGCGTCATGGGATCAGCCTATGGTGGGCCGCGTTCGGCGGCACACCGCAGGCAGCGGTGTCTGCGCCTAGGTGGGCGCGTTCGGCGGCGCACCGCAGGTGGCGGAGTCTCTGCGCCTGCTAATGGGCCCCGCCGACTTCCCGGAAACGCGGACAAGTACCGTCATAAGGCCGCAGGATAGGGTTTGTACGGCTTGAGGCATTTGAGTGGCATGTGGGTCAGGTGAGTCGTACACTCTCTGAGTTCCGTGACCACTGTGTTACCTCTTCGCGACAAAACTTCGCTTTGTTGGAGATCCGCGGGGTGGGAGAGGTTACAGAGGTAGGGGGG
>NZ_VCJS01000188.1 GCF_005893125.1 Nonomuraea basaltis | reverse complement strand
AGCCTGGCGGCAGGGCACCAAGAAGAGCAAGGGCAACCCGACCGCCACGATGCGCTCACGCTTCCTTGTGCTGCGGGTGCGGCCCGCCAACCGCGACATCGCCCGAGACAGTGACGGGCATCTGCCCACGTCACCTTGGCTTCGGCCGCCCATCTGTTCCTCACTGAACTGCGCTTGACCAGCCCAAAAGCGGCTGGGGCGGCCTGACCTTCTACAAGATCTTGCACATGCTCCAGGTGCTGTTAGCCACCTGGGCAGGCCAATGCCCCACCTGCCATCAACGACCACCATGACGAACTAACAAAGTACTACTAGGGGGTTTGGTCATAGGACTGGGCGATGATCGTCGCGTTCTGGACGGGCGGTGACGGGACCATGATCCAGGCGTCGATGGCGAAGGCCTCGCCCGGGTTCAGGGCGTCGCTGGCGGTACAGCGCACCCAGTCCAGCTGCCCGGCGTCGAAGCGGAGCGGCGGGTTCAGGTCGAGCGCGCCCCCGCCGCGGTACACGACCGCCAGGTGACTCCAGCGGTCGTTGGGCAGCATCGTGTGCGCCTTCACGGCAGGCAGCCCGGCGACGCTCGCGACCGTGGACAAGAAGAAGGCGTCCTGCGCGAGGCCCACCGTCTGCGACGGGAAGAGTTGGAGATCGGCGTCCCAGATCGACCCGATGGCAACGGCGATGTTGGGGAGGAACCGCCCGGTCGGCCCACCCGTCGAGATCTCGACCATGGGCCAGCAGCCGAGCAGTCCTGACTCGTTGCCCATCAGGCCGGTGAAGGCGGTGCGGCGCAACTCGGCCATCGTTCGCGGGACGTTCCAGAACCGCAGCGCGGCCACCTTGCCGAACACGCTCACGTCATCGACGGTGTTGCGGCCGATGACGAGGAGCGTGCCGCTCTTGCCCTGCTGCAGCGTCGCATCGCTGAACGTGCTGTCGGAGATGCCGTCGAGGAAGAGCTCCAGCGTCCACAGCCCGGTGTCCTGGTCCAGGGTGGCCACGACGGCGACGTGCGTCCAGACCGGCAGGTCGTCGGCGTTGACCGCGGGAAGCGCGGTGGTTCCCGTGTAGTCGGTGGTCGAGCTGCCGTCGAGGGTGGCGACGATCGGCGCGGGGCCGGTGTAGGTAGGTGGGTGACGCTCACCGCGGTCGGCGTAACCGCCTTGGCGGATGCGCTGCCGCTGCCCGTCCAGGCTGCGTAGCTGCACCGCGAAATGCCAGCTGCCGTGCTCGTCATCCACCGACAGGTGCGAACACTGCGTCCTTCGCTGACGTCCGGTCTCGGGATCGACGCAACCGCATCTCCTGCTGACCTGCACATGAGCCATTGCCATCTGCGCCACCTCCACATCCCACCGTCAAAGACGGCAGGAGCAGGCGAGAGAGCTTCTCAAGCTCAGCATTCAGCCTTGTGTTGTCGGATCCGTGTCGTCGCGTTCTTGGATGGCTGCCGCTGGGGAAAAGATATCCCCAGCATTAGGGATACAGGCGCTATCGGTCTCGCGCCCCGAGGCTGGCCTGATCGGCGGCGGTACGGCCGGCCGCCCAGCCCTCCCGGTCCCAGGACGTGCGGACCGCGTGCGAGACCAGGTTCGGGAACATGCGCTCGACCGCCTGCTCCACCTCCTGTTCGCGGGCCGCCAGCACCGGCACCAGGTCGGTGCCGCGGCTGGCGCTCTCCTGCGAGACCGCACCCGCCGTGGCCTCGGCGAGCCGCTCCCCGATCCTGGAGGCGAACGCCGACAGGAACGACTGGCGGAACGTCTTGTTCCTCGACCGGCCGGTGCCGTGCTTCTTGGTGCCCGAGTTCACCAGCGCGGTCTGCGCCTGCACCAGCAGCGAGGTGAACAGCACCTCCACCCAGGACAGGTCCGCCCAGAACCCCAGCACAGTGGCGAACCCCAGCTCCTTCGACCAGATCACCCGGCACCTGTTGGCCTCGGCAATGAGGTCGAGCAGCACGGCCTTGGGCTGCTCGTACGGCGCGTCGATGCCGACCCGGATGCCCGCCGGGGCCTCACGTCCGCCTGGCTGCGCGTCCAGCATCGCCGCGTCGATGCTGTACTTCGCCATCAAGCTCTGCGCCGCCGACGTGAACGTCTCCGCCTCCGCCTCGTACGTCGTCGACTCCGCCTTGGCAAGCAGCGCCCGCACCCGCGCGAACGTCTTCTCGCTGACCGCGTGCGAGCGTGCCTGGACCGTACAGCGAGCGGCCCCGGGCCGCGGGCTCAACGACTCCAGCCGCGGCAGTCCGGTCAGCAACCCCAGCAGCTCCAGCCCACCGGAGACGGTCACCAGTCGGCTGGCCCCGTCGCGTGCCTGCCGCGCCGCCAGGTAGCCGCCCTTCCACCACACCGCGGCCTCCAGGCCGGCGAGTTGGTCGCGCCAGCGCTCATCCACCGTGGCCGGCGCGTAGGCCCGCATCTCCCAGGCGATGAGGTCAGCCGCCGCCCGCCCGTGCCAGTCGGTCAGCCGCCTGGCCGCGATCCTGACCACGTCGGCGGGCTGCCAGCCGTTCCGCCACAACCCCGAGATCGCACGGGTCACAACCTCCACCAGCACGCGATCGGCGTCGTCCCGGTCGGCCAGGAAGGCGGCGGCAGAGTCGAAGGCTGCCTCATCCTCGCGGGCAAGGGCCTCCATCGCCGCGCCGATCAGCTCATTAGCCTTACTCACACGTGCCGTCCACCTTAGAGAAAGTCCGCCAGAACCCTACCGCGACGGAGCCTCGTCCCCTGCTCGCCGGCGCGGTGGAAGGCGGCGAGGTCCTGGCCGACCCCGGCTGACCCGCCTACCATGACGATCAGGGCCGAGCATATTGGGCGTCCCATGGCAAGCGACCCGTACGCGCAGGTGTACCGCTCGAAACCGGCCGTGTGCAGGGTCTCCCACACCGTGGAGGCCGCGATCGGTTAGCCCAGGCGAGCCAGCTCGCCCTGGATTCTCCGGTGCCCCCAGGTTGGGGCACCGGCGCCATCCCAACAATCAGTGCCTTGACGGGCTGGCGGGTACAGGGCCGTCCCGGGCGTCGCCTGTCGGTGAAGGTCCACTTACGCGCTACGAGATGACGACGCCAACGCAAGATCGTCGCCGGGGTGACCGGGAACACCTCCGCGCACAGGCGGCGGTGGATCAGCTGCGACAACAGCGTGAGCCAGAGCCGGTCGGCGTGACCCCACCGTGGCCGGCCACCGAGTTGACGGCGGAGCACCGTTCAGAGCATGAAACCGTGTTTTCGAGCGGGACAGGATCGGTGGCATTCCCACGCACCTCCATCTCGCCCTGGGCAAACGCTCGAACAACGTCTATCCAGGCGTCAACCGCTACGACCAACATCGAGACCGTGCTGATGGTGCGGTTCTTCCCGGACGGAAGCGCGCCGTCGGGTGCCTTGAGTTCCAAGGCGCTAACGCGCACAAAAGTCACATACGGGACAGCAGCTCAGCCTTCCGCCGCGACCTGTTCGATCATGGGACCTTGTACGGCGGCCAGCACGGCGGCGGCGAAGGGCAGGGAGTGATGCGTGGCTCCCCAGCCAATGCCGAACACCACGGAGGCGGGATCGTTGTTGGGATTGGAGAGGGCCTGGTGCCCACGGATGCGCAGCCGCAACGACCCGCGAGCGTCCTCCAGTGCATGCCAGTCGACGCCCTCGATCTCGGTGATCGGGTAACGCTGGTCACCTGCCGTGTACTTGGCCGGGGAAGCTCCGGACGAGAACCAGGTGAAGGTGACAGCCTGCCCGTCGAAGGCGGCCTCACCGTCCCATGCCTTGAAACTACGCGGCACCGAAGGACCGGCGATCAGGAACCGCTCAGCCGGACCGCGCTCGGACAGGGCCGCGCGCATCTCGTCGGCATACTGGTCGGCCAGCGTCTTCGTGGCGGCGGGCAGCACCAGCCGGTACGGATCGAGCGACTCCTGGAGCTGCCCCGTTGCCGCGGACATGACCGGGTCGGCTCCCTCCCGGGGAACCACCCGCAACACCACCCTGCCGCGTGCACCAGGCTCCAGCATGACATCGGCCAGCGCGTCGTACGGCACGAACCGCTCACCGAGCTCCATGCTCAGTTTCGACGCCTTACCCGGCTCAGGCGTAATGCGCAGCCCTCCGTCCTCGAACTCCCACGCGCAACCTCGCCCCTTCAGTACGTCACCCATGCAAGCAAGGATAGGTGCTGGTGCTCAAACACTGGCGGCTGCGCAGACGGGCGGCCACCGCGACGAGCCGGCTGGGCCTGCGCACGTCGCTGGCCGCCGCGTTCGGCGACGGCGACTACGGCGACTTCTGCTGGCGCACTCTGGAGGAGCAAAGCGGTCGACCTGTCCAGGTCGCGGTGCTTCGAGCAATGGCATTCGCCGGTGACGGTCTCCATGGCGGTCGACCTGACCGCAGCATGGTGGAGCAGCTTGCTGTGAGAGCTCCGAAGTACCGCGTTGTTGTGCAGGTCGTCCATCACCAACCGCCGGAGATGAGGTGCTTGGGCGGGGCCGTGATCTTGACGGGGGTTCCCCATCCTCGATAGATGATGTTCATTGTCATGCTCTCGGCCTCGCCGCCCTCCGGCCGGGTGAACTTCATGATGGCGTGGAAGCGTCTCGGCAGGTTGTCCGGGCCCGCCCAGAGTTTCCAGGTGATCTGTCCGCCAGGAGTGAAGACGACCCTCCACAGCGGCACGGTGACGGTTCTCCATTCTCGGCCTATGGTGATCTCTCGGGATCGCCCCGTCGCCGCCTTCTCGTAGGAGATCTCCGTGAGGTCGGCGGCGTACATGCCTGAAGCGTTGAAGCGGTACGCGCCGGAGATCTTGAGATCCTCCGAGGGCGGAGGGCCGCCGCGTCGCCTGACGGAGAAGCGCACGCTGCTCTTCTTCGTGAACTGCTTCTTGATCGCTTGGACGACGGAGTCGAGAGACTCCGATGCGGGAGCCGCGTGCACGGCGCCGCCGCTTGACGCGGGCCAGGCCGGTCAGTTCGTAATTGAGGCCAGGCGGTTAAGGTGGGCTCGATTAAGGCCCAGCGGGCGTCGGATATGTCACTGGGGTACGGCTTCCGGTTGCTCATGGCGGAACTTTTACCTGAAACATGTGATCGGTAGTGGTCTTCGACTGGTAAGGAGTTTCTGCCACGTTTCTAGACTAGACGGAATTCGAGCGTCATTTGATAATCAAACGGGCGCTCTCATCGGCGATGAGGACTACTCAATCTACCCCTTTAGGGCGAAGAGCCCAAAAGTCTGCGACCGCAGAGCGGGCATATGCTAACCAGCCATACCTAAACGCCCTCTGAGATACACACGTCAACAGTCCAGTAAACAAGCAACAAAGCCGACGTTCGGCCGCTTCCATGACGCCATCAACAGCGGCGATGCGGAGCTCATCTCGAAGACGATCGATGAGGTCGTCGAGCCGGACGTGCTGTTCCACGCGCCGGTGCCGATGGATGCGACGGGGGCGCAGGCACTCCAGCATGTTCGGAATGACTCTTGGATGCCGACGTCCAACGAGGATTTTGAATAAGCCTCGTTGGGTCGTCGTACTGCTGAGACCAACACCGACGACCACAGGAGAGCCCTCAATGCATGTGTTCTTGTGGATCTTGCAGGCGATCCTGGCCGCTCTGTTCGCCATGTCCGGCCTGGTGAAAGTTCTCCAGCCGAAGGGCAAGCTGGTCGTCAAGTTTCCGTGGATGCAGGACTTCTCCCAGGCGACCGTGCGGTTCATCGGTGTGATGGAGTCGTCCGTCGAATACCTGGTCGGCTCGGGCCGGTGGCGCTTCGGGGCCAGCGGCGCGACGCGAGGGATACCCGTCCCCTCCCACCGGCATCCGCACGCATGAACCCCGGCCAAAGACCAACTCGTGTCCGGATCTGCCGCCGACCGGGCGTCACGGCGCGTTACGAGCGTCCGTCCCCTGCAGCGAACATCCGGCCATCAACGTCGAGGTCCGACCAGAGCGGCGAGCTCGGTGTCGACGACTTCGGCGGCGTAGGGGGTGGCGTCCGGGGTGATCGGGCGCAGCAGGCCGAACGCCTCCATGGACACCAGACCGTGCAGGTGCACGAACAGGTCGAGCCAGACGGCGAGGACCTCCGTCGGCACCCGCTGTCCGTGCCGTCTGGACCAGGTCTCGAGCTGTTCGGCGGTGCCCGGTGACAGGCGGGCGGCGCGCCGGTGCAGCGTGTCGGGGTCGAGGCGGCCTTCGGCATAGGCGCGGGCGAGCAGTCCGAGGGCGAACCGGCCGATGCGGCTGCCGGCACGCACAGTGTCTTCCGGCGGCGCGACGTAGCCGGGGACCGGTGTGCCGTAGGCGAGCCCGAACTCCGCTGGGTGGGCCACCGCCCAGGCCCGGTACGCGTGCCAGACCCCACGCAGCGCCTCCCCCACGTCATCGTGCGCGCCGCCGGCTTCGACGGCGTCGGCGTGCTCGTCGAACGCAGCGACGATGAGGTCGGTCAGCAGCTCGTCGCGGCTCGGGAAGTAGCGGTAGAGGGCGGAAACAGCGATCCCGACGTCGCGGGCGACGGCGCGCAGGGACAGGCCGGCGGCGCCGGAGCGGCGCAATTCCTCGAGGGCGGCGGTCCGGATGGCTGCGAGCAGCTCCTGTCGGCGGCGGGCCCGCAGGCCGGTGGAAGCGGTCGTCATCCCGCCATGGTCCCACAAAACGAGAACACTGTTCTTGACAGGCCGAAAAAAGAGAACGATGCTCTCTATGAGAGCAGTGTTCTCTATTCTGTCCGACCTTCTCGGGAGAGTCCCTCCATGACCACCGCTGCACCGACGACGGCACCGACCGCCGTCCGCGACCTGTTCACCAACCGATGGCTGCTGCTGTTCCTCGCCGCCTGGGCGGCCGCCACCCTCTACATCTTCACGACCGACCGGTCCGTGCTGCCGCTCAGCGACCAAGAGCCGATCGGGTACTTATCCGGCATCGTCGGCGGCGTCGTCGGCATGGCGTTCCTCTTCTTCCTCGCGCGGCGCCGCGCACCGCTCGATCACCGCAACGCGCCGGACTTCCGCAACCCCGGCAAGGAGACCGCCGGCCTGCTGGCCTGGATGGCGGCAGTCCTGGCGGTCGGCAGCGTGTTCGACATCCGCACCCACATCGCGTTCGTCGGGCTCGCCCCCGGCGCGCAGGCCGTCTGGGACCGGCAGACCCCTGCGACCATCCTGACCTGGGCGATCTTCAACTTCGTCACCCTCGCGGTGCTGCCGTACTGGTTCTTCCGTTACCGGCTGGGCTACCGCCCGGACAGCATGCTGCTGCGGTTCGACCGGCCGAAGGTGTGGGTGCCGTATTTCATCCTCGTCGGGCTCCCACCGATCTTCTTCGTCGCCACCCCGGAGTACTACACGACCTCCGTCACCGGGCACGCGCTCACCCTCGTGCTGTTCACCCTCGGGTCGTTCCTGCCCATCATGATCACGACCCAGTCGCTGCTGACCCCGCGGCTGTCGGTCCTGGCGCGGTCGTGGGTGACCGGATCGGTCCTGTCCGCCCTCGCGTACGGCGCCCTCAACATCACCGAGGCGTTCCTCGCGTGGGATTCGCCCGCGCAGGTCGCATTGTCCCTCGCATGGTTCATGCAGGTCGCGTTCTGGGGTCTTGCGAAGGCCGTCACGACGCTGCGAACCGGCAACGCCTGGCTGCACATCGCGACCACCCACACCATCCACCTCGCCGAGGCCCCAGCCGTCGCAACCACCTTCGACCTGCGATGACGGCGACCCTGCTGGCCCACGCCGGGCACGTCGCACCCCACGGCGGCACGGAGGCGTTCATCGGGGTCGCGCTGCTGCTCGTGGGCGCGGCGACGGCCCTGTGGCGGGCCCGCCGACGAGACAGAGTCGTGGACAGATAGATAGAAGTACAGAGGGCGAAGTCCTCAAGCTTTATCTCGCTGACCGTGGCCGGCCTGTCATGTCGCACCAGCACGAGAACCACTCATAACGGGTCGGGGGACCACAGGGATTTTCTAGCTTTGCCCCACCCATTCCGTGCCGCAACCGCCCCGTACGGCCAGGCCAGAGACGCGATCAAGAGCGCTTGAAGTGCGTTAGTCGGCGACCTCGCCGCAGCTGAGGTTGACCACGGTCGAGGTCATGGCCCCGGCCAGGTCCGAGGCCAGGAAGGCGGCCGCCTCCGCGACCTCGGCCAACCGGGGCGCACGCCGGAGCGGGACACTGTCGGGGGCAGGGGCGTCGAGCATCTGCTCAGGCGTCATCCCCATGCGCACGGCCGTGCGGCTCCACAACTCGCGGGAGTGCGAGCCGCGCCGCGCCGTCTCCGGCATCCCCGCGGGCCGCAGGCAGACGACGCGTACACCCTGCGGGCCCAGCTCGGCGGCGAGCTGCAGGGAGAGCCGCTCGACGGCCGCGCACGCCGTGCCGAAACCGCCCGAGGGGTAGGCGGTCAGGCGGGCCGCCGTCGAGGACAGGGTGAGGATCACGCCCGACCCCCTGGCCGTCATGTGCCTGGCCGCCGCGGTCGCGGTGATGAAGTGTGTCCTGGTGTAGGCCACAAGTGGCACGGCGAAGGCCTCGTAGGTGAGCTCCACGAGCGGGATCCCGAACTCGCTGTGGTCGAAGCCGATGGCGTTGAAGGAGACGTCGATGCCCCCTGCCTCCCCGGCGACCGCGTCGGCGTGCTCGACGACGGCCTGGTGGTCGAGGGCGTCGACCTCGGCCGTGCGGGCCTGCCCGCCGGCGGCGTTGATCTCCTTGGCCAGCGTGTCGAGCGTGGCCAGGGTGCGGCCGGCGAGGTACACGCGGGCACCCTCGCGGGCGAACGTCCTGGCGACCTCGCCGCCGATGGCTCCGGCGGCTCCATAGATCACCGCGGTCTTGTCGTTGAGCGACATGATGGTCCTCTCCGTCGGATGCTTCTCCCATTACGAGCGCTGGCGGCACGGGAACTCATCGGTCCACCCCGAAAATCTCCGGACCCGCCATGCTCCAGCGCGGCGATGAGCTCGATCCGCTCGACGCCGGATTCGCGGTACCACTCCTCTAGGTGGCGGTTGTACGGCGAGACCCGGCCCAAGCTGCCTAACGTCGTCTAGGGCAGCGCCGCCTCCGCGAGATCATCGGCGCCCGGAGTGCCATCGGACAGCCGGGTGAAGGCATCCACGTACATGCCGAACGGGACGAGGCGCTCGAACTCGGTGGCGCTGCCGGCGAGCACGGTCCGCCCGGCCGCGTGCGCCCGCTCGACCAGGTGCTCCAGCAGCCGGGTTTTGCCCACCCCCGGCTCACCGTCGATGAGGACCAAGCGGCATCCCGCATCGGTGACGGCCGCCTCGATCCGGGCCGGCTCGCCGGCGCGAATCACCCCAACCTGCTGGCTGGCCGTCCGCGCCGATGACCGTGCTGCCCCTGATGCCGAGCGCCGCACGGTGGCTGCCGGCACCAGGCCGTCGTCGAGCCGCTCCAGCCGCTCCACAGCCACGTCCCCGGTCGGGCCAGCGATCCGGTCACCCTCCACCAGGGCAGCGCCGGGCACCTGCTCAGGGGCGGGCGCAGGCTGTCAACGGCCGGAGTGCTAACCGCTTTCGAGGGCGATGACCTCTTCCAAGGCGCGCCGCAGCAGGGTGACCTGGTCCCCGCCGAGGTGCCGCGACCACCGCTGCTCGATGTCTCTGAGGATCCGGGCCGCTGTGACCTGGGCCATCTTGCCCTGGTCGGTGAGCCGGATGAT
Source organism: Nonomuraea basaltis (assembly GCF_005893125.1). GTDB lineage: Bacteria > Actinomycetota > Actinomycetes > Streptosporangiales > Streptosporangiaceae > Nonomuraea > Nonomuraea basaltis. The sequence goes on along the minus strand of NZ_VCJS01000188.1, from coordinate 14,993 downwards.
CTTCGCACGGCGGTCGCTCGCGTCGGCCACCCGCTCGACGTAACCGTGATCCTCCAGTTCGCCGACCAGTTCGCCGATCGCCTGCTTGGTGAGCCCGGAGAGTTCGGCGAGCGTGGTCAGCCGCGAGCCTTCGGCGTCGATGAACCGGAAGACGGAACCGTGCACGTACCGGATCCCCTCGAACCCTTCGTCGGCCAGCCGCTGGTGAAGTCGCGCGATCGCGATGTCCTTGGCCTGCGTGAGCAGGGTGGGGAGCGGCACGTTGGGCTCGTCTTGCCGCTCGCGCGTTCCGGATCGCATCGTCATCCCCGTGCGGCCTTTCTTCCATGCGATTTCGTCAGGCAGCTTGACGGTATCAGCAGACGTGGTAAAGTCACCTGACTGTCAGGCTGGTTGACTAATTGCGGAGGACGAGATGCGAAACCTTGCCGAACAGCGCGAGCAGTTCGCGGCCCTGCTCACCAGGCCCTTAGCCGCGGATGTCTACTCGTCGGCGACGACACTCGGCGGGCGGCCGGCACTGGAGTTGCGGATCGAGGCGCCCGGCACGGCAGGCGAGGATGTGCTGCTGTATCTCCACGGCGGCGGCTTCGTGGTCGGGTCGGCGCGTGTCACCGCCCACCTCACCGTCGCGCTGCTGCGGCACCTCGACGGCCGGGCGGTCTCGCTCGACTACCGGCTGGCGCCGGAGCATTCGTTCCCCGCCGCGCCCGATGACTGCCTGGCGGCCTACCGCGAGCTGCTGGACTCCGGCGCCGACCCCCGGCGGCTGGTGATCGCGGGTGACTCGGCAGGGGCCGCCCTGGCCGTCGTCACCATGATGCGCGCCCGGGACGCGGGCCTGCCGATGCCGGCGGCGGCGGTCCTGTTCTCGCCGGCGGTCGATCTCACCCTCAGCGGCGCGAGCATGCGGTCCAAGGACGGGGTCGACCCGATCTTCACTCCCGCCGATCTCGAGTGGTACTTCGATCAGTACGTCACCGGCGGTGACAGGTCGGCGCCCGAGGCGAGCCCGGTCTTCGCCGACCTCACCGGGCTGCCGCCCCTGCTGATCCAGGTCGGCTCGAGCGAGCTCCTGCTGGACGACGCCGTACGGCTGGCCGGGCGTGCCGGGGCCGACGAGGTCGCGGTGACGTTGGAGGTGGCTCCGCGCCAACCACACGTGTTCCAGCACGACGAATCGGCCGAGGCGGCAGCGGCGCTGGAGCGGGCCGGCCGGTTCATGGCCTCCCGGCTCCGCGGCAGGAAGGAGGAATCGTGAATCGGCTGGCCGAGCAGGTGATGGGGCCGGTGCTCGCGCCCCGGGACGAGGAGTACGACGAGGAACGCGCCGGTTACCAGACCGCCCGCCGGCATCGTCCCGACCTGGTGGTGGGCGCCGTCGGACCCGCCGATGTGCAGGCGGCGGTGACGTACGCGGGCAGCCGCGGGCTCCCGGTGGCGGTGCAGGGCACCGGGCACGCCTCGGCCGCCGTCGCCGCCGAGGGCGGAGTGCTGATCACCACCGCGCGGATGAGCGCTGTGCGGGTGGACGCCGATGCCCGCACCGCGTGGGTGGCCGCGGGGACGCGTTGGGATCAGGTGATCCACGAGGCGGCGCCGGCCGGGCTGGCGCCCCTGTCCGGCTCGGCCCCGCGCGTGGGCGCGGTCTCCTACACCCTCGGCGGTGGCCTGGCCCTGCTGTCCCGGAGTTTCGGCTACGCCGCCGACCACGTGCGCGGCCTCGACGTCGTTACGCCGGACGGCCGCCTGCGGCACGTCACCCAGGACTCCGAGCCGGACCTGTTCTGGGCCCTGCGCGGCGGCCGGGACAACTTCGGCGTGGTGACCGGAATGGAGATCGATCTGATGCCGGTCACCACGCTCTACGGCGGGGGACTGGTCTTTCCCGGCGAGAAGGCCGCCGACGTGTTCGGCACCTACCTGCAATGGGCCGCCACCGTGCCCGAGGCGATGAGCTCCTCGGTCGCGCTGATCTCCCTGCCGGATGTTCCGGCGATCCCGGAGCCGTTGCGCGGCCGTCACACCGTCCATGTCCGCATCGCCTGCGCGGCCGGCGATCCCGGGGCCGGCGAGCGCTTGGTGGCGCCGCTGCGGGCCATCGGCGCGATGAGTGACACCCTCGGTGAGCTGGCCTACGCCGAAGCCGGGTCGATCTACAACGACCCCGTCGCTCCGGGCGCGTTCGAGGCGGGCACGGCCATGCTGGGCGAGCTCGATGCCACCGCCGTGCGGGCCATCCTTGACCTGGCCGGCCCCCACGCGCCGGTGCCGCACATCGTCGAGCTGCGCCATCTCGGCGGAAGGCTCGCCCACCCGCCCGCCGTCGACAACGCCGTCGGCAACCGCGACGCGCGATACCTGTTCAACGTGGTGTCCCGGCTGGAACGCGCCGACATTACCGAGATCCGGCCGGCGCACGCGCGCGTGTTCGAGGCGGTCGCGCCGTGGAGCACCGGCGGCCGGTTCCTCAACTTCATGAACGGCGAGAACGGCGCCGCGCAGGTGCGCTCCGCGTACGATGCCGCGGACTACCGGCGGCTGACCGGCCTCAAAGCCGTCTACGACCCGGACAACATCTTCCGTCTCAACCACAACATCCCGCCGGTCGGGGCAGGACGGGATCGCGATGGGGCCTAACCTTCGCAGATGCTTGGAGCCTGTGATCGGGGGGCGCCTGCGCGGTCATCGCGTCGCGGTCTGCTTCCTCAACTCCGATGCCCGCCTGGATACACAAGAATTGATCTCTCCGGGAAGCCGTGGGCACCGCGGGAGTGTGGCACGCACCACCGGCAAGCACGATGGACACCAGCCGCGGAGCACCGGATGCCGTTCAAGTCGCCGACCGCTTCCAGTTGTGGCAGAACCTCTGCCAGGCGGTGGAGAAATGCGTCGTCCGGCACCGCAGCTGCCTGCTGCCCGAACCGCGCAGGGCGGCCACGCAGCTGTAGTGGTCGCGGACGAGATCCGCGCGGGAAGGCACTGGACGTTGGGACGGTGATTCATAGGCGTTCGCCGGCGTTCGCCAAGGAAACACCGGTCTCCATAGCGGGGCGGCGCGGTGCGAACGGCTTGGTTTCGTAGGTTCGGAGCACCAGTGACGTTGTGACGGGCCCGAAGCGGGCAATGCTGTCGACGATGGCCTCGAGGCGTTCGGCGCTGGAGGCGTGAACGTCAATGAGGAAACAGTCCTCGCCGGTGAGCCGGTAGACGTTGGTGATCTCGGGTAGCTGCGCGAAGTGGTCGAGGGACGCGGTGATGCGTGCATGGGTGGTGCGCAGCCGGATCACGGCATGGATGTTCAAGCCGAGCCGGGCGGGGTCGACCACCGCGCGGTACCCGGTGATGACGCCGGATTGTTCCAGGCGCTTGATGCGCGCGGACACGGCCGGCTGGGAGAGGTTGACCCGCCGGCCGATCTCGGTGACGCCCAGGCGCCCCTCGGTTTGCAGGATGGCCAGGATCGCCCGGTCGACCGCATCCAATGAATCCGACGTTTCGCCTGCCATAGACCTTCCGTTCATCGGCGGAAGGCGACTCTACTCGATCGTTCGCACATACTGACGCTCAGAGCACCGGCCAAGTGCCGCGAGCGGCGAAGGAACGGAAAGCCATGCGCTACGTGATCATCCCTGGCATCAACGGCTCAGACGAGGACCATTGGCAGTCCATCTGGCAGGCCGAGTGGGGCCCCTCCACGACACGGATCTCCCCCTCCTCATGGGACGAACCCGATCTCGACGACTGGTGCCAAGCGATCGACAAGGCCGTTAGGCAGAGCCCATCGGCCGATGTGGTGCTCGTCGCTCACAGCCTGGGCTGCCTTGCCGCCACCTGCTGGATCGCCCGGCATCGACCCGACATCCGCGGGGTGCTCCTGGTGGCCCCACCGGACAACGCCGGACCGACCTTCCCGGCCGATGCCTTCACCTTCACCGCGGTGAAGGCGACACCGCTTCACGTACCGGGCTTGGTCATTTCCAGCGACAACGACCCCTACTGCTCCCCAGACGTGGCGCTGCGCCTGGCCGCTGACTGGCAATACGACCGCGTCAGCGTCGGCTTGGCCGGCCACATCAACTCCGCCAGCCGGCTCGGCAGATGGGATTTCGGTCGCGCACTGCTCACCGCATTCACCGCCGGCACGCGTCGGCCCTGACCATGTCCCGCCGACACCCGGTAACGCCCGGCGTCGGCACCAGCCGGTCAGGCGCATCCGACACCACGCACGAGAGGGCGAGATACCAATGCCGAAGTTCGACCCGGCATCGATTCGCGTAGTGGCCTGCGACATCTTCGGTACGACCGTTGATTGGCACACCGGCGTCGCCGGGCAGATCACTCAGATCGTCACTGAACATGGACAGCGCCTGGACGCCGGTGCGTTCGCCGATGCCTGGCGCGACCGCTACCTACCGTCCCTGGAACGCGTGAACCGCGGCGAGCGCGACTGGGTCTACCTCGACACCCTGCACCGGGAATCACTGGACGAACTACTCGACGACCACGGCATCGTGAACGCGTTCGACGACGACGCGCGCCGGCGACTCGTCCACGCCTGGCACCGCCTACCCGCCTGGGACGACGCGGTACAGGGCCTGACCCGGTTGCGGCGTCGCTTCGTGGTGATCGCCTTGTCGAACGGAGGGTTCGCGCTGCTGACGAACCTGGCCAAGGCCGCGAGCCTGCCGTTCGATTGCATCGTGTCGGCCGAGCTCGCCCGTGTCTACAAGCCGGCACCCCGGGCTTACCTCACCGCTGCCGAGCTGCTCGACGTCGATCCGGCCCAAGTCCTCATGGTCGCCGCACATCGATGGGATATCGACGGTGCTCGCAAGGCGGGGCTCGCCACTGCCTTCCTCGAACGGCCACTGGAAAAGGGCGCCCATCGCACCGCCGACCAGGCGACCGACGTCACCAGCGATCTCACCGTGACCGGCTTCCACCACCTGGCCGACGCTCTCGGCTGCTGAGCAACGCCTGGCCGCCGGCTGACCGAACGAACCCAGCACCAAGGCACTCGACAGTCATGGACTTCCAGGAGCCGCCGGGACAACTGCCGGCGTGCTCGGCCGCGGCTGCCACCATCTCCGGCGTCGCGCCGTTCACTCCTGCACACCGCAGCCCGTTCGCCGCAGCACTCGCCGAGCTGGTCGCCCTTCAGGCACCTTCAGGCCGGCCGGTTCCACGGTCACGGCGGTTTCGTCGTCCTGCCGGAGTGTTCAGTAGTCAACTTCAGTGTCGGAATGCGGTGTGTCGGATCAGACGGGAAGGTCCTGGACGGTCACCCGGAGAACAACGCTGGCGGCGCTACGCTGCTGTGTCATGCAGGAGACGCGCCTCGACACCGCTCGGATCCGAGCGGCTCGCCGGGTAATCGACCCGACTTTTCTCGACACTCCGCTGTACCGCTGCGAGGCGCTGGAGCCCGACCTCGGGTGCGCGGTGAGCATCAAGCTCGAAACGGCGAACCCGGTTCGCAGCTTCAAGGCCCGCGGCACCGAGTTAGTCGCGGGCCTGCTCGCCGACAAGGGGTCGCGAGCCGTGGTGTGCGCCAGCGCGGGCAACCTTGGCCAGGCCCTCGCTTGGTCCGGTCGCGGCCGGGGGCTCGACGTCACCGTCGTGGCATCCCGCTTCGCGCCTGCGGCCAAGCTTGATCGCATCCGCGCGTTGGACGCCAGGTTGGAGCTGGTGGACGGCGACTTCGACATGGCTCGCGAGCGGGCGGCGGCCATCGCGCGGAACGACGGCATCCGGCTGGTCGAAGACAGCCTGGACATCGAGACCTGCGAGGGCGCGGCGACCATCGGCCTGGAACTGGTGGACACCGTGCCGCCGTTCGACGCCGTCCTGATCGCTCTCGGCGGAGGGGCGCTGGCCACCGGTGTGGGTCATGTGATGAAGGCCTTGGCGCCCGAAGTCGAGGTGATCTGCGTCCAGCCGCTGGGCGCACCGGCGATGACACACTCGTGGCGCCAACGGCGCGTCGTCACCACCGACTCGACCAACACCATCGCTGACGGCGTCGCCGGCCGGTGTCCCATCCCGGCCGTCCTGGACGACCTCCTCCTGGTCGCTGACGACGCCGTCCTGGTCCAGGAGTCGTCGATCATCGCCGGTATGCGAATGCTCCTCGACCACGCCGGCCTCGTCGTCGAACCGTCGGCCGCGCTCGGCATCGCGGCGATCCTCGAAGACCGTGACCGCTTCGCCGGCCGACACGTCGTCACCATCGTGTGCGGCAGCAACGTGGACGTAGACGCCTATCACCGCTGGGTCGGTGCGGCTCCCATCCACAAGGTTTGACCATTGCTCTTCCGGGATGTGTGAAGTACTGCGGCGCTCGTCGGCTGTCGAGCCGGGTGACCACCGCGTCTGCTGCGGCATCTGCCCGTGCTTGGTCGAGTTCGATTGAGAGCTCGGCGACGACGCGCCGTAGGAGGGCGGTGATGGACCGTTCGCGGTTGAGGTCGGCTTTGGCGGTTGGGAGCTCGTCTTCGAGTGTGGTGCAGCGTTCCGTGAGTCGCTGCATGGCGTCGGGATCTGGTGACGGAGCCGAGCGTCGTTGCGGACCACTTTCGCGACGCAGGCAGCCGGAGGTGTTGCATTCCGAGACCGTCGATATGACGCGTATCACTCTCAGGGTGCTTCGGGTCGGGCATGTGCGATCATGATCGGAATGGACGCTCGTTTCCTTGGCATCGCTGATCTGGTCGAAGCCCCGTCCGTGGCGGTCGTGGTCGACGTCATGCGTGCTTTCACCGTGGCTGCCTGGGCCTTTGCCCAGGGGGCGGAGAAGATCGTTCTTGCTGAGTCGCTGGACGAAGCCCTGGCGGTCAAGGCTCGCCACCGGGATTGGGTGGCGCTCAAAGACGGTCCGCCCGCGCCCGGGTTCGACATCGTCAACTCCCCGGGCCTGCTGCGGTCTATTGACCTTGGCGGACGGACCGTTGTGCAGAAGACCACGGCAGGGACGGTCGGCGCCCTCGCGGTCAAGGAGGCGCCGCTGGTGCTGTGCGCCAGCTTCGTGGTGGCGGAGGCAACGGCTCGGCTCTTGCGGACGCGCAAGAGTGACAGTGTCACGTTCGTGGTCACTGGCGACGATGGGCAGGCCGATGAAGATCTGGCGTGTGCTCAATACATCGCTCGGAGGGCCACCGAGGCTGGGACGGATGCTGCTGAGTTCCTCCGCCGCGCTGCCAAGTCGCGCGCCGCCGCCGAACTGGCGGAGGGGGTGCGTCAAGGAGTCCATCCTGATGACGTTGCGCTCTGTCTTGAGGTCGACCGGTTCCCCTTTGCCATGGTGGCGACCATGGAAAGCTCGCTCATGGTCCTGCGTCCACGCGCGATGCCTTCGCTGACTGCCGAGGACCCGGTCTGATCGCTGGTGGGGTCTGCTTTCAGCATGCGAGAGCGAGCACCCTGTCGGGTATGCGGTATCAACTGCATGTCCCGATGGCGGCCGAGGGAATCGCCGCCGCCAAACGCCGCGAAGCCACCGGCACTATGCTGCCCGGCAAGAAGGTCGCGCTCGCCGATACGCGCCGACCAAGCGGTGGGGCCTTCAGCAGCGCACCGGCGCCGTGTTGTGTGCCCTTTGACCGGTTGCGGAACCACTTGCTTCCCGCTGAGCGTACTGCCAGTGAATCCGATGAAATCTCACTGCAGGAGAAGTAATGCGCACAATGCTCAAGACCCTCGCCGTCGGCGGTCTGGTCGCCGCTCCGCTGCTGTTCCTGGCGAGCCCGGCACAGGCGTTCACCAACGTGTCACTGACCGGCGGGACGCTCTCGATCAACTCGACCAACGCGGCTGACAACATCACGATCAGTCGCAGCGGGGGCTTCGTCACCGTGGCCAACGCCAACGACGCGCTGATCCCCAGCTCGCCCTGCACGAAGTTCGGGAGCGCGGTGCGCTGTCCCAGCGGCAGCGTCAGGCGGCTCCTGATCAATGTCAAGGGCGGCAGCGACAGAGTCAGCAACACCACCACCCTGCCCGCGACGGCCTCCCTAGGTGCCGGCTTCGACACGTACGGCGGCGGTTCGGGCACGGACAGGGTCTCTGGTGGTACCGGCCAGGACACGCTGAACGGCAACGGCGGCAACGACATCCTGGACGGAGGTCCTGATAGCGGCGATAGAGCTAACGGCGGCAGCGGCAGCGATGTCTGCAGGGCCGAGAGCGAGATCGCCTGCGAGCTCAACTGAGCGGGGACCATGGGGTTTGGCCCTCGGCATCCGGTCGAGGGCGGCACCCCGCACTCCTCTCGCCGGCGGGGTGAGCCCTCTCGACCGTCACGTCCGGTGGCCGGGCCGGCGAACACCGCTGCCTTTCCTCTGGTGAAAGCGACCCGAGCGGCGGGCCTCCAGCGCGGCCTCGCGCCGCCGCCTTGACCTCTGGGTGTTCACGAGCTGTTTCGCCGTGTCCGAGACGGGTTGGGGCTGTGCGGGAGCACTCATTCGAGCTGGCTCAGCGCCACGTCGGTCCTGTGGTCTGGCTGCCCGTTGGTCCGCAGCGAGATCAGTCGCATGGTGCCGTAGCGGCGTTCAAGTCCGGGACGGGTGTGAGGAGGAGCAGGGCCGTGGTGAAGAGCGGACGCACTAGCACCTCCGACGGTGACCGTCCGGCGTTAACGAACGGTGTCGCTATTCGTCCTTATGTCTATACAAAGAGTTGACATTGGGGTACAACCAGGCCAAGCCCGTTGGTCTTGGAGGTGTCCTATGAGACGTACCCCGATCGTGCTGGCCCTGCTCGGCGCCCTCGCCGTGACCGGCTGCTCCTCCTCCGGAGGACAGACGGCGGAGAGCGCCCCACCCGCTACTTCCGCGGACCCGGCCGGGAGCGGAGCCCGGTTCGCCGTCATCACCCACGGAGCGCCGGGCGACTCCTTCTGGGACGTGGTCAAGAACGGCGCCGAGGCCGCGGGCAAGCAGTACGGCGTGACCGTCACCTACCAGGGCGACGGCGATCCCGCCAAGCAGTCGCAGCTCATCGACCAGGCCGTCTCCGAGAAGGTGGACGGCGTCGTGGTCTCCATGGCCAACCCCGACGCGCTGAAGGAGGCCATCGGCAAGGCCGTCGCGGCGAAGATCCCGGTGGTGACGATCAACTCGGGCGCCGGCTCGTCCAAGGCGTTCGGCGCCGTCACGCACGTCGGCCAGTCCGAGGACGTGGCCGGTCGCGGCGCCGGAGAGCAGCTCAAGGCGGCCGGCGTCACCAAGCTGCTGTGCGTCATCCACGAGGCCGGCAACGTCGGGCTCGACCAGCGCTGCAAGGGCGCCGAGGAGACCCTGGGCGGAAGCGTCGAGCGGCTGCAGGTGGATGTGAGCAACCTGGCCGACGTGACCTCGAAGGTCACCGCCAAGCTCCAGTCGGACCAGCAGGTCAACGGCGTGCTGGCGCTCAACCCGGCGATCGCCGTGGCCGCCAGGGACGCGATCAAGGACTCCGGGTCGCAGGCCAAGCTGGGCACGTTCGACCTGTCGGCCGACGTCGTGGACGCGATCAAGGCCGACGAGATCCTGTTCGCCGTGGACCAGCAGCAGTACCTGCAGGGCTACCTGCCGATCACGTTCCTGAACCTGTACAAGGCCAACCTCAACACCGTCGGAGGCGGCCTTCCGGTCAACACCGGGCCCGGGTTCGTGACCAAGGACAACGCCGAGCAGGTGGCCAAGCTGGCGGAGGCGGGCACCCGATGACGATCACGGCGGATGAGCGGGTCGCCCACGTCGGGCCGGTCCGACGCCTGCTGATCCGGCCCGAGCTGGGTGCGGTGGTCGGGCTGGTGGTGGTGTTCGCGTTCTTCGCCGCGCAGTCGCCGGTGTTCCGGTCGCCCGCCGGCATCGCGAACTGGCTCGATCCGGCCGCCACGCTCGGCATCATGGCGGTCGCGGTCGCGCTGCTGATGATCGGCGGCGAGTTCGACCTGTCGGCGGGAGTGCTCACCGGCACGAGCGGGCTGATCCTCGTCACGCTGGCCACCCGCTTCGGGCTCAACGTGTGGCTCGCCATGCTCGTCGGCCTGGTGGTGGCGCTGGCCGTCGGGCTCGCCAACGGCATGGTCGTGACCAGGACGAAACTGCCCAGCTTCATCGTCACGCTGGGCACGTTCCTCATGCTGCAGGGCGTCAACCTCGGCGTCACCAAGGCGATCACCGGGACCGTGCAGGTCAGCGGCCTGCGCCGGGCCGACGGGTTCGAGGGGGCGAACGCGATCCTCGCCGGGACGATCCAGATCGGCGGGACGTCGTTCCGGGTGGCGATCCTGTGGTGGATCCTGGCGACCGCGGTGGCCACCTGGGTGCTGATGCGCTCCAAGGCCGGCAACTGGATCTTCGCGGTGGGCGGCGACGAGCGGGCCGCCCGCGCGGTCGGTGTGCCGGCCGCCGGTACGAAGATCGCGCTGTTCATGACGACGGCGTTCGCCGCCTGGCTGGTCGGCTCGATCCTGGCACTGCGCTACACCTCCGTCCAGGCCAACATCGGCATCGGGCAGGAGTTCATCTACATCATCGCCGCCGTGATCGGCGGCTGCCTCCTCACCGGCGGGTACGGCTCCGCCATTGGAGCCGCGATCGGCGCGGTGATCTTCGGCATGGCCGACAAGGGCATCGTGTTCCTGGGCTGGGACGCCGACTGGTTCAAGTTCTTCCTCGGCGCGATGCTGCTGCTGGCCACGCTCGCCAACCGCCTGGTCCGGCGGTACGCCGAGGAGGTGCGGCATTGATCCTCGAGACCCGGGGCATCGGCAAGACGTTCGGCTCGGTGCTGGCGCTGCGCGACGTGTCGATGGGCGTGGCGGCCGGGCAGGTCACCTGCGTGCTCGGCGACAACGGCGCCGGCAAGTCCACGCTCATCAAGATCCTGGCGGGGGTGCACCAGCACGACTCGGGCTCACTGCTGGTGGACGGCGCGGAGGTGCGCCTGGCGAGCCCGCGCGACGCGCTCGACCGCGGCATCGCCACCGTCTACCAGGACCTGGCGATGATCCCGCTCATGTCGGTGTGGCGGAACTTCTTCCTCGGCTCCGAGCCGCGCAAGGGCCTGGCCTTCGACGTGGCCAAGGCCCGCCGGGTGGCCCGCGAGGAGCTGCGGGCGATGGGCATCGACATCCGCGACGTGGACCAGCCCGTCGGCACCCTGTCCGGCGGCGAGCGCCAGTCGGTGGCCATCGCCAGGGCCGTCCACTTCGGCGCCCGCGTCCTGATCCTCGACGAGCCCACCTCGGCGCTGGGCGTCAAGCAGGCCGGTGTGGTGCTGCGCTACATCGCCGCGGCCCGCGACCGGGGCCTCGGCGTGGTCTTCATCACCCACAATCCGCACCACGCCTACCCGGTGGGGGACCGGTTCCTGCTGCTCAACCGGGGGACCAGCCTGGGGGAGTACGGCAAGGCCGACATCACCCCGCAGGAGCTGACCGCGCTCATGGCGGGCGGGGTGGAGCTGGAGGAGCTGGCGCACGAGCTGAAGCGGGAATAAGTCGCTTGGGTGGAATTTGACGGTTCAGGGCGGTCCCCTGGACGCGTGAACAGGCACAAACATCTCGGCGTGCCGTACACCAGAACCGGGGACCACCATGACCACAATGATCAAGAAGAAAGTCGTGCTGGAGAAGGCGGCGCAGGAGTTCGCCGACGCCAACGCCAGGCCGCCGTTCATCTACGAGCTGCCGCCCGAGCAGGGCCGCGAGCTGCTGGAGAAGGTCCAGTCCGATCCCCGTGTGCCCAAGCCGGACATCGACGAGGAGTGGATCCAGATGCGCGGCGGCCCGACCGGGCTGGTGCCGGTGCGGATCGTCAAGCCCAGGGGCGCCACGGGGACGATGCCGGTGATCTTCTACGTGCACGGCGCCGGCTGGGTGTTCGGCTCCGCGCACACGCACGACCGGGTGGTGCGCGAGCTGGCCGTGCGCTGCGACGCCGCCGTGGTCTTCCCCGAGTACGATCGCGCGCCCGAGGCCAGGTACCCCACCCAGATCGAGCAGAACTACGCCGCCGCCCAGTGGGTGATGGAGCACGGCAGGGAGAAGGACCTCGACGCGGGGCGGATGGCGGTGTGCGGCGACTCGGTCGGCGGCAACATGGCCACCGTGCTGGCCCTGATGGCCAAGGAGCGCGGCGACGTGCGGCTGCGCGGGCAGGTGCTGTTCTACCCGGTCACGGACGCCAACTTCGACACCGATTCGTACAAGCAGTTCGCCACCGGCTACTTCCTCAACCGCGACGGCATGAAGTGGTTCTGGGACCAGTACACGACCGACCCGGCCCAGCGCGCCCAGAGCCACGCCTCGCCGTTGCGGGCGCGCGCGGAGGAATTGCGCGGCCTGCCGCCCACGCTCGTGGTGAACGGTGAGGCGGACGTGCTGTGCGACGAGGGGCAGGCGTACGCGGCGCGGCTGCGCGAGGCGGGCAACGACGTGACGGCGGTGCGGCTGGCCGGGATGATCCACGACTTCGTCATGCTGGACCCGTTGCGCGACACGAACGCGTACAAGGCCGCGATGGAGCTGGCCACGGACGCGCTGCAGCGATGGATCCACTCGTGATCTACAAAGTAAAGGCGTCCGGCTGGGGTGTGCTGTTCTGCGGGCCGTTATTACCCCTGTTGATTCGCGGGCCGCCATCACCCGGCCCGTACCAAGACCGCGAGGCCCGGCGACGAGTTCGTCCGGGCCTCTGGCCGTGCCATTGCCGGAGACGGAAGGACGCGAGCTGGAGTGATCCTGGGCGTCGCACTCGGACGGTCCACGCCTGTGGTGGTGACCGTCAGGGACGGTGCGCTCGAATGGCCTGCCGGCTCCGCTCTCGGGGGTGCCACGCGGGCGTGCGTGGCGGTGGACCTGGGCGGGGCGCGTACGGCTCCCGTGGCGGCCATCCGCGTGGGCGGGCCGTGTCCCGCCGCGCTGCGGCCGCCCGAGGGGCAGGGGACGGCCACGATCGTGCGCGGCGGCCACAGTCTGACCGGGCGTCCGCTGGCGCCGCTGGACACCGAGGCGGTGCGCGACTTCGTCACCTCGTGCGGGCTGTCCGACTTCGCGGTGACGGCGACCGGGTCGCCCATGCTGGCCGATCACGAGCTGGCGGTGGCGGCGATCATCGCGGCCGAGGTGCCGGCCGCGCGGATCACGCTGTCGTACGAGTTCGGGCATCACGGGCTGCGGGAGCGGGAGGAGCACGCGATCCGCAACGCGGCGCTCTGCCCCGAGGCCGCGCGGATCGCCGACGAGGTGGCGCGGGAGCTGCCCGGGGTGCCGTCGTATTTCGCGCGGTCGGGGAGCGGGCTGGTGTCTGCGCATTACTTCCGGCGGTATCCGCGGGCGTGCGACCGGGGGTGGACGGCGAGCCTGGCCCGGGGGCGGGCGGCGCTGGCGTCGGGAGAGGCGGTCACGGTCGAGGAGCCGGTTCCCGACGAGGTGGCGGCGGCCTACGGGGCGGCGCTCGCGCGGCCGGAGGCGCAGGTGGAGCGGATCGTGCAGGCCCGCGGGCGGGCGGAGCTGGACCGGGCGCTGCAGGACGTCAGGGACGAGGCGCTCACGCGGGTGATCAGCGCGGGCGCGGTGCCGGGCTCGGCCGGGATCGCCGAGACCACGGTGAACCCGCTGTCGTACCTGCCCGACGGGCTGTACCGGGTGCGGGTGACGGCCGAGGGAGCGGCGCCGTGAGGGGTCCGGCGAGACGGCCGGGTGGCGGGCATGCGGCCGCGGGCGGCCCGGCGAGGAGGGCCGGGGCGTGAGCCGGCTCATCGGTACGGACGAGCTGGGGCGGCTCTCGGCGGGGTCGCGGTTGTTCGCCACCGGGACGGCGGAGTCGTCGTACAACCTGGCGCTCGACTGGGCGGGTTCGGTGCTCGGGCCGGGCGTCGAGCTGGTTGCCGCGGGGGAGCTGCCGCCGGAGACGCTGTGCGTTGCCGTCAGCCTGGTCGGGTCCACGACCGCGCTGGGGGAGCAGCTGCCGCGCGGGGACGAGCCGGTGCGGGCCGTCCGGGCTCTGGAACGCAGGCTGGGGGAGCGGGCCGGGGCGGTGGTGGCGCTCAACCTGGCGGCGGAGAACGCCCTGGTCCCGCTCATCGCGGCGGCCGACCTCGGGGTGCCGCTGGTGGACGGCGACGGCACGGGGCGGGTGTTTCCGCTGGTGGAGCAGACGACGTACACGCTGGGCGGGGTGAGCGCCGCGCCGCTCGCGCTGGCGGGGGCGTCGGGGGAGCTGGTGCTGCTGGAGACGGCGGGCGACCGGGTGGAGGAGCTGCTGCGGCCCGTGGTGCTGTCGGCCGGTGGGTGGGCGGTGGCCGCGTGCTACCCGATGGCGGCGCGGGACCTGGCCCGGGTGCTGGTGCCGGGCACGGTCAGCCTGCTGATCGAGGCCGGCCGGCCGGGCGTGCCGCGTTCGGTGGCGGCGCCGTACGGGGTGCGGACCTTGTGCAGGGGGCGGATCGTGGCCGTGGAGGGCAGCTCCGGGCACGGCGCCGACCTGGCGCTGCCGTCGCGGCCGTCGAGCATCGTGGTGCAGGAGTCGGAGGGGCTGCGGCGGCTGGTACGGCTGGAGGCGCACAACGAGATCGTGCTGGCCCTGGCCGACGGGGCGGCGGTGGCGATGGCGCCGGACCAGATCTGCATGATCTCGACGTCCGGCGGGATGGTCGTGAACGTCGACAAGGCGGCGCCGGGCCAGGACGTGGAGATCATGGTGGTCAAGGCCGCGCCGGTGTGGCACACGGACGAGGGGCTGGCGCTGGGCGGGCTGCGGGCGTTCGGGATCCCGTTGTGAGCGCGTGGAGGGGGATCGTGCGATGAGCGGGGTGCGGGCGCCGGAATGGGGGGCGCCGGTCACGGTGGCCGAGCTGGTCTACGCCGGGCCGCTGGCCGGGGCCAGGATGTACGGCACGGGCGAGAACCCGGTCCACCAGGTGCGGATCGTGGACGAGCTGTCGGTGTTCGGGGCGGTGGCGCCGCACACGGCGGTGGTGCTGATCGGGGCGGCGGCCGGCGG
>NZ_VCJS01000187.1 GCF_005893125.1 Nonomuraea basaltis | reverse complement strand
GACCACCAGCAGCATGACCACCAGCCCGCCCAGCACGCCGGCCGGGACGCGCGCGGCCAGGTAACGCAGCGCCCGCCCGTCGTCCCCGTCCAGCGCGTCCAGGGCCGCGGTGTCCAGGCGCAGGCGGCGCGCCTCCAGCCGGGCCAGCCCCCGGGCCGCCGCCGCGGCGTTCGGATGCCCCGGGAACGGCAGCGTCAGCAGCACGAACGCCAGCTCGGCCGGGGCGGTGACGGCGCCCGCCGCCACCGCGCCCAGTTGCCGCAGGCCCTCAACGGCGAGTCGCATGCCTGCCCTTGCGCCGCTCGGCCAGCCGCACGCCGGCGAAGACCAGCACCGCCGCCACCACCATGGCGATCACCACGTTGGTGCCGATCCCGACGTAGGCCTCCACCAGCGACCAGTTCTCGCCCAGGAAATACCCGGCCAGCACGAAGATGGTGTTCCAGATCAGGCTGCCGGCCGTCGTCAGCAGGGTGAACGTGGGCAGCGGCATCCGCTCCACGCCCGCCGGGACGGAGATGAGGCTGCGGAAGATGGGGATCATCCGGCCGAAGAACACCGTCTTGCGGCCGTGGCGCAGGAACCACGCCTCGGTCTTCTCGATGTCGGACACCTTCACCAGGGGCAGCCTGGCGGCGATCGACAGAACGCGTTCGCGGCCCAGCACCGCCCCCACCCAGTACAGCGCCAGTGCGCCGGCCACGGAGCCGAGCGTCGTGAACACCAGTACCTCCAGCAGGTCCATCTTCCCCTGGCTGGCGGTGAAGCCAGACAGGGGCAGGATCACCTCGCTGGGCAGGGGCGGGAACAGGTTCTCCAGCGCGATCGCCAGGCCCGCCCCAGGCGCCCCGAGCGTTTCCATCAGTCCCACGAGCCAATCCGTCATGGGAACTAGGCTATGGAAGATCAGATATGTCCGGAATGAGGTGGGTCCCCGGACCGGCACTGTGGTAAACCCCACCCTCGACGTACCGTACACTGTACGGCCGTGAGCGTCATGACGGATCTGCACCGGCACGCAGCACTCTTCGAACCCGGCGACCCGCCCCGGTCCGGGCACGTGACCTTCCTCGACCCCGGCGGGCACGACACCGTGACCGTGGCCGAGGAGCACGGCGAGGCGGTGCGCGCCCGCCAGGTCGCGGCCACCCGCGTCCCCGTCGCCGCCGCGGTGGCAGCGCTGGCCAGAGCGCGCGCGGACGAGCAGGCCCACCCCGCCGCCCGCTTCTGGGGCGCGGCCGCGCTGGTCGCACTCCAGCTCGTCACCCGTGGCCGCATCCTGCCCGGGGTGACCGCCGGCGAGCACGACTCCTGGCGGGCCGGGCCGCTGGACGCCGCCGACGTGCAGCGCATCCGCGAGCTCGCCGCCGCCATGCCCGCCTCCGCCCGCGCCATCCCCCTCGCCGAAGGCGCCGCGGACAGCGCTCGCGAGGGCCAGGACGGCGAGCTGTGGCTGCCCGACGCCGAAGTGCTGGTGCGGGCCTTTCTCGACGCCGTCGCCGACGCCCTGCCCCGCTCGCCCGGCGCCGTCCGCGCCACCGGCACCACCGCCTACGCCGCAGCCAAACCCGTCAAGGTGCCCCACCTGCGCCGCTGGGCCGAGGAGATCTCCGCCGGCCTCGACTCCGGCGTGCGGATGTCGCTGCGGCTGGAGGCCGACGACCTGGCCGCCGCCGACTTCCGCGCCGTCGTCCAGCTGCACAGCCTCGCCGACCCCTCACTCGTCGTGGACGCCGGTGAGCTGTGGCAGGGCCGCGACCCCGGCCTCGGCCCGCGCGCCAGGATCGAGGCCACCCTCGCCGTCCGCCGCGCCGCCCGCGCCTGGCCCCGCCTGGAACGGCTGCTCGACAGCGCCGTACCCGACGAACTGCCCCTGAGCGACAGCGACGTCGAGGAGCTGCTGGCCGGCGCCGCCGAACGGCTGGCCGCCGCCGGCGTGGAGGTGCACTGGCCCCGCTCCCTGGTACGCGGCCTCAGCGCCCGCGCCGTCGTCGGCGAGCGCGACGCCGCCCCCTCCGACCTGCCCTCCTTCCTCGGCGGCCACCACCTGACCAGCTTCGACTGGCAGCTGGCCCTCGGCGGCGAACGCCTGACCGCGGCCGAGATGGACCAGCTCGCCGAGGCCCACCGCCCCGTCGTACGCCTGCGCGACCAATGGGTCCTCATCGACCCCGACCTCGCCCGCAAGGCCCGCCAGCGCGACCTCAAACCGCTGACCGGCCTGCAGGCCCTCGGCGCCGCCCTCACCGGGACGGTCGAGGCCGAGGGCGAGCAGATCCCCGTCGAGCCCACCGGCTGGCTGCGCGAGCTCCGCGACCGCCTGGCCGAGCCGGAAGAGATCGCCCCGCCCGCCGGCCTGGCCGCCACCCTGCGCGACTACCAGCTCCACGGCCTGCGCTGGCTGGCCAGGATGACCTCGCTCGGCCTCGGCGGCTGCCTGGCCGACGACATGGGCCTGGGCAAGACCATCACCCTCATCGCGCTCCACCTGCACCGCGCCGCCGCCGGGACAGGCCCGACGCTCGTGGTCTGCCCGGCCTCGCTGCTGGGCAACTGGGAACGGGAGATCACCAGGTTCGCGCCCGGCGTGCCGGTCCGCCGCTTCCACGGCACGAACCGGACCCTGGCCGACGAGGGCTTCGTGCTGACCACGTACGGCACCATGCGCCTGGACGCGGCCAGGCTGGCCGCGCACCCGTGGGGCCTGCTCGTCGCCGACGAGGCCCAGCACGTCAAGAACCCCTCCTCCGGCACCGCCAAAGCGCTGCGCGAGATCCCCGCCGCCGCCCGCGTCGCCCTGACCGGCACCCCCGTCGAGAACAACCTGTCGGAGCTGTGGGCCATCCTCGACTGGACCACGCCCGGCCTGCTCGGCCCGCTGGGCAGGTTCAGGGCGCGGTGGGCCAAACCGGTCGAGTCCGGCGACGGCGAGGCGGCCTCTCGGCTGGCCCGGCTCGTGGGGCCGTTCCTGCTGCGCCGCCGCAAGAGCGACCCCGGCATCGCGCCCGAGCTGCCGCCCAAGACCGAGACCGACCGCCCCGTCGCCCTCACCACCGAGCAGGCCGGCCTGTACGAGGCCGCCGTCCGCGAGATCATGACCCAGATCGAGAGCGCCAAGGGCATGGCCAGGCGCGGCCTCATCGTCAAGCTGCTGACCGGGCTCAAGCAGATCTGCAACCACCCCGCCCAGTACCTGCACGAGACCGGCCCCAGGCTGCCCGGCCGCTCGGGCAAGCTGGAGCTGCTCGACGAGCTCATCGACACCATCGTCGCCGAGGACGGCGCGGTGCTCGTCTTCACTCAGTACGTCGCCATGGCCCGCCTCATCGACAAACACCTGACCGACCGGGGCGTGGCCACCCAGCTGCTGCACGGCGGCACCCCGGTCGCCCGCCGCGAGGAGATGGTCCGCCGCTTCCAGGACGGCCACGCCCCGGTGTTCCTGCTGTCGCTCAAAGCCGCCGGCACCGGGCTCAACCTCACCCGCGCCGACCACGTCATCCACTACGACCGCTGGTGGAACCCCGCCGTGGAGGACCAGGCCACCGACCGCGCCTACCGCATCGGCCAGACCCGCCCCGTCCAGGTGCACCGCCTCATCGCCGAGGGCACCATCGAGGACCGCGTCGCCGAGATGCTGGCGGCCAAGCGCTCGCTCGCCGACGCCGTGCTCGCCTCCGGCGAGACCGCCTTCACCGAACTGACCGACGCCGAACTCGCCGCCCTCGTGGAGCTGAGATGAACGCCGCCCGCGGATTCCCCGCCTTCCCCCCGCAACGCGCCGGCGCCCGCTTCGCCACCTCCTGGTGGGGCCGCGCCTGGACCAAGGCCCTGGAGGACACCTCGCTGGACCAGGTCCTGCTGCGCAAGGGCCGCGCCTACGCCAAGACCGGCCAGGTCGGCCCCATCACCGTCAGCCCCGGACGCATCGCCGCCGTCACCGAGAGCGAATACGACACCGTCGTCCGCGTCGAGCAGCTCACCGACGCCGAATGGGAACGCTTCCTGGATCAGGTCGCCGCCAAGAGCGGCCACATCGCCGCGCTGCTCGACCGCGACATGCCGCACGACCTGGTCGACGCCGCCGAGGACGCCGCCGTGCCGCTGCTGCCCGCCGTCGGCGACCTGGAGCCGGAGTGCTCCTGCCCGGACTGGGGGCACCCGTGCAAGCACGCCGCCGCCCTGTGCTACCAGGTCTCGTGGCTGCTGGACGCCGACCCGTTCATGCTGCTGCTCATGCGCGGGCGCGGCGAGCGGGAGCTGATCGAGGCGCTCCAGGCCCGCGACGTCCCCGACACGGCGCCGCCGGGCGTCCCCGCGGTGCAGGCGTTCGCCGCGGGCGTGCCGCCGCTGCCCGAGCCGCCGCCCTGCGACGTCGTCTTCGCCCCGCCCGCCCTGGACCCGCCGCCGGGCCCTGACGCGGGCGTGGAGGCGGCCGCGCTGCGCGTGCTGGCCGCCTCCGCCGCCTCCCGCGCCCGCGAGCTGCTGCTGCGTGGCCACCTCCCCGAGCTGACCGAATACCAGGACCGGGTGCGGCTGGCCGCCGAGCACGACCTCGGCCTCGGCCTCGAGGCCGCCGTGGCGGCCTGGCGGTACGGCGGCGCCGACGGCCTGGAAGTCCTCGAGACGGCCTGGACGCCGCCCCGGCAGGACCTGGCCAGGGCGCAGGCGCGGCTGGAGGCCGGCTGGGAGGGCGAGCACCCGCCCCGGATCCAGGCGTGGCGCAACCGCTGGAGCCTCGGCCCGCTGCAGCTGCGCTACGGCCGCGACGGCCGCTGGTACCCCTTCGCCGAACGAGACGGTCAATGGTGGCCCGCCGGCCCGCCCGAACGCGACCCCTCGGCGCTCACCGCCTCCTGACCGGCGTACCGCGTGACCAGCTCCGCGCCGATCCTGGCCAGCTCGGCGCGGACCGGCTCCGGCTCCACCACCTCCACCTGAGCGCCCCAGCCGGCCAGCTGCTCGGCGATCGACAGCGCCATCTGCGCCGCCACCCGGGCCCGCACCCGGCCGTCGTCCTCCTGGCCGATGACCTCGCAGTGGCGCCCGAACTGCTCACGCAGCACCCGGACGTGCCTGGCCTCGATCAGCACCACCGCCGAGACGAGCGAGCGCCGCTGCTCGACCTCGTCGACGACCCGCTGCCACTCCGCCGACAGGTCGAAGTCGTCCGGCCGCTCGGCGGGCAGGTCCGTCACCCCGGCCTCGGCGATCCGATCGACGCGGAACGTGCGCCGCCCGGCCTCGGTGCCCGCGATCAGGTACCACATGCCGTCCTTGTCGACCAATCCCAGCGGATCCACCAGCCGCTCCGTCGAGCGGCCGCCCCTGCTCGTGTACGCCAGGCGCACCTTGAGGCGGCGCACCACCGCGGTCTGCAGGGTCTCGACCAGGCCGGGCAGCTCCCGGCCTGGTTCGCCCCACCGCGCCGAGTCCGACACCACGGCGCGGGCCGCGGCCTCGGCGTCGGCGCGGAACGTGGCCGGCAGGGCCCGCACCAGCTTGCGCAACGCGGAGGTCAGCGGCGGCGCTGTTCCTGGTGCCGGGCCCGTCGCCGGGCCGAGCAGCAGGAACAGCGCCCGCGCCTCGTCGGAGGTCAGGCCGCTCAGATCGGTACGCGCGCCGCCGACGAGCTGCCACCCGCCGCCGCGCCCCGGCTGCGGATACACCGGGATGCCCGCGGCCGACAGCGCCTCCAGATCGCGGCGGGCGGTGGCCACGGAGATCTCCAGCTCCTGCGCCAGCTCCGGCGCGGTCACCCGGCCGCGGGCCTGGAGCAGCAACAGGGCAGCCACGAGACGGTCAGCACGCATGTCCCCATCGTCGCAAACAAAGTGCTCAATTGATGAGCACTTTGGGAGGGAGGATGGTCACACAACCCCGGACGAGAGAGGAACCGGCATGCTGAACGGGCTCACCACCGTCCGCTTCTACGCCCCCGACATGGAGGCCGCCAAGCGCTGGTACACCGAACTGCTGGGCCTGCCGCCCTACTTCGACACCCCGGACTACATGGAGTTCCGCATCGGCGACTACCAGCACGAGCTGGGCTTCGTCCACAGCTCCCACGCCGGGACCGAGCTGTCCATGACCCCGGCTCCCGACACCACCGGCCCGGCAGGCTCCCTGGTGTACTGGCACGTCGACGACGTGCCCGCGGCCCTCGACAGGCTCGTGGCCATGGGCGCCAAGGAGCACGACCCGCCCATCGACCGCGGGCAGGGCTTCATCACCGCCTCCGTCGCCGACCCCTGGGGCAATCTCCTCGGCCTGATGTACAACCCCCACTACCTGAGCATCCTCGCCGCCATGAAGGAGTCGTCATGATGATCGTCGCCGACGCCGCCGCGTGGCGCGGCTGGCTGGCCGGCCACCACGACACCTCGGCCGAGGTGTGGCTGGTGCTCGCCAAGAAGGGCACGACCGAGCCGACGAGCCTCACCTACGAGCAGGCGCTGGAGGAGGCGCT
Source organism: Nonomuraea basaltis (assembly GCF_005893125.1). Taxonomy (GTDB): domain Bacteria; phylum Actinomycetota; class Actinomycetes; order Streptosporangiales; family Streptosporangiaceae; genus Nonomuraea; species Nonomuraea basaltis. The sequence continues at coordinate 18,245 of NZ_VCJS01000187.1, read as the reverse complement.
GTGCCACGGCTGGATCGACGGCCTGACCCGCCGCCGCGACGAGTCGACCTACCTGCAGCGTTACACCCCGCGCCGCTCCCGCAGCCCGTGGTCGCAGCGCAACGTCGCCCGCATCGAACGCCTGCTGCGGGAGGGCAGGATGCACCCGGCGGGGCTCGCGGCCGTCGAGCGCGCCAAGGCCGACGGCCGCTGGGACGCCGCCCAGGCAGGGCCGCGCCGGCGAGAGGCCGTACCGCGGAAACGCGCGATTCCCGCTTGAGCGGGGGACGGTGAAGCTGTCAGGACGCCACCGAGATGACGTGGCGGACCGACGTGCGGTCGCCGATCAGCTTCAGCATGCAGTCGGCCACGTCGGCGCGAGTGGTGATCAGGCCGCCCCGGACGTTGAGGTCCCAGGCGGTGCGGTAGCGGTTGGTACGGCCGGCGTTCGTCAGCCGCGACGGCCGCACGATCGTCCAGTCCAGATCGCCGGCCCGCAGCAGCCGCTCGGACTCGGCCAGGTCGGCGAAGGAGTGCCGGAGCAGCCGCTGCACGATGAGCGGCTTGAGCACGTACCGCGTGAACGGGCCGTCGCCCGCGTCGGCCACCATGCCGCTCGCGCCCACCGTCAGCACGCGCCGGCACCGTGTCCGGTTCATGACCTCGATGATGGAGGTGACGCTGTCGGTGTGGACGCTGGTGGGGCCGGACTCGCGCGCGCCCATCGCGCTGAGCACGGCGTCGCGGCCCTTGATCGCCGGCGTGATGGCGTCGGGGGCCATCACGTCGGCCTCGACGACGTCCACCCGGTCGCGCAGCTGCGCGGGCAGGCGGGACGCGTCGCGTACGACGGCGGTGACCTCGTGGGCCAGGTCGAGCGCTTGGCGGACGAGTTCGAGTCCGATGCCGCCGGTGGCTCCGAAGATGGCGAGCTTCATGAGCTCTCCCTTTCTCGCAGAGGTGGGTGAGCGTTTACTCACCATTCTACTCTGCCAGGGGATCGCCTGGCGGTCCGGGCAGCGCGATCGTCCCCGGCTACGGCGTGGTGGTACCCGTGGCGACCGGCAGGCCGGCCAGGCGCCATTCGAGCATGCCCTCCTCCAGCCGTGCGGCCGTGCGGCCGCGGGCGGTCAGGGAGCGGACCGCCTCGTAGGCCAGCACGCAGTAGGCGCCGCGGCAGTAGGCGACGATGGCGCCGTCGCTGGGCAGCTCGTTCAGGCGGCCGGCGAGCTCGTCCAGCGGGAGGGAGAGGGCGCCGGGGATGTGCCCGGCCGCGTACTCCTCGCCGGGGCGCACGTCGATGAGCGTCACGTCGCCCGCGGCGATGCGCTCCCGCAACTGCTCCCGGGTGAGCCGCTGGGTGTCGTCGGCGCCGAGGTAGGCGGCTCGGGCGCGGCCGACCTCGGCCAGATGGGCGGAGCCGACCTGGCGCAGCAGCGCCCACAGCGCGGCCACGTCGTGGCCGGCCAGCCGGTAGAAGACCTTCGTGCCCTGCCTGCGGGTGGCCACCAGCCCGGCCTGCTTGAGCACCTGCAGATGGTTGGAGGCGGTCGTCATGCCCAGCCCGGCCGCCTGCGCCAGGGCCTCGACCGAGCGTTCGCCCTGCGCGAGGAGATCCACCAGCTCCAGCCGCTTGCCGCTGGCCAGCGCCTTGCCCACGGAGGCGAACGCCTCGAACAACGCCGTCTTCGCCGCCGTGTCACCCATTGACATTCCTCCATAGATCTCTGGAATAGTGTAGGAAGGGGATGGCAAGGAGGCAACATGGTAATCCCGATCGTGGACGAGGGGCTGGGCAACTCGTCATACCTGATGGACCTCGGCGACGGCGCCGCGCTGGCGGTGGACGCCGGCCGGGACCTGCGTGGCCTGCGCACCGCGGCGGCCCGGCACGGGCTGCGGGTGCGCTTCGCCGCCGACACCCACCTGCACGCCGACTTCCTGACCGGCGCGCTCCAGCTGGCCGCCGAGGACGGGGCGGCCATCCTGGCCTCCGCCGACGGGCACCGGGAGTTCCCGCACCGCGGCCTGCGCGACGGCGACGAGGTGGACCTGGGCGGGCTGAGGTTGCGCGCGCTGGCCACGCCGGGGCACACCGGCGAACATCTGGCGTTCCTGCTGCTGGACGGGACGGCGCCGGTGGGAGTGTTCTCCGGCGGCTCCCTGATCGTCGGGTCGGCGGCCCGGACCGATCTGTGCGGCCCGGAGCGGACCGAGGCGCTGGCGCGGGCCCAATACCGGTCGCTGCGCCGGCTGGCGGAGCTGCCCGATCAGGTCGCGCTGTGGCCGACGCACGGCGCAGGGTCGTTCTGCCAGGCACCGTCCGACGCCCGGCGCACCTCGACCATCGGCGCGGAGAAGACGGCCAACGCGCTGCTGCAGGCGGCCGACGAGGACGCCTTCGTGACCCGGCTGCTGGCCGGGCTGGGCAGCTTCCCGCCGTACTTCCTGCGCCTGGCCGAGGCCAACCGTCTGGGCCCGCCACCGCTCGGCGAACCGGCGCTCGCCCCGGTGGACGCCGCGGCGCTGCGTCCGGACGAGGCGGTGGTGGTCGATGTACGGCCGGTGCGCGGCTTCGCCGCCGGTCACATTCCCGGCGCGATCTCCATCCCGCTGCGGGCGCAGTTCGCGTCCTGGCTGGGCTGGATGCTGGAGCCCGGCACGCCGTACGTCATCGTCCGCGATCCCGGCCAGGACGCCGGCGAGATCGTCTGGCAGGCGGCCAAGATCGGATACGAGGCGTGCGCCGGGGAGCTGGCCGGCGGCATGGACGCCTGGGACGGGCCGATCGAGACCATCGACGTGGTCGGCGCGGACGGGCTGGACGGCGGGCAGGTGCTGGACGTGCGCCAAGAGGCCGAATACGTCGCCGGGCACGTCCCCGGCGCCCTGCACATCGAACTCGGCGAACTGCCCGAGCGCGTCGATCGGGTGCCGGACGAGCCGACAGTGGTGATGTGCGGGCACGGCGAGCGCGCGATGACCGGCGCCAGCCTGCTGCGCCGCGCCGGCCATCGGCGGGTCCGCGTCCTGGTGGGCGGAGCCGACGACTGGCACCGGCACACCGGCCGCGCACTGCTGCAGGGTCCGGCGTGAACACCGCTCCAGGGGCCCCAGGCCTGCGATGAACGCCCTCGCCTCGCGCGGCCTCCGGCTGGGGCTGCGGGCCAACCTGGCCCAGTTCGCCCTGCTGGTCGCGGTCAACGCCCTGGTCGGCGGCATGCTCGGCCAGGAGCGCATCGTGCTGCCGCTGCTGGCCGGCACCGTGTTCGGCCTGTCGGCCTACACCTCGGCGATGACGTACATCCTGGCCTTCGGCGCCACCAAGGCGATCACCAACTTCTTCGCCGGCACCCTGTCCGACCGCTACGGCCGCAAGCCGGTGCTGGTGGCCGGGTGGCTGATCGCGTTACCGATCCCGGCCATGCTGGCCTGGGGGCCGTCGTGGGCGTGGATCGTGACGGCCAACGTGCTGCTGGGCCTCTCCCAGGGACTGACCTGGTCGACCACCGTCATCATGAAGATCGACCTGGCCGGGCCGCAGCGGCGCGGCCTGGCCATGGGATTCAACGAGGCGGCCGGCTACGTCGCCGTCGCGCTCACCGCGGTGGCCACCGGCCGGCTCGCCGAATCCTCCGGGCTGCGGCCCGCGCCGTTCCTGCTCGGCGCGGCCTACGCCGCGCTCGGCCTCGGGTTGTCGGCGCTGATCGTGCGCGAGACCCGCGAGCATGCCCGGCTGGAGGCCACCGCGTCAGCCGGTGACTCCGCGGTCGTGCCGTCGACCGGGCAGATCGCCTGGCGCACCAGCGTCAGCGACCGGTCGTTGTCGGCCGCCAGCCAGGCCGGGCTGGTCAACAACCTCAACGACGCTCTGGCCTGGGGCATCTTCCCGATCGTGTTCGCCGCCGGCGGGCTGAGCCTCGCCCAGGTCGGCGTGCTCGGGGCGCTGTATCCGATGGTGTGGGGGCTGGGGCAGACGATCACCGGCTGGTGGTCCGACCACGCCGGCCGCAAGCACCTGATCACCGCCGGGATGCTGCTGCAGGCCGCCGCCATCGCCGCCGTGGCCGCCGGGCACGGCTTCGCCCTCTGGGCGGCCGCGCAGGTGCTGCTCGGGATCGGCACCGCGCTGGTGTACCCGACGCTGCTCGCCGTCATCGGCGACGTCGCCCACCCCGCCTGGCGGGCCCGCGCGGTCGGCGTCTACCGGCTCTGGCGCGACGCGGGCTTCGCCGTCGGCGCGCTGCTGGCCGGGCTCATCGCCGACCTGTACGGGCTGAGCGCCGCGATCTGGACGGTCGCCGCGCTGACCGCCGCCTCCGGAATACTGGTGGCGCTGCGCATGCGCGAGACCCTGGCCGACAGGGTCTGATGAGCCCGAGGAGGACGCCGTGACGCATCCCGCCCTGGACGATGGGCCGATCTACCTCGACTACAACGCCACCACCCCCGTCGACCCGGGCGCGTTGCAGGCGGCGTTGCCGTACCTGGGCACGCATTTCGGCAACCCCTCCAGCGGCCACCACTTCGCCCGCGCGCCACGCGAGGCCCTCGACCGCGCCCGCCGCCAGATGTCCGCACTGCTCGGCGCCGCCCCTGGCGAGATCGTCTTCACCGGCGGCGGGTCGGAGGCCGACACCCTGGCCATCCGCGGCGCCTGCGCCGGCGACCCGCGCCAGATCATCACGCTGCCCACCGAGCATCCGGCCGTCCTGGAGTCCTGCCACAGCCTGCGCGGCGACGGCTTCACCGTCCGCCTGCTGCCGGTGGACCGCCGCGGCCGCGCCGACCCGGCCGACCTGCGTACCGCGCTGGAGGAGCGGCCGACCGCGCTGGTGTCGATCGCGTACGGCAACAGCGAGACCGGCACCCTGCAGCCGATCGCCGAGCTGGCCGCCCTCTCCCACGCCGCCGGGGCGCTGTTCCACACCGACGCCGCCCAGGCCGCAGGCAAGGTCGCCCTCGCCGTGACCGCCCTGGGCGTGGACCTGCTGACCGTCGTCGGGCACAAGATGTACGCCCCCAAGGGGGTCGGCGCCCTGTACGTCCGCTCCGGTACCCGGATGCGCCCGATCATCCACGGCGGCGGCCAGGAGTCCGGGCTGCGCGCCGGGACGGAGAACGTCGCCTTCATCGCCGCCCTCGGCCACGCCGCCGAACTCGCCTGCCACGAGCTGCCCGGCAGCACCGCCCGCCTGGCCACGCTCCGCGACCTGCTCCAGGCCGAGCTGGAGCGGCGGCTGCCGGGCCGCGTCCACCTCAACGGCCATCCCACCGAGCGCCTGCCCGGCACCCTGAACGTCAGCATCGACGGCACCACCGGCAGGGCGCTGCTGGCCGCCGTACCGGAGATCGCCGCGGCCACCGGCTCGGCCTGCCACGAAGGCGTCGACGCCCCCTCTCCCGTCCTGACCGCCATGGGCCTGCCGGAACAGCGGGCGCGGGCGGCCCTGCGCCTGTCGCTGGGCCGCTGGAGCACCGAGACGGAGGTACGGAGGGGCGCCCGGCTCATCGCCCGGGCCGCCCTCGGGTGATCCGCCCGGTCAGGGCAGGTTGAGTTGCCAGGAGACGCCGAACCGGTCGTTCACCCAGCCGAACTTGGTGCTGAAGCCGTAGTCGTTCAGCGGCATCAGCTGCCCGCCGCCCTCGGCGAGCGCCGCGTAAAGGCGATCGATCTCCTCCTCGGTGTCGCACCCGACGTAGAGCGACATCGACGGCGTGAACGTGAAGCCGTGCGACTGGTCGCTGTCGATGCACATGTACTCGCGGCCCGCCAGCGTGAAGATGGCATGCTTGATCTTGCCCTCCGGCCCGGGCTCTCCGGGCTCGAAGCGGGCGACGTTGACCACCTTGGCCTCGTCGAACAGGGAGACGTAGAAGTTCATCGCCTCCTCGGCCTCGCCGTTCTGGAACATGAGGAACGTGGTGATCTGGGTCATGCGCTGTCCTTTTCCGGTGCGTAGAAGGCAGTGGTGGCGGCGACGGCGGCGGCGGTCTGCTCCGGCGTGGCGCCCGCGGCCGCATATGCCTGGCCCCACGCCTGGCTGCTGGCCGTGATGAAGCGCCTGCCCTCGTCGGTCTCGTGGAAGGTGTTCTCGTCGACCTGCGGGGCGCCCGACAGGTGCAGGCTCAGGCCCAGCAGAGCGAGGTCCCAGCCCACGCCGGTGGCGCCCGGGCCGAAGCCGGACCACATCTCCGGCGGGACCTCGGCGGTGTGGCGCAGCTCGAACAGGGTGCCGCCGTCCTTGGCCGCGAGGTGCACCTCGACCTCGGAGAAGCCGGGGCTCTCGCCGTAGAGCCAGCTGACCTTCAGCAGCCGGGGCGGCTCGCACTGCAGGATCTCCCCGCTCGCGTTGCCCTCCAGCTGGTAGCTGCCCCCCACCCGCAGGTCCCCGGTGACGGGCAGGAACCAGCGGCGCAGCCGCTCGGCGTCGGTGCAGGCGTCCCACACGTCCTCGACCTCGGCGTCGTAGTAGCGGCGCATCGTCACCACCTTGCGCTCGCCGTCGAGCAGCTCGCGATGCGCCCGGGTGATCTCGTTGACCATGTCGTCCATCAGGTGTCCTTCGTCTCTGTCGTGCGGCGTTCGCGCTTGCCGCGGGCCAGCTCGGTCGCCAGCGCGTCGAGGCGCTGGCTCCAGAAGCCGCGAAAGCGCTCCAGCCACAGGTCGATCTCCTGCAGCGGCCCCGGCTCGACGGTGTAGAGCCGCCGGGTGCCCTGGGCCCGCACGCTGGCGAACCCGTTGTCGCGCAGCACCCGCAGGTGCTGGGAGACGGCCGGCTGGGAGATCCCGAACTCTTGCTGGATGACGGTGGTGACCTCGCCGGAGCTCTGCTCGCCACCGGCCAGCAGCTCCAGGATCCGGCGCCGGACCGGGTCACCGAGAACGTCGAATGCGTGCACGACCCCATTGTTTCAAGCTGTGCTTATATAAGTCAAACCCGGTACTGAGGTCAGTCGTCCAGGCCGCGGGCGCTGAGCGCCTCGCCCAGCGCGTCGGCGTGCCGCAGCGCGCTCACCACCAGCGGCACGGCGAAGGCCCGCAGGCTCCGCTCGACGCCCCTGGCCCGCTGCGCCTCCCTGACACGGGTGGCCAGCGCGGCCATCACCGGCACGCTGCGGATGGTCAGCGACAGCAGCAGCGACAGCCGGAACGGGTCCAGGCCCGCGAACCTGGCCGGCGCCATGCAGCGCTCCAGCGTGGACATCATGGCCGACGTCCGCGTGGTGAGCGTGACCAGGCCGGCCAGCGCCACCGCCAGCACCACCCGCAGGGTCGTGACGGCCGCCCCCTCCAGGTCCACGAAGATCCACTGCATCGCGAACAGCACCACGGCGAACCAGCGCACCGGACGTACCTGCGCCCAGGCCGCCGCCACCCCCACCCGCGACAGCGCGTACAGACCCGTCACGACGGCCGCCGCCCCGGCCAGCGCCAGTGGCGAGCGCAGCAGCACGAGCACCGTGCACGCGGCGGCGAGCCCGGCCAGCTTGGCGCCCGCGGGCAGGCGGTGCAGCGGCGAGCCGCCCGGGACGTAGGCTCCGGTGAGCCCGTTCACGACATGATCTTCCGGTAGTGGCCGATGGCCTCCTGCGGCGTGCCGTCGGCGACCACGCGGCCCTCGTCGAGCACCAGCACCCGGTCGAAGCCGGCCAGCAACGGCAGGTCGTGGCTGACCACCACCACCTGCTGCGGCAACTCTCGCAGCAGGCCGGCCACCTGGCGGGAGTGGCGCAGGTCCAGCAGCGTGGTGGGCTCGTCCATGACCAGGATGTCCGGCTCCAGCACCATCACCGCGCACAGCGCGAGCAGCTGCTTCTGCCCGCCCGACAGGTGGTGCGCGGGGTGGTCGGCGTGGCCGGCCAGACCGTACCTGGCCAGGACATCCGCCACGCGCCGGTCGATCTCCTCGCGGGACAGGCCCCTGCGGCGCAGCGAGAAGGCCACGTCCTCGGCCACCGTCGGCATGACGATCTGCGCGTCCGGGTCGGTGAACAGGAACCCGACCCCACGCCGGATCTTCGCGGCGTGACGGCGGGTGTCCAGGCCCAGCACGGTGACATCGCCCGACGTCGGCAACGCCAGACCGTTGATCAGCCGGGCCAGCGTGCTCTTGCCCGAGCCGTTGGCGCCGACCACACCGACGCGTCGCTCGGGCAACGAGGCGGTGATGCCGCGCAGCACGTCACGCCCGCCGAGGCGGACGTGCACGTCGGCGAACTCGATCAACTCACTCCACCTCAGACCATCTCGAACAGGGCCGCGACGCCCAGGCCGCCGCCGACCGCGGCCGCGGCCAGGCCGAGCGTCCCCGGCGGCGCGGACGCGCGGACCAGCCTGGTGAACAGCCTGGTCACCACCACCGCGCCGGTGGCGCCCCACGGATGGCCCAGCGCCAGCGCGCCCCCGTCCGGGCAGACCCGCTCACCGTCGCCGCCCAGCGGGTCGAGCCCGAGCGCGTCGGTGACCGCCAGCACCTGCGCCGCGAACGCCTCCACGATCTCCACCGCCGCGACCCGCTCCAACTCCACCCCCGAACGCGCCAGCACCCGCCGCACCGCCGGCACCGGCCCCCACCCGGGCAGTGCGGGATCGCACCCGACGACGGACCCGGCCACCAGCCGCATCCCCGGCAGGCCCGCACGCAGCCGCTCGGGCACGATGGCCACGGCCGCGGCGCCGTCGCTGACCGGGGAGGAATTACCGGCCGTCACTGTACCGCCCGCCACGAACGCCGCAGGCAGCCGGGCCAGCGACGACGGCCGCAGCGGACGCGGCCGCTGGTCGTCCGGCCGGCCGCCGACCGCCACGATCTCCTCCGTGAACAGTCCGGCCTCCCGGGCGGCCAGCGCGCCGGCGTGGCTGCGGCAGGCGTAGGCGTCCTGGCGCTGCCTGCTGATCCCGCACGCCGCGGCCAGCGCCTCGGCGGCCGGGCCCATGTCGGGATCGGGGTGGCCGTCAGGCGTGAACGGCGCCCTCCCGTACGGCTGCGCCGCCCCCCGACGGGTACGCAGCGGCGCGGTCGAGGCGCTCTCCGCCCCGCCCGCGATCACCAGGTCCGCCTCGCCGGCGCGTACCGCCTGCCCGGCCACCAGGATCGCGGCCAGGCCGCTGCCGCACTGCCGGTCCACGGTCACCCCGGGCACGCCGTGCCCCAGCCCGGCCGCCAGCGCCGCGACCCGGGCCACGTTGCCGCCCGGCCCCATGCAGTTGCCCAGCACCACGTCGTCCACCCGCCGGCCGGCGACGTCGCGGGCCACGGCCGCGATCACGGGCGCGGCCAGCCGGTCCACGGTCAGCTCCTTGAACGCGTGCCCTGCCGTCCCGATGGGCGTGCGCCGGGCCGCCACGACGACGGGCTCGTCACCCTGCCTGGAGGTGTTGCTCATGTCAGGTCAGCCGGCGGATGTCGGGGTCGCCGCCGGCCAGCCGGGCCGCGACCAGGGCGCGCGCCGGCTTGCCGGCCCGCGTGCGCGGCAGGCTCGGCACCGCGTACCAGCGGCGCGGCCGCTGCGCCACGTCCAGCCCGCTCCTGGCCACCGCCTCCAGCAGCGCGCGAGGCGGCGGGGCGCCGTCGGCCTCGAGGATCGCCGTGACCACCGAGCCCAGGGACGGGTGCGGAGAGCCGATCACCACGATGTCCCCCACGCCGGGCACCTTCCTGAGCACCTCCTCGACGTCCTCCGGCACGACGGTGGCGCCGCCGGTCTGGATCGCGCCGTCGCCCCGCCCGCGCAGCCGCAGCACCTGTCCTGCCTCGTACGGATGCGCCACGTCGCCCACGGTCATCCACCCGTCACCGTCGCGGCGCAGCGGACCGGCCGCGCCGCCCAGGTAGCCCTCGGCCAGCCACGGCGAGCGGGCCCACACCTCCCCGAGCATGCTCCCCGCAACGGGCCTGACCTCGATCTCGACGCCCGGAAAAGGGCGCAGCTCACCCCCGTCGGCGTCCACGGCGACGAACGACAGCTCGGTCGCGCCGTAGTACGACACGACCCGCACCCCGGCCCGCGCCGCCGCAGCCCGTGCCTGGGGGCCGAGCGCCGCGCCGCCGACCACGGCCGTACGCAGCGCGCCCGGCCTGGCGAGCACGGCAGGCAGCAGATGCGGCACCACGTGCACCACCGTGGCGTCCTCCAGGTGCTCCGCGAAAGACGCCGCGGGCGAACGGCCGGGCACGACGGCCGTCGCGCCGGTGGCCAGGGCGTGCAGGGCGGCGAAGGCGTACAGGGAGGACGCCAGCGGTCCCGGGACCAGGACCACGTCGCCGGGCGTGATCCCGGCCAGGTCGCCGAGGTGCGGGAACGACGCCGTCCACGAGGCGCGGGTGCGGACGACGGCGCGCGGGCGGCCCGTACTGCCCGAACTGAAGCACGCCCACGCCCGATCGCCGGGCGCCGGCTCATGATCCACGGCGGGACCTCGCACGTACGGCAGCGGCGCGTCGACGAGCACGTCCACGGCGGCCATGCGCGCCCACCTCCGCCGGTCCCAGGCGTGATCGCCGACCAGCGGCGTGGCGCCGGCCAGGTCCGCCGCCAGCACCGCGACCAGCAGCGCGACCGGGTCGGCCACGCCGATCCCGACCAGCGACCCGGGGCCCGCACCCTGGCCGAGCAGGTGCCGGGCGGCACCGTTGATCTTCTCCGCGAGCTCGCCGTAGGAGAGCTCGCCGTGCGGCCCGCGTATCGCCGGGCGGTCGCCGGCGTGCCGCAGGACGTGGTCGGCTACCGGCATGTACGGGTCAACGCCCCCCGCCGGTACGCAGCCGCTCGAGATGCACGGCGGGCACCGCGTCCGGGTAGGCCCGCTGCGTGCCCCTGACCACGATGGCCGCCAGCACCGCCTTAACCAGGTCACCGGGCAGGAAGGCGGCGCTGATCAGCGCCGTCGCGGTCAGCGGCGCCCCTGTGACCATGGCCTGCACGGGAATGCCACACAGGTAGACGACGCCGACGCCGCCCGCCAGGCACGCCAGCACGAGCCGGACGATCCCGGGGTCGCGTCCCGCGCGCTCGACCAGCCAGCCGGTCAGCGCCGCGCCGGCGATCCAGCCGAGGAGAAACCCGACCGTGGGACCGCCGAAGAAGACTCCCAGCCCGCCGCGGCCGCCGGCCAGCAGCGGCAGGCCCGCAGCGACCAGTACGAGCAGCACCACGACGGCCAGCGCGGCCCGCCACGTGCCGAGGATCGCGCCCGCCAGCATCACGCCCAGCGTCTGCAGCGTGATCGGGGTGGGGTTGCCGAAGACGTTGATCGAGCCCGGCAGCCCGAGCACCGCGATCAGCGCGGCGAACACGGCCACCCGCGCCAGGTCTCCCGTGGGGAACCTGCGCATCTTCCCTGCAAGCTTCATGACGTCGATCTCACACCAGAACGGCACGCTTCAGGCATGGAGGTATCCCACAACTTTCCCCGCATTCATCTGCGACCGGACGACACCCCGCCGCAGCGGGCCGCCTGGAACGCCTTCGCGATCCTGGTCTCCCACGTCTCGACCTCGCTTCCGGACAGGACTTCGTTGGGCAGGGTGACGGAGACTCGCCGCGCCACGCCGGAGACCTTCGGCGCCATGGTCATGTGGATGCTGTCGGGCGTGACGGACTTGTCGTCAGGGTAGTGCAGCCGTACCCGGTAGTCGGCCACGGAGCCGTCGCCTTCGAGGCAGGCGCGGGCGCGGTCCTCGACCCGTTTCATCAGACCCTGATTGATCTGCCGACCGCGCATGGGGGCCAGGTTGTACCGCTTGCCGACGCCGCCGAACGAGGCGGCGATGAGGTGGCCGCCGTTCCAGTCGCCGCGGCCGCCCCAGTCACCCACGGTGGTCTGGCAGCCGGTACGCGGCGCGGCCCTGTCGACCAGGGTCCTGGCCAGGGCGTCGGCCGGGCCGTCCGAGGCGGTCGGTGGTGAAGGTCTGGCGGTTGGCGTGGTAGGTGTGGCTCGGCTTCAGGTGCCGCTTGCAGGGGGCGGCGTCCGCGGCGGGGGCGGCGGACGCCGTGGCGAGCAGGAGCGCGGCGGCCGCCGCCGCGCGTGGCAGGGCAGGGGGCAGTCGTGTCGCGGGCACGGAGGTGTCCTCTCGCGAATGGGGGATCGCCGGTCAGGCATGGCCCGAGAAACAGGGCGGATCGCCCTATCGGCCGCCTCGTCGGCTTTGTCGCGACATTCGTGCCCGTGAGATAAATCACTTAACGTATCTATATGGTGACTTTTGGTAGTTCTCGCAGGTAGGTCAGGCGGCCAGGCGCAGGACGCGGGCCACGTCGGCGGCGGCCGCCGACGACTCGGTCGCGGTGTAGCCGTCGCGCAGCGAGGCGTCGAGGTCCTTCAGCCCGTTGCCGCTGAGCGTGATCACGATCCGCAGGCCGGGCTCCAGCCCGCCCCGCGCGTGCTGGTCGAGCAGCCCCGCCACCCCGGCCGCCGAGGCCGGCTCGACGAAGACGCCGTCGCGGCGGGCCAGCATCCGGTACGCCTCGAAGATCTGCTCGTCGGTCACCGCGGCGATCAGCCCGCCGGACTCCTCCCGCGCGGCGACGGCGCCGTCCCACGTGGCCGGGTTGCCGACGCGGATCGCGGTCGCCTCCGTCCGCGGGTCGGCGACGGGCGCGCCGTGGACGAGCGGCGCCGAGCCCGCCGCCTGGAACCCCCACATGCGCGGCAGCCGGGTGGCCAGGCCCGCGCGCTCGTAGGTGCGGTAGCCGCCCCAGGTCGCGGTGATGTTGCCGCCGTTGCCCACCGGCAGGCAGTGCACATCCGGCGCGTCGCCCAGCGCGTCCACGATCTCGTAGGCGACGGTCCGCTGGCCGGCCAGGCGCAACTCGTTGCCGACGGAGTTGACCAGCGCGATCGGGTGGTGGCCGGCCAGCTCGCGGGTGACGCGCAGGCAGTCGTCGAAGGTGCCCGCGATCTCGACGATCCGGGCGCCGTAGCGTACCGCCTGGGCCAGCTTGCCCAGGGCGATCCGGCCCTTGGGGACGAGCACGGCCGCCGTGAGGCCGGCGCGGGCGGCGTACGCGGCGGCCGAGGCGCTGGTGTTGCCGGTGGAGGCGCAGATGACGGCCTCGGCGCCGCGCTCGGCCGCCCTGCTGATCGCCACCGTCATCCCGCGATCCTTGAACGATCCCGTCGGGTTGGCGCCCTCGACCTTCAGCCATACCTCGCAGCCGGTCAGCCCGGACAGGTGCGCCGAGCGCAGCAGCGGGGTGTTGCCCTCGTTCAGCGAGATGACGGGCGTGCCGTCGGTGACGGGCAGCCAGCGCCGGTAGTGACTGTCGATCAAACCATGCCAGGTAGTCATGTCCTGCACCGTAACATCCGTTTCGCTTGAATGCGTATATGGAGATTGATGTAACATTTGTCAGCATGGAGACCGATCCGGTGGCGAGCCGCCTCAGCGCCGTCTACTCCGAGCTGCCGCCCGGCGAGCGCGCGATCGTCCGGGTGCTGCTCGACGACTATCCGTTCGCGGCGCTCGGCTCGCTGCGCGCGCTGGCCGAGCGCGCCGGGGTCAGCCCGCCGACGGCGTCACGGCTGTTCGACCGGCTCGGGTACGGCGGCTTCGCCGACTTCCAGTCCGCCGTCAGGGACGGGGCGCGGGACCGGTCACGGCTGCTGGAATACGTCACCCGCTCACCGGGCACCCGACCTCGCCCGTCCGCCCCCGCCGGTGGCCCGCTCGGGACCGGACCCGCGGAAAGCCGCTCCCCCACCGCACCCTCCCGCCCGCCCGGATCCGCCGGCCCGGGGGCGGGATCCACGGAGGGCGGCAGCGCCACGAGCGGCGCTTCCGGGGCCGGGCCTTCGGAGCTGCAGCGGGCGGCCGAGGACTTGCGCTCGGGGCTCGACGGGACGCTCGAGGCCGTCTCCGAGCCGCTGCTCACGGCCGCGGCGGCGCTGCTGGCCGGAGCCACGACCGTGTGGGCGCTGGGCGGGCCGCTCAGCGAGCTGGCCGCCGAATACCTGATCCGCCAGCTCGCCAGCCTGCGCCCGGGCGCGCACCGGGTGCCCGAATCCGTCCAGGCCCGCGCCCGTACCGTGCTGGACCTGGGTCCTTCCGACCTGGTCGTGGCCTACGACTTCCGCCGCTATTCGCCCGGCACCGCCCGGTTCGTCCATACCGCCCGTGACCGGGGCGCGCGGCTGCTGCTCGTCACCGACGCGTGGGAGTCGCCGCTGGCCGCGCAGGCGGAGGTGCTGGTCAGGTTGCCGCGCGAGGCCGCTGGGCCGATCGCGCCGCTGGCGCATGAGATCGCCGTCACCGAGCTGCTTCTCGTCGCCGCGGCCACCCGCCTCGCCCCCGCCACGCGCCTGGCCGACCTCGACGCGCTCACCCAGAGCCTGCAATGAGCCGTGAGAAGCTCACCGCGCGAGCCGCTTGTAGAAGAAGCTGCACTCCCGCAGCGTGCCGTCCGGCGATCCCGCGTAGTCGGGGACGACGCCGTAGCGCGTCCAGCCGCCGGTGAGGTAGACGTGCTCGGCGGTGCTGCCCGTCTCGGTGTCCAGCATGAGCAGGTCGGCTCCCATCTCCAGGGCGGCCTGCTCGGCGATGACCAGCAGGGCGCGCGACAGGCCCCGGCCGCGGGCGTCGCGGTGCACCATCAGCTTGACGATCTCGGCCCGGTGGCGGGCGTTGGGCTTGCGGGCCAGGGCCAGGCTGATGGTGGCGGTGACCCCGGCGTCGTCGCGGCACACCCACACCATGAGGCTGCCATCGGCCACCGCCGGCGCCTGGTCCCGCCACCAGCCGGCGGCCGCCTCGTGGTCGAACGGCGCCAGGAAGCCCACGGAGGCCCCGCTGTCCACGGCGTCGACCAGGAGGTCGGCCAGCTCCTTCACACTGGCGTCGAACTCCTCGGCGGACAGGCGGGCGATGCTGTGCATGCGAATCCTTTCCCGGTGGCACGCGGTCAGGGCAGGACGATCAGGAGGGCGTACCGCACCGGGTCCGGCCCCGGGCAGCGGAAGCGGGAGGAGCCCCACAGCCGGAAGCGCAGGCAGTCGCCCGCCTCCACGACGTGCGTGTGGCCGTTCGCGGTGATCTCCACCGCGCCCTCCAGCGCCCAGATGTGCTGCTCCAGCCCAGGAACCGGGGGCGCGTCGTAGGAGATGTCGGCGCCCGGGCGCAGGGTCCCCTCGACGACCTCCCCGCGCAGGCCGGGATGCGGCGGGGACACCGACCTGCGGACGAAGCCCGACTCCTCGTCCCGCCACACCGGCTGCGCCCCGGCCCGCACGAGCTGCGGCGGCTCGGACTCCACCTCGGCCAGCAGCCGCGACATCGTCCGCTCGTAGACTGCGCAGAGCTTGTTGAGCAGGGACGCGGTCGGGCTGATCTCCCCCCGCTCCAGGCGGGACAGGGTCGAGCGGCTGACTCCGGACCGGCGCGCCAGCTCGTCGAGGGGCCATCCGCGCTGGACGCGCAGCTGCGCCAGCCGCTCGGCCAGCCGGACGTCCAGTCCTTCCCCAGCAACCGTTTCGCTCACATCTGGGAGCATATCCCAAATCTGGGATGGCGCCGCGGCACGGCGCCCACCGGGCCGACCAGCAACGGCGATCCACGCCTCCTCGTGTCTGTGAGGCGGCCGGGGCGGTGCAGTGCCAGACGTGGCGCGGCGGCCGGGGATGGCACGTCGCCGGACGATTGAGATGCCTGCTCATCTCGTTGCGTTCTTCCCTGTCGTACGGTGGCTGGCGATGGCGTCAGCCGTGCGCCCGGCGTGGCGGGCGGCCCGGGTCATGGGCAGAGCTCGTGCAACTCGATCGTGTGCACTGCGATGTCGATCTGCGACCCGGTGAACTCGTCGTAGAAGTAGGCGGGCCCACCCGGGCTCCACACGATGGGACGTACGACATGGCGAAGTACATGATCCTTATTTTCGGCGACGAGCAGCAGTGGGCCGCGATGTCCCCGGCGGAGCAGCAGAAGAAAGACGAGGCCCATCAGGCCTTCCGCGCCACGGCGGGGCCGGCGGTCCTCGCCGGCGAGGAGCTGGAGCCGGCGCCGATGGCGACCAGCCTGCGCGCGGATGCCACCGGCCGGGTCACCACCACGGACGGACCGTTCCTGGAGACGAAGGAGGCGCTCGGCGGCTACTACCTGGTGGAGGCCGACGACCTCGACCAGGTGATCGCGCTCGCCTCGCGGTTGCACGAGGTCTCCGCCGGGCACAGCGGGGTCGAGATCCGTCCGGTGGTGGATCACGGATGAGTGCCGAAGTCGTCGCGGCGGTCGCGCAGGCGCACCGCCGCGACTGGGCCCGGGTGTTCGCCGCCACCGCCCGGCTGACCCGCGAGCTCGATCTCGCGGAGGACTGCACCCAGGACGCGTTCGCGCAGGCGCTGCAGACCTGGACGCGGACCGGCATCCCCGATCGACCCGGCGCCTGGCTGACCACCATCGCGCGGAACAGGGCCCTGGATGTGCTGCGCCGGGAGTCGGTGCTGCGCCGGGCCCTGCCGCTGCTGGTGCCGGACGGGTCGGCGCCCGGGCCCGAGGACGGCCTCGATGATGATCGCCTGCGGCTGGTCTTCACCTGCTGCCACCCCGCCCTGTCCCGTGACGCCCAGGTCGCCCTGACCTTACGGCTGGTGTGCGGGCTGTCGACGGCCGAGGTGGCTCGGGCGTTCCTGGTGCAGGGGGCCACCATGGCCGCGCGGATCACGCGGGCCAAGAAGAAGATCACCATTGCTCGCATCCCGTACCGCGTGCCGTCACCGGACCAGCTCGCTGAGCGGGTCAGCCCCGTCCTGGAGGTCGTCCATCTGATCTTCACGACCGGGCACACGGCGCCTGTCGGCGCGAATCTTGTCCGCAGGGACCTCGTGGACAGCGCGATCGGCCTCGCCCGCATGCTGCACCTGCTCATGCCGAACGACGCCGAGATCAGCGCCCTGCTCGCCTTGCTGCTGCTCATCGACGCGCGCGCCGATACCCGGCTGTCCGCCGGTGGCCGGCTGCTGCTGCTCTCGGAGCAGGATCGCACGCGCTGGGACACCCGGCTGATCGGCGAGGGTGTCGGCCTGCTGACCGATGCTTTGCGCCGGCGGCCGCCGACGCGCTACGCCGTCGAGGCCGCGATCGCCGCTGTGCACGCCGAGGCGCCGACGTGGCAGGACACCGACTGGTCGGAGATCGTCGCGCTGTACGGGGTTCTGCTCGAGCTGTGGCCCTCTCCGGTGGTAGAGCTCAACCGTGCTGTCGCGATCGGGCTCCGGGACGGCCCGCAGGCCGGCTTGGACGCGCTGGCACTGCTGCTCGCCGATCCGGCGCTGGCCACCTACGGCTACCTCAGCGCCGCCCGTGCCGACTTCCTGCGGCAACTGCACCGGTGGACCGAGGCGGCCGAGGCGTACGAGGAGGCCTTGACCCTCACCGGCAACGACGTCGAACGCGCCTTCCTCACCGAACGGCTCGGCGAGGTCCAGACCCACCTACCAGCTCATCTTCCTCACAACCCGCGTGTACTGCGCGGCGAAGACAGCGCCGGAGAAGGCGTACCGAAGGCATGTGTTGTGTGCCGGCCCGTTACGGTGTCCCGGCGGATCGCCGCGCCGGCGGCCGACATCTTCCGGATCCTCGCCGACCCTCGGCGGCACACCGACCTCGACGGCTCCGGGATGTTGCGCGGTGCCGCGTCGGAAGGGGTGATCTCCGCCGTCGGCGACGTCTTCGTGATGAAGATGCACTACCCGCCGCACGGCGACTACGAGATGAACAACCACGTCGTCGCGTACGAGGTGAACCGACGCATCGGCTGGGAGCCGGAGGCGGGCCAGGGGCACCCGGGCACCGCGCCCGGTAGCACGGCCCGAGCGCGCTGGGGGCACCGTTGGGCCTATGAGCTGACCCCTGATGGCCCGGACGCGACCATCGTGACCGAGACCTATGACTGTTCCCGGGCGCCGGAAGAGGAGCGGGCGGCGATGGACGGCGGCCGCATCTGGGTCAAGAGCATGACCGAGACGCTGGAACGGCTGGCCGTGCTCTGTGCCAGATAGGGGTCCCGGTAGCAACGAAGAAATTTTCCACAAAGTAGCCCAGCAGACACCTGAAAAGAAGTCAATATTCCCTACTGACTTATAGGCTAATACGAATCACGCGACCCGGCAGGCGGCACGGGGATGGCAGGGAACGGATTGTCAGGCAGGAGGATGACCCGGCGTGCCTGGCGTGGCTGGAGGGCGGCGTCGAGATGCAGCAGGGCCGCGCCGATGCCGGCCGCGCCGACCATGTAGCCGGTGTCGGCGCTCACCTCGCCGGGTCGTAGCC
>NZ_VCJS01000186.1 GCF_005893125.1 Nonomuraea basaltis | reverse complement strand
CCCCAAGGTGATGCGGCGGGTGGTGGTGGCCGACGACGGGTGGGTGCTGATCGTCGCCGACGCGGCCCAGCTCGAGCCGAGGGTGCTGGCCGCGATGGCGGGGGACCACGGGCTGGCCAGGGCCGCGGGGGAGATCGACCTGTACTCGGCGCTGGCGAAGTCCTTCGGCGGCCAGCGCGACAACGCCAAGATCGCGATGCTGTCCGCCATGTACGGCGGCACCAGCGGCGACGCGCCCAAGCTGCTGGCGGTGATGCGGCAGCGGTTTCCCCAGGCGTACCAGTTCGTGGAGGACGCGGCCAAGGAGGGGGAGGAGGGGCGGCTCGTACGATCCTGGCTCGGCCGCACCAGCCCGCCGCCGTCGTCCCGATGGAAGGAGCTGGTGTCGGGGCCCGAGGGCGGGCGGGCGGCCCGGGACCGGGGGCGGTTCACGCGGAACTTCGTGGTGCAGGGTACGGCGGCGGAGTGGGCACTGGCGCTGCTGGCGGTGCTGCGCGGGCTGCTGCCGGAGCCTGCCCGGCTGGTGTTCTTCCAGCATGACGAGGTGATGGTGCACTGCCCGATCGAGCAGGCCGAGACGGTGATGGCGGCCGTGTCGTCGGCGGCGGGCGAGGCCACCAGGCTGCTGTTCGGGCAGACGCCTGTGCGGTTCCCGATGGAGGCGGTGGCGGTCGATTGCTACGCCGACGCCAAGTGACCGCCCGGCAGCGCGAGTGGTGCGGGGGTGGTGTCAAGGGCGGGTGCGGTGCCAGGTGGTGGCCAGCCAGAGGCCGGCCAAGGCCACCATGATGCCGACGCCCAGGCCGAGGGCGCCGAACGACAGGAGGCCCACGATCCCGCCCGCGATGATCGTGCCCGTGGCGCCGCAGACGTTCATCAGCAGGTCGGACAGTCCCTGGACGGAGGGGCGGCGGTCGATGGGGACGGACTCCGTGACCAGGGCGGAGCCGGCGACCAGGCCGCATGACCAGCCGAGACCGAGCAGGAACAGGGCCGCCGTCACCTGCCAGACGCGGTGTCCCGCCGTGCCGGCCAGGGCGGCGGCGGTGAGGAGCAGGGTCATGCCGAGCATCAGCACCGGGATCTTGCCCACCTTGTCGGCGAGCCAGCCGACGAGCGGGGAGAACATGTACATGCCCGCGATGTGCAGGCTGATGACCAGGCCGATGACGTCCAGGCTCGAGCCGTCGTGGTGGAGCTTGACCGGGGTCATCGACATGACGGACACCATCGCCGTGTGGCTGACCGCGATCATGACCAGCGCCCGGCGGGCCATCGGGGTGGTGCGGAGGGTCTGCCAGGCGGTCCTGATCGTGCGGTTGCCCGCCGTACCGGAGTCCTTGGCGCCGTCCAGTTCGCGGGCCAGCGTCAGCGGGTCGGGGCGCAGGAAGCCGACGATGATCACCAGTGCCAGCGCGAACGCCAGCGCCGCGAACGCGAACGGCCCCGCCTTCTCCACCAGCCCGAGCCGCATGCCGATCTGGTCGGCGGGCTTGGCCAGGTTCGGGCCGGCGACGGAGCCGATCGTGGAGGCCCAGACGACCAGCGACAGATGCCTGGCCGCGCGGCCCTTCGGCGACAGGTCCGTCGCCGCGTACCGCGCCGCCAGGCCGCCCGCGCTGCCGCCGCCCACGAGCACCAGCCCGGCGAGCAGCAGCGGCCACGTGCGCAGACTGATCGCGAGCACTGAGATCGCGCAGCCCGTCAGCGCCGCCACGTACGCCAGCGACAGCCCCGCGCGGCGCCCGCCCCTGCCGGAGGCCTTGGCCGTGGGCAGTGCCAGCAGCGCCGCGCCGAGCACGGTGGCCGTTCCGGCGAAGCCGCTGATCACCGTGGACCCCGACAGATCGTCGACCACGACCGAGCTGAGCGCCAGCCCGACGGCGACCCCCACGCCGCCCACGATCTGCGCCGCCGACAACACGCCCAAGGTGCGGCGCTGGATGATCTGGATCCGGTCAGGAGGGGAGACAGCGGGCTTTGTGGGGGTGCTGGTCACCTGTGAAGTCTCGCATAGCCTCCAACATCACCCCAAAGGGGACGGCTGCCGCTTTGCATCGGCAAGGCCGATTTTTCGCGATGTTTCAGAGAATGGTGATGGAATCTCCCTGGGCAATCCGGCCGGGCCCGTCCGGGATCAAATTGATGCCGAACCAGACCTTGCCGTCCCACCTGCGATGCCGGGCCAGCGTCCTGATGGGCTCCTTGCCCTTGGTGTACGTGGCGGTGTCGATCGTGGTCAGCACGCACCGGGCGCAACCTTTGCTCACGCGGAAGTAGACCTCGCCGATGCGCACCCGCTTCCACTCGTCCTCGGCGAACGGCGTACCGATCCCGTCGACCACCACGTTCGGCCGGAACCTGTGCATGGGCAGCGGCTCGGGCACCTCCTCGCCGCGCTCCACCGCGCCCTCGGCGATCCACTCGTTGAGCCGCGCGAGCGAGGCGGTCGACGTGAGCAGCAGCGGATAGCCGTCGGCCAGGCTCACGCGGTCCTCCGGCCGGCCGTACGCGGGATTGACCGGGCGGCGGGTCGGGTCGTCGAGCCACTTGAGCCTGACCGGCTGCCCCGCCAGCTCCGACAGCCAGCCCGCCGCGTCGTCCCCGCAATCGGTGAGCTCCACCGGCGTCCCCCACACGCTGACCGTGGAGATCGAGCTGTCCGGTGTGACCCGCAGCGGTTCGGCGTGGGGGCCGGTCAGCATGAGCGTGTCGCCGTCGACCCTGGCCAGGCAGGCCAGCAGCCTCGGCTCCTCGCGAGCGGTCAGGATCCCGCCGCGCTCGTCGGTGATCAGGTAGCGGCGGTCGCCCGCCAGGCCCCAGGGCTGCACCTCGGCCTCGTGGATCTCATGTCCGGCGGTGGACTTGACGGGGTAGAAATGGATGCTCGCCAGCTTCATAGGGTCGACCGTATCTCACCGTTTTCGGAGGGTTCAGGTAGGGCGGCGGCCTCCGCGCGGTGCAGGCGTCCGGACACCAGCACCGTGGCGAGGGAGGCCGCGCCGATCGCGGCTCCGATCCAGGCGACCGACGGGTAGCCGAGGCCCGCGCCGATGGACAGGCCGCCCAGCCAGGGGCCGACCGTGATGCCGACGTTGAACGAGGAGACGTTCACGGCGGCGGCGAGCGTGGGGGCGTTCTTGGCCAGGGCGAAGACCCGGGTGTTCAGCGCGGGGTTGGTGGCGAAGCCGAACGCGCCGAGCAGGAAGATCAGCGGGACGGCGAGGAGCGGGACGGACGCGGCCAGGGCCAGCGCCGCCGAGGTGACGACGAGGCCGGCGATCCCGGTGTAGAGGGAGAGGAACGGGCGGGCGTCGGCGGTCCTGCCGCCGATGGTGATGCCGATCAGGCAGCCCACGCCGTAGAGGGCCAGGACGGCGGGTACCCAGGCGGAGTCCAGGCCGGTGGTGTCGACGAGCAGCACGCTCAGGTAGCTGAAGGAGGCGAGGAGGGCTCCGGTCGTCAGGGCGGTGGTGCTGTAGGCGAGCCAGAGCTTGGGGCTGGTCATCGAGCGGAGTTCGGTGGCGACGCGCGGGCCCGCTCCGGCACCTATCCCGGCCGTAGCACCTGTCCCGGCCGTAGCGCCGGTCGGGGCCGCGGCGCCGGTCCGCGGTTCGTCGCCGGAAGCCGGTGCCGGCCGCGTGTCGCCGGTCGCGGCGGCTCCCGGCCTGCCGCCCGGGATGGTGGCGAGGATGCCGGCGCCGGCGAGCACCGACAGGGCCGCAACTGCCCAGAACGCCGCCCGCCAGCCGAGGTGCTGGCCGATGACGGTGCCGGCGGACAGGCCGATGATGGTGGCGACCGTCAGGCCGCCCGCGAGGACGCCCATCGCCTTGCCGCGGGCGTTCGCGGGCACCAGGCCGAGCGTGGTGCTCGCGGCCACGGCCCAGAAGCCGGCGTACACGAAGGCGCCGACGACCCTGGTGGCGAACAACGTGCCGTAGCTCGACGTCAGCGCGCCCACCACGTGCGACAGGGCGAAGACCACCAGGAACGTCAGCAGCGCCGTACGGCGGGGCCAGCGCAGCGTGACGACGGCCAGCACCGGCGCCCCCACCAGCATCCCCATCGCGAACGCCGAGATCAGCAGCCCCGCATCCGGCACGGACACGCCCAGGTCGGCGGCCATCTCGGGGAGCAGCCCGGCCAGCATGAGCTCCGAGGTGCCCTGAGCGAAGATCGAAAGGCCCAGTATGTATACCGCCAATGGCACGGCGGACTCCTTCCACAGTTTTAGATTGATCAGTTCAAAACGAGGGCGCGAAAAGGTCAGAAGGCGTCCAGCGCGGTTCGCGCGATGGCTTCGAGCGCGGCCCGGTCGGCGCCGCCGCGGGCCGCCACGCGCAGCCCGCTGACCGCGGCGAAGACGAAGTGGGCGAGCGCGAGCGGATCCTTGGCCGCGTCGATCTCGCCTCGGGAGCGGCCGGTCTCGATCGCCGAGCGCACCAGCTGCAGCCGCCGCTCGTTGTCGCGCCGCAGCAGCTGCGCGATCTCCGGATCGCGCGGGGCCAGCTCGATCATCGAGTTGACCACCAGGCAGCCGATCGGCTCCGTGGGGTCGGGCTCGACCGCCCACCACAGCACGGTCCGCACCTTCTCCTTGATCGGCAGATCGCCGTCCATCAGCTCGGCGAGCACGGCGTTGCGCTCCTTCATGTAGTGGCGCAGCGCCTTCTCGAACAGGTCGTGCTTGCTGGCGAACGTGTTGTAGATGCTGCTGCGCCCGAGCCCGGTGGCCGCGCACAGGGCCTGTGTCGAGGTGGCCTCGTAGCCCGCCTCCCAGAACGCGCGCATGGCCGCCTCGACCGCCCGGCCCTCCTCGAACTTCCTCGGTCGCGCCATGCGCAGCACCCTAGCACGTTTTGGAACGATCGGTTCAATACGGAAGGGGAGCTTGCTCCCCTTCCGGGGAAACGCCTCTTCCCTTGTGGGGTTGTTCGTTTTGGGGGGTGCGTGGGGGGCTTGCCCCCCGCGGGGTCAGGTGGTCTGCCGGAACGTGTCCAGGAACACCTTGCGCGTCTCGGCCTGGTCGTCCCACTTGAGCTCGGGCAGGTCGAACGTGATCTTGAACGCGCTGGTGTCGTCGATCGTGACGTACCTGGTCAGCGCGTGCATGGGGACGCCGTTGGGGGTGGTGTAGGTGTACTCCCAGTCGGCGGACTTCCAGCCGCGGAACTTGACCGTCTGGAGCTGCACCTGGATGTAGCTCTCCAGACCGCCGTCGGCCTCCTGCCTGCCGAGCTCGGACAGCCCGCCGTCGGCCTGCGGGGTCGCCTGTTCGACCAGGATCCGGAAGCCGGAGTCCTTCGGCCCGCTGAACGTGGCCTCGCCGCCCGACGTGGCCAGTTTCCAGTCGTCCGGCACCGCGGCCGAGAAGCCGGCGGGAGTGTGCTGCTTGTAGCCCTCGGGTGCGGCCGAGGGGGCGGCCTGCCGCGTCGTGGCGGTGGCGGCCGGCGTGTTGAGTGCCAGTTGGGGCGTCCCGCCGGTCGGCAGCATGATCAGTGCGGCGCCGATGACGACGGCCACCGCCAGGAGCCCGCTGACGATCGAGAGCGGCGTGGGCCGCCCGCCGCGGATCCAGAGACCGTCGTCCTCCTCCGGCCTGCGCCTGCTCTTGCCCGTGCGCTGGCCCGTGCGCGACGCCGCGCTCGGCAGCGTGGCCAGGCGGCTGTGGCCGATGCCGTGCGACAGGTCGCGCGCGTGCTCGCGCAGGTCGTCGGCCGAGGCCAGCGGCCAAGGGGTCGCACCGGAGGTCGAGGACGTGCGGCTGTCCGAGGTCAGCGGCAGGATCGGCGGGGGGCGCGGGCCCGAGGGGTTGTCCAGGTCGTCGTAGGAGTCGCCCGCCATCCGGGACGGTCCCGGAGGGGCGGAGAACGGCGGCGAGACCTGCGCTCCAGAAGGGCTGCCGAGCGACGGCGGGCCGCCGTCCGTCCGGTACGGCCCAGAAGGGCTGGTGAACGGGGCGAAGCCGCCCGGCAGCTGGTCGGTCCTGTGGCTGCCCGACGGGGTCGACAGCCCCTCGTACGGCATCGAGTGGCCGCCCGACGGGCTGGTCAGCGGGTCGTACGGCACGCGTACCGGCCCCGAGGGCGTCTCCACGATGCGCGAGGGCAGCGGCCCTGACGGCGTTTCCAGCGGCGGCAGCATCCCGGCGGGCGTCGGGTCGGCCGGGCTGGGCAGCGTCTCGGGCTTGCGCGGCCGGGGTGAGCCGTGCGCGCGCAGCACCGTCTCCAGCATCTCGATGACCTGCGTCGCGGTCAGCCGCTCGGCAGGGTTCTTGCGCAGCAGACCCTCGATCACCGGTGCCAGCGAGCCGGCCCGCTGCGGCCTGATCGGCTCCTGGGTGAGCACGGAGCCGAGCACCGCGACCGGGTCCGGCCCCTCGTACGGGGGCCGCCCCTCGACGGCGGCGTACAGCGTCGCGCCGAACGACCACAGGTCGGCCGCCTGCGTGATCGACTGCCCGGACAGCCGCTCCGGCGGGATGTACGCCGGCGACCCCATGAGCAGCCCGGTCTGCGTGATGTTCACGTCGCCCTCGATGGCGGCGATGCCGAAGTCGGTCAGCACCACCCGGTCCGAGGTCAGCAGCACGTTGCCGGGCTTGATGTCGCGATGCAGGATTCCGCCGGCGTGCGCGTGCATGAGGGCGTCGAGCACCCGGATGCCGATCTCGGCGGCCTGGATCACCGGAAGCGGCCCGCTCTGGCGTACGGCCTGCTCAAGGGACCACGCGCGGACCAGCTCCATCACGATCCACGGCCGGCCGTCCTCCTCGACGACGTCGTGCACGGTCACGATGCCGGGGTGCGTCAGCCGCGCGGCCGACCTGGCCTCGCGCAGCATGCGCCGGTGGGCCACCTGCTTGCCCGCGTGGTCGAGCCCGTACGGGAGGATCAGCTCCTTGACCGCCACGTCCCGGTCGAGCAGGACGTCGTGTGCGTGCCACACCATGCCCATGCCGCCCCTGCCGACCGGCGACATGAGGCGGTAACGCCTGCCGATCAGGCGACCCTGGTTCTGCGGCGCCCCCCTCGCGGCACCGCCCTCTGAGCCGGGCCCGCTGTGCAAGCGGTCGGCTGACATGTTCCCGCCCCCATTTCGCCTCATCCGTCACGTGCGTCGCGCGCTACTTGCAGATTATGAGGTTCGTTACGATATCGGCGGGGAATCCGCATGGGAAGTTGATGTCCCTTTACAGCACTGCTGACGTGCGGAAATGTAGCTATTCAAATGGATCAGTTACTGCGTCGGCCAGTGCCAGCAAAGCGCTGACGAACGCCTCGGCAGGCGGTCTGACCAGGCCCGCACCGACTTGTCCTGTTCCTGGGACGCGGCCCGCGATGCCGGTGTTGACCACGGGCAGCAGGCCGGTCCTGGCCACGAGCGTGACGTCGATGCCGGCCGGCGTGCCGCGGAAGCCGAGCCCCGGGATCTGGTAGGCGGGGTGCTCGGCGAGCGTGATCTCGTACATGGAGCGGGTGGCCCGCACGGCGTCGGCCACCTCGCCGCCCACGAACCGCACGATGGCCGGCGACGCCGCCATCGCGAACCCGCCAAGACCCGACGTCTCGGTGATCGTGGAGTCGCCGATGTCGGGGTTGGCGTCCTCGGGGCCGTACGAGCCCAGGTAGAGCCCGTCCGGCACCCCGGCGGGGCCGGTGAACCACCGTCCGCCCAGCCCGGACACCTGCACGCCGAAGTCTGTGCCGTTCCTGGCCATGGCGACGACCATGGACGAGCCGGGGATGTCGCGGGCCGCGTCCGTGCTGACCTTGGCCGCGGCCATGCCGGCGTTCAGGAAGAAGTGGTCGTTGCCGTTGATGAAGCGCAGCACCTGCGCGGCGCTGCCGGGGGCGGCCTCGACCACGTACGGGGCCAGCTCGCGCAGCAGCAGCGAGGTGGCGGCCCGGTTGCGGTTGTGCAGCTCGTCGCCCATCTGCAACGCTTGCGCCATCAGCGCGCGCAGGTCGATCGGGCCCGCCAGCTCCAGCGTCGCGGCCAGCGCGGGGCCGAGCACCTCGTCCATCCAGCGCAGCCGCTCCAGCACCTCGGGCCCGTACGCGCCGTACCTGAGGACCTTGCCCAGGCCCTCGTTCAGCGAGCAGTAGGCGGTGCCGCCATGCTCCTCGTCGCGTACCTCGAACAGCCACATGGACGGGCTCACCACGCCCGCCATCGGGCCCACGGTGGCGTGCTCGTGGCACGGCCGCAGCGCGATCTCGCCCGCCGCCAGCCCTGCCACCAACCGGGCCTCCGCGTCGCGCTCGTCGCCGGCCAGGCCCTCCAGCAGCATCGCGCCGATCAGCGCACCGCGCATCGGCCCCGACGCGCGCTCCCACGAGATCGGCGGGCCCGCGTGCAGGAACGTGCCCTCGGCCAGCACCTCCGACGCACGCCGCACCCCGACCAGGTACGGCCGTGCGGCGGTCAGCCGGCCGGCGGCCAGCTCGTTGGCGGCCTGCCTGCGCGGGTCGGCCAGCACCTTGACCAGCGCCTCGGCGGTGCCCGGCAGGGGCGGGCGCCAGTCCACGGGGGTCGTCGGCACCGCCTGTGCGGCCAGCGCCTCGTCGAGCAGGCCCGCGCCGGCCGTGATGACGCGGGACGGGGCGGAGAGCGGGATCATAGGAGACTCCTGGCGTGCCGGGCCGCCTGGGCGTTGGACAGGAACACGGCCGCGCCCGCCTCGCGGAGCGCGGCGGCCTGGCGGTGCAGGTCCTGCGGGTCGCCCAGGGTGCCGACGAGGGCGACCACGACGGTGGCGGGGGTGCGGGCGACGGCGGGCGCGAGCGAGGCGGCGGGATCGGGGTCGGCACCGTGGCCCAGCACGACGTCCATGAGCACCACGTCCGTCTCCCGTGCCCGGGCCAGCGCCTCCACACGCAGCGTCGGGTCGATCATGGGGTGCGCCCGTCCTCTGGTGTACGCGTCGTCGCCGTAGTCGACGAACTCGCCCTGACCGGCGACCGCCGCGGCCTCCAGGCTGAGCGTCCCACCGGCGTAAATGCCGTTGATCGTCTTTTTGGCGTCTCCTCGTGACGTCCCCGGCCAGGACGGCCACTCGGGGACAGGCCTCCCGAGCGCCCGCAGCGCCTGCTCGGTGGCCTCCGTGAGGTCGGCGGCATGTGATGCGCCCGAGTCCGGCACGGCTTTTGATGCGCGCGAGTCCGGCGCGGGACTTGATGCGCGCGAGTCCGGCGCGGCACTCGATGCGCCCGAGTCCGGCGCGGCGAGCAGCGCCGGCACCACCGGCGTGCGCAGCCCGGCCACGGCCTCCTCCACGGCCCGCGCCACCTCGGGCGCGGGCGGCTTGGAGACGAGCACGATCAGCTCGGTGGCCGGGTCCTCGTCGAGCAGGCGCAGCGCGCGCAGCGTCGACAGGCCGCCGACCTCGGCCGACATGTCCCTGCCGCCCACTCCCAGGATGTGGCTGACGCCCGCGCCCGCCCAGTCGAGCAGCGACGTCACCTGCTGGGCGCCCGTGCCCGACGCGGCCACCACGCCGACGGGGCCGGGGGCGAGGACGTTCGCGAAGCCCAGGCCCACGCCGCCGAGCGAGGCGGTGCCGCAGTCCGGGCCCATCACCAGGACGTCTCGCCGCTCCGCCAGCTCCTTCAGCCACCGCTCCTGCGCGACGGGCACGCCGTCGCTGAAGATCATGACGGGCAGCCCGGCCATGACGGCGTCGTACGCCTCGCAGAAGGCGTGCTCGCCCGGCACCGAGACCAGAACCAGGTCGGCCGGCGCCCGCGCGGCGGCCGAGCGGGTGGTCAGCGGGGGCTGCTCGGTCGCGGTGCCCGGCCGCTGGAGCGTGGTGAGCTGCCGGTCGGCCTCCGCGACGGCCGCATCCGTGTCGCGGGCGCGTACGGCGATCAGCAGGTCCCCGGGGCCGGCCTCGGGAACGGTGAAGCCGAGGTCCCTGATGACCGCGACGTTGAGCTCGGTCGCCATGGCGACCATGGCCGCCTCGACGCCCGGCGCGTCGGCCAGCGCCCGGCTGACCCGCATGAGCTGGACCGAGTCGTAGTACGCCCCCTTGCGGACCAGCACGGTCTCGGCGCTCACCGCTGCCCGCCCAGGGCCAGTACGGCGTCCACGCCGATGGCGATGCCCTGGGCGAGGTCGGCGCCCGAGGTGTGGCCGAGGCGGTGCAGGCGGCGCAGCGCCGGTTCGAGCGCCTGCCTGCCGGTGACGCCGCGCAGCACCGCGAGCACCTCGGGGCTGGCCTCGCCCCTGGCCGCGCAGTGCAGCAGCGTGGCCGAGAGCGGAGTCGTACGCGTGCGCGCGTCGAACGTGACGGTCGCCCCCAGCCAATCGGCCAGCCACACCGCCCGGTCCGCCTCCGTCGCCGCGCCCAGGTGCCGCAACGTGACCAGCAGCCCCGCCAGCACGTCGTCCCCGCTCGGTGTGAGCCCCGGCCCGAGGCCCACGAGTTGCTCGGCCGCCGTCACGACCCCCAGCAGCCAGCCTTTCGCGCAGCTGCCGGCGAGCGACTCGACCGCGCCGTTGCCGGCCAGGCCGGGACCCGGCTCCGCGGGACGCGCCAGGAGCACGGCCGCGTCGGCGAGCTCCGTCCGGTCGGCCCGGCCCAGCGGTGGGGCGGGATCCCACCAGCGGCGGACGCGCAGGCTCAGCGGCCCCAGGTCGATCCCGCGGTCGCCCACCGACGCCTCGTCACCCACCGTGACGTGCGGCAGAGGGCCGGCCAGCAGCACCGAGTTCGGCAGCCTGGTGGCCTCGCCGGTGATGACCGCGATCACCGAAGGCTCCAGATCGGTCCTGACCTCCAGGTACACCCCCGCCGGGAAGGCGGCGAGCACGCGGGCGGGGCGTCGCGGCGACTCCAGGAGAGGGCGTACCGCCGCGCTGGCCGCGCCCGAAACATGGATGCGGGTACGCCGCGCGTGAGTACTGACCGTCACCGAACCTCCCAACCGACCATGGACCTGACCGTAGAACGGCCAGGGAACCCTCCGTACGGAGAAATTTGCCAACAGTCAGCGGGAAGGTTGGCTCTTCCTGACAGACCGCTTCTGGGGTCACAATTTCCTCATGGAGCCCCCAGTCCGTCTCGCCAGCACCGGAACGATCATTCACGGTGTGTCCGTAGGAGAGGTGCTCGGCGTGTCGACCCTCGCGGAGGCCCGGCTCATCGCCGGGGAGAGCGGGCTCGGCCGCATCGTCCAGCGGCTCAACGTCATGGAAGTGCCCGACATACTGGCCTGGGTCAAGCCGCACGAGCTGCTGCTCACCACCGGCTACCCGCTGCGCAACACGCCGCAGTCGCTCGGCCGGCTCGTGGCCGACCTGGACGAGCGCGGGCTCGCCGCGCTCGCGATCAAGCTCGGGCGGTACGTCGACGAGCTGCCCGGGGAGATGGCCGAGCAGGCCGACCGGCTCGGCTTCCCGCTCATCCTGCTGCCGAACGACGTCGGCTTCGACGACATCCTCAACCAGGTGCTGACGGACATCCTCAACCGGCAGGCCGCCGTGCTCGCCCGCGCCGAGGAGGCGCACCGGGCGCTGGTGCAGGTGGTGCTGGCCGGCGGCGGGCTCAACGAGGTCACCGCCGAGGTGGCGCAGCTGCTCGACGTGTCCGTCGCGGCCGTGGACGGCGCGGGGCACCTGCTCGCCACCGCCGGGCCCGCCGCCCACGTCGCCGTGCTGCGCGAGTCGATCTCCCGCGAGGGGCCGCCGACCTCGCCTGCCCGCACGTCGGGGCGGGGGCGGGAGTTCGCGTCGGTGCCCGTGCTGGCCGGCGGGCACCACCACGGCCGGATCGTCGCCTACAGCGCCTCGGGGGCGATCAGGGAGAGCGACGTCGGCATCCTCGAACGGGCCGCCACCGTCGCCGCGCTCGTCGTCACCCGGCAGGAGGCGGTCAACGCGGTCGAGAGCAAATACCGCGCCGACTTCCTGCGCGACGTGCTCACCGGGCGGGCGGGCACCGCGGAGCGGGTCACGACCCGGGCCAGGGCGTTCGGATGGGACCTTGCGCGGCCGGTGACCGTGCTGGTGGCCGAGCTCGACCCGGACGGCGACGAGCGCACCGCCCAGGACCGGCTCGTGTCGTGCTGGACGGCGGCGATCAGGCGGCACGACCCGCGCGGGGCGGTGGCCGGGTTCTCGCACGAGGTGGTGGCCGTGGTCGACGCCTCCATCGACGCCACCCGCGTGGCCAGGGACGCGGCCTCGGCGTTCGCCGACGTGCCGCCCGCGACGTTCTCGACCGGCACGTCCCGGCCGAGCCCGGGGGCGGAGACGCTGCCGGAGGCGTACTCGCAGGCGCTGAAGGCCGCCCGGGTGGGCCGCCAGCTGCACGGGCCCGGCGCGGTCGCCCACTTCGACCAGCTCGGCGTCTACCGGCTGCTGTCGCTGGTGAACGACACGGACGAGCTGCACGCCTTCGTACGCGAGACGCTGGGGCCGCTCGCGTCCGAGGACGACGGGGAGAACGCCGACCTCAGGCGGACCCTGCAAGTGCTCCTGGAGACCAACCTCAACGTGGCGGAGACGGCCCGGCGGCTGCACTTCCACTACAACACGCTGCGCTATCGGATCGGGAAGCTGGAGCGGCTGCTCGGCAACTTCACCGACGACCCGCACCTGCGGCTCAACCTGACCCTGGCCCTGCACGTGCTGCGGATGCGGGGCATCTAGGCTGGGGCCTCGTGGACCTGGATTTCGAGCTGAGCTCCGACTACATCCCGCTGTGCGACCTGCTGAAATACTGCGGGATCACCGAGACGGGCGGCATGGCGAAACACCTGATCGCCGAGGGCATGGTGCTGGTGGACGGCGAGGTGGAGCTGCGCAAGACCGCCAAGATCCGATCGGGGCAGGTGGTCAGCGGCGAGGGATTCGTCATCCACGTGGCCTGACCCTCACATGGCGGCCGATCTAGTGTGCGCGAGGTTTCACTGGTGATCGGCGCAGATTTGGCAGATCATGCCCGTGTAGGAGCGTCCGGGCGGGCCTAATGTGCCCGCAACGGAACGTGTCGCCGGCCCAGCAAAAGGCCCAGCACAAGAGGGGCTCTCAATGGTTTTGGGATGGACCAAGCACGGTGACGGCAAGCACCTGGCGCCCGGAGAGGTGGTCAGGCCCGACGAGCGCCTGAGCTGGCCCAGGATGGTGGGGTTCGGCGCGCAGCACGTGATCGCGATGTTCGGCGCGACGTTCGTCTTCCCCCTGGTCATGGGGCTGGATCCGAACGTCGCCGTGATGATGTCCGGCGTCGCGACGATCATGTTCCTGCTGATCGTCAAGGGGAAGGTGCCCAGCTACCTGGGCACCAGCGCGTCCTTCGTGGGCGGCGTGTTCGCCATCAGGGCGGCCTTCGGGGGCGACACCGCGGGCGCGGACGCGATCGTGACCGGCGCGATCCTGGTCGCCGGGTTCGTGCTGGCGCTGGCCGGCCTCGCCATCCACTTCCTCGGCGTGCAGATCATCCACCGCGTCTTCCCGCCTGTGGTCACCGGCGCGGTCGTGATGCTGATCGGCTTCGGGCTGGCGTTCGTGGTGGCGGACGTCTACTGGCCGCAGGACCACTGGATCGCGCTCGTCACGATGCTGATCACGTTCCTGGTGATCGTGCTCTTCAAGGGGTTCATCGGGCGGATCGGGGTGCTGGTCGGGCTCGTCTCCGGGTTCGTGCTGTCGTGGCTGCTCGACCGGACGGCCGGGCCGATCAGCTCCGTGCTGCCCGGCGCCAACCTGCGGGACGCGGCAGGGAACCCCTGCCCGGCCGAGGGCACGTACTGCGTGGCCACGGCGTTCCCGCACGACCGGGTGAACTTCGATGCGGTGGCCTCGGCGCCCTGGTTCGGGCTGCCGAGCTTCCACGCGCCCGACTTCCGGTTCTCGGCCGTGCTGCTGGTGCTGCCCGCGGTCATCGCGTTGATCGCGGAGAACATCGGGCACGTCAAGGCCGTGGGCGAGATGACGAAGACCGACGTCGACCCGTACGTCGGGCGGGCGGTGGTCGCCGACGGCGTCGGGACCGTGGTGACCAGCGCCGTCGGCGGCTCGCCCACCACCACCTATGCCGAGAACATCGGGGTCATGGCGGCGACCAAGGTCTACTCCACCGCCGCCTACTACATCGCCGGGATCATCGCGATCCTGTTCGGGCTGTGTCCCAAGTTCGGCGCGCTGGTCGCCGCCACGCCGGGCGGCGTGCTCGGCGGCGTCACCGTCATCCTGTACGGCATGATCGGGCTGCTCGGCGCGAAGATCTGGATCGAGAACCGGGTGGACTTCGCCGACCCCGTCAACATGGTTCCGACCGGCGCGGGCATCATTCTGGCCATCGGACCCGTGAGTCACTTCATCGGCGGCGAGTTCACGCTGGAGGGCATCGCGCTCGGCACCATCGTGGTGCTGGGCGGATACCACCTGCTGCGGGCCATCGCCGGGCGGGCTCCCGAGCCGGCCAGGAGCGAAGCCGGGTGAAGCCGCCGCCGTTCGACTACCACGCCCCCCGCGACGTCGGGGCCGCGCTGCGGACCCTCGCCGAGGTCCGGGGCAAGGTGCTGGCCGGAGGGCAGAGCCTGATCCCGATGCTGAACATGCGCCTGGCGGCGCCCGAGCATCTCGTCGACATCAACCGGGTGGCGTCGCTGGGCGGCATCGGCTCCACCGAGGCGGGGGTGACCGTCGGCGCACTGGCCCGGCACGGCGAGGTGGAGCGGGCCGGGGCGCATCCGCTGCTCACCCGGGCGCTCAAGCTGGTCGCGCACCCGGTGATCCGGAACCGGGGCACCGTGGTGGGCAGCCTCGTGCACGCCGACCCGGCCGCCGAGTTGCCCGCGGTGCTGGCCGTCTTGGGAGGTTCTGTACGGGTTGCCCGGTGGGAGGGGGACTCCCAGGTGACGAGGGAGGTCCCGGCCGAGGACTTCTTCGTCGGGCCCATGGAGTCGGCGGTGCAGCCGGGCGAGCTGGCCGTGTCGGCATATTTCCCGGCATTGGGACCACGGACCGGGGGCGCCTTCGAGGAGGTCGCCCGCAGGCACGGGGACTACGCGCTGGCCGGGGTCTGCGCCGTGGTCACGCTGGACGAGGACGCCTGCGTCAGCGCCGCCAGGGTCGCCTGCATCGGGGTGGGGCCCGTGCCGGTGGTCGTGGACGTGGCCGGGGCGTGCGGGTATCGCCCCGCCCACGAGGCCGACTGGGCGGGGGCGGCGCGGGCCGTAATGGACGAGACCGAGCCGGAAGGCGACATCCACGCCTCGGCCGCCTACCGCCGCCACCTGGTGAGGGTGCTCGCCGAGCGGGCGCTGCGGAACGCGGCGAGGGAAGGGGCGGCAATCCGTGGAGCATGAGATCACGCTCGTCGTGAACGGCACTGCCAGGCGAGTGAGCGTACCGGCCCGCCGGCTGCTGTCCGACTGCCTGCGCCACGACGTCGGCCTGACCGGCACGCACGTGGGCTGCGAGCACGGCGTCTGCGGGTGCTGCACGGTGCTGCTCGACGGGCAGCCGGTGCGCTCGTGCCTGACGTTCGCCGTCACCGTGGACGGCCGCGAGATCACCACCGTGGAGGGGCTGGCGGGGGCGGACGGGCTCTCGCCCGTACAGCGGGCATTCGCCGAGTGCCACGGGCTCCAGTGCGGCTTCTGCACCCCAGGCTTCCTCTGTACGGTGACCGCCCTGCTGAAGGAGAACCCGGCGCCGACGGAGGAGGAGGTGCTGGAGGGCATCTCGGGCAACCTGTGCCGGTGCACCGGCTACCAGAACATCGTCAAGGCCGTCCACCGGGCCGCCGAGCTGCTGGCGGAGGAGGCATGACGACGAAGCTGTTCGGGGAGCCCGTACCGCGGCGGGAGGACCCCAGGCTGCTCACCGGGAACGGCCGCTACCTCGACGACCTGGGACGCGACGCCCTCGCCGCCGCGTTCGTGCGCTCGCCGCACGCGCACGCCCGCATCCGCGACATCGACGTCGACGCGGCGCTGGACGTGGCCGGGCTCGTCGCCATCTACACCTGGGAGGACCTGCCCGAGCGGGTGGGCCGGGCGCTGCCGCTGCTCATCCCGCATCCGGCGCTCACCCACGGGCGCACCGCGTACCCGCTCGCCAGGGACGTCGTCAGGCACGTCGGCGAGCCGGTGGTGATGGTCGTGGCCGCCGACCGGTACGCCGCCGAGGACGCCTGCGCGCTCATCGAGGTCGACTACGAGATCCTCAAGCCGGTCGTGGGCCTGGAGGAGGCCGTCCAGGGCGCCCAGCTCGTCCACGAGGACGTGCCGGGAAACGTCGGCGCGAACCTCGTCCAGGAGGTCTCGGGCGCGGACGGGCGTGGCGCGCGGGAGGCCATCGAGACCGCGCCGCACACCCTGGCCTTCCGGCTCGACATCGAGCGCAGCGCCAGCATGCCGCTGGAGGGCCGCGGCGTGTACGCCCGCTGGGACGGCCGCGACCTGCGCGTCTACTCCAGCACCCAGACCTCCACCAGCGTCCGCATGGCCGTCGCCGCCACGCTCGGGCTGCCCCTGCCGCAGGTCGAGGTGATCGCGCCCGACGTCGGCGGCGGGTTCGGCGTGAAGATCGTGCACCCGTGGCCGGAGGAGATCCTCGTGCCGTGGGCGGCCATGACGCTCGGCCGCGAGATCAAGTGGACCGAGGACCGCAGGGAACACTTCATCTCGGCCGCGCACGAGCGCGGGCAGGTGCACCACGTCCGCGCCGGGTTCGACGACGAGGGGCGGATCCTCGCGCTGGACGTGACGATCCTGCACGACCACGGCGCCTACACGCCGTACGGGATCATCGTGCCGATCGTCACCTCCACCCAATTGCTCGGGCCGTACAAGATCGGGGCCTATCGGGTCGAGTTCAGCGCCGTCTACACCAACACCGTGCAGGTCACCCCCTACCGGGGCGCCGGCCGCCCGCAGGGCGTGTTCTGCATGGAGCGCACCATGGACAAGATCGCCCGCTACCTGGGCAAGGACCGGACCGAGGTGCGCGCGGTCAACTTCATCCAGCCCTCCGAGTTCCCGTACGACCAGGGGATGACGTTCCAGGACGGGCGGCCGCTGATCTACGACAGCGGGAACTACCCCGAGATGCTCCGCATGGTGAAGGAGCTGATCGGCTGGAACGAGCACGAGCCGCGGCCCGGCCGGGGCATCGGGATCGGGTGCTACGTCGAGGGCACCGGGGTCGGCCCGTACGAGGGCGGGCACGTGCAGGTGACCTCCGACGGTCGCGTGCACGTGTCCACGGGGCTCACGTCGCAGGGCCAGGGGCACGAGACGGTGTTCGCCCAGATCGCCGCCTCCGAGCTGGGCGTGCCCATCGAGCGGATCAGCGTGGTCACCGGCGACACGCGCAGGTTCGGGTACGCGGTCGGCACGTTCGCCTCCCGCGCGGCCGTCGTCAGCGGCAACGCCATCGCCCTGGCCTGCCGGAAGGTCCGCGACAAGGCGCTGCGCATCGCCGCCGACGCGCTCGAGGCCGACCCTGCCGACATGGAGATCACCGACGGCATGGTGCACGTCGCCGGCGCCCCGACCGCGTCCATCCCGCTGTCCACGGTCGCCGTGCTGGCCAACCCGCTGCGGTACGCCTTCGACGACGAGGCCGCCAAGGCCACCCAGTTCTCCGGCACCGCGTCCCCCGACCGGCCGCCGATCGCCGAGGGCGAGGAGCCGGGGCTGGAGGGACGCGACTACTACTCGCCGATCAGGTCCACGTTCGCGTCGGGCATGCACGCGGCCATCGTCGAGACCGACCCGGACACCGCCGAGATCAAGATCGTGCGCTACGCGGTCGTGCACGACTGCGGGCGGCTGATCAACCCGATGATCGTGGAGGGGCAGATCCACGGGGGAGTGGCGCAGGGCATCGGCGGGGCACTCTACGAGCGCATGGTGTACGACTCGCACGGCCAGCTCGTCAACGCCTCTTTCATGGACTTCCTCATGCCGTACGCCACCGAGATCCCGCACATCGAGACCGGCCACCTGGAGACCCCCTCACCGCTCAATCCGCTCGGCATCAAGGGCGCGGGCGAGGCGGGCGTCATCCCCGTCTCGGCCGTCATCGCCTCGGCCATCGAGGACGCCGAGGGCATCGCGATCGACCGCATGCCGATCTCCCCGTCGGAGCTCTTCGACCTGCGCGCCGCCCGCGAGGAGTGACCCGGCCTCCGGAGCCAGCCCCAGACATCCGATCTACCTAAGCTGACTACACCTCTATGGGCGGTGAGCGTTAGGGCATCCATCGTGCGCGGAGAACGCCATCGGGGTCGGGCATCACGGCGGCCATCAGCGGGGTACGTTCGTCCGCGTAGCCGGAAAGAATCAGCACCGCGCGGGCTTCAGCCAGCATGGCGGGCAGTGCCGGATACTCAGTTTCGTCGACTGTCAGGCTGGTGATGTGCCCCCGAGGGTGCTGCCAGACGATCTCAACGGAGCCCTCGTCGGGAAGGCCGGCAAGGGCTGTGTCCAGGTCCGTCGATAGGTCGGGCCAAATCAGCAGCCTGGCCCGCGGGGTGAGCCGGGTTCGTGTCGGGGCAACCTCATCGAGGGTGACCCGGTGCCAGCGTGAGGCGTTGGAGAGATAGCCCTCTTCAAGCACCACCGCACCTTGCTTGCTGATGAGAACATCCAGCTCGGCCCAGAATGCGTCGTCGGCGGGGCGTCGTCGCGCAGAATCGTCTTCATCGAGTTGCGGGTCGTACGGTGACTGGTTGATCGGTTCGGCGAAGAGCCCGCGCTGGTGGGTGAGCGCCACCGCGTGCGGGCACGGTAGCGCGCTGCCGACATAGGCGTACTGGTCGTAACCGATGTGGACGAAGAAGCGGTCCTCGACCTCCAAGCGGCACCAGGCACCGTTGTCGCGCAGCATCGCCCGGACCAATTCCAGGGCGACAGCCATCGGCACCTGCGCGCCGTCGTGGTAGCCGGTCAGGTCGGGCGGGAACAGCCCGGCCAGGCCGTGACCGTCGATCGGGGGGTCTACACCAAAGTTGACGAAGCCGGTCACCCCGGGTTCCCGGATGGTGAGGTGGGTGATGCCGGTTTCTTCGGCGAAAGCGGCCACAGACGCCAGGTAGGCCGCTTCCACAGGGCCGTGATCGCTGTCCACGTCCTCGGGACCGACGTAGTGACCGTGCTCGTTGCGGTCGGCCGGGTCGTACTTGGTGACGCGGTAGACATGAAGTCTTATGGCGGTTCGGTCACCGGTCGGATATGCCTCAGGTGAGGATGCCTGTGAGCCGGGACCGGCCGTGGGAGCGTTCACCGTCCCCATTTTGGCAAGCTCTGGTCTTCCCGCGATACTCCACGTTGCTCAGATGGCTGCACTTGGCCTCCTGACGACGTCTGTCGTCAGGGTCATCGCTATGTCTCTCCTCTGGAGAGGGGTACAGCTCTGTCCGTGGACCCATCGTGGACCAGAGAGGTTCCGACTGCGGGCTGCCAGGATGTTTTTGCAGGTCAACCGCGCAAGGCTGGGTATTTCTGCAATCCTCTCCGGAGCCGGGTGCGTAGGTTCGAATCCTAAAGGGGGCACACGATCTTGAGCAGCGCTTCAGGCCGTTGACCAGGGCGAACATCGTAGGTGCGGGCGGGTCTCCAGTCTCACGGAGTCCCTCCCGTTCTCGTTGACGATCGCTGGACGCATTTATCACTCGCGATGTGATCATGTCAAGCCACACCTCGGATATCCCCGGCACCCTCATCGGAGGCGAGGCGGCAAGGTATCCGGTCCTCGCTCCGGTCGGCTCAGGTTCCTTCGGAACTGCTTGGCCAGCACCGGCGTTGAGGTGGGGGTTTACCTTAGGGGAGCAAGGTGAGGGCGGTTACGTGCTTCGGCTTGACGGCGTGGAAGTGCCTGTGATCAAGGGTGGCGACTTCGCAGGCGCTCGTGGTCCCGGTCCTTGCGGTTGAGTACGGCATACAGAGGGCCGGTATCGCAGATCAGCATCAGCTGCTCTGCCGGAAGTGATCTCGGAGGATGTCCTCTGACCGCTGAGCGCTGTCAGCTTCGTCGGCGACGATGCCGGCGAAGGAGAGCGTCCGTCGTCTCTCCGCTTGCTCGGCGATCGGTGCCGGCTGGTCGTGAACCAGCTCGAGTGCGACGGCGCGCAAGGCCCGTGCCTGGGTGAGCGTAAGCCGATCGACCAGGCGATGAAGGTCTTCGTACTCCTCATGCGGCGCACTCATACATTGGAGTGTATGTGGTGAGATCGATTCGATCTTGCTAACGCGAATGCTGACAAGGGGTTTCGACGATCATGGACGGCTGTGGACGGGCCAACTCGTCACGGCGATGTGCGAGCGGGCCAATGGAAGGATCTGCACCGCCGACGTAGGCCGCGCTCGCCAGACGCCCTCAGCGCCCGGCGACGGCGCGTACGTCGTCCTCGGAGGGCACTCGAAGAAGCGCCTCGCATGGGATGATCGGCGGCATGCGCGCGCCCGATGCCGGCCTGACCGCCTTCCCCGCCGTCCCGGACGACGTCCGGCTGATCGACCTGGCCTGGAACGAGATCGCCGAGGCGCCCGCATGGGTGGCGGGGCTGGCCCAGCTGGAGGAGCTGCGGCTCGACGGCAACGGCCTGCGCCGGCTGCCCGACCTCTCCGGGCTCACCGCGCTGCGCGCGCTGCACCTCGACGGCAACGAGCTGACGTCCCTCCCGGGCTGCCCGTCGCACCTGGAGACGCTCTCCCTGTACGGCAACCACGTCGCCGCCCTCCCCGACCCGCTCCCCGCCACGCTGCGGCACCTGGCGGCCGGCGGCAACGGGCTGACCGAGGTGCCCGGCTCGCTGTGGAAGCTGGCCGGGCTCGAATCGCTCAACCTGGCCGAGAACGCGCTCACCGAGATCCCCGCGGCCATCGGCGGGCTGACCCGGCTGCACATGCTCGACCTTGGCCACAACCGGCTCACCGCGATCCCGCCCGAGCTCGGTGACCTGGAGCTCACCGACTACCTCTACCTGAGCGACAATCTGTTCACCGAGGTGCCCGCGTCGGTGGGGAGGCTGGACCGGCTCGCCTACCTCAACCTGACCGACAACCGCCTCGCCCGCCTGCCGGACGCGATCGGCTCCATGGCCGCGTTGGTGGAGCTGCGGCTCTACAACAACCGGCTGGAGGCGCTGCCCGAGACGATCGGCGGCCTGGCCCGGCTGCGCGAGCTGCACCTGCACGGTAACCGGCTGGCCCGGCTGCCCGCCGCGATCGCCCGGCTCGGCGAGCTGCGGGTGCTCGACCTCCGCGACAACCGGCTGCGTGAGCTCCCGGACGTGATGCCGTCCAGGCTCACCCACCTCGACCTGCGCAACAACCGGCTGCGCGAGCTGCCGGAGGGACTGGCCGAGCTTCCCGCGCTGGAGAAGCTGGACCTACGGTGGAACAAGCTCGACGGCGATCCCGGGGTGCTGCGGAGGCTGGCCGCGCGCGGATGCGTCGTGCTGCGTTAAACCGAGGTCGTCCTGTGCTGAACCGGCGCCCCGGGTCCTGCGTACCTCCGCACATGACGACATTTCCACGTCTGGCCGCTTTCGCGCTGCTGGCCGGGCTGGTCGCTGGCTGCTCCCAGTCCATCGGGAACACCAGCGACTACGTCGCAGCAGGCAAAAACCCCCAGAACTCGGCGCCGCTCACGGTCGAGCAACTCGCCACCAAGGTTGACTGCAAGCCAAAAATGCAGGTCGACGCCACCGAAATCCGCACGGGGTACTGCAAGACGCAGGAGGGCGAGTTCTTCGTCAACACCTTTGCTTCCGAGAAGCTCAAGGACGAGTGGATGGACCGGGCTCCGGAGTACAACCCCCATCTGGTCGGCCCCCGCTGGACCGTCCTGGGCCCGCTGGACGTGCTCGAGGCGATCCAGTTGCGGCTCAACGGCGACCTGCACCTGACGGACCACCGGGTCTCGCAGACGCCGAAGCCGAGCTCCTAGGCTGAACCCGGCCGGCGGGCGCTGCGTACCTTTGCACATGACGACATTTCCGCGTCTGGTCGCATTCGCCCTGCTGGCCGGGCTGGCCGCCGCCTGTGCCCCCGCCAGTGGGTACGGCGCCGGCGCCCCCGTAGCGGCGGCGGGGCAGGCCAACGCCGCGCCCCCCACCGTGGAGGGTCTGGCCGCCAAGGTCGGCTGCGAGCCACGCATGCAGGTGAACGGACCCGACACCCGCACCGGACACTGCAAGACCCCGGACGGCGAGTTCTTCGTCAACACGTTCAGGACCCAGGCCGGCCAGGACGCCTGGATGGAAGCCGCTCCCGTGGAGAACCCGCACCTCGCGGGCAACCTGTGGACGGTCCTGGCCGACCGCAAGGTGCTCGACCTGCTCGGTGAGCGGCTCGGGGGCGAGCTGCACCAGCCCGCCCACGGGGGCGAGCACATGCAGGTCGTCGGCTAGCTACCGCGTCCGCACCAGCTCGTACTGGGCCCTGATCTCGCCGGGGGCCGCCACCTTGTCCAGGAACATCAGCCCGTCCATGCGGCAGTCGCACGGGTTCTGCTCCCTGGTGTTCTGCGGAAAGCTACCGCCGATCTTGATGCCTCTCGGGTCCGTCTCCGAGGTGACGTCGGGCTCCGGATCGCCTTCGACTCCCCATGGGTCGCCGGCGACGGTGGAGAAGCCGTCGAGCGGCCGGCCGTTCCGGTACAGCTTCATCGTCGCGGTGTCGAAGTCGAACGTCGCGGCGAGGAACACCCACTGGTCCCGCGGCAGGATCTCCTGCCACGGACGGTCGGCGGCGAACGTCTGGGAGCTGCTCCCGTCCACGCGGCGGGCCAGCGCCACCACGCGCAGCTCGCCGTTCACGGTGATCAGTTCAAGGAGCGCCCGGACGTCGTGGCCCTGCGAAGTGCCGCTGAGCACCCCGGCCAGGCCGATCGCGTTGAAGAAGTCGGCCGGGTCCGCGGTGTTGGAGTTCGGGGCGGGGCCCGCACCCTGCATCTTGAACCAGCCCATGATCGTCACACCCTGGACGGCGTTGAACGCCCGCAGCGTGGGCACACCGCCCTCGCCGTAGACCCCGGCCTTCCAGTCGTCGTTGCCCGCCGTGGCCGGATCGACCTGCCGGGTCTGGAGCGCGTACGTGCTGCCCCGGTAGGCGCGGTCGGCCACGCGCATGCCGGCGCCGCCGTTGACCAGCGTGATGTTCGTGCCGGACAGGCCCTGGTCCTGCTCCTGGGCCGGGTCGCCGGGCAGCGGGTGCTCGAAGTCGTACGCCGCCACCAGGTCGTCGCGCAGGCTCGGCAGCACGTCAGGCGGCGTCCACTGAGCCTTCGTGATCTTCCAGATCTTGCCGTTCGCCTTCGACAGCGCATACAGCTCGCCGGCGCCGTCCCGGCCGAAGCGCAGGTCCACCCGGGTGCTCCCGGCCAGGGCCTGCATGGTCACCTGCTTGCCGGTGGCGTCCACCAGCCTGGGCTTGTAGATGGTGGCCCGGCGGCCGGTCTCCTCCCGCATCTGGGCGGCGACCGTGAAGAACACCTGGCCGTCCACGATGTCGCCGAACAGGTACTTGCCGTGCAGCAGCGGCAGCTGGTTCCCCCGGTAGACGAACCCGCCGACGACGGCGTGGCCGCTGTCGGACGTGCAGGAGTGGCCGGGCGGCGGGTCGTGGTCGTAGGCGGCCACCGGGTACGTGTAGCCGAATTGGGCGTCGTCGTCCGGCAGCGTGTAGAGGTGGCAGCGGTCGGCCTTGTTGAACAGGAACGGGCCCTCGCGCTCGCTCCAGCCCAGGTTGTCCCCTGGGCCGACGTCGTAGATCGCCTCGATGGCGTGCTCGCCGATGTGGCCGAGGAACATCCGGTTGCCGGCCTGCGGGTCCCAGCTGAAGCGGTGCGGGTCGCGCATGCCGTAGGCGTA
Organism: Nonomuraea basaltis; assembly: GCF_005893125.1. Lineage (GTDB taxonomy): Bacteria > Actinomycetota > Actinomycetes > Streptosporangiales > Streptosporangiaceae > Nonomuraea > Nonomuraea basaltis. The sequence continues at coordinate 992 of NZ_VCJS01000186.1, read as the reverse complement.
GATCTCGCCGAGCGCGCCGGGGCGGCCGGTGAACGGGTTGCCGGCGGGGATGCCGTACTTGCCGTTGGCGCTGTTCGTGCCGAGCGGGTCGATCCGCAGGATCTTGCCGTGCGGGATGGCCAGGTTCTGCGGGTCGTCGCCGGCGACGCCGCGGCCGCCGTCGCCCGCGGAGACGTAGAGCAGGCCGTAGTCGTTGTCGCCGCGCCGGGCGGTCGGATTGAAGTCGATCTGCTGGATGCCGTGGATCTGGCCGGAGAAGCCGAGCCGGAGAATCTCCCTGCGGGTGCCGGTGAACGTGCTCGCCTTCGGGTTCGCGGCGGTCCACTCGGTGATCACGCCGTGGAACCTGGTGCCGGGCTGCGGCGTCAGGTCAGGGGTCTTGGTGGTGAGCGCGTCGCCCCACTCGGTGTGGACGGTGTAGAACTTGCCGTTCCTGCCGAAGTCGGGGTGGAAGGCGGTGAAGCCGAACCCGCTGCCGAGGCCGCGGCCCGAGATGAAGTCGGGCGCGAAGGTGGCGCCGACGTCGAGGTACTCCCGCGGCTGGCCGCCCGCTTTGCCGAGCAGGTAGAGCTTGCCGTTGAGGTCGTTGACGTAGAGGCGGCGCGAGCCGTCGGGCAGCTCGCCCAGGTAGTTGATCCGCGCCCAGCGGACCAGCCGCTGGTCGGTCGGCTCCGGGATCGTCTCGGTCTTCGGGAAGGAGGCGAACTCCTCCAGCGTCAGCGTGAGGCCCGACGGGGCAGGCTTCTCGGGGATGGGGTCGTCGATGGGCGCAGGCTCCGCCCGCGCGGCCGCCGGCGGCGCGAAGATCGACGTCATCACGAGGGCTAAGGCGACTGTCACATGACGAAGGGCTGTCATCGGGGAACCCCCTGCTCGCAACCGCTTCCGAAAGCGCTTACGTACCGTGCGGATCGTAACTCAGGAAAGAAAGTTGTCAATAGACCCGTGACGATGGTGCGGGCGGCGGCGGGGCCGTGGAGGCTCTGACGACC
>NZ_VCJS01000185.1 GCF_005893125.1 Nonomuraea basaltis | reverse complement strand
GCCCAGCCCCGCCCCCATGGCCAGCCGCAGCGCCCGGAACTTGGCCGAGATCGACCCGTCGGTGACCCGCATGTACGTGTCGCCACGCTCGGGGTCGTGCAGCGTCATGTACGCGACGTCGGTCGCCAGCAGCTGCCTGGCCCGGTGCACGATGGCCTCCAGCACGGCGTCCAGGTCGCGCAGCGCCGCCAGGTCGCCGGCCGTGTCGTACAGCGCCGTCAGCTCGGCCTCGCGCCTGGCCCGCCGCTTGAGCAGCGCACGCACCTTCAGCGCCTCGACCTTGGCCTGCTCCAGCTCCTCGATCTCGGCCGGGTCCGCGCCCCGCGCCCTGGCCTCGATGATCGGTCCCTCGAACTCGACCGCCGACGCCTCCCTTGCCAGAAGCTCGAGAAAGCGAGTGCTCATGGCCTCACTCCGTTCGGCGGCTCGGTCGCCATATGCCGTCGCCTGCTCATGGCCTCACTTCGTTCGGCGGCGCGGTCGCCCATATGCCGCCGCCTTCCCCCGCTCTGGTCGCTTCGCTCCCGCCGCTCCTCCAGGCGACGGCACTCCCTCGCGGGCTCATGGCCTCACTCCGTTCGGCGGCTCGGTAAGGATATGCCGCCGCCTGACCTCTACCGCGCCGTCCAGCCGCCGTCCACCGGCAGCGACACGCCGGTGATGAACGCGCCGCCCGGCCCGCACAGGTAGGCGACCAGATCGGCCACCTCCTCGGGCTCGATCAGCCGCTTGATCGCGGCCGGCTGGAGCATGATGTTCTCCACGACCTCGTCCGGCTCGATGCCGTGCACCCTGGCCTGGTCGGCGATCTGCGCCTCGACCAGCCCGGTCCGTACGTACCCGGGGCAGACGCAGGTCGAGGTCACCCCGTGGGCCGCCCCTTCCAGCGCCACGACCTTGGAAAAGCCCTCCAGTGCGTGCTTGGCCGTCGTGTACGCCGACTTGTACGGCGAGGCCCGCAGCCCGTGCACGGACGAGATGTTCACGAACCTCCCCCAGCCCCTGGCGTACATGCCGGGCAGCACCCGCCGCGCGATCAGGAACGGCGCCTCCACCATGACGCGCAGCATCGTGGCGAACACGTCGGGCGGGAACTCCTCGATCGGCGCCACGTGCTGGAACCCAGCGTTGTTCACAACGATATCGATGGGTTCGTCCGGCAACGCGGCCACGAACCCGGGGTCGCTCAGATCGGCCACCACGGCCGTGCCGCCCAGCTCGGCGGCCACCTTCTCGGCGGGCTCGTCCCGCAGGTCGACGACCAGCACCTTGGCGCCGGCCGCCGCCAGCCGCCGGGCGCAGGCCGCCCCGATGCCGCCCCCTGCCCCCGTCACCAGCGCGGTCCGCCCAGTCAGCTCCTTCGCCATATCCCGAACCCTAGGCGGTCGCCGCGCCGGGACGCATGGGTGCCGGCGACATAGATCGGTGCCCCGCTATGTGGATCAACGAGTCTGCTATCTTTGCCACATGATCGCGTATTCGCTCCAGTGGTGGCCCGTCTCCTAGGCGGACCTCCCAGCGCATACGCACTACGGCCGCCTCGACGAGGCGGCCGTCGGCATTTCCGCACGCGCCCCCGTCGAGCTCTGAACGAAAAGGGGCGCTCACCATGACCAGCACCACAACCACCTGGGCCGGCCTGCTCGCCATGCTCCTCGACGGCGTGTCGCTCACCTCCCGCCAGGCCGCCTGGGCCATGGAGCAGATCATGTCGGGAGAGGCAACGGACGCCCAGATCGCCGCGTTCGCCATCGCCCTGCGCGCCAAAGGCGAGAGCGTGGAGGAGGTGTCCGGGCTGGCCGACGGCATGCTGGCCAGGTCGGCCGCGATCAGGGTCTCCGGCGACCCCGTCGACCTCGTCGGCACCGGCGGCGACCGCGCCGGCACCGTGAACATCTCCACCATGGCCGCCATCGTCGCCGCCGCCGTGGGCGTGAAGGTGGTCAAGCACGGCGGCCGGGCCGCCTCCTCCAGGTCCGGGGCCGCCGACGTGCTGGAGGAACTGGGCGTGGTCATCGCGCTGCCGCCCGCCGCGGTGGTCCGGATCGCGGACGAGATCGGCATCACGTTCTGCTTCGCGCCGGCGTTCAACCCGGCGCTGCGGCGGACCGCGGGGCCGCGCCGCGAGCTGGGCGTCCCCACGGTCTTCAACATCCTGGCCCCGCTCACCAACCCCGCACTTCCGCCCGCCCAGGCGGTCGGCGTCTTCCACCCGGCGATGGCGCCCGTCATCGCGGGCGTCCTGGCCGAACGCGGCGGCTCCGCGCTCGTCTTCAGAGGCGACGACGGGCTCGACGAGCTGACCACCTGCGGCCCCTCGACGATCTGGGTGGTACGCCGCGGCACCGTGACGCGCACCGCCTTCGACCCCGCCGATCTGTCGATTCCCCGCGCCCGCCCCGGTGACCTGGTCGGCGGCGACGCGCGGCACAACGCCGCCGTGGCGAGGGCCGTCCTCGCGGGCGAGCGGGGATCGGTGCGCGACGTCGTGCTGCTGAACGCGGCCGCCGCCGTGGTGGCCGCCGAGGGCACGCCGCCGGCGAGCGAGCTCACGCCCGCCCTGGCCGGGGCCTACAAGCGGGCCACCGACGCCGTCGACTCCGGCGCGGCCCTGTCCCTGCTCACCCGCTGGGGGCACGCCACGCGAACGGCCGTATGACCTAAGGGCGGGTCATCGATAGCACATCGAGCGCGGCGTCGAGCTGGTCCTCGGTCAGGGTGCCGTCGGCCACGTGGCCGCGCTCGATGACGACCTCGCGGATGGTCTTGCGCTCCGCGAGGGCCTGCTTGGCGATCCTGGCGGCCTCCTCGTAGCCGACGTACCTGTTCAGCGGCGTGACGATCGACGGGGACGACTCGGCGTACTCGCGCAGGCGCTCCACGTTCGCGGTGATTCCCGCGATGCAGCGGTCGGCGAGCAGGCGGGAGACGTTGGCCAGCAGCCTGATCGACTCCAGGATGTTGCGCGCGATGACCGGCAGCTGCACGTTCAGCTCGAAGTTGCCGGACGCGCCGGCGAACGTGATCGCCGCGTCGTTCCCGATCACCTGGGCCGCCACCATGGCCGTGGCCTCGGGGATCACGGGGTTGACCTTGCCGGGCATGATGGACGATCCGGGCTGCAGGTCGGGCAGGTTGATCTCGCCGAGCCCCGCCCGCGGCCCCGACCCCATCCAGCGGAGGTCGTTGGCGATCTTGTTCAACGAGACCGCCACGACCTTGAGCTGCCCGGACAGCTCGACGATGGAGTCCTGCGCGCTCTGGGCCTCGAAGTGGTCCCTGGTCTCGATGAACGGGATGTTGGTCGCCTCGCGCAACTTCGCGATGGCCTCCTGGGCGAAGCCCGGCGGCGTGTTGATGCCGGTGCCCACGGCGGTGCCCCCCAAAGGCAGCTCCAGTACGCGCTCCAGGGACGCGGTGACGCGGACGACGCCGTGCTCGATCTGGGTCGCGTACCCGCCGAACTCCTGGCCGAGCGTCACCGGGGTCGCGTCCATCAGGTGGGTGCGCCCCGACTTCACCACTCCGTCGAACTCGATCGCCTTCGCCCGCAGCGCCGTCGCGAGGTGGTGGAGCGAGGGCAGCAGGTGGTAGGTCACCTCGGTCGCCGCCGCCACGCGGATCGAGGTCGGGAAGACGTCGTTGGACGACTGCGAGGCGTTCACGTGGTCGTTCGGGTGCACGGGACGGCCCAGCCGCTCCTCGGCCAGCGACGCGATCACCTCGTTGGCGTTCATGTTGGACGAGGTGCCCGAGCCGGTCTGGAAGACGTCGATCGGGAAATGGGCGTCGTGCTCGTTCTCCGCGACGTCGGCCGCCGCCTGCGCGATCGCCTCGGCAATGTCCTTGTCGATCACGCCCAGCTCGCCGTTGACCTCGGCCGCGACCGCCTTGATCAGGGCCAGCGCGGCGATATGGGACGGCTCGAGCGGCCGTCCCGAGACCGGGAAGTTCTCCACCGCCCGCTGGGTCTGCGCGCGCCACCTGGCACCTGCGGGCACACGGACCTCGCCCATGGAGTCATGCTCGATTCTGAACTCGCTCATGACTCCCAGTCTGAACCACGGCCTCCCGGATCAGCCGGACCATCCCTGACCGATCAGCTGGAGAAGAGCGCCACGATGAGGACGGCGATCACCACGGCGGCCGCGGCGGCCACCGCCATGAGGACCAGCATGCCGTTGCGGTTGCCCTCGGGCTTCTGCTCCGGCTGCCCGGCGATGGCGAACAGGTCCGTGCCCAGGCCCTTGCTCTCGTGCGGCCCCGGCGGGCGGCCGCCCTGCTGGGGGTCCCGCGGCATCGCGTGCTGCTGGGGCGCGCCCTGCTGCTGGCCCATCGGTGGGTAGACCTGGTGCCCCGGCGAACCGCTCGGGGGCGTCTGGATGCGCATGGTGTTGATGGCTCCCTCGTCGCCCGGCGGCTGGCCGCCCTGCTCGGGACCCGAGGGGAACGGCCCCTTGGGCCGCGCGATGCTGACCGTACGCTCGGGGTCGAAATCCCCCTCGAACGCCGACCTCCCGGACGGACCGCCCTGCGCCCCCGGCCCGCCCTTGCCGGCAACTGGTCCGCCTTGGCCTGGACCTGGTCCGCCCTGGCCTGCACCCGGCCTGCCCTGGCCCGCGGCTGGCCCGGGAGGGGCGACGCCCTGGGCCGTTCCAGTGCCTCGCCCTGCTCCGGCGCCCGGCCCACCCGGACCCGCGCCCTGCGCGGCGGGGCCGCGTGAGGCGCCAGGGGGAGCCGGCGAGGCCGACTGCTGGCCCTGAGGATGCCCAGGCGCGGCGCCCTGTGGCACGGTGGGCGCCTTCGGGCCGCGCATCGGCCCCTGGGGACCGGATCCCGTCCCTTGCCCTGTCCCGGGTCCCTGCGGCCCGGACACAGGCCGCTGCCCCCCGGGCGCTCCACCCGGCCGCTGCCCCGGCTCGCCCGCTCCGGGTCCGCCCGTTCCCGGGCCGCCTGCCCCAGGTCCAGGTGCGGCACGCCCGCCGGGCCCTCCAGCGCCGGGCCTTCCCGGCCCGCCTGCGCCCGGCCCTCCGCGTCCCGCAGGCCCCGGGCTCTGGCCCGGTCCGCCCGCGCCGTGGCCTCCAGGCCCGTGGCCGCCGGGACCACCAGGAGCGCCGGGGCCGCCCGGACCATGCGGTCCAGGAGCAGCCGGTCCGTGCCCAGGGGCGCCGATGCCGTGGCCGCCAGGTCCTTGAGGTCCCGAGCCGACGGGGCCGTGAGAGCCCGGGGCACCAGGACCATGTCCGCCGGATGGCTGGCCGGTGGGGGTCTGATGGGCGGCGAACGGATCGGGCAAAGCGGCCTCCTGAGCCATTAGAGCCTCGGCCGTGAGCACCGGCATCTCGCTCGTCGGGGTGTCGGCGACCATGCGCAGCAGGGTCTCCGCCTTGGCAGCGCCGAGCCGCTGCCGGTAGTCCTTGCTGAGCAGCCCGTTCAGCACGGGCCGCAACTGCCCCGCCTGCGTGGGCGGGTCGGCGCTCTCGGAGAGCAGTGCCGCCAGCGTCTCCGCGATCGTGGACCGCTCGTACGCCGGCCGCCCCTCGACGGCGAAGTACAGCGTCGCGCCGAGCGACCAGATGTCCGACTCGGGGCCGGTGTACTCGCCCCTGGCACGTTCCGGAGCCGTGTAGCCGGGTGACCCGATCACCATGCCCGTCTTCGTCAGCCGCGAGTCGCCCTCGGCCCTGGCGATGCCGAAGTCGGTCAGCACCACGCGGCCGTTCTCGGTGATGAGCACGTTGCCCGGCTTGACGTCGCGGTGGGTGATTCCCTGGGCGTGCGCGGCCCGCAGCGCGCCGAGCAGGTCGACGCCGATCTCGGCCACGAGCCGCGGCGGCAGCGGCCCCTCCTCCTCGATCACCTGCTCGAGCGAGCGGGCCTCGATGAGCTCCATGATGATCCACGGACTGTTGTCGTGGATCAGCACGTCGTGGATGGAGGCGACGGACGGGTGGTTGATCCGCGAGGCGATGCGGCCCTCGCGCACCATACGTTCGCGCAGCTCGGTCCGCTGTTCCTCGGTGAGCCCCGGGTCTTGGCGGATTTCCTTGACCGCCACCTCGCGCCCGAGCGCGCGGTCGCGGGCGCGCCATACGGTGCCCATGGTCCCCCGACCGAGCGGGGCGATGAGCTCGTAGCGCTCCGCGAGCAGGCGTGTCTGCTGTTCCGGCATGAGAAGAAGATATCGATTCTCGCTTGGGAAGTGCTTTACCCTCGCTTGCGAAGTTCTCTTGGCCAGAACCGCCGAGGAAGACACAACTTTATCACCGTCGCTTTGAAACGGGCATAAGCAGACGGTGCCGGCCGCTGTTCAACGCGCCTGCGATGCACTCCCTCGCCGGGTTTGCGTTCCAGCCGCGGCGCCGGTACGGACAGCGCTGTCGTAGTGACGTCCGCCCTGTGCAGCCCGCGATGCGCGGGCCTGCGTGCAAAAGAGGGTGAAGTGATCGCCGGCCCCGGGCGCACGGGCTTGCGCGAGGTCAGCGGCTCCTCGGCCGAGCCGCCCGCGGCCACCCTGGCCAGCATGAGCGAGGCGCGTACGGAGTCGAGCCTGGTCTGCGGGTCGATCCTGAGCAGCGCGTCGAGCACGGGGGCCAGCGGCCCCGCCTTGGTCATCGGGATCGGCTCGCCGCTGGTCAGCGCCGCGAGCGCGGCGGCGGCCGTACGGCGGCCGTGCAGGCCCCTGCCCTCGACGGCGGTGTAGAGGGTCGCGCCGAGCGACCACAGATCGCCGGCGGGGCTGGCCTTCGAGCCGAGCACCCGCTCCGGGGCGATGTAGCCGGCGGACCCCAACACGATGCCCGCCTGGGTGATGGAAACGTCACCTTCGAGCGCGGCCAGGCCGAAGTCGGTGAGCACCGCGCGGTCCTCGGTCACCAGCACGTTGCTGGGCTTGACGTCGCGGTGCAGGATGCCCTTGGCGTGCACGGCCCGCAGCGCGCCGAGGATCTGCCGGCCGATCTCGGCGGCCCTGCGCGGTTCGAGCGGTCCCTGCTCCTGGATGAGCTGCTCCAGGGACTTGGCCCGGAGCAGCTCCATCACGATCCACGGCCGGTCGTCCTCGGTGACCACGTCGAAGACGGTGATGACCGACGGATGCGCGACCATCGCGGTCGCCCGGCCCTCACGCTCGGTGCGCGCGCACAGCTCGGCGCGCAGCTCCTCGTCGAGCACGGTGGGCAGTCGCACTTCCTTGACCGCCACGTCGCGGTTGAGCAGCTCGTCATGCGCCCGCCACACGGTGCCCATGCCGCCGCGACCGACCGGCTCCATGAGCCGATAGCGCGCGGCGAGTAGGTAACCGGAGGGCGCACGCATGCCTGGCAGCTTACCTATTTGTGTAAACCGACCAGTAGAGGCACGGCCGATAATTTGTTGCGAAGTTTAGTCAACCCACCTGACTCGTCACGTCAGCAAAGCTCCTGGCCACATCGGTCCAGTTGATGAGGCCCCGCAGTTTCTCGACGTAGTCGGGCGCACGTAGCGATACCGAAGATAGTACGCGTGCTCCCATGCGTCGAACACGAGCGGCGGGCGGTGTTCATGCCACGTTGCCGTGGTGGTCGTAAACCTGCTCGACGACGAGCCCGGGAGGGGCTCCCATGCCGGCACGGGAGCCCTGGAGCGTCGACGTGGCGGTGGTCGGCAGCCGCTGGAAGGCGGCCTCGAACGTACGGAAGTCGCTCTTGTCGGGGATCTCGGCGAGCCGTTCCAGCGTGGCGAGGGCACAGTTCGGTCCCGCGGCGCGGGCGGCTGCGGCCCCGCGCACACATCTCCGCTCGGCTTTCAGGGAGCACGTTCTTGCAGCTCGCCGGGGGTGTGTCGGTCGGCACACACGCGTCGCGCAGAAATGTGCATGATGCCTAGTAGGGGTCTTTCACGCATACGGCAGGCTGACTGACAGGGAACTACGGGGCGCCGTCAGCGAGTTGTAAGGGTGCCGTAAGGGGACGGGGGCATGGTTTAACCACAAGAGAAAGCGATCTCCCAGAGACGGCCGAAAGTGTCAGTGCCGACCGTCACACTGGGGTGTATCACCAAGGTTCGACAACTAACGACAGACCGTTGAGGGACGTGATGAAGATGCGCCAGACACAGGTTCGCCGCCGGCCGAGGAAGCCGACCGGAGCCGCGCTGGACCTTCGCACGCCGTCGGGGCGCAAGCTGCCCTTTTGAAAATCCAGACCCAGGAGCGCCATCTGAGAGGTGCGCAATGTGTAGTCACTACCCCCCATGCCCCAGTGCCGACTCGCCCGACCGCGAGGCGTCGCATGTGATCTCGGCCCACCCCGACCAGGGCTGGAGCCTGCTGTGCAACGGCGTCGTGCTCTTCGAGGACACCGGCCTGCTGCTGCCCGACGGCTCCGTTGTCGCACCGCACCGGGCACCGATGCAACTGGCCGCGTAGCACCCCCAGCCCCACCCCCGAAAGCAGCCCTCTAGCTCACCCGACGCCGGTGCCGAGCGGCCCGATCGACCACCACCCGGCACCCTACGGCGTCAGCCCCCGTTCAGCGGCGCCCGATCGTCAAGACCGGTCCGGTCCGATCGGTGAAGAAGTCGTCGCCCTTGTCGTCGACGACGATGAACGCAGGGAAGTCCTCCACCTCGATCTTCCAGACCGCCTCCATGCCCAGCTCGGGATACTCGAGCACCTCCACCTTCTTGATGCAGTCCTGCGCCAGCCTGGCCGCCGGACCGCCGATGGAGCCCAGGTAGAAGCCGCCGTACTCCTGGCAGGCCTCTGTCACCTGCTTGGATCTGTTGCCCTTGGCCAGCATCACCATCGAGCCGCCGGCCGCCTGGAAGCGCTCGACGTACGAGTCCATCCGCCCGGCCGTCGTGGGCCCGAACGAGCCGGAGGCGTAGCCCTCGGGCGTCTTGGCCGGACCCGCGTAGTAGACGGCGTGGTCCTTGAGGTACTGCGGCATCTCGCCGCCGTCGTCCAGCAGCTCGGCGATCTTCGCGTGCGCGATGTCGCGGGCGACCACGAGCGGGCCGGTGAGGGACAGTCGCGTCTTGACCGGATATTTCGTCAGCTCGGCGAGGATCTCCTGCATCGGGCGGTTGAGGTCCACCTTGATGACATCGTCCGAGAGGTGCTCGTCGGTCGTCTCCGGCAGGAACCGCGCCGGGTCGGTCTCCAGTTGCTCCAGGAACACGCCCTCCGGCGTGATCTTCGCCAGCGCCTGGCGGTCGGCCGAGCACGACACGGCGATGGCCACCGGGCAGGACGCCCCGTGCCTGGGCAGGCGGATGACGCGGACGTCGTGGCAGAAGTATTTCCCCCCGAACTGCGCCCCGATGCCCAGCTTCTGCGTCAGCTCGAAGACCTTCGCCTCCATCTCCAGGTCGCGGAACCCATGCCCGGACGGCGACCCCTCGGTGGGGATCGAGTCGAGGTAGCGGGCGCTGGCGTACTTGGCGGTCTTGAGCGCGTATTCGGCGGAGGTGCCGCCCACGACGATCGCCAGGTGGTACGGCGGGCAGGCCGCGGTGCCCAGCGAGCGGATCTTCTCCTCCAGGAAGGCCATCATGCGCTTCTCGTTGAGCACGGCCTTGGTCTCCTGGTACAGGAACGACTTGTTGGCCGAGCCGCCGCCCTTGGCCATGAAGAGCAGTTTGTACTCGTCCGGGTGGCCGTGCGGGTCCTCGGCGTACAGCTCGATCTGGGCCGGCAGGTTGTCGCCGGTGTTCTTCTCCTCCCACATGGTCAGCGGGGCCATCTGGGAGTAGCGCAGGTTGAGGCGGGTGTAGGCGTCGTACACGCCGCGCGAGACGTGCTCGGCGTCGCGCCCGTCGGTCAGCACGTGGCGGCCGCGCTTGCCCATGACGATCGCGGTGCCGGTGTCCTGGCACATGGGCAGCACGCCGCCGGCCGAGATGGAGGCGTTCTTCAGCAGGTCGAGCGCCACGAAGCGGTCGTTGCCGCTGGACTCGGGGTCGTCGACGATCTTCCTGAGCTGGGCGAGGTGGGACGCCCGCAGGTAGTGGGAGATGTCGTGGACGGCCGTCTCGGTGAGCAGCCGCAACGCCTCCGGCTCGACCTCGAGGAACGTACGCCCAGCCGCCTCGACCTTCCGCACCCCCTCCGTCGTGATCAGCCGATATTCGGTCTCATCGGCTCCCAGCGGTAGCAGGTCGGTGTAGTCGAACTCGCCCATGTCCATCCTTTCGGTCCCCTAGAGATTAGTCGCCCGCTCCCTCCCCTCGTCATGGGTCTGCACCGGTGCCGGTACGGCGGCCGGCGATCGTCGCGCGGTGAGACCGACCACGATGCCCGCGATCACCAGTCCCGCCCCCAGCAGGTCGTACGCGGACGGCGTGGCCACACCCAGCACCACTCCCGTGACGATCGCGCCCACCGGGATGAGCCCCGCGAACAGCCCGGCCGGCCCCGGCCCCAGCCTGGGCAGCGAGCTGTACCAGAGGAAGAACGCCACGACCGTGACGACGATCGCCAGGTAGCCGAACCCGAGCACCTCCGAAGCCGTCGGCACCCTGAACATGCCCGCGCCCTCGTTCGCCAGCCCGACCACGACCAGCATGGGCACGGCCAGCGCGGTCGAGTACGCCGACACCCTGATCGCCCCCAGCTTCGGCAGCAGCGGGATGGCGAGGACGGAGAAGCTCACCTCGCCCACCAGCGCGCCGAGCGCCCACAGCAGGCCGGTCAGGTTGCCGCTGCCGAGCCCGGTGGCCAGCGTCGCCCCGGCCACCACCACGCTCGCCCCGGCCAGCACCCGGGGCGCGGGACGCCCGCCGGCCAGCGCGAGCGCCAGTGGCACGGTGCCCAGGACGGTCCCGACCAGCGCCGGGCCGGAGGCGCGGGTGGACTCGACCACGCACACGTTGAAGAGCACCAGGCCGAGCATGGTGAGCCCGCCGAGGCACAGGGTCTCGCGCAGCGTCAGCCGTACGAACCGCAGGCCGAGAATCCTCGTTATGAGCAGCAGAAAGGCCGCCGCCACGAGATACCGGACGGCCTGCCCGCCGTATATGGGGTACGCGCCGACGAGTCCCGACACCCCGGCCAGCGTCCCCACCAGGAACATGGCCGAGGCGGCGCCAAGTATGCCGTTTCTCATGTGAAGGATGCTATGGAGACAATGGTTCGTATAAACAGTCCAATGTCCCGGCAGAAGACAGGACCAATATGGCTGACCTCCATATCCAGATAGATCGCGAGAAGGGGGGTATAGCTGGGCAGATCGCCGCCGAGTTGCGCGACTCCATCCGGGGTGGGCGGCTGGCCCCGGGCACGCGCCTGCCCGCCACCCGCGACCTCGCCACCGACCTGCAGGTCTCCAGGGGCGTGGTGGTGGAGGCGTACGAGCAGCTCGTCGCCGAGGGCTTCCTGGTCTCCAGGGTGGGCGCCGGCACCCAGGTCACCCCCAAGAACTCCGCCGGGACCGCCCGCCGGCCGAAGGTCGCGGCGCGCCCCAGACCGGTACGCCGCGCGCTCGGCAGCCCCTACTACGGGCACCGCCCCACCTCGCCCGACCTCGGCCACTTCCCCAGGGAACGCTGGCTGGCGGCGGTGCGGCACGTCCTGACCACCGTGCCCTCCGACGCCCTCGACTACGGCGACCCGGGCGGCGTCGCCGAGTTGCGCGAGGAGCTGGCCGGCTACCTCAGGAGGGTCAGGGCCGCCGACGTGCGCCCGGAGAACCTGATGATCGTCGGCGGCGTGGCCCAGGGTCTGAGCCTGGTCCTGCACGTGCTGTCCCAGCACCGTGCGCTCCGGCTGGCCGTGGAGGATCCCACGAGCCATCGCCAGGTCCCGCTGCTCAGGCGGGCGGGGGCGCACCTGGTCCCGGTGCCGGTGGACGAGGAAGGGCTGGAGGTGCGGCGGCTGAGCGGTGACGCGGTGCTGGTCACGCCCGCGCACCAGTTCCCGACCGGCGTGGTCCTGTCCCCGCCGCGCCGGGCCGCGCTGATGGAGTGGGCGTACGCGGGCAACCGGACGATCCTGGAGGACGACTACGACGCCGAGTTCCGCTTCGACCGCGACCCCGTCGGCTGCCTGCAGGGCCTGGCACCGGACCGGGTGGTCCTCTGTGGCAGCGTGAGCAAGGCGCTCGCCCCGGGGCTGCGGCTGGGCTGGGTGGCGGCGCCTCCCGACCTGGCCGAGGCGATCCGGCGGGCGAGGGGCGAGCTGGACCTGGGCTCCCCGGTCATCGAGCAGTACGCGTTGGCCCATTTCCTGCGTACCGGAGGCTATGACAAGCACCTGAGGCGGATGCGGAGGGAATACCGTCGCCGCCGGGACGCTCTGGTCGCGGCGCTGGCGGAGGAGCTGCCGAAGATCCAGGTCAAGGGCATCGACGCCGGCCTGCACGTGTACCTGGAGCTGCCCGGCGGCTGGGACGAGCAGGAGGTGGTGCGGATCGCGCAGACCCTCGGCGTGTCGGCCGAGCCGGTGGGGCCCATGCGGGAGTTTCCTGGGCCGCCGGCCGTGGTGGTGGGGTTCGCGCGACTGCCGGCGCACAAGGCCGCAGAGGCGGTACGAGGGCTGAAGGTCAGGCTGAGTCCCGCCTGATCAGGCCGAGGTCGGCTCGGGGGCCTCCTTCGGCTGGAAGCCTCGGGCCAGGGCGATGATCGCGGCGGACAGCACCAGCGGCGCGACGAATCCCGCCCGCAGGCCCGCGGCGTCCGCGATGCCACCCACCAGCGCCACGCCCACGATGAAGCCGATGTAGTTGAAGAGGTTCACCCGGGCGATGGCCACCCCGGTCCCGGCCGGGTCGAGCTTGCCCGCCGCCGAGAACGACTGCGGTGCCACAACCGACAGCCCCGCCCCGGTCAGGGCGAACGCGACGATGCCGAGCGGCTGGTTCGGGGCCAGCACGACGCCCAGGAAGCCCAGCGTGGCAAGCACGCCGCCGATCCTGACGACGGCGACGGGGCCGAACCGCCTGGCCGCGAAGTCGCCGCCGAGCCGGACGGCCAGCGTGGCCGCCTGGTACGCGGCATAGGCCAGCGGGATGACGCTCGGGCCCGCCGCCAGCACGTCCTTCATGAGCACGGTGTTGAAGTCGGAGACGGCGGCGTCGCCGATGTACAGGAAGCCCATGGCCAGGCAGAGCGGGATGATCGGCCGCCACGGGAAGCTGCCGCCGACCGGCGAGGCGGCGCTGTCGGTCTTCTCCTCGTCGGCCGTGCACAGGTCCCGCCCGGCGTAGAGCGAGCCGGCCATCGCGAAGACCATCGGGATGGCCATGACGACCGGCAGCGGAAGATCGGCGGCGACCGACGCCCACAGCGCCCCTGCCATGCTGAACACGCTCCACACACAGTGGAACCCGTTCAGCACCTGCATGCCGTACCTGCGCTCGACCGCGACGCCCTGCATGTTGATACCCGCGTCCACCGCGCCCACCGCCAGCCCGAACAGCAGCAGCACCGGCACCAGCAGCGGCACGTTGGGCACGAGCCCGGTCAGCACCACGGTCGCGGCGACCACCGGCTGGGCGACGCGCAGCAGCGGCTTGCTGCCCAGCCGGGCGGCGAGCCCCCCCGCCACCACGCTGCCGACCCCCGCGAACACGGGCACGATCAGCAGCAGGAGCGTCAGCGTGCCCTGGTCGAGCCCGTGCTTGGCCTGCAAGCCGGCGACCTGGACGAGCAGCGAGGCGAATGACAGGCCCTGTACGGCGTACACGATGTACGTGGCGACACGGGCCTGGCGATCACGCTGGGACGGCACAGAGGCCTCCTGATTGGGGGGAGATCAAACGTGAGGCGGAGTCAGGTTAGCGGCAGGCCCGGGCGCCGCGCCAGCACGAGATAATGCCGGGGTGAAACGGGGCTACGCGTCAGGGGAGGCGCGCAAGGAGCGCATCCTGGCCGCCGCGCTCCTGGAGTTCGCCGAGAACGGCTATCGGGGCGCGTCGCTGGCCCGCATCGCCGAGCGCGTCGAGCTCTCCCAGGCGGGGCTGCTGCACCACTTCAAGAGCAAGGAACAGCTGCTGGTCGCGGTGCTCGCCTACCGGGACGACCTGGACGGGCGCAGGTTCGACTTGGAGTCGACCGGCGGCATCGACGCGCTGCGCGCCCTGGTCGGCGTGGTGGAGCACAACGCGCGGGTGCCCGGCCTGGTGCAACTGTTCTCCGTGATCAGCGGCGAGGCCGTCACGCCGGACCATCCCGGGCACGAGTGGGCCAGGCGGCGATACCGCCTGCTGCGCGCGAACACGGCGGCGGCGCTGCGCCGGGGCGTCGAGCGCGGCGAGTTCCGCGCGGACCTGGACGCCGAGGCGCACGCCGACCGGCTGATCGCGATGATGGACGGCCTGCAGACGCAGTGGCTGATCGACCCCGACCGGGTGGACATGGCGGCCGTCTTCAGAGGCTACGTCGACGACCTCATCGCGTTGCTGCGTCCGGCTTAGAAGCCGGGTTCCGCCTGCCTGCCGACGACCTCGCCGCCTCGCTGGGCGACGAGTTCGCCACTTTGCTCCGCCGTACCGAGTTGCCTGGCCGCGGCCCACACGCCCAGGGCGAGCAGCGCGGCGACCTCCGTGACCGCGAGGCCCCGCTCCACCAGTCCGAGCGGCATGACCCGGTACCACGGCATCCCGTTCTGGGATCCGATCATCATCACCGTGCCGATGCCCACGACCCACAGCACGGAGCAGATCCCGAGCCCGAACGCCACCAGCGTGGCCCTCGACCGCTTCCCGTGCCGCCACGGCCTGGCGATGATCACCACCGCCAGCGGCAGGCACAGGAAGGCTATGAAACTGCCCGCCCGGTGGATGCTGCCGCTCATGCTGGGCCCGACCGACCAGTCGTGCTTCTCGAACCAGGCCGTCAGGAACAGGCCCACGCTCCAGCCCATGAGCGCCACGGTGCCGAAGATCCCGGCCAGTCTCTTGCGTGCCAGCGACACCGCGATGGCCACCGACCCGGCCGCCAGCAGGCCCACGCCTAGACCGAAGATCCAGCCGTCGGGGCCGAGGCCGTGCTCGCTGATGGTTCGCCTGATCGGGTTCATCTCGTCGAGGCTCGCCAGCTCCAGGCCCGCGATCATCGCGACGCCCGTGCCTGCCGCGCCGAGTCCCCACCGCGCTGGTTGATGCACGCACACCTCCCTTTTGTGGGCATCAACGGCGAGAAGTGTGTATAGATTCCGCAAAGTTCAGGTCGCCAGCGCGCGCCGGACGGGCTCGTCGCTCAGATCGCGCAGCCGCTTCCTGGTCTCCGGATCGTACGCCTGGGCGTCGGCCAGGCCCTCCCGCCGCTGGTCGAAGTAGCGCCCGGTGACCGGCGGCACCGACCTCGTCTTCGGCGCCATGTGGTACCGCCTGCTCAACCGCCACGCCGAGGTGAACACGGAGCTGGCCGAGGAGATCGCCGGACTGCTCGCGCGAATCCGCTGAGCGGGGGCCGATCGGGACGAGCGAATCGGGCGGGCGCCGGATATCGTCAGAAGTGTGAACGAACGCGCGGGATCCTGGTTGCCGAAGCTGCAGGAAGTCGGAGAGCGCCTGGCCGAGGAGTGGGTGTCCGCCCGCCGCCCGACGGCCGGGAGCGATGGTCCCCAGCCGCACGAGCTGCGCGCGTCCGACGCCGACCGCGAGCGAATCGCGCAGGTTCTCCAGGACGCGCACGCCGACGGCCGGCTCACCCTGGATGAGCTGGAGGAGCGGCTCGGCGTCCTCTATTCCGCGCGCACGCTGGGCGAGCTCGCCCAGCTCACCACCGACCTCCTGCCCGCCGACCAGCAGCCGCTCAACCTGGACGGCAGGCCGGTGTCGGCCTTCTTCAAGCAGGAGGAGCGCGGCGGGCGCTGGGTGGTACCCGCCGAGCTCACGGTGACGGCCATGTTCGGCACCACCAAGCTGGACCTCCGCGACGCGATCCTGCAGAACCGGCGGGTCGTCATCAACGCCACGCTCGTCTTCGGCGGCCTCGAGATCCACGTGCCGGAGGATCTCGAGGTGATCAGGGTCGCCAAGGGCAAGACGGTCCGCCTGACCAAGCAGCCGACCGAGCCGGGCGCGCCCGTGGTCGAGGTGCGCACCACGAACTTCGCCGGCGATGTCAAGGTCAAGGAGCCGCCCCGGCGCAAGCGCCGCCGCTGATCATCCGGCCGTGTCGAAGTTGATCGCGCTGTACGCCCGCAGCTTCCACAGCTGGTGCTCGCTCTCGATCTTGCGAATCGTCCCTGAACGGCCGCGCATCACCAGCGACTGCGTCACCGCGGAGCCGGCGCGGAACCGTACACCCTGCATGAGCTCGCCCTGCGTGATGCCGGTCGCCGCGAAGAACGCGTCGTCGGAGCGGACCAGGTCGTTGGTGGTGAGCACCTGGCCGAGGTCATGACCGGCGTCGATGGCCCGGCCGCGCTCGGCGTCGTCGCGTGGCCAGAGCTTGCCCTGGATCACGCCGCCCAGGCACTTGAGCGCGCAGGCGGCCACGATGCCCTCGGGCGTGCCGCCGATGCCCAGCATGAGATCGATGCCGGTGCCCGCGCGGGCCGCCATGATCGCGCCGGCCACGTCGCCGTCGGTGATGAACTTGATGCGCGCCCCCGTCTCCCTGATCTCCTTGACCAGCCGCTCGTGCCTGGGCCGGTCGAGCACGACCACGGTCACGTCGGACGGCGAGCAGTGCTTGGCCCTGGCCACGGCGGTGATGTTGGCGGACACCGGGGCCTCGATGTCGACCACGTCGGCCGCCTCGGGGCCGGTGACCAGCTTTTCCATGTAGAACACGGCCGAGGGGTCGTACATCGAGCCGCGCTCGCTCACCGCGATCACTGACACGGCGTCGGGCATGCCCAGCGCGGTCAGCCGGGTGCCGTCGATGGGGTCCACGGCCACGTCGCAGTCCGGGCCGGTGCCGTCGCCCACACGCTCGCCGTTGTAGAGCATCGGGGCGTGATCCTTCTCGCCCTCGCCGATGACCACCACGCCGTTCATGGAGACCGTGTTGATCAGCTGGCGCATGGCGTTCACCGCCGCGCCGTCCGCGCCGTTCTTGTCGCCGCGGCCGACCCAACGGGCCGCGGCCATCGCGGCCGCCTCCGTGACGCGGACGAGCTCCATCGCCAGGTTTCGATCAGGGGCGTGCTCGCCGGTGGCGAGCGCAGCCGGTACCGAATCGGACATCATTGGCCTCCTCGTAGACACTGTCTCGATCGTAGTTGCCCTTCTCTTCCCGGCCAGAGGCGGATAATCTGCCGCAGCTCGGACGCCTTCCCGAGCGGAGCAGTCGGTAAGCTTCGACTTGCGCCTGCGTAACGGAGAACGGATTTCGCGCATACCACGTGCGCGTCAAGGATCTTGCCTCCACCATGGAGCATGGCGCCGCGCCGTGGAGGAGAGCGAATGAGCGATGTGGAACACGTGGTGGCCCAGCCGCGCACGTCCGAGCGGGGCGCGGCGACGCGCAGCTCGCTCCTCGCAGCCGCCAGGGAGGTCTTCGTCTCCAAAGGCTTCGCCGAGGCAGGCGTGACCGACATGGTGGCCAGAGCCGACGCCAGCGTGGGCAGCCTTTACCACCACTTTTCCGGCAAGGCCGACCTCTACCTCACGCTGTTCGAGGAGTGGCAGGCAAGGCAGTCGCAGCGGACCAAACAGGCGGCCAGGGCGGCCCGCGCCGACAGCGAGAGCGACCCCATGAGCGTGTTCATCAGCGCCGCCCGCGCCTACCTCGACGGCTGCCTGGAGGAGCAGGAGCTGGCCGCGCTGTTCCTGCGCGGCGACGGCCCGCCCGGCTTCGAGGTGGTCATGCGCGACCGGCTGCGCAAGTGGGCGCAGCGAAACGCGGCGCTGTTCGAGGACGAGCCCGCGCTGGCCGTGGTGGTCACCGGCGCGCTGGCCGCGGCCGTCTCCGAGGTGGTGCGCACCGGCGACCGCGGCCTGGCCGAGGAGGTCCTCGCCATCATCGGGCGGATCCGCCCGGCCGCTTCGGCGACCGCCTCCTCCAGCGGGTAACCTCGCCAGATGTGCGACGGTTCACCGAAGGTTTCTACGGCTACGCGGTAGCGCTCCTCGTCTGCCTCGCGGGGGCGGGGGTGTTCCTGCTGATCACCCCGCAGAGCCGGGACGAGCACATCCCGCGGCGCGAATACTCGATCACCGTCGCCAACTTCGGCCACACGGTGCCCTACGGCGTGTGGGCGCCGCAGCAGGACCCGGCGGGCTGGGTCCCCAACAGCAACAAGATCGCCAAGGGCGAGAACGCCGCGCAGGTCCTCTACCTCGGCTACGCCACGGCCAAGCGGCAGCACGCGATGTTCGTGCAGAGCGACGAGCGGCCGGCCGCCGGGTTCGCCAACCGCATGGCCAACTCCGACAAGGCCGTCGGCACGCAGCAGGTCGGCGGGGTCGCCTGGGAGCGGCGCTACCGGGAGGACAAGAACCAGCGCTCGCTGATCCGCGTCCTGCCCGACGTGACGCTCGTGATCACCGGCACCGCCGACTGGCCCGAGCTGGCCGAGCTGGCGGCCGTCCTGCGGCAGCGCCCCCAGGGCTAGCCGGTCCTCGGATGCCGGCCGGCACGTCTAGGCTGGTGCCCGTGGCAGCAGACGAGAAGGCACCCTCATACGAGCAGGCCCGCGAGGAGCTGACCGAGGTGGTGCGCCGCCTGGAGACGGGCGGGCTCACGCTGGAGCAGTCGATCGAGCTCTGGGAGCGGGGCGAGAAGCTGGCGGCCGTCTGCGAGGAGTGGCTCCAGGGGGCCAGGGTCAAGCTCGCCGCCGCCATGGCGCGCCGTTCCGAGCCCACCGCGGGCCACTCCGACGACGCCCCCTTCTGAGGCCGTCCCCGTACGTCAGGCGTCCTGGCGGAGCAGCGCGACCACGGGGATGCGGCGGCTGGTCTTGGCCTCGTACTCCGCGAAGCCCGGCGCCTGCTCCACCATCCGCGCGTAGAGCTGATCGCGCTCCTCGCCCTCGATGAAGGCGGCCTTGACCGCGAACTCCTCGGTGCCGATCTCCGCCGTCGCCTCGGGCGTGGCCCGCAGGTTGTGATACCAGGCGGGGTGGTTGTCCGCGCCGGCGTTGGAGGCGATCACGATGTAGCGCTCGCCGTCGGCCAGGTACATCACCGGGGTGGTGGCCGGCCTGCCGCTCTTGGCTCCCGTGGTCGTGAGCAGCACCAGCGGCGCGCCCTCGAACATCCCGCCGACCCGGCCCTCGTTGGCTCGGAACTCGTCGATGATCTGCTGGTTGAACTCGCTGGGCATTTCCGGCTCCCTCGAATCGGAGATTTCTCCGGTTGGAAGACTATTCGGAGACTTCTCCGTTTACAAGCAGTATGCTCAACCCGTGTGCGGACGCCGACCGCTGCCTGTCCTCGGGCAGCCCCAGCCGGAACGTGCCGATGCCGCACGGAACCGGCAGAAGATCATCGAGGTCGCCGCCCGGATGATCGCCGAGCGCGGCGCCGACGATCTGTCGCTCGACGAGCTCGCCCGCGAGGCGGGCGTCGGCGTGGGCACCGTCTACCGGCGCTTCGGCGACCGGGCCGGTCTGATCTACGCGCTGATCGACGAGCGGGAGCGGCAGTTCCAGTCGGCCTTCTTCGCCGGGCCGCCGCCGCTCGGGCCCGGCGCCCCGGCCTGCGAGCGGATCACGGCGTTCCTGCACGCGCTGGTCGATCGCATCGTGGCGCAGCAGGGGCTGTTCCTGCTCCTGGAGGAGAAGGGCGGATTCAGCGGGCCGTACCGGGTGTACTACATCCACCTGGCCACGCTGCTCACCCAGGCCTGCCCGCGCGCCAACGCCCCGTTCCTGGCAGACGCGCTGCTCGCGCCGATCAACGCCCGCCTGATCGCCTTCCAGCGGGAGGAGCGCGGCATGACGATCGACGAGATCAAGTCAGGGCTGGCGGAGCTGGCCGCGGCCGTCACGCGCGCCCAGGTCATGACCGGGGCGGTCGCTCAGACGTTGAAGCGGAACTCCACCACGTCGCCGTCGCGCATCACGTAGTCCTTGCCCTCGATGCGGGCCTTGCCCGCCGCGCGGGCGTTGGCGATGGAGCCCACCTCGACCAGCTCGTCGAAGGAGACCACCTCGGCCTTGATGAAGCCGCGCTGGAAGTCGGTGTGGATCACGCCGGCGGCCTCGGGCGCAGTGGCGCCCTTGCGGATCGTCCAGGCCCTGGTCTCCTTCGGCCCGGCCGTCAGGTATGTCTGCAGCCCGAGCGTCTCGAAGCCGACCCGGGCCAGCTGCCGCAGCCCCGACTCCTCCTGGCCGACCGACTGCAGGAGCTCCAGCGCCTCCTCTTCCTCGAGCTCGACCAGCTCCGACTCGATCTTGGCGTCGAGGAAGACCGCCTCGGCCGGGGCGACCAGCGCGGACAGCTGCTCCCTGAGCGCGGTGTCGGTCAGCTCGTCGGAATCGAGGTTGAACACGTAGAGGAACGGTTTGGCCGTCAGCAGATGGAGCTCACGCAGCTCGTCGCGGTCCAGGCCGCTCTCGAAGACGGTCTTGCCGGTCTCCAGGACCGCCAGCGCCGCCTCGGTGGCCTCCAGCGCGGCCTTCTTGTCCTTGTTGTTGCGCGCCTCCTTCTGCAGGCGCGGTATGGCCTTCTCGACCGTCTGCAGGTCGGCCATGATCAACTCAGTGTTGATGGTCTCGATGTCGCGCTTGGGGGAGATCTCGCCGTCCACGTGCGTGACGTCGGGGTCGGTGAAGACCCTGATCACCTGGCAGATCGCGTCGGTGTCGCGGATGTTGGACAGGAACTGGTTGCCCCTGCCCTGCCCCTCCGACGCCCCCTTGACCAGGCCCGCGATGTCGACGAACTCGACCTTGGCGGGCAGGATGCGCGCCGAGCCGAAGATCTCGGCCAGCCTGGGCAGGCGGTCGTCGGGCACGCCCACGATGCCCACGTTGGGCTCGATGGTGGCGAACGGATAGTTCGCGGCGAGCGCGTTGCCGGACTTGGTAAGCGCGTTGAACAGCGTGGACTTACCGACGTTGGGCAGGCCGACGATGCCGATGGAGAGACTCACGGATAGCGAGTTTACTGGCTGAGCAGGTGCAGGCAGGTCACGGGACGGTAGACCGCGGAGCCCCGCAGGTAACGCTGTGAGCGCGGCGGGCAGCGCCCGGCCGACTTCTCGAACGACAGCACCCGGGCCCAGGCGTGCCGGGCGTCGCAGGGCACCCGCTCGACGGCGGATCTGGCGATCACCGCGGTCCCCGGCCTGGCGACGCAGGTTCCCTGGGCGAGCACCCGGCCGCCGGGGCCCAGGCAGATCACCCGTCCTGCGCTCTTCAAGGTGTCCAGCGTGCCCGCAGGACATGACGCGGCATCCGGCCCGATCGCGACGGCCCGGCCGTACCAGCCGGGCCCGGCGCACGGCTGTTCCCGGCCGTCGAGCGCGACGCAGTCGCCCGGCCTGAGCAGGCCGCCGCCACCGCCGGGGGCTCCGGGGTGCGGTTCGAGGAAGTTGCGTACGCAGGCCGTACGGCCCTGCCCGATGCGCAGGACGTCGTCGGTGTCCAGCGGGCACTGGCCGGGCCCCGGCGGGTCGGAGGCGAGCGCCATCACCTCGGAGTCGCCGCCGTTGCATGCGGTCAGCGCGTGGTCCCCCGTGACGCAGGCGCCTGGCGACCAGCGCAGCACGGGAACGGACGGCGGGCCGGTGCCCGAACCGGCGACGACGGCACCGGCCATTGCGAGGGCGACCGCCGCGACGGCGCCGGCGACGACGAGGTTGCGATGCGTGTTCATTGCAATACTTTGCGTGATGGAAGATGTGGCGCACAAGCCGTACGCCCAGAGCGTGTCGGGAAGATGCGCGCCCGATGTCCTGCAATCATCGATGGAGTGGACGTCGTCTCGCTTCTCATCGGTCTCGCCGTCGGCCTGCTCATCGGATTTCTCGTGGCCAGGACGCGGGCGGCGGTGCGGGTGGCCGAGGCCGACGCGCGGGCCAAGTCGGCCGCCGAGAAGCTGGTCTACGTCGAGGAGCAGCTGGCCGAGCGTTTCCAGGCGCTGTCCACCCGCGCGCTCGACGTCAACAACGTCCGCTTCCTCGAGCTGGCCGAGACCAGGCTCGCCGCCACCCGCGCGGAGGCCGCGGGCGATCTGGAGCAGCGCAAGCAGGCCGTCGAGCACCTGGTAGAGCCGCTGAAGGACGCCCTGGCGCGGGTCGAGTCGCAGCTGCGCGACACCGAGTCGGGTCAGCGCGCGGGGCGCGCGGAGCTGGCCAAGCAGATGGAGTTCGTCCGCCAGAGCCACGAGCAGTTGCGCTCCCAGACCACGGCCCTGGTCAGGGCGCTGCAGCGGCCGGAGGCCCGCGGCCGGTGGGGCGAGATGCAGCTGCGCAGGGTCGCCGAGATCGCCGGCATGCAGCGCTACTGCGACTTCGACGAGCAGGTCACGGAGGGCGCCATGCGGCCCGACATGGTCGTGCGGCTGGCGGGCGGCAAGAACATCGTGGTCGACTCCAAGGTCTCGCTGGCGGCCTATCTGGAGGCCGCGGAGGCGTCGGACGAGTCGCTGGCCACGGTCCGGCTCGACGCGCACGCCAGGCACGTGCGCGAGCACATCGACCGGCTGGCCGCCAAGGCCTACTGGCAGGGGTTCAACCCGTCGCCGGAGTTCGTGGTGCTGTTCATCCCCGGCGAGGCGTTCCTGGCGCCGGCGCTCGAACGCGATCCCGGGCTGCTGGAGTACGCCATGACCCGGCGCGTGCACATCGCCACCCCGACGACGCTGATCACGATGCTGCGCACCGCGCACTACGCCTGGCAGCAGGCCGCCCTGAGCGAGAACGCGCGGGCGGTGTTCGAGCTGGGCAAGGAGCTCTACGAGCGGCTGTCGACCCTGGGCAGGAACGTCGAGTCGCTGGGCAGGGCGCTGACCCGGGCCGTGGAGGCGTACAACAAGTCGGTCGGGTCGCTCGAAGGCCGTGTCCTGGTCACCGCGCGCAAGCTGCACGATCTGGGCGTCGTCGAGGGCGACCTGGACTCTCCCGGGATGCTCGACGGGCTCCCGAGACCGCTGTCCTCCCCCGAACTGCTCGAAACCCCTTCTACCTCAACGTCGCCACTGCTTTCCCGCTCGAACGGTAAGTTGGCCAACGGGACGCAGTGAACGGGGGGTGGGCCGGTGGGTGAGAAGCGCAGGCGCTCGGCCGTCAGGCTGACCGCTCGTGGCGCCATCGCGCTCGCCCTGGTCGCCACCATGGCGGGCTACGTCCTGACCGCGCTGGTCGACGTCCAGCACGTGGTGGGCGCCGCGTTCGTGCTGGCGAGCCTGCTCGGCGTGCTCCTGGTCAACCGGCGCGAGCTGCTGTCGCTGGTGGTGACGCCGCCGCTGGTGTTCTTCTGCGCCACGCTGTTCGTCGAGCTCGGGCGGGCCTTCGGCTCGGTGTCGATCGTGCAGTCGCTGGCGCTCGGGCTCTACACGTCGCTGACGCGGGGCGCGCCGTGGCTGTTCGCGGGCTCGGCCATCGTGCTGGGGGTCGCGTGGCGGCGCGGGCTCCGCGACAACGTACGAGAGCTGCGGGAAGAGCTGAAAGCGGGCGCGGAGATGCCGCGCCCGCGCCAGCCGTTCGTGCCCGAGCCGGAGGGCTATTTCGAGCCCAAGGTGTACGGAACGCCGCGCGGCGAGGACTAGCGTGGAGCCGGCTTTCGCCTAGGAGGCCGAGGCCCGCAGGTCCTTGCGCAGCTCGTGGGGCAGGGAGAAGCGCATGCGCTCCTCCACCGGCTGCACCTCGGTCACGTCGTCGAACCCGTGCCTGGCCAGATGCGCCAGCACCTCCTCGACGAGCTCCTCGGGAACCGAGGCGCCGCTGGTCAAGCCGACCGTGGTGACGCCCTCGAGCCACTCGTCGCGGATGAAGCTCGCGTTGTCGACCAGGTAGGAGGCGTCGGCGCCGTAGTCCTTGGCCACCTCGACCAGGCGCTTGGAGTTGGAGGAGTTTTCCGAGCCGACCACGATCACCAGCTGCGACTCGGCGGCGATCTCCTTGACCGCGACCTGCCGGTTCTGCGTGGCGTAGCAGATGTCATCGCTCGGCGGGTCGAGCAGGGTGGGGAAGCGCTCCTTGAGCTTGGCGACGGTCTCGATGGTCTCGTCGACCGACAGCGTGGTCTGCGACAGCCACACGAGCTTGCTGGGGTCCTTCACCTGCACCTGGTCGACCGAGTCCAGCCCGTCGACGAGCTGGATGTGCTCGGGGGCCTCCCCGGCGGTGCCCTCGACCTCCTCGTGGCCCTCGTGCCCGATCAGGAGGATGTCGTAGTCCTGCCCGGCGAACCTCTTCGCCTCGTTGTGCACCTTGGTGACCAGCGGACAGGTAGCGTCAATGGTGCGCAACCCGCGCTGCCTCGCCTCATCGTGCACGGCCGGCGAGACGCCGTGGGCGGAGAACACCACGATCGCCCCCTCGGGCACCTCCTCGGTCTCCTCGACGAAGATGGCGCCTCTGGCCTCGAGCGTCTTGACGACGTGGGTGTTGTGGACGATCTGCTTGCGTACGTAGATCGGCGCGCCGTACTGCTCCAAAGCCTTCTCGACCGCTACCACGGCTCGATCGACTCCGGCACAGTAGCCACGTGGCTTGGCTACGAGGACTCGGCGGGAAGTGGGGGTCTGGGGCTCCATACTTTCTATGCTACGTGGAGCGGCCATCAGGCCCGCCCGTGCGTGGCCGCCCGCGGTTTGCCAGACTGGCCGTCCCATACTGACCTCCCAGGGAGACGTCATGTCCTTCAGCGACGTGATACGCAACATCGCTAAAACCGTCACCAACAAGGACGAGCTTAAGGAGAAGGCCAAGGACCTTCCGCTCCTCGTCATCCAGACCACGCTCAGCGCCGCCGGACAGGCGTTGCTGATGGTGGACCGGGTGAAGAACTCGATCAAGGGACTCGGCAACAAGGAGCAGCGCGAGGAGGTCGAGTACGACTCCCGTCCCTCCGCCGCCGACCAGGTGGCCGCGCCGCCGGCGAGTGAGGGCGACAAGCCGGCCCGCAAGGAGCCGGTCATCTTCGCGCCGCGGTCCGGTACGTCCGAGACCAACGGGGTCGCCAAGACCAAGCCCGACCCGGTCATCTTCGCGCCGGCGGGCAAGGGCGAGTCCACCGCCACCGCCGAGCCCGAGGTGACCGCCAAGACCGAGACGGCCCCGGCGCCCGCCGCCGCCCGATCCTTGCCGTCTCTCGTCT
>NZ_VCJS01000184.1 GCF_005893125.1 Nonomuraea basaltis | reverse complement strand
AGGCGTCCGTTGTGTATAAGAGACAGCCCATAGCCCGGCGAAGCGGCTGATCCACTGCTCATCCCCCCGAAGGAGCAAGTCCCATGGCCGACACTTACACACCCCCGGTCACCGGAACCGGCGCCAAGGCCACCATCCAGCGCATCGGCGGCCATCTCGCCGGCATGATCATGCCGAACATCGGCGCGTTCATCGCCTGGGGCCTGATCACCGCGCTGTTCATCCCGACCGGCTGGCTGCCTAACGAGACCCTCGCGAAGATGGTCGGCCCGATCATCTCGACCCTGCTGCCGGTCCTCATCGCCTATACCGGCGGCCGGATGGTGCACGGGCAGCGCGGGGCGGTCGTCGGCGCGGTGGCGGTGATGGGCGTCGTGGTGGGCACGGATTCCCCGATGTTCCTCGGCGCCATGATCATCGGCCCCCTCACCGCCTTGATCCTGAAATATGTGGACAAGTTCACCGAGGCGCGGACCAAGGCCGGGTTCGAGATGCTGGTGGACAACTTCTCCGCCGGGATCGTGGGCGGCGCGATGGCGGTGGCCGGGTTCCTCGGCATCGGGCCCATCGTGCAGGCGATCACCACCGCGGCGGGCAACGCCGTCGAGTGGCTGATCACCAACAACCTGCTGCCCGTGGCGTCCGTGCTCATCGAGCCGGCCAAGGTGCTGTTCCTGAACAACGCCATCAACCACGGCGTGCTCAGCCCGCTCGGTGTCGCGCAGGCGGCGGAGCAGGGCAAGTCGATCCTGTTCATGCTCGAGTCGAACCCCGGCCCGGGGCTGGGGCTGCTGCTGGCGTACCTGCTGTTCGGGCCGCGCCAGCTGCGGCCGAGCACGCCCGCCGCGATGATCATCCACTTCTTCGGCGGCATCCACGAGATCTACTTCCCGTACGTGCTCATGAAGCCGCGCCTCATCGTGGCCGTCATCGCGGGCGGTGCGGCCGGGGTGTTCACGTTCATCGCCACCGGGGCGGGCCTGGTCGCCACCCCGTCGCCCGGCAGCATCTTCGCCTACCTCGCGGTCACCCCGAAGGGCGGCTGGCTGGGCTCCAGCCTGGGGATCCTGGTGGCCACGGGCGTGTCGTTCGCCGTCGCCGCCCTCCTGCTCGGCTTCGGCAGGAGCGAGAAGGCCGCCGAGGAGCAGGAGTCAGTTTCCAGCACCGAACCCGCAACCAAGGAGGCGTGAGCCATGGCCGGCATCGACAGCAAGGACATCCACAAGATCATCGTGGCCTGCGACGCCGGGATGGGCAGCAGCGTGATGCTCGCCTCCCAGCTCCGCAAGCAGCTCAAGGACAGCGGCGTGACCGTGGAGCACACCCCGGTCAACTCCATCCCTGACGACGCCGACGTGGTGCTGTGCCACGCCGGGCTGGCCGCCCGTGCCAGGGCCGCCGCTCCGGGGAAGGTGCTGGTGTCGTTCCAGATCTTCCTCGGGGACCCGGCGGTGACCAGGCTGGTGAACACGATCAAGAACGGCGGCACCGTCGATGCGTGACGACCTGCTCGACCCGCGGGCGGTGCTGCTGCACGAGAGCGCCCCCGACCGGGAGGCGGCGATCCGCCGGTGCGGTCAGGTGCTGGCCGAGGTGGGGGCGGTCGCGGAGCCGTACATCGAGGCGATGCTCGAACGCGAGCGGACGATCTCCACGTACGTCGGCGAGGGCGTGGCCATCCCGCACGGGACGGACGCGTCCAAGGAGGACATCCTGCGCGACGCGATCTGCGTCGTGCGCTTCCCCGGCGGCGTGGACTGGGACGGCGAGCAGGTCACCCTGTGCGTCGGCATCGCCGCCAGGGCGGGCGGCCACGTGCCGCTGCTGGCGGCGCTCGCCGAGATCCTGCTCGACCCCGACCGCGCCAAGGCGCTCCGCGAGGCCACGGAGGTCTCGCAGGTGATCAAGGAGCTGACATGAAAGTCGCCAGATTCCACGCCCCGGGCGACATCAGGATCGAGGACGCGCCGGAGCCCGTCGCCGGGCCGGGCGAGCTGAAGATCCGGGTACGCAACTGCTCGACCTGTGGCACGGATGCCAAGATCTTCAAGTTCGGCCACCACCACATCAGGCCGCCGCGGGTGATGGGCCACGAGATCGCCGGCGAGGTCGTGGACACCGGCGCCCGGGTGCAGGTGATCGCCGCGATCCCGTGCGGGTCGTGCCCCGAGTGCCGGCGCGGCCGCCAGACGGTCTGCCCGAACCAGGAGTCGATGGGCTACCACTACGACGGCGGCTTCGCCGAGTACATGATCATCCCGGCGAAGGTGCCGGCCGTGGACGGCGTCAACGCCATCCCCGACGGCGTCGGCTTCGCGGAGGCGTCAGTGGCCGAGCCGCTCGCGTGTGTGCTGAACGGCCAGTCGCTGGCGGGCGTCGGCGCGGGCGACGACGTGGTGGTGATGGGCGCGGGCCCGATCGGCTGCCTGCACGTGCGCCTGGCGCGGGCGCGCGGCGCCGCCCGCGTGTTCCTCGTGGACGTGAACGCGGAGCGGCTGGCGATGGCCGCCGAGCTGGTACGCCCGGACGCGGCCATCGACGCCGACCCCGTCGAGCAGGTGCTCAAGCTGACCGGCGGCCGGGGCGCCGACGTGGTGATCACGGCGGCGGCGTCGGGGGCGGCGCAGGAGCAGGCGGTGCGGATGGCGGCCAGGCAGGGCCGGATCAGCTTTTTCGGCGGTCTGCCCAAGGACGACCCGATCATCGCACTGGACTCCAACCTGGTGCACTACCGCGAGCTGACGATCGTCGGCGCGAACGGCTCCAGCCCCGCTCACAACGCCGAGGCGCTGCGGCTGGTGGCCGAGGGCGCCGTGGTGGTGTCCGATCTGATCACCCACAGGCTGCCGCTGCCCCAGGTCCTCGACGGGATCGACCTCGTCAGCCGGGGTGCGGCCATCAAGGTCACGATCGAGCCCTGAGCCACCAAGGAGGCTTTCTGATGGCACATCGAACGGTCGCCGTGGCCTCGGCCAGCGGCCTGCACGCCCGTCCGGCCAAGCTGTTCGTCCAGGAGGCGGTGCGGCTGGGAGTGCCGGTGACGGTGCGGGCCGGCGAGAAGTCCGTGCCGGCCAAGAGCATGCTGGGGGTGCTGTCCCTGGGGGCCGTCCAGGGCACGGAGGTGACGCTCGAAGCGGACGGGCCGGGGGCGGAGGAGGCGCTGGACGCTCTGGTGGCGCTGCTCTCGCGCGACCTGGACGCGGAAGAGGCCCTCGATGCCTGACATTCCCGGCCCCGGATCCTCTGGCGGCGGCATCCCTCCCGGTCCCGTGTCCCCTCGCGGCGGCACCCGTCCTGACAGCGGCCCCTGGGCGGGTGCCGCTGGGCGGCTCACCGGGCTCGGTGTCAGTCAGGGGCGGACGGCGGGCCCGGTGATCCGGATGGCCGGGCCGCCGCGACTCCCCGCACCGCACGCGGTGACCGACCCCGGCGCCGAGGCGGCCACGGTCGTCAAGGCCCTGGGGGCGGTGGCCGCCGACCTCAACGAGCGCGCCGCCACGACGCAGGGGGAGGCGGCCGAGATCCTCGAGGCGCTCGCCATGATCGCCGACGACCCGATGCTGCGGGAGGAGGCCGAGGGACGGGCCAGGGACGGCCTCGACGCGCCGCACGCCCTGGACGCCGCCTTCACCCGGCATCGGGAGGCCCTCGCCGCGCTCGGCGGCTACCTGGCCGAGCGGGCCGCCGACCTGGACGACCTCAAGCACCGGGCGGTGGCGTTCGCGCTCGGCCTGCCCATGCCCGGCCTGCCCGCCCCCGGTCACCCGTACGTCCTGGTGGCCGAGGACCTCTCCCCCGCCGACACCGCCGGCCTGGGCTCCGACGTCCTGGCCCTGGTCACCGAGCGCGGCGGCCCCACCAGCCATACGGCGATCCTGGCCCGCGGCAGGGGCCTGCCCGCGGTCGTGGCCTGCAAGGGGATCATGGACGTCCCCGACGGCACGGTCGTCGGCGTGGACGGCACCACCGGCGAGATCGCCGTCGGCCTCACCCAGGAGGAGGCGGCCGAGGCCAGGGAGCGCGAGCACGCCGAGCGGGCCAGGCTGGCGGCGAGCACGGGCCCTGGCAGGACCGCCGACGGCCACCCCGTGAAGCTGCTGCTCAATGTCGGCTCGGCGGCCGACCTTCGGCCGGGCGCGGAGGGCGTGGGCCTGTTCCGCACGGAGTTCCTGTTCCTGGACCGCAAGCAGGCGCCCTCGTTCGAGGAGCAGGTCACCGCCTACGCCGAGGTGTTCCGCCAGGCCGAGACGGTCGTCGTCCGGACGCTGGACGCGGGCACCGACAAGCCGCTGCCCTTCTTAGGACTGCCGGAGGAGCCGAACCCGGCGCTGGGCGTACGCGGGCTGCGGGTGGACCGGCTGCTGCCCGACGTGCTGGACACCCAGCTGGACGCGATCGCCGAGGCGGCCCGGGCCACGGGCGCGCAGGCGTGGGTGATGGCGCCCATGGTCACCACTATCGCGGAGGCGTCCGGCTTCGCCCGCCGCGCCCGGGCGAAGGGCATCGCCAGGGTCGGCGTGATGGTCGAGGTCCCGGCGGCGGCGCTGCGGGCCCGGCGGCTGCTGCAGGAGGTGGACTTCCTCAGCATCGGCACCAACGACCTGGCCCAGTACACCTTCGCCGCCGACCGCCAGCACTCCGCCCTGGCCGACCTCCTCGACCCGCGCCAGCCCGCCCTGCTGGACCTGATCGCGATGTGCGCGCAGGCGGGGCGGGAGGCGGGCAAGCCGGTGGGCGTGTGCGGGGAGGCGGCCGGCGACCCGCTGCTCGCGCCGCTGCTGGTCGGGCTCGGGGTGACGAGCCTGTCCATGGCCCCGGTCTGCGTGCCCGCTGTACGGGAGGCCCTGGCGGGGCTCACGCTGGAGGAGTGCCGGGAACGCGCCCTTGCGGCGCTCGACCAGGTGTGGTGATCGCGGAGGACCGCGAGGCGATCACAGCGAGGCAGACGGCGATCGGGGCCGGGATGAACACGGCGATCGTTCCGAGATGCGGGCTGACAGGAGATCGGGACCTGGTCTCGGCCGCGCTGAGTACCTGCGTCGCGCTGACCGATCCGGCCACCGCGCTGGTGGACTACCCGCGCGCCCGCGTCCTGTTGTCGTGGTTGTCGTGTTTTCCCCAAGGAATGCAAGAATCCCTGTCCGAGTCAACCGTGGTAAGCCCCGCCCCCGCCCCTCCTGGGACGGGAACGGGCCAGACAGCAGTCCTCCGGCCGCCACGCCGCCGCCCCGCACGGGCCCGGCGAGCCGGCCGGGCGACCGCTGCTCGGCGAAGTTCCGGCACACATGGCACGCCGGCCCCGGATGAGCGACGGACCGCCTCCAGCGGCCCGAAACCACGCCGGAAAGACGTGACCATAACCCGGACTGCCCCCTTGCGGGACAGCTCTTAGGCCGGGCGTTCCATGCGGTCGCCGGACCAGTCGGTGTGGAAGGCGCCCTCCTTGTCGACGCGCAGGTATGTGTGAGCGCCGAAGTAGTCGCGCAGCCCCTGCACCAGCGCGGCCGGCAGCCGGTCGCGCCGCAGCCCGTCGTAGTACGCCAGCGCAGACGAGAACCCCGGCGTGGGCACGCCGATCTGCACCGCCGTGGTCACCACGCGCCGCCACGACTCCTGCGCGGCGTCCAGCGCGGCCGCGAAGGTCGGGTCGGCCAGCAGCGTCGGCAGCGCCGGGTTCGCGTCGTACGCGGCCCGGATCCGGTCCAGGAACTTGGCCCTGATGATGCACCCGCCACGCCAGATGGTGGCCATCGCGCCCAGGTCCACGTCCCAGCCGTACTCCTTCGAGGCGGCTGCCATCTGGTCGAAGCCCTGTGCGTACGCCACGATCTTGGACGCGTACAGCGCCTGCCGCACGTCCTCGATCAGCTCACGCCCGCCGACCCCGGACAGCTTCGGCCCCCGCAGTGACGCGGCGGCGGCCCGCTGCTCCGGATGGCCGGACAGCGCCCGCGCGAATGTCGCCTCGGCGATGCCGGTCACCGGTACGCCCAGGTCGAGCGCGCTCTGCACGGTCCAGCGGCCGGTGCCCTTCTGCTCGGCCTGGTCGACCACGACGTCCACGAACGGCTTGCCCGTCTCGGCGTCCACCTGGTCGAGCACCTCGGCGGTGATCTCGATCAGGTACGAGTCCAGGTCGCCCCGGTTCCACTCCCTGAACACCTCGGCCAGCTCGGCCGGTGTCGCGCCCAGGGCCTGCCGCAGCAGGTCGTACGACTCGGCGATGAGCTGCATGTCCGAGTATTCGATGCCGTTGTGCACCATCTTCACGAAATGCCCGGCGCCGTCGGGGCCGACGTGCACCGAGCACGGCACCCCGTCCACCTTGGCCGAGATGTCCTGCAGGATCGGGCCGAGCGCCTCCCACGACTCCTTCGAGCCGCCGGGCATGATGCTCGGCCCGTTGAGCGCGCCCTCCTCGCCGCCGGAGATGCCGGTTCCGACGAAGTGGATGCCGCGCTCGCGCAGTGCCGCCTCGCGCCGCCTGGTGTCGTCGAAGTGAGCGTTGCCGCCGTCGACGATCATGTCGCCCGGCTCCATCAGGTCGGCGAGCTGGTCGATCACCGCGTCGGTGCCCGCGCCCGCCTTCACCATGATGATCGCCCGCCGCGGCCGCTTCAGCGAGGCCACGAAGCCGGCGAGCTCCTCGGACGGCACGAACGTGCCCTCCCCGCCGAACTCCTTGACCAGCTGCTGGGTACGGGTGTGCGAGCGGTTGTGCACGGCCACGGCGTACCCGTGCCTGGCCAGGTTGCGTGCCAGGTTGCGCCCCATAGTGGCCAGGCCCGTGACGCCGATGTCTGCCAAGTCCATTAAAAGCTCCTCTTTGGGGGATACGCCTGATCCAGCCCGGTGGTTCGGCAGGATATTCCGGAATTAGTCGTCGAGCCGCACGCCTAGTTCGTCGAGCCTGGCCAGCATGTCAGCCGGATCGGCGTACACCCTGAAGGCCCCGGAGCGCTCCAGCTCGTCCCTGCCATACCCTCCGGACAGCAGCCCGATGCCGAGCGCGCCGGCCCGGCGGGCGGCGAGCAGGTCCCAGACGCTGTCGCCCACCACCATGGCATGCCTCGGGTCCACCTGGACCAGTGCCGCTCCGGCCAGGAACAGGTCGGGGTCCGGCTTGGCCCGCCGCACCAGGTCACGGGTGACCATCGGCGTGTCCTCCGGCAGACCGAGCATGCCGAGAGCGAGCCTGGCCGTACGGGCGTACCCGCTGGTGGCGATCGCCCACGGCACGCCGCGCGAGGTCAGCTCGGACAGCAGCTCTGCCGCTCCGGGCAGCGGCTTGACGGAGTGGACCTGCTGCTCGTACGCCTCCGCGTGGGTGAGCTGCAGCTCGTCGATCTGCTCCCGCGTCAGCTTCAGCCCGGTCTCGCGCAGCAGCGCGCTGACGAACAACCCGCCGCTCATCCCGATGCGGCGGTGGATCCGCCACACCGACAGGTCGATCCCCATGCCCGACAGCGCCTGCCTCCACGCGATGACATGCTGGTAAACACTGTCGATCAAGGTCCCGTCGAGGTCGAACAGGAACGCCGGCGTCGGGGCGTGCGGGAAGTCTGTCATGTGTCCATGACACCATGAGGCTATGCGGATCATCATCGCGGGCGGCCACGGGAAGATCGCAATGCGCCTGACGGAGCGCCTGAAGTCCGGCGCGGTCGGTCTGGTACGCAACCCCGCGCACGTCGCCGACGTCGAGGCCACCGGGGCGCAGGCCGTGGTGTGCGACCTGGAGAAGGCGAGCGTGGAGGAGGTCGCGGAGATCCTCCGGGGCGCCGACGCCGTGGTGTTCGCGGCCGGCGCCGGGCCCGGCAGCGGCGCGGCCCGCAAGGACACCGTGGACCGGGCGGCCTCCGTGCTGCTCGCCGACGCGGCCGAGCTGGCCGGGGTGCGGCGGTTCATCCAGGTCTCCTCCATGGGCGCCGGCAAACCGCCCGTGCCGGGGCGGGACGAGGTGTGGGCCGCGTACATCAAGGCCAAGACCGAGGCCGAGGAGGACCTGCGCCGCCGCGACGGCCTGGCCTGGACGATCCTGCGACCGGGCCGCCTCACCGACGAGCCGGGAACCGGCCTGGTGCGACTGGCTCCCGACGTGCCGCCTGGGTCGGTGCCGCGCGACGACGTGGCCGCCGTGATCATGGCGCTCCTCGAGAACCCGGGCACGGCCCACCAGACCCTGGAACTCGTCTCCGGCGAGACGCCCATCATCGATTTCGTTGCGACAGAGTGATGATGTGACTGCATATCGCGTACTCGGACGTACCGGTCTCAAGGTCAGCCCCCTCTGCCTGGGCGCGATGATGTTCGGCTGGTGGGGCGAGTCGGACCCCGAGCAGTCGGCCCGGATCATCGACCGGGCGCTCGACTCGGGCGTCAACTTCATCGACACCGCCGACGTCTACTCCCAGGGCCAGTCGGAGGAGTTCGTCGGCCAGGCGCTCGCCAAGTCCGGCAAGCGGGACGACGTGGTGCTGGCCACCAAGTGCCACGGCGTGATGGGTGAGGGCCCCAACCAGCGGGGCAACTCCCGCCGCTGGATCTTCCAAGCCGTCGAGAACAGCTTGCGCCGCCTCGGCACCGACTGGATCGACCTCTACCAGATCCACCGGCCGGACCCGGGCACCGACATCGACGAGACCCTCGGCGCGCTCACCGACCTCGTACGGCAGGGCAAGGTCCGCTACATCGGCAGTTCCACCTTCCCCGCCCACCAGATGGTCGAGGCGCAGTGGGCGTCGGAGCGGCGCGGGCTGGAGCGGTTCGTGTGCGAGCAGCCGCCGTACTCGCCGCTCGTCCGCGGCATCGAGGCGGACGTGCTGCCCGTGGCCGAGAAGTACGGCATGGGCGTCATCGTCTGGAGCCCGCTCGCCGGTGGCTGGCTGACCGGCCGGTACCGCAAGGGGCGGGAGGTGCCCGAGACCCGCCGGTCGGCGATGGTGCCGCAGCGCTACGATCTGTCGCTGGAGGGCAACCAGCGCAAGCTGGACGCGGTCGAGCAACTCGCCGTGCTGGCCGAGGAGGCCGGGATCACGCTGATCGAGCTGTCGCTAGCGTTCACGATCAGGCATCGGGCGGTGACCTCGGCCATCATCGGGCCGCGCACCATGGAGCACCTGGAGAGCCAGCTCACCGCCGCCGAGGTACGCCTGACGGACGACGTGCTCGACCGGATCGACGAGATCGTCCCGCCCGGCGTCACCCTCAACCCGCCCGACGCGGGCTGGCAGCCGCCGCAGCTGTCCGATCCGACCCTGCGCAGGCGGCCCGTGAGCCCCTGACGGCGAGCGACGATCTCGGGCAACGCGCCGTCGCCGCCGATGGGCGTGCGCCCTGCGAGGCGCACGCCCATCGGGCCGGATCGATCAGTGGAGCGGGCGTCCGGTCGCCGACAACGGAAGCTCCTCCGCGGCCCTGGCGGTGACGGGCTGCGTCGGGTACTCAGGGGCGCAGCGGGCGCCGGCGGGCGGCAGCACCATGCTCGTCAGGTACGTCTCGATGTGGGTGCGGGCACAGGTGCTGTTGCGGTACTGGCCGTGGCCCACGCCGTCGTACTCGAGGATCGTGGTCTTCGGGATCTGGCGGGCGACGGCGTAGTTCCACGCGGCCGGGGTTCCGACGTCGTAGCGGCTCTTGGGGAGCAGGGTCGGCGGCGTGCCGGAGACGTCCAGGCGGTGCTGCGGGTTGGAGACCTTGCCCTGCCAGTTGAGGCAGCTCATCACGTCAGACCAGAACGGCGACAGCTTGGTGTGCGGAAACGTCCTCTCCAGCCGCTTGCGATAGGAGTCGAGCTCCTTGAAGCCGGTGACCTGCCACGTCCAGTCGGAGCACCAGATGGCCGGGTAGGCGTAGTTGACCGTCTCCGCCTTCGGGGCCGCCGTCGTGCGGGCCTTGGACGGCCGGCCGTCGGCGAGGGACTTGAGGGAGGAGGCGACGGGGAACCACCGCTGCTGGGGCGCGTACATCGCCCCGAACAGCTCCACCCGCAGCTCCTCGGCCGTGACGGGCTGCCCGGTGGCCGGGTCCTTGAGCGTGCCCTCGACGGCCTGGCGGTGCAGGTCGTCCCATAGCGCCGTGACGTTCTCGCCGTACAGCGGGCAGGCCGGCGTCTGGCCGCACCAGCGGGCGAACGCGCGGAACGAGCCCTCGAAGTCCTCGGTCGTGGTCTGCAGGTAGCGGAAGGCCGAGGTGATGCTGTGGTCCATGTTGGAGTCGATCGCCATGGCCCGCAGGTTGCCGGGGAACAGCTCGGCGTACTGCTGGCCGACCTGGGTCCCGTACGAGATCGCGAAGAAGCTGATCTTCTTCTCGCCGAGGGCGGCCCGGATGGAGTCCACGTCGCGGGTGGCGCTGGTGGTGTCCACGTGGTCGAAGATCGGGCCGGTGTGCTCGCGGCAGTCCCGCGAGAGCTTGGCGTTGTAGGCCAGCCAGGCTTGGTACTCGGCCTCGTTGGCCGGGTAGGTGACCGGGGCCTGGTTCACCACGTCCAAGCTGCACTTGACCGGGCTGCTGCGGCCGACGCCGCGCGGGTCGAGGCTCACCAGGTCGAAGCGCTGGCGCAGCAGGCTCGCGGCGGGGATGGCGTTGCCCAGGATGAACGGATTGATGCCCGAACTGCCCGGGCCGCCCGGGTGCACGACCAGCACGCCGATGCGCTTGGCCGGGTCGAGGGCCTTGAGCCGGCCGATCGCCAGGTCGATGGCGGGGCCGCTGGGGTCGGCGTAGTCGACTGGGACCTTGATGGCGGCGCACTCGCCGCCGTAGTCACCGCAGGCCGCCCAGTTGATGGGCACTGATGTGGTGGCCTGCGGGCTCGGCTCCGCCGCGGCCGCCCCGGCCGTCGAGATCGCCAGAGTTAAACCGGCCAAAAGTGCGGTTAACAGCCTTTTTCCCATTGAATCCCCCTGTCTTCCGTGACTGTCGCCTTGACCCCGCGCAAGGGCGCTGGGCGCAGCGATGCTACAAGATCGCTGTCGTGATGGAGCGAAAATCCCGAAGGAGGGGAGGGGAGGGGAGGGAGCGGGCGCGCCTACTGATCACTCTCGAGGTTCGCGATCGCGCAAGCAGGCGGGTGGCGCTCCGGCGCGTCCACCTGGTAGGCGCGGTGACCGCCTTCACGGCGATCGCGGTGCTCAGCGTCAACGTCCAGATCGTCGCGCCCCCGCGACCGGCTGATCACCGCGGTTGGCCAAGCGGGACAAGTCTTACCTCGCGCGCGATGCGGCTCGCTGGGACCGGAGCGGGCCGCTCACCCGGGCGCCGGGTGGCAGCGGGGTGACAGTGACGTGAAACGACGGCGGCGGATGCTCCTTCCGTACGCAATCCCCCGTCGTGAAAAGAGCACGTCTTATGGACCTCAGCAAGGTCGAGTCCTTCAACCTGCAGATCGCTCAGGAGTCGCTCGGCGCCGGCCTGACCCTGCTCAACCACCTCGGCGACCGCCTCGGCCTCTTCCGCGCCATGGCCGGGTCCGGTTACCTGACCAGCGAGGAGCTGGCCGGGCGCACGGGCCTGGCCGAACGGTACGTGCGCGAGTGGCTGTCGACGCAGGCCGTCGCGGGCCACGTCGACTACGACCCGGACGGCGGCTCGTTCGCGCTGCCGGCCGAGCACGCCGTCGTGCTCGCCGACGACAGCACGGTCGCCGCCTGCGCCGGCGAGGCCGAGGCGATGGCCGCGATGTGGCTCTCGGCGGACCGCATGGAGCGGGCGTTCCGCACCGGGGAGGGCATTGGCTGGCACGAGCACGACCCGCGGCTGTTCAGCGGCGTCTCACGGTTCTTCGGCCCGCTCTACCAGATGTCGCTCGTCGAGCAGTGGCTGCCCGCCCTGGACGGCGTCGTCGACCGCCTGCGGGCAGGGGCGCGCGTCCTTGACGTCGGCTGCGGGCACGGCACCTCGGCGATCCTCATGGCGCAGGCGTTCCCCGCTTCGCGCTTCGAGGGCGTCGACTACCATGCGCCGTCGATCGAGGCCGCCCGGCAGGCCGCGGCCAAGGCAGGGGTCGAGGACCGGGTGAGCTTCCACACCGGCGACGCCGCCGACGAGGCGGCCGGCCCGTGGGACCTGATCTGCTTCTTCGACGCACTGCACGACATGGGAGACCCGGTGGGCGCCGCCCGCCAGGCCCTGGCCGGGCTGGCCGGGAACGGCGCCGTGCTCGTGGTCGAGCCGGCCGCGGCCGACCGGCTGGAGGACCGGATCGGCAACCCGGTCTCGATGAGCTACTACGCCTCCTCGACCCTGCTGTGCGTGCCCCATTCTCTCTCGCAGGCCCCTGCTCATGGGCTGGGCGCGCAGGCGGGCGCCGTGGAACTGCGGGCCGTTCTCACCGAGGCCGGGTTCGGCACGGTGCGGGTGGCGCTCGCCACCGAGTTCAACCTCGTCATCGAGGCGCGCAGGTAGAACGCGCCGCGATACCTCAGGGCCGGACGGGTTCCCCGCTCCGGCCCTGACCCGTTCACCGGGCCGCTTTCTCCGCCGGAGAGTCCACGACGTGTCTCAGGAGCCCGGCGAGGTTCCGTTGCGCACGGTACGTACGGCTCTTGACCGTCCCGACCGGGATGCCCAGTTCGCGGCCGATCTCGGACTGGGTCAGCTCCTCGTAGTACGCCAGGTGCAGCACCTCGCGCTCGAACGCGGGCAACAGCCTCATGGCCTGCTTGACCTGCCACGTCAGCCAGGCGCGTTCCATGGTCGGCGGGCCGGAGGCGGGCATCGTGTCCGCGACGAGATCGAGGTCCACCAGGTCGGCGGCCCGCCGGGACCTGCGGAAGACGTCGACGGCCGTGCGCCGGGTGATCGTGAACAGCCACGGCTGGAGCTCACGCGTCACGTCGAACGTCGCGGCCGCCTGCCATACCTTGATGAACGTCTCCTGCACGGTGTCGGCCGCGAGCTCCCGGTTGCCGAGCATGGCCAGCGCGGTGGCGAACATCGCACCCGAGTGGCGATCGAATATCTCGGTGAACGCCCCCTGCTCACAACGACGGAAGCGCTCTTCGAGCGGCTCTGTACTGCACGGACCGGCTAACATGGCACCTCGGCTCCACAGGAAATCTGATCGGGATCAGCCTCCTGCCGTGCCCTTTCACCACGCTGCCGAGCCGCTCACAGGTGCCTGTCGCGGCCTCGCCAGGTGCTCAGAACTTCACGCCGATCGTCGTGAAGAACCACAGCGACGAGGTCAGCCAGAGGGCGACCAGCGCGGTGAAGGCCAGCCCGCCGGCGACGGGGAAGGTCCAGGAGGGAATCCCCCGCCGGGGCAGCGCCAGCATCTTGGTGGTGAAGATCCCGTAGAAGAAGCAGCCAGCGATGGAGTGGATCATCACTCGGGGCGTGTCGTACTGCGCGCCCAGGGCGTACAGGCAGTGGAAGGCCACCGGCAGCGTCAGCAGGAACGCCAGCCGGCCCGACCAGCGGTGCACGCCGGCGATCCATGGCAGGTTCAGCCGGATCCGGCCCCACATCACCAGGGCGGAGAAGAGCTGGACCGCGGCGAGGACGAACGCCCCGGTGGTCAGCCAGGCCTTCATCGGGAGCGGGCCGGAGAAGCCCGCGATGCTGACGGCGTACCCGGTGGGCTGGTGCATGCCGCCGTAGACACCGAGGACGACCGCGACGAGGGCGCCCCAGGCGAGCGGAAGGAGCAGCAGGAGGGTGGTCGGCCGGCGGATGGCTTGCGTGCTGTCCATTAGAGGGCTCCGATGAATTCGTCGACGTTCTTGGGATCGACCTCCACGCCGTTGATCACCGTGCGCTCTCCCGGCTCGGGGATCTCGGCGGGGATCAGCTCGTCGTCCAGGGTCGCGGCGCCGACCCTGCTCCCATCGGGCAGGTAGATCCATCCGGCCACGAGTTTCGCGCCCCGGATCAGCGCGGTCGCCTTGTAGAGCCCGGACGGCTTGCGCACCGTCGGCGCAGTGAAGTCCCAGCGCTGCGCGCCGATCCACAACTCGCCGGTGGCCTTGCCGCCGGCCAGCGCGGCGTTCACGGTGGCGCCGCCGAAGCCCTCCAGCAACAGCTCGCCACCGGAGGCCGTGCCCTGGAACCAGGCTTCGGTCTTGCCGTCGCAGAAGTACCCGATCGCCTTGGCGCCGCGGACGGAGATCGCCAGGAGCCCGCGCGTGCCTTGAACCCTTCCCGCGTAGTCGACACGGGCGTCCTCGGCCGCGGGCGTGTCCGTCGGGGCGGCGGCCGGCGCCTCGGTGGCGGGAGCCTCGGTGGCCGGCGTGTCCGTCGGCTCGGTGGCGGGCGCCTCGGTGGCGGGAGCCTCGGTGGCCGGCGTGTCCGTCGGCTCGGTGGCCGGTGCCTCGGCGGCGGGGCCTTGCCGGTTCACGGTGGCGTCCTCACCTGCGGAGGCCGTGGTCGTGTCGTCGGCGGCGGGCTGTAGCGCGGGGGGCATGGCGATACTGAGCGCTGCCAGGGCAGCCGTGGTCACCATGCCCGTCAAGAGCGTGAGGATGGGGCCGGACCTCGTCATGGTTCCTGCCTTGGATTGTGTGAGCGGTATGCCTGTCCGTACGCGCATAAGGCCGCAGCGGTTCATTGATCCAGCGCCGAATAGTGCCCCCTGGCCCCGCCACAGCGCGAAATGACCGCCCCCCGTGTGTGACAATGCGGCAAAACCGATCCGGCGCTGGAGTTCGCGAATGCCTGTTCTCGATGAGCCAGCCGACCCCTCGCGGGAGGCCGCCATCCGGGTCAGGGCGCTCGGCCCGCTGGAGCTGGTACGGCCGGATCGGGCGCGAGACGGCGCGCTGCCGTTCCGCTCGGGCAATCCGCGTCGTGCGTTCGCCGCGTTGCTGATGCGCGCGGGCGCGGTGGTGAGCACAGACGCGCTGGCCGAGGTGGTGTGGGCCGATGACGCGCGGCCTGCGCACGTGGAGGCGGCGCTGCAGACGGTGATGTCCCGGTTGCGGGCGCAGCTGCGCTCGGCGGGGCTCGATGACGCGCTGCTGACCAGCCATCCGGGTTACCTGCTGCGCATCGAGCGGGACGCGTTCGACGTGACGCGGTTCCAGGGGCTGGCCGAGCGGGGACGCGCGCTGCTGGCGCGTGACCCGATGCGGGCCGCGCGGCTCCTGGACGAGGGCCTGGGGCTCTGGCGGGGTGCCGCGTACGCCGAGTTCGCCGACGAGGCCTTCGCGATGGCGGAGGTGGCGCGGCTCAACGAGCTCCTCCTCGCCGCGCGCGAGGACCGGGCCGAGGCGGCGTTGCTGCTCGGGCGGCCGGCCGAGGCGGTGGCGATGCTGGAGCGGGTCGTCGCGGAGGAGCCCTTGCGCGAGCGGCCGCAGGCCCAGCTGATGCTGGCGCTGTATCGCACCGGCCGTCAGGCCGACGCGCTCGCGGTGTACCGGCGCTACCGGGAGCTGATCAGCGATCAGCTGGGGCTGGAGCCGCAGGCGGCGTTGCGGGAGCTGGAGACCCGCATCCTGCGTCATGACCCCGCCCTGTCACCGCCCACGGCGGAGGCGCCGGTGACGGCTCCCCGGCGCGAGGCCCGGCCGCCGGGCAACCTGCCCGCCGTGCGGACCTCCTTGGTGGGGCGCGAACAGCACCTGGCGCAGGTCGCGGGCAGGCTGGCGACCGGCAGGGTGCTGACCCTCACCGGGCCCGGCGGGGTCGGCAAGACCCGCCTGGCCCTGGCCGTCGCCCACGGCACGACCGGCGAGAGCCTGTTCCCCGACGGCGTGTGGCTGGTGGAGCTGGCCGCGCTGCCGCGCTCGGCGTCGGTGGCCGGCGCGGTCCTGACCGCACTGGCCGTCCAGCTCGTCGGCGCCGCCCCGCCCCAGGAGCGGCTGGTGGACTATTTACGCTCCGAGCGGCTGCTGCTCGTGTTCGACAACTGCGAGCACGTGATCGAGGACGCCGCCGCCCTGGTGCAGGCCGTCGTCGACGCATGCCCCGAGGTGAAGGTGCTGGCCACCTCCCGGGTGCCGCTGGGCATCGAGAGCGAGCGGATCCACCCGGTCCCGCCCCTGGCCGTTCCGCCGCGTCACGCGATCGCCCCGGCCGACGGGCCCTCCGACGCGGCGCGGCTGTTCATCGAGCGCGCCGCCGCGCTCGCCCCCTTCTTCGAGCCCGCAGGCGCCGCTCTGGACGCGGTGGAGGAGCTGTGCCGCTGTCTGGACGGCATTCCGCTGGCCATCGAGCTGGCCGCCGGGCGGCTGCGGTTCATGACGCCCGCCGAGATCGTCGCCGGGCTACCCGGCCGGTCCCGCTTCATGCGCAACCCCTACCGGCTGGCCGCCGAACGCCACCAGACCCTGCAGTCCGTCGTCGACTGGTCGTACCAGCTCCTGGACGCCGGCGACCGGCGGCTGTTCGAGCAGTTGTCCGTGTTCGCCGCCGGATTCACCGCCGACGACGCCGGCGCCGTCTGCGACATCCCGGAAACGGTCGAGCGCCTCGGCGGCCTGGTGGACAAGTCCATGGTGGTCGCCACGGCCGACGACACCGGGCAGAGCACCACGTACACGCTGCTGGAGACCCTGCGCTCATTCGGGCGCGACCGGCTGGCCGAACGCGCCGACCGCCACGAGACCTACCGCGCCCATGCCCGGCACCTGCGCGACCTGCTCGGGCAGAGCTCCCACATCATGCACACGCCCGAGTGCGGCGGATGGGTGGCGGCCGTCGCCCAGC
This sequence comes from Nonomuraea basaltis, assembly GCF_005893125.1. Taxonomy (GTDB): domain Bacteria; phylum Actinomycetota; class Actinomycetes; order Streptosporangiales; family Streptosporangiaceae; genus Nonomuraea; species Nonomuraea basaltis. The sequence goes on along the minus strand of NZ_VCJS01000184.1, from coordinate 8,776 downwards.
GCGTCGACGAACTCCGCGCCGCCCACACCTGGGCCCTCGACCACGACCTGACCCTCGACCTCCAGCTCATGGCCGCGCTGGCCGACTGGACCGAGGTCCAGATGCACGTGGAGCTCGCGGACTGGGCGGAGGCGGCGGTGGCCCGCTGGTACGAGGCCGGAGATCTCCAGGACCAGCCGCTGGTGGCCCTCACGCTGAGCGTCGCCACCCGCTGCGCCGCCTTCCGCACCGACTACGACTCCGCGCGTGCCCTCGCCGATCACGCGCTCTCGCTGCTGGAGGCCGACGATCCGCGACGCCGGTACGTCCTGACCGTTCTGGCGGAGCTCGCGCTCTTCACCGGGGACCTCGACGGCGCCGATCGGCTCAACCGCGATGCCAGGCGCTGGTCGCTCGCCGCCGGCGACACGCTTCGCGCGGGATACGCGCACGTCATGGGGATCCTCATACTCGCCTACGGTGGCGACAGCGCCCTGGCCGCGGCGCAGGCGGAGGACTTCCTGCCCGGGGTCCGGTCGCCGATGCTGCTCGGCTGGGGCACGTACGCCCTGGGCGAATCGCTGCTGGACAAGCAGCCGGAACGCGCCGGCGCGCTGCTGGAGCAGGCCCATGCGATGGCGTCCGCCAACCACGACCGCCTGCTCACCGGCGCCACGCTGAGCTCACTCGCCTCGGTCTATCTGAGGTACGGCGACCCGCTGCGCGCGGTGCCCCTCTACCGGGACGTCGTCGAGCACTGGCATCGCGCCGGCAACTGGCTCCAGCAGTGGACCAGCATCCGCGGCGTCATCTTCCTGCTGGCCCAGCTCGGCGAGCTGCGACCGGCGTTCCTGCTCCTGTCCGCCGTACGCCATCAGGCCGGGGCCGGGGCCGTCTACGGGCCGGACGCGCATCGCGTCGAGTCCCTCGACGCCGTGTTCGACCAGGCCGTCGACCCCGACGACCGGCGGGACCTGGCCGCCAGGGGCGCGGCCATGACGGACACGGACATCCTGCAGTTCGCCCTGGACAGTCTGCACGCGGCGCAGTCCGGGCCCGGAGGCCGGGCCGGGCGGTAGCGGGGGTCAGCGGCGGCCGATGCCGACCTGGTTGGCCAGCGCCGTCACCACGCAGAAGCCGATCGGCCCGGCGGCGTCGTGCAGGGTGCACTGCCCTGTCGCGACGCCGCCGGCGCTGAGGTGCCCGCCGGCCTCGACGCCGACGAGCTCCCCCTCGGGGAGCCGGGCGAGCGTCAGCGTGTAGTCGGCGTTGATAAACCCCAGCCGCCCTTCCACGCTCATGTTGCTGAGCGGGCTGGCGAAGTCGGCCGCCAGCGCAGCGCGGACGAACGGCGTCACCGGCTCCTCGTCCACCAGCGGATACGTCTCCCGCAGCCACACCCGCGCCGGCCCGGGCTCGTCCCAGCCGGTCCGGCGCCACAGGTCGAACGGCGGCGTCCACCCCTGCCCCTCGGCCGGGGGCCCGTCCGGCGGCGGCTCGTCCCACGCGGGCGTGACGATCGTCTGCTCGCCGCCAGGCTGCTCGCCCTGCCGCAGCAGCACGGCGCCGGCCCGTCCGATGACGCCCTGGTCGGTAGAGATCGTCACGTCCGCGACCCGGATCCGGCGGCCATCCCTGACCAGGGCGGTCTCCACCGTGACGGGCACCATCGGACTGTTGCGGAACAGGTCGACGGTCAGCCGGGCGAAATGCAGGCCCGGCTGGGCGTACCGCTCCTCGATGGCGCGGGCGGCCAGCCCGCCGAGCAGGCGGCCGTGGAGCATGTCAGGGGACCACGGGCCGCGGGCGTGCGGCGCGGGCACCAGCTCGCCGCGCTTCTGCGTGAAGAAGGCTGATCTTGACGACACAGAATCAGATTCTAGAGGAGAGGAGGCGCCGGCCGAGCGCGCGCACCCGCTCCTTCTCGTCGCCGCGGAGGACGAGCAGGCAGGAGTGCTCGCCCACGGGCTCGACCGTGCCCGGGATCCGGCCGGCGACCTGGTCGGCGGGGGCGTGCAGGAGGAAGCGGCCCTCGTACGGCCACATCTCGTGGGTCAGCACGTCACGGCGCCGTTAGCGGCGGTACGCAGGCCCACCGCGACTGCCACGGCCTCATCGTCGTCGAGCAGCAGCGGCGGCAGCTCGGCGCCCGCTCCCAGGCGGTAGTCGCCGGAGACGCCGGTCGTGGAGTGGACCGGGTAGCCGAGGCGGCCGGACGCGCTGCCGCTGCTGATGACACACGGGTGGCCCAGCTCGTTCGCGGACTACATGTCCGGGCTGACCGAGGAGGAGAAGGCGCGGGCCGGCGGGGTGGAGGAGTGGCAGCAGGTCTCCGGGTACGCCGTCATCCAGGGCACCAGACCGCAGACCCTCGCCTACGGTCTGGTCGACTCGCCGGCCGGGCAGCTCGCCTGGAACCTGGACGCGTTCGCCTCCTGGGGCCAGGACGTCGGCGGGCTCTCCCCCGACGACATCCTGACCAACGTGGCGATCTACTGGTTCACCGGCACGGCGGGCTCGTCCGGCCGCCTTTATCGGGAGAGCGCCTCCGACTGGACGCCGCCCAGCGAGCCCGGCAAGACGCCGACCGGCATCGCGGTCTTCCCCGGCGACACCACCGCGCGGCGTTACACCGAGCAGGTGCACAACGTGGTGCACTGGTCGGAGTTCTCCGTCGGCGGCCACTATGCCGCGCTCCAGGCTCCTTCGTTGCTGGCGGACGACATCCGGTCGTTCTTCTCGGGACTCTAGCCGGGCATGACACAGAAGGGGTGGCCTTCCGGGTCGATGAGGACGGTCCAGTCGGCGCCCCCCGGCTGGAGGCCGGGGACGGTGGCGCCCAGCGCGGTCAGCTCCTTCTTGGCGGTGTCCACGTCGGGGACCTTGAACTCGAGGTGCAGGTGCTTGCCGTCGTTCGGCCAGCCCGGGCCCTGGTAGCCGTCGATCCGCTGGAAGGCGAGCGAGACGGGGCCGCCCTCGAGTCCGACGAAGTCGGGGTCGCCGCCGGTGACCTGCCATCCGGTCGCCTGGGCGTAGAAGGCCGCCAGGGCTGCGGGGTCGGCGCAGTCGATGACTATGGAGGAAAGCGTTGTGGTCGTCATGCGGCCAGCCTGCCGGTGGCGGGGCCGCCCGGTCTTGAACATCCTTGCGCATCCGGCACTCGCCGGGCCGGCGCCTCGTGCGTGCGAAAGGATTTGTCGTACCCCCGGCGTAACGTTCGGGGGCGTGCGCTCCTCCGTGCTTCTCTCCACCGGGCCCGGATTCACCCTCGATGCCGTGACCTGCGTCGACGACCACCGTGACTGGTCGCCCACGGAGGTGGGCTCCCGCTATCGGATGGTGCTGGTGCGCCGTGGCACGTTCCGGCGGATGGCGGACGGCCGGCCCGCCGTCGCCGACCCGACGATGGCCTACCTCGGCGTGCCGGGCGAGGAGGAGCGTTTCGCCCATCCGGCGGGCGGCGACGTGTGCACCTCGCTGTCGCTCACCCCTGAGCTGTGGGGCACGCTCGCCGGAGAAGAAACCCGGCCGGCCCGCTCGACGGTCTACGTGGACGCCCGCCTCGACCTCGCCCACCGCCGCGTCCTCGCGGCCGCACGAGAGGGCGACGCGGGCTTCGCGCTGACCGAGTCGCTGCTGCCCCTCGTCGCCGCCGCCCTTGCCGAGGCCGCCACGCGGGCCGGTACGGCGGCCATTGCCGACGCCGCGCGTGAGGCCATCGCCGCCGACCACCCGGCGGCCGGCGGGCTGCTGTCGCTCGCCGAGTTCCTCGCGGTGTCGCCCTACCAGCTCAGCAGGGCGTTCACGCGCGAGCTCGGCGTCTCCCTGACCCACTACCGCAACCGGGTCCGCGTGGGACGGGCGCTCGACCGGCTGGAGAACGGCGAGCCGAGCCTGGCCGCACTCGCCGCCGACCTGGGGTTCGCCGACCAGGCCCACCTGACCCGCACGATTCGCCGCCACGTCGATCACACGCCCACGGCCCTGCGCCGCCTGCTCGCCTCCCGAGATCCGTGACCGGGTGGATTTCCACCCGGCCCCGGCCATAGGCTCCAGCAATGCGCGATCTAGGTGAGGACCCCCGGCCGGCCCGGGGTGCGGTACGCGAGATCCACTCCCTCAACGGGCCCGCCACCCTGGTCTACTCCCCCGACCTCGACGGCCTGGCCGACCCTGGGGAGATCGTCTGGGCCTGGGTGCCGTACGAAGAGGACCCGTCCCAGGGCAAGGACCGCCCCCTGCTGGTCGTGGGCCGCACCGGACGCAGGCTGCTGGGCATGATGCTGTCCAGCAAGGGCGAGGACGGGCCCGACTGGCTGGAGCTCGGCGCGTGGGGGCGTGACGGCCGGGTGTCGTACGTACGGCTGGATCGGGTCTTCGTGCTGGACGAGGACGACATCCGGCGCGAGGGCGCGGTGCTCGACAGCGACCGCTTCGCCCGGGTTGCGGCCCGCCTCATGAAGACCCACGGCTGGGGCGCCGGCCGGTAGTCCTGCCTGCGGTGAGCCGGTTTCGGGCACTTGGCCCGCATCGTGGGGCTCCGGCCGAGGACGTGGAGGATCTGTTGGGCCGCCGGACGGCGCGCGGGCGATCCGGTCATCGGCCCAGCTCACCCGGGCTGCGATCATTGGCCTCATGCGTGTTGTGGTGATCGGAAGCGGCATCGTCGGCGCCGCCGCGGCCTACTACCTGAGCGGCCGGGGCGCGGCCGTGACCGTGGTGGACGGCGGCTACCAGGGAGAGGCGACGCAGGCGGGCGCGGGCATCGTGTGCCCGTGGGTGGACCATCCCGAGGACCCCGACTGGTACCGGCTCACCCGCGAGGGCGCCCGCCACTACCCGAAGCTGGTGGAGGAGCTGGGCGAGGACATCGGGTACGCCAAGGTCGGCGCCCTGCTGGTGGCCGAGGACCCGGCCGACCTGGAGCCGGTGCGCGCCCTGCTGCGCCGTCGCCATCCCGCCGCGCCCGAGATGGGTGACGTCACCGACGTCTCGGCCCCGGCCGAGCTGTTCCCGCCGCTGTCCGACACGCTGAGCGCGCTCCTCGTGCCGGGCGCGGCCCGCGTGGACGGCTCCTCGGTGCGCGACGCGCTCCTGCGCGCCGCCGTCGCTCAAGGCACGGAGGTGCGTACGGGAGCCGCGACGCTCACCCCGGACGGCGAGGTCTTCGTGCGGGCCACCACCGGCGAGGGCGTCCGGCTGGACGCCGACATGGTGATCGTCGCCGCCGGTGCGTGGACGGGCCAGGTGTGCCGGCCCCTGGGCGTGGAGCTGCCGGTGTTCCCCAGGCGGGGGCAGATCCTGCACGCCACCCTGGAGGGTGTCGACACCGCGTGGTGGCCGATGGTGCTGCCCAGGAGCGGCCCCTACCTGCTGGGCTTCCCCGAGTCGCGCGTCGTGATCGGCGCGACCGTGGAGGACGTGGGGTTCTCGCCCCGCGTCACGATGGGCGGCCTGAACGAGGTGATCGAGGCGGGCCTGCGGGTGGCACCCGGGCTGTTCGGGGCGACGGTGACGGAGACGCGGGTGGGCCTGCGCCCGGTGTACGCGCCCGGCTCGGCGCTCATCGGCCCGGTCACCGCCCGCGTGGTGGTGGCGACGGGCCTGAGCGCGTACGGCCTGACGGCGGGCCCCTTCACCGGCAGGATCGCCGCGGCGCTCGCGCTCGGCGAGGAGCCGCCCCTCGACATCACGCCCTACGCGCCCGCCATCGGGTGAGCGAGAAGGGCTCCGGGATCCGCGCGGCTGCACCGCGTCGACGACCTGCGGGTGCACCAGGCGCTGGCGGGGCGGGCGGCCGGGCGCGGGCGCGGCTGCGCGACGGTGTGCTCGGCGGCCTGCGCGCGGAACGCGACCGGCCGGCACCGCGCCATCAGAGGCCCTGGCCGGTGCCGACGCCGCGCAGCAGCGTGTCCACCACGCGCGCCGCCAGGGCGTCGGGGTCGGCGTCGCGGCTCTGGGCCGCCTCGTGGATCAGCGCGTAGTAGACCCGCCTGGCCCAGTCGGGATCCACGTCGGCCCGCAGCACCCCGGCCGCCTGCGCCTTACTGAAGAGCCGGGCGCAGCGCTCCTCCACGTCGGCGTGCACCCGGGCCACCTCGGGGTCGCTCGACAGGGTGCGGCTCATGGCGAATCCCCAGTCGCTCTTGACCCGCAGCACGCTGGCCGTGACCTGGTAGAGCGCCACCAGCGGCGGCGCGGTCTCGGGATGGGCGGACTCGACGGCCTCGGCGAACTGGCGGGTGGCCCACGCCGTCATGGCGTCCACCAGCGCCTCCCGGGAGACGAACCGCCGGTGCACCGTCGTGCGTGCCACCCCCGCGGCCTCGGCGATCTGCTCCATGCTGGCCGCCGGGTTCCTGCCGAGGACGCGCTCGGCGGCCTCCAGGATCGTCCGGACCGTCCGTGCGGCATCGGACCGCATCACCCGCGTCGTCTCACCCATGCCCAACAGGGTACGACAACGTCGCCGTTCTCCATCAACTTGCGTCATACGTGTTGCAAGTTCTAAAGTCGAAGCATCACAACTGACGCAACTCGTCTGAGGAGAACCCATGGACATGCGGCTCACCGGCAAGACCGCCGTCGTCACCGGCGCCAGCAGGGGTCTGGGCCTGGCCATCGTCCGGTCGCTGACCGGCGAGGGGATGCGGGTCGTGGCCGCGGCGCGGACGGTCTCGCCCGCGCTGAAGGAGACCGGCGCCATCGCGGTGGCGGCCGACCTGTCCACCGCGGGCGGCCCCGCCGAGCTGATCGACCGGGCGCTGGCCGAGCTGGGCGAGATCGACCTGCTGGTCAACAACGTGGGCGGCGGCGACGGGGGCGAGGGGCAGCTCGACGGATTCCTCGGCTTCGCCGACGACCAGTGGCGCCAGGCCTACGACCTGAACTTCCTCAGCGCCGTACGCGCCACCAGGACCGCCCTGCCGAGCCTGCTCCGGCGGCACGGCACGGTGATCAACGTCTCGTCCACGGGGGCCCGGATGCCGCACACCGGCCCGATCACGTACACGACGGCCAAGGCGGCGCTGACCGCGTTCGGCAAGGCGCTGTCGGAGGAGTTCGGCCCCCAGGGCGTGCGGGTCAACACGATCTCGCCCGGCCCCTCCCGCACCTCCATGTGGGAGGACCCGGACGGGTACGGCGCCGCGGTGGCGGCCGCGCACGGCGTGGAACACGAGCGGTTCCTGGCGGGGCTTCCCGCCAACGCAGGCATGACGACCGGTAGGTTCGTCGAACCGGAAGAGGTCGCCGCTCTGGTGACGTGGCTGGCATCGCCGCATGCCGGAAGCATCAGCGGGGCCGACTACGTCATCGACGGCGGGGCGATCAAGACGGTCTGAACTATCGCGATATATCTTAGAGTTTGGGAACACCGGGGAATCCCGCGGAGTTGAGCGGGATAACGGACTTCCAGGGGAGTGTGGGCGATGGCAGGAAAGCGGACGGCACGGCGGATCCTCGCGGGCGGCGTGGCCCTCGCCGCGGCCGGCTGGGCACTGCGCGAGGTGCCGGCCGAGCTGGGCGTGCGGCCTCTGGGCTCGGGCCCGGACCGGGTGTCCAGGATGCGGCGCTCGTCGCAGTTCAGGGAGGGCGCGTTCTTCAATCCGATGCCCGAGCCGACGACGCTGATGACAGCGCCGCCTCCGAGCCTGCTCGGCGAGCTGGCCAAGAACAAGGAGCAGCGCCGTCCCGGGGGGGCCGTGCCGCTGCGCGTCCCGCCGTCCAGCCCGCCGCCCGCCGACGGCCTGCGCGCCGTCTGGTACGGCCACGCCTCCACGCTGGTGGAGATCGAGGGCAAGCGGGTGCTGTTCGACCCGGTGTGGAGCAAGCGGGTCTCCCCCTCGCAGCTCGTCGGCCCCAAGAGGCACCACCCGGTGCCGGTGGCGATCGGCGAGCTGCCGGAGATCGACGCGATCGCGATCTCGCACGACCACTACGACCACCTCGACATGGCCACCGTCCGTACGCTGACCGGGACGCAGAAGGCGCCGTTCCTGGTGCCGCTGGGCATCGGGGCGCACCTGGAGCGGTGGGGCGTGCCCGCGTACCGGATCATCGAGCTCGACTGGGACGAGGAGGCCGAGGTGGCGGGGCTGCGCTTCGTCGCCACGGCGGCCCGGCACTTCTCGGGGCGGACGTTCACCCGCAACGACACGCTGTGGGGGTCCTGGGTGGTGGCGGGGGCCAGCAAGCGGGTGTTCTACGCGGGCGACTCCGGTTACTTCGAGGGTTACCGGGGCATCGGGTCGGCGCACGGGCCGTTCGACCTGACGCTGATGCCGATCGGCGCCTACAGCCCCGCCTGGCCGGACATCCACATGGACCCGGAGGAGGCCGTCAACGCCCACCTCGACCTCGGGGGTGAGCTGCTGCTGCCGGTGCACTGGGCGACGTTCACGCTGGCCCTGCACCCTTGGGCGGAGCCGGTGGAGCGGCTGTGGCGCGAGGCCAAGGCCCGTGACGTCAAGATCGTCGTACCGCGGCCGGGCGAGGCCGTCGACACCACCGCCGCCCCGGCGGTGGACGGCTGGTGGGAGACGCTGGGCTGAGCCGGGCCGACCGGGAGGACCCCGGCGGGGTCTCCCGGTCGATCGGCGGCTCTCGGCGACTCGGCGGCTCTCGGCAGCTTCGGCGGCTCGGCGGCTCGGCGCCGGTTCAGCCGGGCCGCTCCGCTCCTGGCGCCGGCGAGCGCCGTTCCAGCTCGCCGCCGGAACCTGGCGGACGCCGTTCCAGTTCGGCGCCGGGAGCTGGCGGGCGCTGGTCCCGCTCGGCGGCCGGCGGTGACGGCTGGGGG
>NZ_VCJS01000662.1 GCF_005893125.1 Nonomuraea basaltis | reverse complement strand
GGCTGGATCACCTCCTTTCTAAGGAGCAGCGATCGGGCCTGGCCCGGTCTACGTCGAGGTCGTGGGCGAACGTCTCACGCTCGGCAGCTCATTAGTGGAGCACTGGCTACTCAACCAGGCCGGATCGTCGGCGGGTCAGTACCGCCCTTCGGGGAGTGGGAACGCCTGTATCGGGGGTTCGGGCTGGTTGGACACACTGTTGGGTCCTGAGGAAACGGGCATGCGCTCGTTTGCTTCCTCAGTACAGGGCCGGCGAACACATCCTGGATGGGATGTGGGAGCCGGTTGCTGTTTGTTGTTTGAGATTTGCATAGTGGACGCGAGCATCTTTGTGGCCAAGTTTTTTAGGGCACACGGTGGATGCCTTGGCATCAGGAGCCGATGAAGGACGTGGGAGGCTGCGTTAAGCC
>NZ_VCJS01000183.1 GCF_005893125.1 Nonomuraea basaltis | reverse complement strand
GTCGGGGAGGGAGCGTGGGGGCGGTTGGACGGCCGGGATGCAGACGCGGTCGCGTCCCAGTTCCTTGGCCCGATAGAGCGCCAGGTCGGCGGCGGCCAGCAGGTCGATCAGGTCGTCGCCGTGGACGCTCATCAGCGCGACACCCGCCGAAATGGTGACCCTGATCAAGGTGTCGTCGGCGGGGATGGCCATGTGGCCGATGCGGGAACGCAATCGTTCGGCGACCCGGCGGGCCTCGTGGATGTCGGCGCCGGGCAGCAGGACGACGAACTCCTCACCCCCGAAGCGCCCCACCACGTCATAGTCGCGTAGCTGGCTGCGCAGCGTGGCCGCCACCCCCACCAGGACCTGATCGCCGACCAGGTGGCCGTGGGCGTCGTTGACGCGTTTGAAGTGGTCGATGTCAATGATCAGGAGGGCCAGGGTGTCGCCGGTGCGGCGGGCGCGGACTATCTCCGTGTCGGCCTCGCGCTGCCAGGCGGCGGCGTTCAGCAGACCGGTCTTGGCGTCGGTACGGGCCGCGGCCTGGAGTTGGGCGTGCAGGAGGCTGCGCTGCAGCAGCACCACCGGCGGCAGGGTGAGCAGCAGCAGAGCCAGGTTGAGGCCACAGCCGATCGAGACCGTGACGCCCAGGCAGAGCTCGACGATGTCCAGCAGCATGCTCTCCCTGTCCCACAGCACCTCCCGCCACGTGATGTCGGGGTCGGCGGTGTGGGCGGCGATGGCGATGAGCGCGATGTTCAGCAAGGAGAACAGCACCGCGGCCGCCACCGCATACATGATCGGCGGACCGCTGCCCCGCGACAGCACCCAGGGATCCTCGACGAGCCAGTGGAACACGACGGACGCCGTGCACCCGGCCAGGCCGATGGCGGCCGAGCTGAACACCCGCCGGTAGAGCACCGTCGCCCGGACCCGCACCTGCAGCAGGACCTGCAGCACGATGGGCGCGAACAGCGCGTAGACCGGGGGCAAGAGCAGAGCCACCGGCAACCACCAGGCCGACAGCAGGTCCCGCGAGACTCCGGCGGGCATCCCCAGACGTCTGGTGGCCTCGATGCACACCGCGCCGCATCCCATGAGGGCCGCGAACGTGAGCACATCCGACCACCGGAACTCGGTGGATGACGCGAACACCGTGATCGCGACGAGATCAAGAGCGACAATCGCGCACAAGTAGACCACGAGCGGACGGCGTTGCCCGAGCAACGGCCAGCGGCCGACCAGTGTTGACACACCGTCGCGAGACTTGATCGAGGCGTGACTGGTCGCCGCCATCTCGTCTCCTCCCTGACTAACGATGTGTAACACAATAATTGCGGAGTGTGCGTCGTGCGATGGGAACCGATACGTTGGCAGAGACCACACCTGCTCACTCCGCGAGCGGGCCGTGCTGGAAAGGAGCAGCCATGGTGCGGGGCGTGATCTGGACCTGACAGATGCTCTAGCGATGTGATGCGGGCAACACACCATCGGCCGCCCTCGGGGCGATCAACGGGCCAGGCCGGTGCCCCCTCCCCCCTCCTCTCCGGTTACCCCTGTGCGCTTTCTCTTCCTCCCTCGTCGGCAGACAGTCGAGACCGCTCAACCTCCCCCTCCTTCTCCCGTCGAGACTGCTCAACCTCCCCCTCGTCTTCCTCATCGAGACCGCTCAACGCTGAACGCCTCTCTGCGTGCCTTCCCGCCTTCCCCTTGCCGCTGCTCCCGTTGATGGCCTGACTTACTTCCCGCCGTTCGTTCCGTTGCTCACACGCGCAACATCCTGTTGGGGACGGTGGACGGGCGCTCATCTCTTCCGTGCTCACCGCCCCTGTGTTCCGGGTGCCGGACTTGGCGGCTGCTCTCCGGCCGGATCGTCGTTCCCGCCGTAGGCCGGCTCGGCAATGTCGCTTGGTCAGGGGCACCGGATGCGGCGGCCGGTGCCCCTGCTCGCGTGGCGCCTACGCCGCCGCTCGTTCCTCCATCGTCAGCGGCTCGGCCTCCTCGTCGCCTTCGTCCCCGGTGTGCTCTGGCTCGTCGCCTGGCAGGTGTCCCGTGTCGCCCTCCGCGCCCAAGGTCCGTACGGTGTCGGAGTCGCGATCGGCGCCCAGGACGCGCACCGCGTGGCCGTCAGCCGCGGAATCCAGCCGGGCAAGTGGCCGGAGGTTTCGTGAGCCCATGGCCCAGTCCTGGGTCTCCTCGTCGAGGCGGTCGCGCATCTCCTTGCTCATCGAGCCGGTGCCGCCGCGCCGCTCCGGCTTGGTGAAGACGCCGGTGCCCCAGCGGAGGTCGTGGCCGACCGCACTGGCCTCTATCTCGGGCATGAAACGGCGGTCGCCCTCCGCGCCGAACTCGCGGATGCGCAACTTGCCCGACACCACCACCGGTTGCCCCGCCCGTACGGAGGTGGCGACGTTGTCTCCCAGGGCACGCCAGCAGCGGACGGTGAAGCAGACTCGGTCGCCGTCCGTCCACTGGCCCGTCTTCTTGTCGAAGTAGCGGTGTGAGGTGAGCACCTTCAGCGACGTGACCTTGAGGCCGTCTTCGAAGGTGTATTGCCTGGGCTCTGCTGCGACGTTGCCGGTGAGCGTGATGTAGATGTCGTTCATCCCGTGCCTCCCATGCGGCGGGCCGGCTGCCCGCGACCTGGGAATACGGTGCCGTGGGAGGCCGTGGTCGCGGGCGGCGGAACGGGATTCTGTGGATGGAGGCGTCAGGGTGAGCGGAGGCTGTGGACAGGCCCTGGTCTCGGAGCGAGCGGAGGCTGAGGACAGGCCCTGCTCTCGCGGCGAGCCGAGGCTGAGGACAGGCCCTGCTCTCGCGGCGAGCCGAGGTTGGGGGCAGCCCTGGCGGCGGCGCGACAGGGCTGCCGCAGTTCGGTTCTCCGGTGCCTCAGCCTGGCTGAGCTCTCCGGCGTCAGCCCGACAAGTCCCGCAGGGCCGTGTGGAAGGCGTGGTGGCGGGCCAGCTCGCGTTCGACGGGTTCCACGACCATCGTCGTGGACACGGCGGCGACCCGGCGCCGCATCTCGCGCTCCAGCCGCTCCCGCTCCCGCGACGCGCCCAGCTCGACGAAGTTGCGTGACGCGATGCCCGACAGCACCCCCAGACCCAGCACCGAGGCCATCATCAGCACCACCCACGGCAGCGTCGCACTGTCGCCGAGCAGCTCCAGCGCCGGCGGCAGCTGTCCCGGCGTGAGCAACCCGGCCGCCAGCCAGGCCGCGCCGGCCAGGAACGCCGCCACCAGGAAGTACTGCCACACCTTGAGCAGCCGCCACCATCCGGGCACCCGATCCAGCCGCGGCGCCACTTCCGTGAGGTCCTCGGTCAGCGCCTGCGGCAGCTGGCCCGCGCGGGACCTGGCCGCCTGGTGCACGGCCGTGCGCCACACCGGGTGCATGCCCATGGACAGCCCGTCGGCCAGCGCGTGCACGGCGTTCGCGACCTCGGCCGACTGCGCGCTCACCGAGCCGGTCGTGATGCCGCGGATCTCGTCGCCCACGTCCTCCAGGCGCAAAGTCTTCAGCGGGTCGGAGCCGAACCTGGAGATCCACCGCTGGTACGGCCACCCGACCCACCGGCCGGACCGCTCCGCGTAGACGTTCTCCATGGCCTCGCCCACGGCCGGTACGCCCACCGCGTCGCACAGCGCGTCGGTCAGCCCCATCCTGCGGGCTTCGTCCACCGAGGAGGGCGCGGACAGCGCCTCGCCCAGCGGCATGGCCTCGACGATCCGCTGCTCCACCCGCTGGAGGTCGGCCTCCAGCTTCTGGATGGCGGCCCGTCGACGGGCGACGGCGGTCGCGATGACGCTCTTGAGGCTCTCGATGCCGCGCCCGGTGACCGCCGAGGTGGGGACGACGCTCGGATGCTCGACGCCTTCGCGGCGCAACAGGTCGTTGAGGTCGATGACCAGCTCGGCCAGCTCTTCGGTGGTGAGCCGGTCAGCCTGGTTGAGCGCGAACACGGTCACCGCCTCGTGCCCCGCCAGCTCCGTCACGTAGCGCCGGTGTGTGGAGGCGTCGGCGTACTTCTGCGGGTCGAGCACCCACACCACCAGGTCGGCCAGGCCGATGAGCCGGTCAGCCTCGGTGTCGGTGAGCGCCCTGATCGAGTCGTGGTCGGGCAGGTCGAGCAGGATGAGCCCGTGGAGCTGGCTGTCTCCCTTGTCGAGCGCGCTGGCCCGGGAGAAGCGGTGCCGCCACTGGATCTGCAGCCAGTCGAGCAGCGGCGCCGCGCCCTCCAGCCCCCACACGCAGGCGTGCGTGCGAGCCGTGGTCGGCCTGCGTACGCCGGTGGGCGACAGCTCGAGCCCGGAGATCGCGTTGAACAGCGACGACTTCCCGCTGCCGGTGCCGCCCGCGAGGGCGACGACGGTGTGCTCGGACGACAGCTTGAGCCGGTCTCCGGCCCGCTGCAGCAGCCCGTTGGCCTCGTTGAGCAGCTTCTTGTCGAGCCGTCCCGGGCCCAGCTCCACTATCTTGGTGAGCGCGGTCAACCGCGCAGCCAGCCCGGGCCTGGTGGTCATGGTGGTCATCGAGCGACCTCGAGGTTGTACGTTGCCTGATAAAGGCGGGTCGCGACGGACTCGTCGGGAATGCCCGCGGAGTCGAGCGCTTGCACGTAACGCATGGCTTCCTCGTCGAACAGCATGCCGATCCTGGCCCGCAGGTCACTGAGCACCTTGGCACCGATGCCGCGTAGCGACTCCGCGCCGAGCAGGGCGTTGACCAACCGGTGCGGCACCCCTTCGCCGTTGCCCCCGCTGAACATCGCGACCGTGAAGATCAGCGAGAGCGCGTCGGGGTCGAACGACACGAGCTTCGACACCGACCGTTTGGCCACGCCCTCGGTGCGTACCAGCTCGCCCAAGTGCTCCTGCCAGGAGGCGATGGCCCGGCTGGTGTGGCGTATCAGGTTGTCGGAGGGCCTGTCGAGACCCTCGCCGAGCTTGGCGCCCAGCTCGGCGCGGTGCCGCCAGCGGGCGGCCACCTCCTCGGCGGCGCGGTTGGCGGCGGCGACGATCACCGACTCCAGGCCGGTGCGGATCGCCGCCTTGAACGCCATGATGCGCTCGGGCGCCTGATTGGCGGCCCGCCCGCGCTTGCGCAGCTGCAGGGAGCGCATGAGGTCGCCGGAGCCGGCGAAGTCCTGCCAGCGGGCCAGCACCTCGCCGTGGAGGAGCGAGCCGTTCTTCGACGCCTTGTCGATCTCGCTGAGGGCGCTGAGGAAGGCCGCCTCCACGTCGTTGCGCAGCTCGGCCCGGAAGGCGGCCTGCGCCTCCAGGTGCTTGGCCAGCGCGGGCACACGGGTGCGGAAGCTGTTGAGCACGCCGTTGAGTGTCTCGCGTACGGCCTCCGCGCGCCGTTCCTCGTCGACCGAAAGCTCGGCCAGCCACATCCGCAGGTCGGTGACCTCGCTGTCGGGCAGCTTGCCGTCGGTGACCTTCGACTCGTTGATGACGAACCTGTCGATCTCGCCCAGGCCGTATTCGGTGAGCATGCGGACGAAGTGCTTCAGCACCACGTCGGCGGATCTGGGTTGCACCCGCGACAGCACGATGGCGAGGCGGGCGGCGCGTTCCTTGGCCAGCTTCAGCAGGTTCCAGGCGGGGGCGTCGGCGTATCGGGCCGCCGTGGTCACGAAGATCCACAGGTCGGCGGCGTCGAGCATGCGGTGCGCGACCTCGTGGTGCTCCTCGATGACCGAGTCGATGTCGGGGGTGTCGAGCAGCGCGACGCCCTGCGGGAGCTTCTCGGTCGCGACGATGACGATGCCGTTCGTCCCGGTATCGGCCGAGGGCTTCTCGAGCCGCTCCAGGTTGCGGAGCAGCTCTCCCTCCGCGAACCATTTGCGGTCCTCGGGGTGGCAGACCAGCACGGGGGTGCCGGTGGTCGGGCGGCGGATGCCGGTACGCGAGACGTTCCGCTCGGCGAGAGAGTTGACCAGGGTGGACTTGCCCGCGCCGGTCGAGCCCGCGATCACGATGAGGGCGGGCGCGGCGCTGGTCCTGACCCGTGGGAGCACGTAGTCCTCGAGCTGGGCCAGCAGCTCGGCCTGCGCCTGCCTGGCGTCATCGGCGCCCGGCAGATCGAGCCCGAACCGCAGGTCGGCGACGCTCCCCCGGAGCGTGTCCAGCGCCGCCATGAGCGCCTCGGCGGTCTCTGCGGGCAACTCCTCGGTACGGGCGCCCGCCGCGGCAGGCTCGGGGGTCTCGTCCGAGGCTGGGGTCTCGTCCGAGGCCGAAGCTTCCTCAGGAGTCTCGTCGGACGGCTCTACGTCAGGCGTCTCGTCGGACGGCTCAACGTCAGGCGTCTCGTCCGAGGCATCGTCAGCCGCTTCGGATGAGACGTCGTCAGGTGCTCCGGCGGCGGGGGCCGGCTGCTCATCGGACGGCTCGTCCTCGGACCACGGCCAATCGTCGTCGTCCGGCTCGCCTGCGGGCGGCTCGTCGGCGGCTCGCGGCTGGTCTACGTCTGACTCATCGTCGCTCGGCCGGCTCTGGTCGTGCTCCTCGGCGGCCGGCTCTTCGGCGGGCGGTGCCGGTGCCGCCTCGTCCGTCGCAGCGGGCTCCCCCTGCTCGGGAGGGGCCTCGACGGTGGCCGGCCCTCTGAGCGAGGCAGGCTTCACGAAGAGGGAGGGGCGTTCGGACGCGGCCGGGTCGGCGGGCTCGGCAGGCGGCTTCCCCGACGCGGACCGCCCTGCGGAGGCGCCCGGCTTCTCGGGCTCGGCCGGCCCCGCGGAAGCGACCGGCTTCTCGGGCTCGGCCCCAGCCGCCGAAGCGACCGGCTTCCCGGGGGCGGGGCGGCCGGAGCCGGTGGCGGGCCTTCGGGGCGCGAAGAAGTTCACGGATTCGGCGGGCCTCCCGGGCTCGGAACGATTGGTGGCGGCGGGCTCCTCCTCTGAAGGCGCGCCGGCGGCACCCGGCTCTTCCTCGTCCGCCGGCGCCTCGGGGCCGGCTCGCCCGTCCGCTGTACGCGGGTCGCCGGCTCGCTCGTCCGCCGCGCGTGGCTCGTCGCCGCGCGCGGTCTTCGGGGTGCCTGTGCCACCCGCGGCGAAGGCGTCGAAGGTGTCGTCGTCCCGCACCGGCCGGAAGCTCAACGTCTGCTCCCCCAGTGACTCGTGCCGCCCGTCATCCATGGCCGTGTTCACGGCAAGCGCTCCGCTCGAACCATCTCGACCTCCTGGCCCACCCTGACGACGTCGCCGACGATGACGATCGCCGGCGGCCGTATCCCAGCCGCGGACACGCGGTCGGCCACGGTGGAAAGCGAAGCGATAACCGCCCGCTGGGTCGGAAGGGTACCGTCCTGTACCACCATTACGGGAGTCTCCGGGGAACGTCCGTCGCGAAGGAGCGCCTCGGCCACCTTCGCCAGCCGTTCGACGGCCATCATCAGCACCAGCGTGCCCTGGGAACGGGCCAGGCCGGGCCAGTCGACGGTCGACTGGGGGTCGTCTGGCGCCACGTGCACGGAGATCACGTGGAACTCCTGGCTGACCCCGCGATGCGTCACCGGCACCCCGGCCACCGCGGGCACCGCGACGGCGCTGGTGATGCCGGGCACGACCAGCACGGGGATGCCGGCCTGGGCGCAGGCGATCATCTCCTCGCCGCCGCGCCCGAACACGAACGGGTCGCCGCCCTTGAGCCTGACCACGAACTTGCCCTGCCTGGCGCGGTCCACGAGCAGCTCGTTGATCGTCTCCTGGGACAGCGCCCTGCCGTAGGGGACCTTGGCGGCGTCGATCAGCTCGACGTCGGGCGCGAGCTCGTCGAGCAGGGCGCGGGGCGCGAGCCGGTCGGCCACCACCACGTCGGCCTGTGCCAGGAGCTGCCGCCCGCGCACCGTGATCAGGCCGGGGTCGCCGGGGCCGCCGCCGACCAGGGCCACGCCGACCGGCTTCGTACGGTTGCGCCGGGCGTCGACGGTGCCGTCGCGCAGCGCCTCGACGACCGCGTCCCTGATGCCTGCGGCCCGGCGCGGGTCGCCACCCGCGGTGACGGCCACGCTGATCTCCTCGACCCGCCCCGTGGCGGGCGTCCAGGCGGCGGAGGCGTCCTTGTCGTCGGCCCGCACACACCACACGCGCTTGGCGTCGGCCTCGGCGGCGATCGCGGTGTTGACGGACCTGTGGTCGGTGCAGGCCTGGACGAGCCAGGCGCCGTCGCAGTCGCCGACCTCGTAGGGCCGGGCGTGCCAGGTGACCCGGCCCGCCGCGATGAGGTCGTCAAGGGCCGGGGTCACGCTCGGCGACACGATGGTGACCTCCGCACCGGCCTCTATCAGCGCGGGAACGCGCCGCTGCGCGACGCGGCCGCCGCCCACGACGAGCACCCGGCGGCCGGCAAGCCGCAGGCCGAGGAGGTAGGGGCCCATGAGGGGAATCTCCCGTTCGCGAAGGTTGTGTTAGGAGGTAAACCTACCGGCTCTTAATCCGTCATTTGCTGCGCACGGGTCAACGTCCGTCAAGAAGGGGCTGCCGGGGGTCCCAGCGAGGCCCGCCCTGCTCGTCCTTGCGGCGTCTGGCCATCGCTGACAGCGCCTCAAGGATAACGCGGTTCCCCAGGTACGCCGTGATGTCCGCGTGGTCGTACGGCGGCGCCACCTCGACCACCTCCATCCCCGCCACGGGCAGCTCGTAGCAGATCCTGCGCACGGCGTCGAGCAGTTGCCTGGCGGTCAGCCCGCCGGGCTCGGGCGTCCCGGTGCCGGGAGCGTGGCCGGGGTCGCAGACGTCGATGTCCACGGACAGGAAGATCTGGTCGCAGTCGTCGAGCGCGATCTGGAACGACTCGGTCAGGCACTCGTCGAGCCCGCGCGCCACGACCTCGGTCATCTCGTACGAACGCATGTTCCTGGCGGCCATCCAGGCGAGCGTCTCCGGCTCGGGCCAGTAGCCGCGCAGCCCGATCTGCAGGAACCGGTCGCCGCGGATGGCGCCGGACTCGATGAGCCGCCGCATCGGCTGGCCGTGGCCGTAGAGGTGGCCGAACGCGATGTCCCCGGTGTCGGCGTGCGCGTCGAAGTGGATCATTGAGGTACGGCCCGCCGCGTACGCCCTGGCGGTGCCGCGGGCGTCCGGCAGCGCGACGGTGTGGTCGCCGCCGAGCACCAGCGGGATCGCGCCGGAGGCGGCCACGCGGTGCACCGCGTCCTCGATCGCGGTCAGAGCGCCCTCGACATCGCCCGAATAGCACTCGACATCACCGGCGTCGAGCACCCGCAGGTCCTTCAGGGCGTCGACGCGCAGCGCCAGGCTCGGCCTGGAGCCGTCGTGCGGCAGGTAGCAGGCCTGGCGCAGCGCCATCGGCCCGAATCTGGCCCCGGGGCGGTTGGTGGTGCCGCCGTCGAACGGGGCGCCGATGATCACCACGTCGGCGTCCTCGTAGCTCGCCGGGTCGTTGACGTCGCAACGGTCCACGCCCAAGAACGTGATGTCCGGGCCGTACATCGGGCCATAACGGGACACAGCTCACCTCCGGTGGCCCCATCATCACACGGGTTTCTCGGTCACTCCCGCCGAGTCGAAGGTGGCCACGTCGTGCATCACCCGTACTGCCGCGCACACCATCGGGTGGGCGAGCAGGCCGCCGGTGCCCTCGCCGAGCCGCAGTTCCAGGTCCACCAGGGGGCGCAACCCGAGGTGGGCGAGCGCGGCGGCATGGCCGGGCTCGGCCGAGCGGTGTCCGGCGACGCAGTGGTCGGGCGCGGCCGGGTCCAGCGCGGCGGCCACGAGGGCGGCGGCGCCGGCGATGACGCCGTCGAGGATCACCGGTACACGGGCCGCCGCCCCTCCCAGGACGAAGCCCGCGATGGCGGCGTGCTCGAACCCGCCGACGGCGGCCAGCGCCCGCAGCGCCTCGCTCGGCTGCCGGTACACGACGGGAGCGGACTGGAGCCCGTCCGAGCCGTGCCCGGACTCGCCCGAAGGCCCCGCCGTGTCGCCCGTCAACCCGTTCGTCTGCAGGGATTCGCGGACGATGTCCACCTTGTGCTCGTACGTCTCGTCGTCGATCCCCGTGCCCCTGCCGGTCACCTCGGCCGCGTCCTTGCCGGTGAAGACGGAGATGAGGGCGGCGGAGGCGGTGGTGTTGGCGATGCCCATGTCGCCGGTGATCAGGCAGCGGGCACCCGAGGCCACCAGGTCGCGGGCGACCGTGATCCCGGCCTCCAGCGCTCTGACCGCCTGGTCGACGGTCATCGCCGGGCCCCGCGAGAGGTCTGCGGTGCCGTACCCGATCTTGTGTTTGACGAGGTTGGGCGCGTCGGGCAGGTCGGCGGCGACGCCGACGTCCACCACGGTCACGGACACGCCGGCCTGGGCGGCGAAGGCGTTGGCGACCGCACCACCGGACAGGAAGTTGGCCACCATCTGCACGGTGACCTCCTGCGGCCACGGGGTGACGCCGCGGGCGTGCACGCCGTGGTCGGCCGCGAAGATGGCCAGCGCGGCGGGGGCCGGCATGGGCGGAGGGGAGACGCCGGCCGCGCCCGCGAGGCGGATCGCGAGGTCCTCCAGCGCCCCGAGCGAGCCCCGGGGCTTGGTGAGGCGGTCCTGGTAGGCGCGGGCCTCGGCGAGCGCCGTCAGGTCGGCGGGGCGGATCGCGGCGAGCGTCTCAGCGAGCACGGCGTACCTCCACAGAAGGGCCTTCTCTCGAAAGGCCGCTGTTACGGGACGAGTTGGAGCGCTTCCTCGTATCGGTCGATCACGACGTCGGCCAGGGTCTCGCAGTCGCCGATCACCTCGGCGCAGCGGATGTCGAGATCGGGGTGGCCTGCGCCGTACGCCAGCGCCTGCGCCCACACGCGCTCCAGCATGCCGCCCGCGAACAGCAGGTAGGGCACCACGATCACGCGCTTGGCCCCCAGGCGGCGGCAGCGTTCGAGCCCGCCGGGCACGCCGGGAGGGGTGACCGACACGAACGCGGTCTCGACGGTCATGAAGTCGTAGGCGTGCGTCTCCCAGAACAGCCGGGACACCCGGTGGATCTCGGCGTTCGCCGTCGCGTCCGTCGAGCCCTCGCCCACCAGGACGACCGCGGTCTCGCCCGGCTCCACGTGCCCGAGGAAGTCGTCGGTCGGCGGGGCGTCGACGGCGCGCAGCCGGGGCCGGGCGCCCACGAGCTCCAGCGGGCGTGGTTTGGTGATGTCGGCGGCGGCCTCGTTGAGCCGCTCGGCCAGCAGCTTGAGCACCCGCGGGTCGGGCCCGAGGGGGCGGCCGTAGTCGTACATGAGGGTCGGGTGCCGCTTCTGCTCCAGCTCCATGGCGGCGCCGAAGTCGTCGCTCACCCTGCTGAGGCTCAGCGGCAGCGCCACCAGGCGGTGGTGTCCCCTGGCGACCAGGGAGGCCACGGACTCGCTGAGCCGTGGCGTGGCCCGCTCAAGGTAGCCCCCGGAGACGTCGGCGCCCGTCTGGTCGAGGCGGCAGCGGAGCCTGTGTACGAACCTGCCGAATTCCGCGGCGTAGGCGTCATCGTGCGAGCCCTGCCCGATCAGCAGGAGCGGCGGCTTCATCGTGTGGGAATCTCCGGTGCAGGGTGGACGGTGCGGTGGACAAAGTCACGCGAGGATAACCGATGCGCACCGGTAGGGGACAGGTCACGCTGTGTGCGCAGGTGTCGCGTGCACCACGAAGACCGGGTCAGAGGCGCTCAGCCGGTGCGAGCCGTCGGGGTTGACGATCAGCTTCGAGGCCAGGATCTGGGTGCCCTCGCCGCGGTAGCCCTGCTCGCGCAGCCGCTCCAGCACGGCCGAGACCTGCTCGACCTTGTTGAGCGCGCACACCAGCGAGCGCGGGCCGCGGGCGGCGCAGGCGACGACCACGTCGGGGCCGCCGCCGCCCACGAACACGGCGTCGGGGTCGGGCAGCGGCTCCAGCGCCGGCGGCGCCTGCCCCCTGGTCAGAGCCACCTTGACGCCGTGCGCCAGCACGTTGGCGCGCAGCTTGGCGCAGGCCTCCTCCTCGCGTTCGACGGCCATGACGGCCGCGCCCAGCCTGGCGCACTCGACGGCGATCTCGCCGGCTCCGGCGCCCACGTCCCACACCAGGTCGCCGAGCCGGGGACCCAGCTTGGCCAGGATGAACGCCCTCACCTCCGCCGGGATCCTGCTCTGGAACGGAAGCGCCCACTCGGCGGGACCCGGCTGCGCGCCGGCGACCCAGCTGCTCTCCTTGGGCTGGTGCAGCGGGTCGATGATGAGGACCACGTCGGGGTCCTTCCACGGGCGGGTGGTGGCCTCGCCCATGCGGCTGTGCGTGACCCGCTCGTCGGGCCCGCCGAGGTCCTCGCAGACGATGAGCGCGCGGGGCGTGGTGGGGGCCAGCTCCCTGGCGATGTCCCCGGGGCCCACGCCGGGCGCGACGAGCAGCGCGACCTTGGGGTGGGCGCGGCAGGCGTTCACGGCGCGGTTGAGCTGGTGCGGGCCGGACGGGGCGACCACCAGTGCGTCCTCCCAGTTGAGCCCGGCACAGGCGAAGGCGCGGGTGACCAGCGACATGGCGGGCAGCACGTCCGGTTTGAGGCCGTGTGCCCGCAGCGTGCGTACGACGCCGAAAAATCCGGGATCGCCCTCCGCGACCACGACGGCAGGACCCTCGCCGTGTTCGAGGTGGTCGTCGAGGGTCTCGAGCAGCGTCCGGTCGGCCGCGGTCGACGCGGTGAGCTTGAGCTGCCCGAGAATGGCGTCGGGCCCCACGACGAGCCGGGCCTCGTGCAGCCGATCCACCGCCTTGGCCGAGAGCTCGGATCCGTCCCAGCCGACAACCGTGATCATTGCGCCTCACCCTCCTCACTCAAGGGTGACGGGTGCGGAGGGGTTTCACAAAGGGTACGAAGGACAGTCCGGTGTGCCCTCAGGCCAGGTCGGACGGGATGAGGGCGGTCCACTCAGGCGAGATCCGCCGGGATGAGGCTGTAGACGACGAGATCCTCGCCGCCGAGGGAGGCGCGGCCGACGCCCTCGCGGACGAAGCCGGCCTTCTCGGCCACCCGCTGGGACTCCGGGTTGTCCACGGCCGTGCGGAGCTGGAGCCGGTTGAAGCCCTGCCGCTCGAACAGCCAGCGCGCGACCGCCAGCACGGCCTCGCCGGCGTAGCCGTGGCCGCGCACCCACGGGGCGGTCATGTAGCCGACCTCGGCCGACCGGTTGTTCCAGTCGACGTCTCTGATGTCCACGTTCACGGCGAACCGTCCGGTTTCTAGCTCTACGGCCGTCCAGCCGATGCCCGCGCCCCTGATCCTCGTCCGTTCCGTGCCCTCGATGAACGCCCGCGCGTGCTCCTCGGTGTAGCCGCGCGGCACGCTCGTCCTGGCCTGCGTGAACGGGTCCGCGGCGGAGGCGGCCAGCTCGGGCGCGTCGGCGGGGACGGGCGGCCGTAGCAGGAGCCGCTGGGTACGCAGCTCCGTCCTGGGCAGGATGTTCGCCGGGGCGCGGCCGTCGCCGCGGAGCAGGCCGAACACGACGAGGTCGTGCGGCCCGTCGTCCTCCATGGCCGCGGCCCGCAGCACGCCTTCCCAGCTGAAGCCCGCTTTCTGGGCGACGCGGAGCGAGGCGGCGTTGTCCAGGTTGGCGGTCAGGTCGATCCTGCGCAGCTCGGTGGTCTCGAACGTCCAGCCGACCAGCCCGCGCAGGGCCTCGGTGGCGAGGCCGCGGCCCCGATAGAGGGGGTGGACGCCGTACCCGACCTCGGCCGTGCCCGCGCTCCACGAGGTCTTGAACAGGCTGATCGCGCCCACGATGACGCCGTCGACGTCCGTCATGGCCAGGTGCAGGCCCTGCCCGGACCTGCGCAGCTCGTGCACGCCGTTCGCGAGCCACTGGGCGATGCCGGACACGTGTGCGGGGGCGCCGGGCGGGAGGAAGCGGACGCCGGATTCCACGATGGACCGGACGCGGGTGGTGTCCTGGGGGCCGAACGGCCGCAGCGTCAGGCGGGCTGTGGCGATGCTCACGTCGGGATCGAACACGCTGGGCAGGCTACACAGCCGCGATGTTTGCCCACGAAAGCGGGGGTAGGGGCGCAATTGAGAGGAGTGAGGGAACTATGGAACGTGGGAGCGACAAGCACGGCCCGCGCCTGGACGATCAGCAGAAGCACGAGACCGAGGGCATGGTCCGCGGCGGGGGCACGACGCACGCCGAGGAATGGAAGGAGCCCGAGGCCATGCCCGCGGCCGGCGAGGAGTCCAAGCAGTCGTACCCGCCCGGTCATGAGCCCGGTGTCCCGGAGGGCATGACGCAGCAGGACGCCGACGTGCGCAGCGACCTGGCCAAATGGCTGAGCGACACCCATTGGCCGGTGTCCAAGGGCGAGCTCCTGGAGCGGGCGCGCAGCGAGGGCGCACCCGATCGGGTGATCGACATGGTCGATTCCCTCCCAGAGCGCAGCTATTCCAACATGGCGGATATCGCCAAGGCTCTCGGCATCGGCGTGGAGAGGCGGAGGTGGTGACTGGTGCGGCTCGACTTCATCCGGCCGCTGTACGAGCGACGTGGTCCGTACGCGTCGGTGTACCTGGGGGCGCTCACCAGGCCCGAGCGGAAGGCGCACTGGCGTAGCATGCGCGACCGGCTCCTCCGGCTCGACGGGGCCGACCCCGCGACGCTGGACGCGCTGGAGGAGGAGGCCGAGCGGGCCGCCGCCGGGCGGGCGCTGTTCGCCACGCACGGTGAGGTGGTGCTGGCCGAGTCGCTCGCGCGGGCGCCGGACGAGCTGGCCACCTGGTCGCCGCTGCCGCACGTGACGCCCATGCTCATGCAGCGCGGCGAGAACGTGCCGCACGTCCGGGTCATCGTCGACCACGCGGGGGCGGAGCTGACCGCGTTCGGGGGCGGGGCGCCGCGCAGGGTCGCCGTGGAGGCCGCGGAGTGGCCGCTGCAGAAGACCGCGCAGGGCGGCTGGTCGCAGAAGCGCTACGAGCGGGCGGTCGACGAGACGTGGGAGAAGAACGCGGTGGCCGTCGCGCACGAGATCGACGAGCAGGTACGCCGCATCGGCGCGGAGCTGATCATCGTGGCCGGCGAGCCGAAGTCCCGCTCGTACCTGCTGCACCATCTCAGCACCAAGTCCGCGGACCGGGTGATGATGGTCGAGCACGGCAGCCGCTCCAACCACGGCCAGTTCGAGGAGGACGTGGAGAGGGCCCTCGACGACTGGCTCGACCGCAGGCGCGCCGAGCTGCTCGAACGCCACCAGGAGGCGGCGGGGCCGGTCGGCATGGCCCGCGTCGCCCACGCCCTGCGGGAGGGCCGGGTGCACGCGGTGCTGTCGCCCGGCGAGCTGCCGAAACCGGTCTGGACCGGCGAGGGCGGCACGCAGCTCGCCACCGACCCGGCCGAGCTGCGCCGGTGGGGTGTGGACGAGCCGGTTCAGGACCGCTCCGACTCCGCGCTGGCCAGAGCGGCCGCGATGACGGACGCGGAGCTGTGGTTCACCAGCGCCGTCAAGGACGTGGCGGCCGTCCTCAGGTACTGATGATCACTTCGAGCGTTCTGGGTCCGTGCACGCCCTCGACCCGGTTCAGCTCGATGTCGCTGGTGGCCGACGGGCCGCTGATCCAGGTGAGCGGGCGCGACGGGTCCAGTCTGGCGATCGCCTCCGGGACGCAGGAGACGACCTGGTCCGCCCTGACCACGCAGAGGTGGTAGTCGGGGACCAGCGTCTGCGCCCTGGTGCCCTGGCCGGGGCCGTGGTCGAGGACGATCGTGCCGGTCTCCGCGATGGCCACGGCGCAGCCGGTGATCACGCCGTCGGCGGTGTTCAGATCGTCCCATCCGTCGCCGTCGGGCCGGATCATGCGGCGGCCGGCGACGAGTTCGTCGATCTTGGCGGGCACCTCGGCGGCCGGGAGCACGTGAACGATCGCGCGGTAGTCGTCCACGCGCTCGGCGAACAGCCCGACCAGGTCCTCCACCTGCTGCGTCGTACGGTAATCGCGGGGGATCTCGACGTCGCCCGCGCCGGCGACGGCCTTGCCGATCCTGGCGAGGATCTCGTCACGCGCGCTCATTCCGCTCCCTGCCCATCGGTCGCTCGCCGCTCCTCACTGGCGTTCGCTTCCCACCAGTCTCTGAAGGATTCTTCCGGGATCTCGGGCAGGTCCCTGGTGTCGGTCCACGCGGACATCGGCCCGGGCAGCCGCTTCGGCACCAGCTTGCGCAGCCGGGTGGCCGCGCGCTGGGCCTTGGCCAGCCGGGCGTGGTCGTTGAGTATCCAGCCGGCGACCTTCATGCCGGCCCGCTCCGCGGCCGCGTGCGGGGCTTTCGCCCGCAGGTCCACCAGTACCTCCGGGATGTCGATGGCGACCGGGCAGACGTCGTAGCAGGCGCCGCACAGGCTGGAGGCGAACGGCAGCGAGGCGTCCAGGTCCGAGGACATCCCCCGCAGCTGCGGGGTGAGGATCGCGCCGATCGGGCCCGGATAGACCGACCCGTACGCGTGGCCGCCCGCGCGCTCGTAGACCGGGCACACGTTCAGGCAGGCCGAGCAGCGGATGCAGCGCAGCGCCTGACGGCCGACCTCGTCGGCGAGCACGCCGGTGCGGCCGTTGTCGAGCAGCACCAGATGGAAGTCCTGGCCCTCGACGGCGCCGGTCCACATGCTCGTATAGGGATTCATCCGCTCGCCCGTGGAGCTTCTGGGCAGGAGCTGGAGGAACACCTCCAGGTCCCGCCAGGAGGGCAGGAGCTTCTCGATCCCGACCACGCTGATGAGTGTCTGCGGGAGGGTCAGGCACATGCGGCCGTTGCCCTCGGACTCCAGCACGACCAGCGTGCCGGTCTCGGCGACCATGAAGTTGGCGCCGGAGATCGCGACCTTGCTCTTGAGGAAGCGTTCGCGCAGGTGGAGCCGGGCGGCCTCGGCGAGGGCGGGCGGGTCGTCGGTCAGGTTCTCCGGGACCTTGGGCATCTTGTCGAGGAAGATCTCGCGGATCTCCGACCGGTTGCGGTGGATCGCGGGGACCAGGATGTGGCTGGGGAAGTCGTCGCCGAGCTGGACGATCAGCTCGGCCAGGTCGGTCTCGTACGCGGTGATGCCCTGCTCGGCGAGCGCCTGGTTGAGCTCGATCTCCTGGGTGGCCATGGACTTGACCTTGACCACCTCGGTCTCGCCGGTGGCCTTGACCAGGCCGGCCACGATGCCGTTGGCCTCGGCGGCGTCCCTGGCCCAGTGGACCGTGCCGCCCGCCCTGGTCACCGCCGCTTCGAGCTGGACCAGATAGCGGTCGAGGTTGTGGAGCGTGTGGTCCTTGATGGCCTTGCCGGCCGCGCGGAGCTCTTCCCAGTCGGGCAGCTCGCCGACGACACTGGCCCGCTTGCCGCGGATGGTGTGCGTGGCTTTGCGGAGGTTGTAGCGGAGCTGCGAGTTTTGTACGGCCTTCTCAGCGTTTTCTGGGAAATTTCCGGGCATGCCGAGGAACGTCGCGCTCATTGGGCCTCCTCCGTGGATGCCAGGATCTCGGCCAGATGCATCGTCCTGACGCCGGTCTTCTGGCGGCTCAGCGTGCCGCCGATGTGCATCAGGCACGAGTTGTCCGCCGCGCAGAGCACCTCGGCGCCCGTGTCCAGGATGCTGCGGGTCTTGTCCGCGCCCATGGCCGCGGACACGGCCGGGTTCTTGACCGCGAACGTGCCGCCGAAGCCGCAGCACTCCTCGGCGCCCGGCAGCGGCACCAGTTCCAGGCCCCGGACGTGCTGGAGGAGCCTCGTGGGCCGGTCGGCCAGGCGGAGGCCGCGGAGCGAGTGGCACGTCGGGTGATATGTCACCCGGTGCGGGAAATATGCGCCGACGTCCTCGGTTTTCAGGACGTCGATCAGGAACTCGGACAGCTCGTACACCTTCGGCACGACCTCGGCGATCGCCGCCGCTCCCCTGCTGCCCGGCTTGGCCAGCTTCGGGTACTGCTCGCGCACCATGGCCGCGCACGACCCCGACGGCGCGACGATGGCGTCGTACCCGGCGAACACCTCGGTGAAGTGCCGGGCCAGCCGCACGCCCTCCTCCCGGTAACCGGTGTTGACGTGCATCTGCCCGCAGCACGTCTGGGCCGCGGGGAAGTCGACGTCGCAGCCGAGCCTGCGCAGCAGCGACACGACGGCCTTGCCGGTGCCGGGGAAGAGCGTGTCGTTCACGCACGTGATGAACAGGGCGATTCGCACGACTCTCCTTCCAAAGTATGGTCCGACCACAGTATGGTCAGACCATATCGAATCACATCCTCTCCGGCCAGCATCAGGAGGCTTCGTTGGACGGCACCGGCTGGCGTCCCGTCAAGCGAACGCGGACCTTTGAGGACGTGCTCGCCCAGATCGAGCGGCGCATCGCCGAGGACGGCCTCACCGTGGGCGACCGGCTGCCCGCCGAACGCCAGCTCGCCGAGCAGCTCGGCGTCAGCCGGTCCTCGGTACGCGAGGCCATGCGCGTGCTGGAGACGCTCGGTGTGGTCTCCTCGCAGGTGGGCCGGGGGCCGGACGCGGGGGCCGTGCTCACCTCGCGCCCGGACTCGGCGCTGACGGACCTGCTCCGGCTCCATCTCGGCCTGGCCACCCTGGAGATGCGCGAGGTCATCGACGCCCGGCACATGATCGAGCAGTGGGCCGCCTCACACGCGGCCGCCGGGCGCGCCGACACCTCCGCCCTCGCCGCCGCCCTCGCCGGGATGGACGCGGCGGGGTCGGCCGAGGAGTTCGTGGAGCACGACACGGCCTTCCACTGCGCGATCGCGGACGTGTCGGGCAACCGGCTCATCGCCGCCATCATGCGGTCGCTACGCGACTCGATGCGGAGGTACTCGGTCGAAGCGGTGCAACGCCTGGGCGACACGTCGATCCTGCGCGCCGACCACGTACGCATCCTGGAGGCCATCGACCGGGGCGAGGCGGGCGAAGCCGCTCAGGCCGTCTCCGAGCACCTGGCGCACGCGTATCCCGCGCTGTTTCCTCATTGACGGGCATCGGCCTCCCGGCAGCCGGCGCCCGAGCAGCTCACCATGCCGGCCAGCCGCTCGTCCAGATTGGCCAGCAGGGCCGGATCGGCGCTCCATGCCAGGTTGCGCAGCTGGTACGGATCCGTCTGGAGGTCGTACAGCTGCCGCTCCCCCGTGTCGTACCGAACATAGGTGTATTTGTCCGTCCGTAGCGCCTGGTAGGCAGGCACGGGTGTCTGCCGGGCCGACGCCCGGTTGGCCGGTCTGGCGAACTCGATCAGCACGTTGTGGCGCCACCGCTCCGGCGGCCGGCCCTCCAGGAGCGGCACCAGCGACCGTCCCTCGGCGAAGGCCGGCGGCGTGGTCCCGCCCAGTTCGGCGACCGTGACCGCGAGGTCCACCGTGACGCCCATGTGAGCGATCGTGGAGCCCGGCTTGACGCCGGGGCCGCGGGCCACGAACGGGACCTTGATCGCCTCCTCGTACGGGGTGGTCTTGCCCTGCGCGAGCCGGTGCGTGCCGAGGTGGAAGCCGTTGTCCGAGGTGAAGATGAGGTACGTGTCGTCGAGCCGGCCCGTCTCCCGCAGCGTTTCGACCACGGTGCCGACCAGGTCGTCCACGCCGAGCATGGCCCGCAGCCTGGCGCGGTAGTGCTCGTCCACCCTGGCCACTTGCAGCGGGGAGAGCGGGGGCCGGGTGCGCAGCCAGAGCGGCTCCAGGCTCACGTCCGCCTGGTTGAACGACGGCGTCCGCGGCGCCATGGCCAGCGGGAACGCGGCCGTGTGCCGCAGGGCCGGGTTGGCCGGGTTGTGCGGCGCGATCGGCGCCAGATAGAGGAAGAACGGCTCCGTCGACCCGGTGATGAAGTCGCGGCTCTTGCGGGCCAGCACGTCGGACAGGTAGTCCTCCTCGGACCAGCCGTAGTCGGACGGGCTGCCGTTCTCGTTGAGCCGGTAGCCGTACTCCTCGTAGAGGTCGCGCACCGGCACGGCCCATTCGTCCCAGCCGGGCGGCACGTGCGTCTCCTGGGCGGTGCCGCCCGGGTAGTGGTTGAGGTACTTGCCCATCAGCGCCGTGCGGTATCCGGCCCCCTGCATCCAGGTCCCGAGCGTGGAACGTTCCAGATCCTGGGCGTGGAAGCGGTCGAATCCGCCTTCCGGGGCGGTGTTGGTCAGCACGCCGTGGCTGTGGACGTACTGGGAGCGCAGGATCGACGCCCTGGACGGGCAGCACCACGAGTTCGTCACGAAGAACCGGTCGAACGAGGCTCCCTCGCGGACGAGATGCCGCGTGATGTTCGGGAAGTACGGCAGCGTACCGGCCTCGAGGTCGTCGACCACGATGAGGACGATGTTCGGCCGGGACGCGCTCACGGCCGCCATGGGCTCGGCCGCCGGGAGCAGGAGAAGCAGCAGGCAGGCGACGCGGCAGAGACTTTTGAGCACGGAGGGTGACTTCCCCGGAAGATCCTCCATTGACACCCCGGCCCGCCCGAGCCGTAATAGAACTTAATTCCGGAGGTGTCACATGAAGCTCGGGCTCAACTTGGGCTACTGGCAGCGCAACGCCGACGACGCGACCGAATCGGTACTGGCGGCCGAGCGGCTCGGCTACGACTCGGTGTGGACGGCGGAGGCGTACGGCAGCGACGTGTTCACGCCGCTGGCCTGGTACGGCGCGCGTACCAGCCGCATCAAGCTCGGCACGTCGATCGCGCAGATCTCGGCCAGACCACCTGTCACGACCGCCATGACCGCGATGACCCTCGACCATCTCACCGGCGGCCGGCTGCTGCTCGGCGTGGGCGCCTCGGGGCCGCAGGTCGTGGAGGGCTGGTACGGCCAGCCGTTCGCCAAGCCGCTGGCCAGGACGCGCGAGTACGTCGAGATCATGCGCAAGGTGTGGCGCCGCGAGGAGCCCGTCACCAGCGACGGCCCGCACTACCCGCTGCCGCTGCCGGGCGGCCTGGGCAAACCACTCAAGCTCATCACACATCCGCTCCGCCAGGACATCCCCGTCTATCTCGGGGCGGAGGGCCCGAAGAACGTCGCCCTGGCCGCCGAACTAGGCCAGGGCTGGCTGCCGCTGTTCGCGTTCCCCAGCAAGATCGAGGAGATGTACGGCGAGTCCCTCGCGGGCGCCCCCGAGGGCTTCGACGTGGCCGCCATGGTGATGGTGGTGATCTCCGACGACGTGCGGGCCGCACTGGACGGCGTGAAGATGATGCTCACGCTGTACATCGGCGGCATGGGCGCCCGGCACCGCAACTTCCACGCCGACATCATCGGCCGGATGGGGTACGCCGAGGCCGCCGCGCACATCCAGTCGCTCTACCTGGCCGGGCGGAAGGACGAGGCGTTCCGGGCGATCCCGGACGAGCTGGCCGACGGCATCTCGCTCGTCGGCCCGCCCGGGCGGATCAAGGAACGCCTGGAGCTCTGGCACAAGAGCCCGGTCACGAGCCTGCTGGTCATGGGCCCGCGCGACGAGCCCTCACTGAAGCTGGTCCGCGACCTCGTCCTGGGATGATCAATCGGGCCGCGGGGCCGGGTCGGCGGTGACCGACCGGAGCAGGGGCCTGCTCAGGGCCCCAGCGCCGATCACCCCGGCGAAGCCGACGACGACGCAGGTCACCAGCGTGATCAGCCCGACCGCGCTGACCCCGCCGATCATGAACGGCAGCCCGCAGAACACCCCCACCAGGATCGCCCCGCCACCCATCACCGCCAGCGGGATGAGTGTCTCCGCGCGGCGGGCGCGGTCCAGGACCTCCAGAGGGGTGCCGGCCAGCCGCAGCAGCCCGTACGTCTGCCGCCGGTCCAGGATCGACGACGCGGCCGTGATGCCCGCGCTGGCGATGGCCACCAGGAACGACACCGACAGCACGACGATCGTGCCCACGCGGACGTCGGCCAGGAGCTGGATGCCGAAGCCCTGGTCGTCCGCAGCCGTCGTGGGGGTGCGGCCGGGCACGAGCCCGGCGAGCGCGGTGCGCGCCCGGTCGATCGTGGCGGCGTCGGCCGAGCTGCCCAGGGCGGCGACGACGACGTTCTCCGACCGCCTGACGGTGGCCGTCACCTTGGCGGCCGCCAGCCGCTCGCGTGCCTGCTCGGTCACCTTCGCCACCTGCCCGGCCGGCGCGGTGACGCCGAGTTGGGCAGGCCCGGCGTCCCCGGTGAAGGTGGCCGGGCTGAGCAGGCCGAGGAAGCCCGCCACGAAGCCGGTCAGGGCCACGCCGCTCACCGTGCGCCAGGCCGAGCGCGGATCGTCCACCAGCCTGCGCCCCGCGAGCAGCCGGGCGGGACCGCGTGCGCTACGCGCCGTGATCCTGCCGATCACACCGACCACCCACGGGCCGGCGAGGTTGAGGCACAGGAACGCCAGGCCGAGCGCCACGGCGACGACCACGACGCTGCTGTTCTTGCTCAGCACGGAGAACGCGGCAAGCACCGCGAGCAGGGCGAGCACCCGGACGAACCGCATGGCGGGCGGCGTCTGCCGCTTGGCCACGCCCAGCGGGCTCACCACGACCCGCTGCAGCCCGGCCACCGCCGACAGCCCCACCAGCAGCGGCACCGCGACCACCACCGCGGCCAGCGCCGGCACGCTCGGGAACAGGTCCCCAGCGAACCACGGGCCACCTTGGATCTCGATGCCGGCCAGCAGCGGCACGGCCAGCGCGAAGACCACGGCTCCCGCGAGGGCGCCGGCCAGCGCCATGATCACCGCCTCGGCCACGGTCATCGTCACCACCTGCCCAGGGGTCGCGCCGACCAGCCGGAGAGTGGCCAGCCGCTGGTCGCGCCTGGCCACCGTGAGCCGGGCCGCGGCGCCGCCGAACACCAGCAGCGGCACCACCATGAGCACGCTCGCGACCAGCGCCAGCGACTTGTACGCGCCCGCGTCCTCGCTCGGCGTGCCCGCCAGGCTCGACACCTTGGTGGGCGGCTTGGCGATGATCCAGTCGTCGCTCCGCGAGTCGATCATCTCCGGCGCGTCCGGCTTGTGGCCGACCACCGCGACCAGCTCATCCGGGTGGACCAGCCCTGTGTCGCCCAGCACGCCCGCAGGGTTCGGGTAGCGCTTGGCGAGCTGATCGGCAGGGAGCCGCCCGGCCAGCTCGGCCAGGGCCGGCGACAGCCACACCTCGCCCGGCTCGGGGAAGCGCGGCAGGCCGGGCGGCGCGGGGACGCCGTCCTTGAGCGCGGCCAGGTCGACGACGGTGATCGCCTGGTCGCGTACGTAGTCGAAGCGCAAGGCCTCGATCGCCACAGCGCCGTCCTTGGCGGGAACCGGGTTGCGCCAGGCGCCGCGGTCGGCCCTGGCGTCGAAGGCGAAGTTCGCGGCCAGGGCGAACAGCAGCAGCGCGGTGGACACGGTGACGGCGCCCAGCGTGAGCCAGGTGCCCAGCAGGCCCCTGCGGCCGCCGCCCTTGAGCAGCCGCCAGGTCAGGTCGAGGTTCACGCGGTCCTCCCGGGCGCCGGTCGCGTCCGGTCGCGGCTGAGGCGCGGGGCGCGGCTCATGCGCGTACCCCGGTGGCGAGGAGCCGGCCGTCGCGGACCTCGACCGTGCGGTCGCACCAGGCGGCCACGTTCGGGTCGTGGGTGACCACGATCAGCGAGGCGTCGTTGTGCCTGGTCGCCTCGACCAGCAGCCGCATCGTGTCCTGCCCGGTCTGCTGGTCGAGCGCCCCGGTGGGCTCGTCGGCGAACACCACGGCCGGCTTGGTCACCAACGCCCTGGCGATGGCCACCCGCTGCGCCTGCCCGCCCGACAGCTCGCCCGGCCGCCTGGTCTCCATCCCGTGCAGGCCGAGCGGCGCGAACCACTCGCGCGCCTGCCGTACCGCCTGTGTCCTGGGCACGCCGCCCAGCATGAGCGGGAGCGCCGCGTTCTCCTCGGCGGGCAGTTCGGGCAGGAGCTGCCCGAACTGGAAGACGAAGCCGAAGCGGGTACGGCGCAGCGCGCTGCGCTTCCGCTCGCCCATCGCGTCGATGCGCTGCCCGAGCAGGTGCACCTCGCCCGCGTCCGGCTTCATGATCCCGGCAAGGCAGTGGAGCAGGGTCGACTTGCCGGAACCGCTCGGCCCCATGATCGCCACGGCTTCGCCGCCCCGTACCGTGATGTCCACGCCGCCCAGGGCGACCGTCTGCCCGAACCTCTTGTTCAGGGCTCGTCCAACAAGCACGTCGTTCATGGCCTCTACCCTCCCCGGGTGGGGTGGGCCCGGGATCGGCCGTCCGTCCATAACCGCCTCGGCCGAACGGCCGATCTCTAGAGTTGGGGCGTGACTATTCGGGTTCTCATCGCCGACGACCAGCAACTGGTGCGTACCGGCTTCCAGATGATTTTGGATGCTCAACCGGACATGGAGGTCGTCGCGGCGGTGGCCGACGGGGCCGAGGCCGTCGCCGAGGCCAGGCGGCTCAGGCCCGACGTGTGCCTGCTCGACATCAGGATGCCCAAGCTCGACGGGATCGAGGTGACCCGGATCCTGGCCGGTCCCGGCGTGGACGACCCGCTGCGGGTGGTGATCGTCACGACGTTCGACCTGGACGAGTACGTCTACGGCGCGCTGCGCTTGGGCGCGACCGGGTTCCTGCTCAAGGACAGCGGGCCCACGCTGCTGATCGAGGCGGTCAGGGCGGCCGCGGCGGGCGACGCGCTGGTGTCGCCGTCGGTGACCGTACGGCTGCTGCAGCACCTGGCCCAGCCCCGGCGGCAGGTCCCGCTCCCGGCGAACGATCCGCTGACCGACCGCGAGCTGGACGTCGTGCGCCTGGTGGCCAGGGGGCGCACCAACCAGGAGGTGGCCGCGGAGCTGTTCGTGTCGTTGTCGACGGTGAAGACGCATCTGGGCAGCATCCAGGCCAAACTCGGCGTCAGGAATCGGACGGGAATCGCAGCTTGGGCGTGGGAATCCGGTGTGATGAGCTGATTAACAGAGGGTCTCCCGGGATACAAGTGAATCAGTACCTCAGCGCATGGCCCGGGGGGAGAACATCGTGCGCTACACCCAGGCACCGCCTACCAGAGCAGCCTCTGCCGTATACGTGACGCTTGCCGCGCAGGTCCTCTCCCTCGCCGCCCTCGTGATCTTCGAACAGGCCCGTGGCCGCCGGCTCGCCGCCCAGCTCGCCGAGTTCGGCGGCCGGCCGCACGGGGCCGACGCGGAGGCGGTGGTGGGCGCGGTGACGGTGTTCGCGGTGTTGATGATGCTGGTGGCGGGCACCACGATCGCGGCAGGCGCGGCCTACGTGACCTGGCTCGTGCGGGCCAGGCAGCTCAACGACCGCTCGGCCCCGACGGGTCCCGTGGCCGCCGCCTGGCTGATCCCGGGCGTGAACCTGCTGGCTCCCGTGGTGCTGGTGGACCAGGTGTGGCGCGGCGCCAGGCCGCCCGCGGGGCAGCGCGCGCGGTGGCTGGCGTTGCTGGCGGGGTGGTGGCTGAGCTGGCTGGCCACGCTCGCGATGATCATGATCCGGCTGCCGCTCGACTCCTCCGCCGGGGACTTGACGGGGGTTGGGGTGCTGGAGCTGGGGTGCGCGGCGGTGGCCGCCGTGCTGTGCGGAGGCACCGTACGCGAGCTGACCCGGCTGCAGCGTGCGTCCCGCTCCCCGAACGCCATCCGTTCCGCCACCTTCCGCGTATTCCTGTCT
This sequence comes from Nonomuraea basaltis, assembly GCF_005893125.1. Classification (GTDB taxonomy): domain Bacteria; phylum Actinomycetota; class Actinomycetes; order Streptosporangiales; family Streptosporangiaceae; genus Nonomuraea; species Nonomuraea basaltis. The sequence continues at coordinate 24 of NZ_VCJS01000183.1, read as the reverse complement.
CTTATCCACCTCTAACGCGGCCGA
>NZ_VCJS01000182.1 GCF_005893125.1 Nonomuraea basaltis | reverse complement strand
TTGCGGCGGTTATGGCGGGAAGGAAACACCCGGTTACATTCCGAACCCGGAAGTTAAGCTTCTCAGCGCCGATGGTACTGCACTCGGGAGGGTGTGGGAGAGTAGGTCACCGCCGCACAAATATTTGTACAGGAAGGGCCTCGACGCCGCACGCGTCGAGGCCCTTTCTGCGTTGTGCTGTTCTTGACCGGGATAAAACGGGTGGAGGAGCACAAGCTGTTCGGCGACCCCGACTTCCTGCTGCGGGTGGCCGTGGTGGGCACGCATGGGGACGGGGCCCGCGCATGACCGCGCGGACCCCGTACCGTACGTGCGAAGCCGGTGAATCACTTGGGCAGGACCAGGAGCGCGTCACCCACGGCGCGCTCCGCCCCGTCGGACGGGCGGTTGACGAGCTTGTTGCCGACGATCATCGCCGTCGAGCCGCCCCCGTCCAGATTGATCGCCTGCTTGGCGCCCAGCCAGCGCATGAACTGGGCCGCCTCATGGAAGTTCGCCCCGACGGTGAGCCCGGGCTGCCGGCCGTCGATGGTGGCCAGGATCAGGCTGCCGTTGCTGGTGACGCCGAGCAGGGTGCGCGGGTGGCGGCGCAGGATCATGTTCATGGAGTCGTGGCCGTCCAGCTTGGCGGTGATCTTCACCTTGCCGTTCCGCACCAGCCCGACGCCGCCCGCGATCACGTGCAGGTCCGGTGTCAGCTTGAGAGCCTTCTTGGTACGCAGATCTACGACCTTGGTGTCGACCCGGACCGTCCAGTCCTGCCAGGCGTGCTGGTTGAGCCAGTCGGCGGCCAGGCCGTTGCCGTGCAGCACCCGCGTGCCCTTGGCCACCGCGGCTCCCGAGGCCCGCAGGCCGACGACCTTGCCGTTGGCGTCGATCACGGCGTCGGTTCCACCCGCGGGCGTCGTGGCTCCGTACTCCTCCGTGTACAGCACCAGCTCGTCCGTCGTGGCGGCCCGGTTGATCCCGTTGATCGCGGCCTTCTCGCCGTCCTGCGAGATCGCGGTGACGGTCGTCTTGAGCTCTGTGATCTTGGCGGTACGGCCCTTGAGCACCACGGCCGAGCGGCCGGGCACGGCCTCGCTCAGCAGCCTGCCGCTCACCACGGACGCGCCGACGGGCTCCCCGCGCAGGTTCTTGGCGGTGTGGATGTTGAAGAAGCCGCCGTTGACGCCGACCACCGCGCCGGCGGCCTTGGCCATCGACGAGACCGTCTCCCGCTTGGCGACGCTGGTGCCGAGCGAGGCGGCGTACGAGCCGCGGAACGTCCTGGCGTCGACCATGGCGACCTTGACGTCCCAGGGGCCGGTGGTCTTGAGCCCGTCGTCGCCGAGGTAGTCGACCTTGACCTTCAGACCGGCGTCCTTGAGCTTCTTGGCCATCTCCTCGGCCTTCGGCTTGTCCTTGAGGGACCACAGGCCGACGCGGACCATGTACACGGTCTGGGAGGGGGCGTCGGCCACGCTCGGCCGGATCACCTCCAGCATGCTGGGGGTCTCCCCGGCGGCCTCCACCTCGGCCACCTTGGCCTCCGCGGTCGGGCGCGTCCCGTAGTCGCGGCCGCTCGGCATCAGGACGGTCACGGTGTAGCCGTCGGTCGACGAGCCGGCCTTCACGTCGTACAGGTCGATGCCCTGCGTCACCGCGGTCATCGTCTTGGTCGGCACGGGCCTGGTGCCCAGCGGGAACCTGGCCGACGGGAACTTCACCGACATCTGCTCCGCCGCGACTGATGCGGCGGGCAGTGTGGTGACAGTGATCGCCGCGGCTATGGCCAGGCCGCCGGCGATGGTGCGTCGAGACATGAACTCTCCAGAGGGCAGAAAAGGGACCGCACCATAGTGGCGAGATCATGGTCTCGGAGGCAGGCGAACACGCCAATTGACTAAAGAGGTTACGGAATTGACATCACGCACGGATACAATTCGTGTATGACACGCGTCAGCATGTGGTGGCGGCCGATAGACGGCCGCTGATTACCCATGCGTGGGCCGTCTCCGAGACGACCCTTTTAGCGTGCGGGGTCCTCTCCGGGACGGCACTATTTCGGCGCCGGCCAACCGCGTGAAACTGCAGGACAACCACCCGATGGACGTCCTGATCCCCGAGCTGGACCAGCTGCCGTTCCTGAGCCTGGTGTCGATGGCCGAGGTACGAGGTGACCCGCCAGTGGCGGGCCGCTTCAACGAGCGCTACCTATGGCGAGGTGTTCCCACTGCCTCTCGCTCAATCCAGCACACGTGCCCCCTCAGCGGCTCTCCCGGCGGAAGGACTCCAGCGCCAGCAGGGCCACGTGGAGCGACAGGCATGACTCGACGTCGTCGAGGTCGGTCTCCAGGATGCGCTCGAGGCGGCGCAGGCGGTCGTAGAAGGCGGGCCTGGACAGGTGCGCCTTCTGCGCGGCGACCGCCTTGTTGCGGCCCGCGTCCAGGTAGATGCGCAGGATCCGGGTGAGGTCGCCGCCCCGCTGCGCGTCGTGTGCCAGCAGCGGGCCCAGCTCACGCTCGGCGAACGTCTGCAGCCTCGCATCGTCGCGCAGCAGGTGAAGCAGGCCGCGCAGGCGCAGGTCGGGCAGCCGGTAGAAGGCCCGGCCGTCCGGCTGGCGGACCGCCACGTCGGCCACCTGCTCGGCCTCCAGGAAGCTGCGGCGTACGTCCCTGATGGACTCCACCACCGAGCCCGCCGCCAGCACGAACGCCGAGCCGGGCCGCCACAGCACGCGCAGCCGCTCGGCCAGCGCGGTGAGCGCGGGCTCGGCCTGCGTGCGCGGGGGGAGCGGGAGCAGGATCCCGACCCGCTCCTGGTCGAGCGCGCCGACCAGGGCGGGCAGGCGGGCGTCGCGGCAGGCGCCGGCGGTGGCCTCGGCCAGCTCGCCGAGCTGCGCCTGGCCGTCCAGCGCCTGGTCGGCCGGGTCGATCGGTCTGATGACCACGCTGATCAGCTTGCGCCCGGTCAGCGGCACGCCCACGGCCCGGGCGCGCGCGGCGGCCTCGTTGGGGTCGGAGTAGGCGTGGGTCAGGATGCCGGTGATGATCGTGCCGTGCGCCTGGCGCTCCAGCGACTCCTGGTGGCGCTCCAGCAGGCGGCCCAGCGCGAGCGTGGTGGCGGCGCGCTCGGCCAGCACCATGTCGCGCGGCGAGGGTTCCGAGTCGCAGATCAGGATCAGCCGGCCCCAGTCCTGCCCGCGCGCCCCGACCGTGGTGACCAGCCATTGGGAGGCCGGATCGTACGCGGTGCGCTCGGCCGGCGCCACCGCCCGTGACCTGGTCTCCCACCCGGCCAGCAGGGTGCCCGCGTCGCGCCCGGCGGACTCGCAGGCCAGCACCTGGTGCGCGAGGTTCTCCAGCAGCACCGGCCGGTTGGACAGCCGGGCCACTTGGGCGAGCACCTCGGCGGGCGAGGCGCCCTCGACCGACAGCTCGGTGAACACCTCGTGGAGCTGCTCGGAAGCGCGCAGCTCCTCCAGCTGGATGTCGATGATCCGCGCGTGCACCGACTCGGTGATCTGCACGAACGGGGTCTCCCTGGTCAGCACGATGACCGGCAGCCCCTGCTCCTCGGCCGACTTGATCACGGCTGGGGGCAGCTCGCGGACGAACCTGCGGCCCAGCTCCACGATCAGCCCGGAGGCGCCGACGGAGGAGAGCTCGCCGATGTAGTCGGCGAGCTTCTCCGGGTCCTCGGGAAGCGCGACGCCCGTGGTGAGCACCAGCTCGCCGCCGCGCAGCAGGTGGGCGATGTCGGCGATCTCGCCCACGTGCACCCACCGCACCCTCGTGTCCAGCCGGTCGGCACCCGCGACCACGCGCGGACCGCCCCGGCGCACGGTCTCCAGCTTGAGGACGTCGGAGATGGTGGGCAGCACGGGGCAGAGCCTAGCTGATCAATCTGTAAGAACGGCTAGGCAGCGATTTACGGTTTGTTATGGATTGCCGGGGATTGTGTCCTCTTCGCGGTATTCCTGCCGAGGCTCCCGCACCCGCAGCTCGACTCTGCGGATCTTGCCGGAGATCGTCTTGGGCAACTCGTCGAACTCCAGCCGCCGCACCCGCTTGTAGGGGGCCAGCTCCCGGCGGCAGTGCTCGAAGATCGACCGCGCGGTCTCCGCGCCGGCCTCGAAGCCGGGCGCGAGCGTCACGTACGCCTTCGGCACGGCGAGTCGCACCGGGTCCGGCGCAGGCACCACGGCCGCCTCCGCAACGGCCTCGTGCTCCAGCAGCACGCTCTCCAGCTCGAACGGCGAGATGCGGTAGTCGGAGGCCTTGAAGACGTCGTCGGTCCGGCCGACGTAGGTGATGTAGCCGTCCTGGTCGCGGGTGGCGACGTCGCCGGTGTGGTAGTAGCCGACCCGCGTCGCCTCGGTCGATCCACCGACATATCCGGCCATGAGCCCCAGCGGGCGGCGCTCGTCGAGCGGCAGGCAGATCTCGCCGTCGTCCCCGGGCTCGCCGTTGACGGGGTCGACGAGCACGACGTCGTAGCCGGGGAGTGGGCGTCCCATGGATCCGGGCTTGACCGGCTCGTCCGGCGCGTTGCCGATCTGCGCGGTGGTTTCGGTCTGGCCGTAGCCGTCCCTGATGGTGATGCCCCACGCCTTGGCCACCTGGTCGATGATCTCCGGGTTGAGCGGCTCACCGGCGGCCACGGCCGTACGCAGCGGCAGCTTCCACGCCGTCAGGTCCTCCTGGATGAGCATCCGCCACACGGTCGGCGGCGCGCAGAACGTGGTCACCCGCTCGTCCCGCAGCACCTCCAGCAGCGCCGGCGCGGAGAAGCGCTGGTAGTCGTGGATCAGCACGGTGGCCCCCGCGTTCCACGGCGCGAACACATTGCTCCACGCGTGCTTGGCCCACCCCGGCGAGGACACGTTGAGATGCACGTCGCCGGGCCTGACCCCGATCCAGAACATGGTCGACAGGTGCCCGGCCGGATAGGACGCGTGGGTGTGCTCGACCAGCTTCGGCTGCGAGGTCGTGCCGGAGGTGAAGTAGAGCAGCAGCGTGTCGCCCGCCCGCGTCGGCGCGTCGGGGGTGAAGGCGGCGGGCGCCTCGTACGCCTCGTGGAACGGCAGCCAGTTGTACGCGTCGCCGACGGCGATCCTCGTGTACTCCCCGGTCCCGAACTTGCCCGCGTCGGAAGCGTTGGCGATCACGTGCGAGACGCCGCCGCGCTCGATCCGCTCGACGACGTCCTTGGCGGTCAGCAGCGTCGTGGCCGGGATGATGACCGCGCCCAGCTTCATCGCGGCCAGCAGCGCCTCCCACAGCTCGGCCTGGTTGCCCAGCATGAGCATGATCCGGTCGCCCCGGCGCACCCCCTGCTGGTGCAGCCAGTTCGCGACCTGGTTGGAGCGGGCCGACAGCTCGGCGAAGGTGTAGGCGGCCCGGCTCGCCCCCACGATCTTGAGAGCGACGGCGTCGGGGGTCTCGGCGGCCAGCACCCCGTCGAACCAGTCGAGCGCCCAGTTGAACTCCGCGAGCTCCGGCCAGCGGAAGTCGCGGCGGGCGGTGGCGGGGTCGGCGTGGAGGAGGAAGTCGCGGGCAACACGAAAATCGCGCACGCGGCCGCCTTCGCCGGCCGCGTGCGCGAGAAATCGGCTGTGTTTGATTGGTCGCTCGCTTCGCTCGCTCATGCCCGAATCCTGCTACGTCGCCAGCCGTCGCTCAAGGCCGTCGAGCACCGACACGAGCCCGAAGTCGAAGGCCATCGCGCGCAGTGTCTGCGGATCCTCGTAACGCTGCATGTCGATGCGCTCCAGCAGATCGGGGAACTGGGCAGCGGCCTTGGAGACCGCCTCGCGCATCTCGTCGGGGTCGTAGGCGTGGCCGGCCGTCGAGGTGTTCCAGGCGATCTCCGGGATCGTCATGCCGTACACGTAGGCGGTAAGTGCGGCGTTGGCGAAGTCGATGTCCAGCCCGGTGAATCCGGCCGTCTCGAACATCTTCCGCATCCGGTCGGCCAGCTGCAGCGCATTGGGGCCGAGCGCGGGCAGGCGGCCGATGAGGTCGGCCGTCCACGGGTGGCGCAGCATCGCCCGGCGCATGCTGTAGGCCAGCACCGAGGCGGCCTCCCGCCAGCCTGCCTCCTCGTGGCCGGGCAGCGCCATCTCGCCCCACACCTCGTCGTAGGCGAGCTCCAGCAGCTCGTCCTTGTTGGCGACGTACCAGTAGAGGCTGGTGGCGCCCGCGCTCAGCTTCGCGCCGAGCTTGCGCATGCTCAGCCCTGCCAGCCCTTCCTCGTCGAGCAGCTCGACGGCCGCCTTGACGATCTCGTAGCGGCTGCGGCCCGGGCTCGTGGCCTTGCGCGGCTCGCGGAGCCAGACGGAGGTGAACTGCTTGCCGGTCATGGGTCAAGGATAAATCCACTCGCACGCTGTACGAGGGTTGTCGTACAGTGTGCGAGTGAACTCGAACACCGTACGAGACCCCCGTCGCTGGTGGATCCTCGTCGTCCTCTGCCTGGCGCTGTTGGTCCTGGTCGTCGACAACACCGTGCTGAATCTGGCCATCCCCTCGCTGACCGAGGAGATGGGCGCGACCCCGTCGGACATCCAGTGGATCATCGACGCCTACGTGCTGGCGTACGCCGGATTGCTGCTCACCTCGGGCAGCCTGTCCGACAAGTACGGCCGCCGCCGCTTCCTGATCATCGGCCTGGTGTTCTTCGGCGGCGCGTCGCTGCTCGCGGTGCTCGTCTCCGAGCCCTGGCAGCTGATCGGCGCGCGGGCCTTGATGGGCATCGGCGGCTCGCTGGTCATGCCGTCCACTCTGTCGATCCTGATGACCGTGTTCGAGGAGGACGAGCGGCGCAAGGCGATGGCCGCCTGGAGCGCGGTCGCCCTGGTCGGCCTGGTGTCGGGCCCGACCGTGGGCGGCTTCATGCTGGAGCACTACTGGTGGGGCTCGATCTTCCTGCTGAACGTCCCGATCGCGGCGATCGCCATCCTGGCCGCCGTCGTGCTGATGCCCGAGACCCGCAGCGCCGGGCGGAAGATCGACCCGGTGGGCGTGGTGCTCTCGATCGTGGGCCTGACCGCGGCCGTCTACGTGATCATCGAGCGCGAGTGGAACATCCCCGTCATCGCGGTGGCCGTGCTCGCCCTCGGCGCCTTCGTGGTCTGGGAGCGCGGGCGGGAGCAGCCGATGCTGCCGCTTCACCTGTTCGCCGACCGCAACTTCAGCGGTGCGTCGTTCTCGATCCTGCTGATGTCGTTCGGTGCGGGCGCCGTGATGCTGATGCTGACCCAGTATCTGCAGTACGTGCTGGGCTACGGGGAGATGCAGGCCGGTCTGGCCATGCTGCCCTACGCCGTGGCCGCGGCCCTCTTCAACGGCGTGGGCGCCGGGCTGGGGCAGAAGGTCAGCAACCGGGTGCTGGTCGGCGCCGGGTTGCTGCTGATGGCCGGGGGCTTCGTCGTCATGGCCATGACGACCGGTTACCTGCCGCTGCTCACCGGGTTGGTGATCATGGGCATGGGCGGCGGCCTGGCCGGTCCGTCGGCCTACGCCTCGCTCATGGGCGCCATCCCGATCGACCACGCGGGCGTCGGCTCGGCGCTCAACGACACTGTCCAGCAGGTCGGCGTGGCGATGAGCATCGCGATCCTGGGCAGCGTGCTGGCCGGGCAGTACACCGCGGAGATGCCCGCCGGCCTGCCCGCGGCCGCCAGGGAGTCGATCGGCGCCGCCCACCCGATGGGCTACGCCGAGGTGGCCAACGAGGCCTTCACCTCCGCCATGCACCTCGGCTCGTGGGTGGGGGCCGGCTTCAGCGTGGCCGCCGCGCTGCTCGCGGTGATCGTGCTGCGGCCGGCCAAGCCCGTCGCGGCTCCCGAGCCGGTGCAGGTCTAGCGGACACGGGGCTCCCGCATGCTCTCCAGGCTGTCGAGCTTGTGCGTGCGCTCGTCGTGGCCGATCTGCCTGAGCAGGTCGGCCACCGAGCGGTAGCGGCCGTACTCGGCGGCGTACGTGCCGGGGTCAGGGACGAAGTCCAGGTCCGGGTTCTCCGCCACGAACATCATGTACTCGTGCTCGGCGTGGTCCTCGAACTCCGCGTTCAGCCGGTAGCTCCAGTCCGGCCTGACCAGGAACAGCACCCAGGACACGTGGTAGTAGAAGAACGCGATCAGCCACGGCGCGGCCTTGTGCAGCAGCCACGTCTGCCTCTGCCCGGTGCGCTGCACCAGGTCCTGCATGATCAGCAGGTGCCACTGCTCGTTGTCCTGGTCGGCGCGGGCCTCCACGATCCGCTCGAAGACCCGTTTGGCCATCGCCGAGCGGCCCGCGTGCCGGTGCACGGCCCAGTAGCCCATCCGCTCCCACGCCTGGTACGGCACCCGGGCGATGATCTCCAGCATGGCGAACTTCGTGTACGAGCCCTTCTTGCCGTACATGATGTCGACCGGCTTGAACATCATCTTGGCCAGCAGACTGTAGTCCATGCGCGGGGTGTCCAGCGTGTCCTGCTGGGCGCGGCGGAGCAGGTCGCGGTCGAGCTTGGGCGGTCCGGACGGCGCTTCGGGGCGGCGGTCGACGGTGATGGTCATCTCGATCTCTCCTTCAGTTCCGATGCACTGATCGTCGCCGACGGAGGTGGTCCCGGTCGTCGCCCGCCAGTGGGCATTCACGGTGCTTCCTGCGGCGTACCCGGACGGTGGCGCGTACGTCGCCAGGCGCACGGGACATCCCCTAAGGGGAGGACTTACACGTTGTAAGCTGATTCGGTCGCACGCCGACAGGCTGCGCATAGGAGGACCCGGGACGGAACGGGATACTCGATAACATGTCGGAGCTACTCGCGCGCCACCGGGCAGTGATGCCCAACTGGCTGGCACTCAACTACACCGAGCCCATCGAGATCGTCAGCGGCAAGGGCAACCGCGTCGTCGACGCCGACGGCAAGAGCTACCTGGACTTCTTCGCCGGCATCCTGACCAACATGATCGGGTACGACGTGCCCGAAGTGCGCGAGGCCGTCGAGCGCCAGCTCGCCACCGGAGTGGTGCACACCAGCACCGTCTACCTGCTGCGCGGCCAGATCGAGCTGGCCGAGAAGATCGCGCGGCTCTCCGGCATCCCCGACGCCAAGGTCTTCTTCACCAACTCGGGCACCGAGGCCAACGAGACGGCGCTGCTGCTGGCCACGTACGCGCGCAAGAGCGACCAGGTGCTCGCCATGCGGCAGAGCTACCACGGGCGCAGCTTCGGCGCGATCAGCGTCACCTCCAACCGGTCCTGGAAGAACAACTCGCTCTCCCCGCTCAACGTGCACTTCCTGCACGGCGCCGACCGGCACCTGGCCCAGTTCAAGGGGCTGTCGGACGCCGACTACATCGCGGCCTGCGTGGACGACCTGCGCCACGTGCTGGTCACCTCGGTCTCCAACGACGTGGCGGCGCTGATCGCCGAGCCGATCCAGGGCGTGGGCGGGTTCACGATGGCGCCCGACGGGCTGTTCGCCGCGTACAAAGAGGTGCTCGACGAGCAGGGCATCCTGCTCATCTCCGACGAGGTGCAGACCGGCTGGGGGCGGACGGGCAGCGCGTTCTTCGGCATCCAGAACCACGGCGTGACCCCGGACATGATGACGTTCGCCAAGGGGCTGGGCAACGGGTTCGCCGTGGGCGGCGTCGTGGCGCGCGGCGACCTGATGGACGCGCCGCACGCCGTGGGCCTGTCCACGTTCGGCGGCAACCCGATCTCCATGGCCGCCGCCAACGCCACCCTCGACTACGTGCTCGACCACGACCTGCAGGCCAACGCCGCACGCACCGGCGCGATCATCATCGGCGGGCTCACGGAGGCCGCCGAGCGGCTGCCCATCGTCAAGGGCGTGCGCGGCAAGGGCCTGATGTTCGCCGTCGAGCTGGAGACGCCGGCCCAGGCGGCCCGCTTCATGGAGGAGACCAAGAAGGCGGGGCTGCTGGCGGGCAAGGGCGGCCTGTACGGCAACGCCATCCGGATGGCCCCGCCCCTCACCCTCACGGTGGACGAGGCGACCGAGGGGCTGGGGATCATCGTCAACGCACTCGAAGTCATCAACGCAGAGGCAGCAGCTCAGTGAAGTCGGTCAAACACTGGATCAACGGAGCACTCGCGGACGGGGATGTCTCCCGTACCGCGGAGATCTTCAACCCGGCCACCGGCGAGGTCGGCGGGCACATGGCGCTCGCCTCGGCGGCCGACGTGGACGCGGCCGTCGCGGCCGCCGTCGCGGCCTTCCCCGCCTGGCGGGACGCGTCGCTGGTCAAGCGGGCGCAGGTGCTGTTCCGCTTCCGCGAGCTCATGTACGCCCACCGCGACGAGCTGGCCGCGCTGATCTCCGCCGAGCACGGCAAGGTGCACTCCGACGCGCTCGGCGAGGTCGCCCGCGGCCTGGAGGTCGTGGAGTTCGCCTGCGGCATCCCGCACCTGCTCAAGGGCGGCTTCTCCGAGGGCGTCTCGACCCGGGTCGACACCTACTCGATCCGCCAGCCGCTCGGCGTCGTGGCCGGGATCACCCCGTTCAACTTCCCCGCCATGGTGCCGATGTGGATGTTCCCCATCGCGATCGCCTGCGGGAACGCCTTCATCCTCAAGCCGTCGGAGAAGGACCCGTCGGCGTCGCTGCTCATGGCGCGGCTCTGGCAGGAGGCGGGGCTGCCCGACGGCGTGTTCAACGTCGTGCAGGGCGACAAGGTCGCCGTCGACCGGCTGCTGTCGCACCCCGACGTGCGCGGCGTGTCGTTCGTCGGCTCCACCCCGATCGCCAGGTACGTCTACGAGACCGGCACCGCGCACGGCAAGCGCGTGCAGGCGCTGGGCGGCGCCAAGAACCACATGCTCGTGCTGCCCGACGCCGACCTCGACCTGGTCGCGGACTCGGCCGTGTCGGCGGGCTTCGGCTCGGCGGGCGAGCGGTGCATGGCGATCTCGGTCGTGCTGGCCGTGGGCCCGATCGGCGACGAGCTCGTGGAGAAGATCGTCGACCGGGTGGACGGGCTCGTGATCGGCCCCGGCGACGACCCGAAGTCCGAGATGGGGCCGCTGGTCACCGCGGCGCACCGCGACAAGGTCGCCTCCTATCTGGACCTCGGCGTCGAGGAGGGCGCCAAGCTGGTCGTCGACGGCCGCGAGACCGCCGTGCTCGGCGGCGGCAAGGCGTCGGAGACGCCCGGCTTCTGGCTCGGCCCGACGGTGCTCGACCACGTGCCCGCGGGCTCGCGTACGCACACCGACGAGATCTTCGGACCGGTGCTCTCGATCGTGCGCGTCGGTTCGTACGAGGAGGGGCTGGAGGTGATCAACGGCGGCCTGTACGGCAACGGCACCGCGATCTTCACCAACGACGGCGGCGCGGCCCGGCGCTTCCAGAACGAGGTCGAGGTCGGCATGGTCGGCATCAACGTGCCGATCCCGGTGCCGATGGCGTTCTACAGCTTCGGCGGCTGGAAGTCCTCGCTCTTCGGTGACACGCACGTGCACGGCACCGAGGGCGTGCACTTCTACACCCGCGGCAAGGTCGTCACCTCCCGCTGGCTCGACCCCTCGCACGGCGGCGTGAACCTGGGCTTCCCCACGAACGGGTGAGCCCCGTTCCGGCCGGGAGGGACGCGCGTCCTCCCGGCCGAGTCCCCGGTATGCTCCTGGCACGGACAGAGGGGGACTTGGTGGATCGTCGGCGCGCTTACGCCCTGGCGCTCGCCGCCTCGGCGCTGGTCGCCGGCTTGGGCGCGGCGGGCCCCACGCCCAAGCCGAAGAGCACGCCCTCGCCGACCCCGACGCAGAGCGACGGCACGCTGCAGATCCTCACCTACCGCGGCTACGCCGAATACGGCGGCACCAGCCCCAGGGTCAACTGGGTGGGTTCGTTCGAGAAGGAGACCGGCTGCCGGATCGCCAAGCTCGACACCGTGCAGACCGCCGAGGAGATGGCCGCCAAGATCAAGGAGCGGCCCTACGACGTGGTCTCCGCCGGGCCCGCGCTGGCGGGCGAGCTCATCGAGGGCAAGCGGGTGCAGCCCGTCGACCCGGCCAAAGTGAACGGCTACGAGGACATCGACGAGCGCTTCCGCGACATGATGACCGTGTCGGGCAAGGTCTACGGGGTGCCCTACCTGTGGGGCTACCACGAGTTCATCTACGACCCGGCCAAGGTCAAGGGCGACCTGAAAGAGGCGTTCGCCTCCGAACGCATGGCGCTCAGGGACAGCCCGCTGACGATCGCCGACGCCGCCCTGGCCGCCGATGCGGACGATGAGCCGTTCGAGCTGGGCAAGGACGGGCTCGACCGGGCGATGGCGCTGCTGGAGGGGGCCAAGGGGCGGTCTTACTGGACGTACCCCATCGATCTGATCAAGGGGTTCGCCACCGGGTCGCTGGATTACGCCCAGGCCACTCCTTACTATCGCGTGCTGCTGCAGAAGGCCGGCAAGCCGGTCAGGGCCCTGCAAACCCGCGAGACCACCGGGTGGGTCGACTCCTGGATGCTGGGCGCCGACGTGCCCGACACCACCTGCGCCTACAGGTGGCTGAACTGGGTGACCGCGCCGGACGCGCAGCGCGACGCGGCCGCGTGGGTGGGGCTGGCGCCGGCCAACGACAAGGCGTGCAAGGGGCGGGCGCGGCCCATCTGCCAGGTGTACGAGGTCGGCAAGGCGAAGCAGATCGACCGCGTGGCCTTCGCCGTACGGCCGCCCGGGGGTTGCCGGGCGCAGGACGGGGAATGCACTGATTATGCCGCCTGGACCGAACGGTGGCGCGAACTCGCCAAGTGAGCCAAGGGAGTGGGGACCGCCGCCGAACCCCACGTGATCCCGCCACGGGGCCCGCCCTATCCCCCGCTGGGCGGGGCCTGCAGAGACGCCCCGGGCCTTCCCCCCGTCCCGGGGCGTCTCGCTATCGGGACGGGAAGGCGACCACGGTCGCCATCGGGGCGGGCAGCAATGCCTCGGCACAGTCGTTGCAGGCGAACAGCGCGGAGTCGTCCGGCAGCCGGCCCACGCGCACGCGAGGTCGCGGCCATCTCTTGTGGCAGACGACGCACGCGTCGCCCTCACGCTGGGCCCAGGTCAGGCCCTCAGGGTCGAACGTCAACATACTCCGCGCCGTTCTAGTCGGACCCCAGTTCATCACGTTCCCAGCAGCCATCGCCCATCCGTATGTCGGATCCGTTATAACCCTGACCGAGGCCATGAGCGTCTAGCTGAGCGTCAAGTCAGGGTGAATTCTCTACCCCGGCGACGTCCGTTACACCAACAAAATCGGGCATCCAGCCGCAAGCCGGATGCCCGATATAGAGGTATTTCTAGAGTTCGGCGATGGCTTTCTCAAGGATGCCGAGGCCCTCTTCGAGCAGGTGCTCGGGGATGACCAGCGGGGGCAGGAAGCGCAGCACGTTGCCGTACGTGCCTGCCGTCAGGACCAGCAGGCCCTCGGCGTGGCAGCGCTTGACGATCTCCTGCACGGCCGTCGGGTTCGGCTCCTTGGTGCCCGGCTCGACCAGCTCGATCGCGATCATCGCGCCCCGGCCGCGCACGTCGCCGATCACGTCGAAGCGCTCCTGGAGCGTCTTGAGCCGGGGGAGCATGATCTCGCCGATGCGGCGGGCCCGGGCGACGAGGTCCTCCTCCTCGATGGTCTCCAGCACGCCGAGCGCGGCCTCGCAGGCCAGCGGGTTACCGCCGTACGTGCCGCCGAGCCCGCCCGCGTGCACCTTGTCCATGATCTCCGCGCGGCCCGTGACGGCGGCCAGCGGCAGGCCGCCCGCGATTCCCTTGGCGGTGGTGATGATGTCCGGCACCACGCCCTCGTCCTCGCAGGCGAAAAGGTCACCGGTACGCGCGAACCCGGTCTGCACCTCGTCGGCCACGAACACGATGCCGTTCGCCCTGCAGAACTCGGCGATGCGCGGCAGGAAGCCCCGGGCCGGCACGATGAAGCCGCCCTCGCCGGCGATCGGCTCGATCACGACGGCCGCCACGTTCGCCGGGCCGATCTGCTTGGTGATCATGTCGATGGCCTGCTCAGCGGCCTCCTCTGCGCAGCTCTCGGGGCCGCTCGGCCAGCGGAACGGGTAGGCCAGCGGCACCCGGTACACCTCTGGCGCGAACGGCCCGAATCCCTGCTTGTACGGCATGTTCTTGGCCGTCAGCGTCATCGTGAGCAGCGTGCGGCCGTGGTACCCGTGGTCGAACACCACGACGGCCGGCCTGCCGGTGGCATGCCGGGCGATCTTGACTGCGTTCTCCACGGCCTCGGCGCCGGAGTTCACCAAGAACGTGCGCTTCTCGTGGTCGCCCGGGGTCAGCTCGTTGAGCCTCTCGCATACCCGGACGTACGACTCGTACGGGGTGACCATGAAACAGGTGTGGGTGAAGTCGGCGACCTGCCGCTGGACCCGCTCGACGACCTTGGGCGCGGCGTTGCCCACGTTCGTCACGGCGATGCCCGAGCCGAAGTCGATCAGCGAGTTCCCGTCGGCGTCCTGCACCACGCCGCCGCCGGCGCGGGTGACGAAGACCGGCAGGGTGGTGCCGATGCCGGGCGGGACGGCGGCCTGCTTGCGGGCCAGCAGCTCCTGGGATTTGGGGCCTGGGATCGCGGTCACGACGCGCCGCTCCTGGGGAATGCTCATGGGTTCGACGCTACGGCGGCCTCCTACCTGCGCCGATAAGTCGATATGTCACACTATGGGTGTTCGTCTTTGCCGGAATGGACAAAACTCGCATGCCGCCTTCGCTCCAGACCGTGGTGCGCCGCATGGGTCTGCGGCCCCTGGCCGGGACGTCGGGCCCCGCGGCGCTGAACGCCGCCGTGCGGTGGGTGGCGGTCAGCGAGCTCGCCGACCCCACACCGTACCTGGAGGGCGACGAGCTGCTGCTCACCACGGGGATGCGACTGGAAGACCCGGACATCGACCCCTCGGAGTATGTCGCGCGCCTGGTGGCGCGCGGCGTCGCAGGCCTCGGCTTCGGCGTCGGCGTCTCGCACGAGGAGGTGCCCGCCGCGCTGATCGAGGCCGCCGAGGCGGCCGGGCTGCCGCTGCTGGAGGTGCCGCGCGAGACGCCGTTCATCGCCATCGGCAAGGTTGTCAGCGAACTGCTGGCCGCCGAGCAGTACGAGGAGATCACCCGCGCCTTCGCCGCCCAGGGCCGCCTGACGCGGGCGGCGCTCCGGCCGGAGGGCATGCACGCGGTCATCGACCGGCTGGCCAAGGAGGTCGGCGGCTGGGCGGCGCTCCTGGATGAGACGGGTGCGGTACGCCACGCCACCCGCGGCGCCAGGACCGACGCCGTCACCGCCGACCTCACCCGCCTCCGCACCGGCCGCCTCCCGGGCTACGTCCCGGTCGCGGACCCTGTCCCGGTCCCGGGGCCGGGAGAGGAGGCGCATGGACACCTCGAAGAGGGTACGCACGGCCCGGCCGAAGGCGGCGCACGCGGCGGCATCGGACATGGCGCGGGCGAAGGTGGCGGGGTGCCAAGGGCGAGCGAGGGCGGTGGGCAGCGGAGCGCCGGCACGCGGCTGCCGGCCAGCCTGGCGTTGTCGGGCCCCGGGGAGCACATCGTGGTGCAACCGCTGGGTGGTGGGGCGCGGCCGAGGGGCTTCTTCGCCGTCGGGGCCAACCAGCCGTACTCACCGGTCACGCACACGGTGATCAACGCCGCGGGATCCCTGCTGACGCTGGCCATGGAGCAGGGCAGGACCCAGCTGACCGCCGAGCGGCGCGTCCGCTCCGCGGTGCTGGCGCTGCTGCTGGCCGGGGCGAAAGAGCAGGCGCACGCGGTGCTGGGACCACTCGGCGGACGGCTGCCCGATGAGCCGATGGTGGTGCTCGCGACCGGCGCCGAATCGCTCGACGCCCTGGAGACGCACGCCTTCACGGCGCTTCTCGACGACGCGGACACCGGCGGCAGGGGCGACGCCGCACGATCGGCGGGTGCGGAGAGTGCGGTGGGACCGATGGTCGTCGCGCTGGTGGCCGAGGGCATGGCGGGCGAGGTGGCGCTGGAGGCGGATGGCCCGGTGGGCATCAGCCTGCCGTGCGGGTACGACCCGGCGGCGCTGCGTGGCGCGATCGACCAGGCAGCACGCGCCTTGGAGGCCACCAGGAGCAGCGGAGCGCCGGGGTTCGGCAAGGGCAGCGGGGCGCCGAGCATGGGCAAGGGCGGCGGGGCGCCGGGGAACGGCAAGGGCCGAGTGGTGCGGTTCGGTGAACTCGCAGGTCAGGGTCTGCTCGGGCTGCTCGACCAGCCCACCGCCCAGGCGTTCGCGGCCGCGCTGCTGGCCCCCCTCGCCGCGTACGGCTCCCGCGCCGACCTGATCGAGTCGCTCCACGCGTACCTGGGCAGCAACGGCCACTGGGACGCGGCCGCCCAGCGGCTGGGCGTGCACCGGCACACGCTGCGCTACCGCATGAAGCGCGCCGCCGAGCTGCTCGGCCGCGACCTCGACGATCCCGGCGTGCGCGCCGAGCTGTGGCTGGCCCTCCAGGCGGCCCGCCGCTAGCGCACCGCCGCTGTGAGGTAGCGCTCGTTACTTCTTCTCCACCAGGTAGCAGCAGATGATCGCGGTCGTCACCGCTTCGTACGTGCGCCCGTCCCGCAGGTGCCCAGCACGTTCCAAGCTGATCGCGCCCTGGGCCGCCGCCCACAGCGCGTCGGCGATCTTGCGGGGCTGGGTCGGGATCAGATACCCGGCCGAGATGCAGTCGGCGATCACCCGGTCGAGGATGTTCAGTGCCGCCCGGGCCAGGGTCCTGGCGCGCTCGCTGGGCTCGAAGCCGGGGATGGCCCGCTCGAACATCAGGCTGTAGTAGCCCGGCTCGGCCAGGCACGCCTGCCGGTATGCGGGCCCGAGTGCGCCCAGGTTCTCCAGCGGGTTCCGCCGTTGCGGCACCGCCTCCAGGAAGCGGCGGAAGCGCTCGAACCCCTCCAGATAGAGCGCCTCCGCCAGGCCCTCCCTGTTGCCGAACATGGTGTAGATGACGGTCGTCGTGCAGCCCGCCTCGGCGGCGATCCTGCGCATCGTCAAGCTGTCGGGACCGTCCGTCTGGAGCAGGTTCACCGCCACGTCGAGGAGGCGGGAGCGGAGTTCGTCGTGGCTGGCGCGCTCACCCAGAAGGTAAGCGCCCTGCAGCCCCAGAGGCGCCGAGGTCATGAGACCTCCCTCGTGGCCAAGGAACTATGCGTCCTTGTGACCTCACGTCGTTCGGTCACGGGGCCCACGCCTTTCTGATCGGGGGCCCACCGCGCTGGAGACCCGCACCCGATGACTTAGCCATGGCGGAGATCCCTCAAACCACTCCGCATGGTAAACATCCCGAATTAGGTCTACTTCTGTTACATCATGGGTATACAACGGAGCTTGTACTTAACGGTGAGCCCTCGTGAGGCTCTTGTGCATCCTGGTGTAATTCCCCGATCGTAGGCTTCGCATAGCGTCATGGGTATGGACGTGCGTACTTTCTGGCTGGCCGGCCGTCCCGCGACCGGGGACGCCGAGCTCACTGTGACCAACCCCCACGATGGCCGAGAGGTCGGGCGGCATTCCGTGCCGACCGACGCCCAGGTCGAGGAGGCCGTCGCGGCCGCCCACGAGGTGGCGCGGCAGGCCGCGGCCCTGCCCGTGCACGTGCGGGCCGAGGCCCTGGCCCACGTCTCGCGCCGCCTGGCGGAGCGGGCCGACGAGATCGCCCACCTGATCACGGCCGAGAACGGCAAGCCGATCATCTGGGCGCGGGCCGAGGCCGCCCGTGCCGTGGCCACGTTCCGCTTCGCCGCCGAGGAGACCCGCCGCTGGTCGGGCGGGGTACAGCGGCTCGACACCGAGCCGGCCGCGGCCGGGCGGCTGGCTTACGTGTCGCGCGTGCCGTACGGCCCCGTGCTGGCGATCACCCCGTTCAACTTCCCGCTGAACCTGGTCGCCCACAAGGTCGCCCCGGCCATCGCCGTCGGCGCCCCGATCGTCGTCAAGCCCGCGCCCGCCACACCGCTGTCGGCGCTGCTGCTCGGCGAGATCCTGGCCGAGACCGACCTGCCCGCCGGGATGTTCTCGGTCCTGCCGATCGCGAACGAGCGCGCCTCCGCGCTCGTTCAGGACCCTCGTCTCCCCGTGGTCTCGTTCACGGGATCCGCACCCGTCGGGTACGCCATCGCCGACCAGGTCCCGCGCAAGCACGTGACGCTGGAGCTGGGCGGCAACGCGGCCGCCGTCGTGCTGTCCGACGCCGACCTCGACTGGGCTGCCCAGCGCATCGCCCTCTACTCCAACTACCAGGCCGGGCAGAGCTGCATCGCCGTGCAGCGCGTGATCGTCGAGCAGCCGGTCTACGACGCCTTCGTCGACCGCCTGCTCCCGGCCGTGGCCGGCCTCGTCACCGGAGACCCGGCCGACGAGAAGACGCAGGTGGGGCCGCTCGTCTCCGAGGCCGCCGCCGAACGGGTCGAGCAGTGGGTCCAGGAAGCCGTCACCGCCGGAGCCCGGGTCCTGGCCGGCGGCATCCGCGAGGGCGCCACGCTCATGCCGACGGTGCTGACCGACGTCCCGCACGACGCGAAGGTGGCCTGCGAGGAGGTGTTCGGGCCAGTCATGATCCTCCAGCCCGCCGCCACGATCGACGAGGCGTACGCGATGGTCAACGACTCCAAGTACGGCCTCCAGGCCGGCGTCTTCACCCGCTCCCTGGACGCCGCCTTCCGCGCCAACCGGGAGCTGGAGGTGGGCGGCGTGATCATCGGCGACGTGCCCTCCTACCGGGCCGACCAGATGCCGTACGGCGGGGTCAAGGACTCGGGCATCGGCCGCGAGGGGCTGCACTCGGCCATGGAAGACCTGACCTACGAGAAGGTCATGGTCTTGACCGGCCTCACGCTCTAGCCGGGCCTACTCGATCAGGTCGAACACAGCGGTCAGCTCGGCTCGTGGCCAGGAGCAGGCGACCAGCGCGGCCGCGCGGGAGGCGGCCATCGCCGGCGGCCGTGAGCGTGGCACGGAGGCAGTTTTGGAGCTCGCGGCGGAATGTCTTCGACCCGAGCGCCGGATCTTCGCCCAACAGGGGCTATGCGTTTGTCCATGCGCACCCTGTCCGCCGAAATCGCCTTCTCGCAGCTTATCGATTGGCACAGGAGCCGACACCTGCGAATTCCATCAATCCCTGGTCGAGCGATGTATTCCAGCCAATTCGAGAAATCATTGAATCCATTCATCAACGTCTCTCGCGAACCCCTGCCCTACGGGCAGTGGCAGAGACTCGCACTCGCTCGCGGCATGATGCGTCGCCACCCGCTGTTGCCGATCCTCGACGAACCCACCTCCGCTCTCGACCCCCAGGCCGAACACGAACTCTTCGAGAACTTCACCGCTCAGGCCCGCGCAGCCGCCGAAGAGCACGGCGCGATCACAGTGATCGTCTCCCACCGCTTCTCCACGGTGAACATGGCCGACCACATCGTCGTCATCGACAACGGCCGCATCGTGGAACAGGGCACCCACTCCGATCTCCTGGCTGCCGACGGACCATATGCCCGGCTCTACACTGCCCAGGCCGAGGCATATATCTAAGGGTTCATGGCGACCAGGGCAGGTTAGGCGCGTTCCGCCGTGCTGAAGAGGGTCTTGGCGGCGTCGCCCAGGTACGGGCCGTACATGGTGCGCGGGTCGTCGCTGTACTTGAAGCTGCTCAACGACGTGATCGTGCCCTTGCCGGTGGTGGCGTCGAACGTGGTCATCCAGGGCCCGCCGCTCGAGCCTGCCGTCATGTCGCAACCCAGACCCTGGTCGCGGGTCTCGCCGTGCGGGTCGTCCGTCAGCCGTCCCCTGCAGTAGACCAGGTGGTCGCCGTTGTACGGCGGGTCGGCGGGGTAGCCGAAGCCGAACGCCTGGCCGCCACGCGGCGCGTTGAACGCGATCTCCTGCGTGCCCACCACGTCGGCCACGTGCTTGCCGCCGGACGTGGCCAGCGCCACCATGCCCACGTCGTAGTCGTCGTTCGCGTCGCGCGACCACGGCCCGGCGACGAACATACGGCGGGCGGCGTACCGGCCGTGCGGCTGCTCGCCGCGCGTCCCGTACCCGGGCACGAAGGTCCAGTTCGCGGCCCACTCGCCGGCGCCGTCCTTGACGCAGTGGCCGGCGGTGACCACGACGTCCCGGTTGGCGCTCTTGACCGTGCTCGCCGAGCAGACGAAGTCGACGCCGCCCACCGTCATGAACACGCGCCCCGTGGTCCTGGCCACGGCGCCGCCGGTGGCCCAGCGGGAGCC
The DNA here is from genome assembly GCF_005893125.1 of Nonomuraea basaltis. Classification (GTDB taxonomy): domain Bacteria; phylum Actinomycetota; class Actinomycetes; order Streptosporangiales; family Streptosporangiaceae; genus Nonomuraea; species Nonomuraea basaltis. The sequence goes on along the minus strand of NZ_VCJS01000182.1, from coordinate 5,368 downwards.
GATCGTGCTCGTCTTCGGTGCGGAGGCCGCGTGGTGGCGCGGGACAGGGAGCTTGGAGGCCGCGAGAGGGAGTGCGGTCCTCACACCTGCCGGGTCCAAGACGGTACGCAGGCCCACGCGGCCGGTCAGTTCGCTCAGCAGGCCCTTTTCGCCGATCACGATGTCCAGGAGGCTAATCGGGAGGGCCTCGGCCATGCGCCGCGGCGTCCAGTAGTCGAGCACGCGCCGCTGCTCGGCGGTGGTGCGCGCGGCCACGTGCTCGACTATCTCGGTTCGCCCGGCCGTGTGGACGGATGTGGTGACAGGGCGTTCGGCCTGCCGCGGGCCGGGCACCGCGCCGACGAGGGCCGGGCCCATCAGCCCCGCCAGCAGCGGAGCGGCCGCGAGCAGGGGGGTGCTCAGGGTCATGACCCCCGAGTGTGCACCACGCGGTGTGTTCTTGTGACTACTTCTGGTAAATCCTCAGAGTGCGCCGGTGGTTTGCGCGGCTTGGTAGACGGCTTGGGCCTCGTTCCCGAAATATGGGCCGAACATCCAGTTGGGGGAGAAGCTGTATTTGAAGCTGTTGACCGAATTGACGGTGCCGAGACCGGTCGACTCGTTGAAATTCAGCATCCACGGACCGCCGCTCGAACCGCCGGTCATGTTGCAGGTGAGGCCGAGATCGTTCGACACGAGGAAGTCGTCGAAGGCGCGGCCGCTGCAGTAGACGAGCTTCGAGCCGTCGTACGGCGCCGCCGCCGGATAGCCGAAGGCGTACATCTGCTGCCGTCTCTGCTGGTTGAACGCCAGGCCCTGGCCGCCCACGGCGTCGACCAGCGTCCTGCCCTCCAGCGGCGCGACCACGGCGGCGGCGACGTCGAAGTTGACGTCCTCCCTGGCGTTCCACTGCGGCGTGGTCAGCAGCTTGGTGGCGGCCCAGGTGCCGAAGGGGCGGCTGCCCTTGTCGTAGCCCGGTACGAAGACCCAGTTCGTGTGGAAGGCGCCGTTGAGCTTCACGCAGTGGCCGGCGGTCATCACCACGCTCTTGTTCGCACTGGTCACCGCCGATCCCGAGCATGACGCGTTGCGCCCCTGCGTGGTGAAGAAGATCCGCCCGGTGGTCTTCACGACCGCGCCGCCGCCGGTCCACGGCTCGCCGCCGCTCCTGGCCGCCTGCAACACCTGATCGCCGCCGGACGCGCCGGTGGGCGCGGCCGTCCACGGGCTGCCCGAGGCCGGCTCCTCTGAGGAGTTCAGCTTCGCGCCCGTCTTGGGGCCGGGGGCGTCCAGCGGCTCGGCCGCCTCCATCTTCGGCTCGGTCCAGTACCGGAGGACCTGCCGCTGCTCGGACGCCGAGTCCGCGGCCGCGTGCTGCGCGGGTTTCGGCCGCTTGTGGACCTCGGCCTGCGCGCCGCCGGCAGGGAGCAGGGCGGCGCTCCCCGCGGCGAGGGCGAGAGTGGAAAGCAGGACGACTTTGCGGTGCATTACGTACCTCCCGAAACCGGACCTGAGGTTGGAAGGTAGCCGCAGCAATATCCAGATTTCTCAAGATTTGCGCATACCGATATAGCGATATTCCGGCGTAAATTGACTCTGTTATCACGCGTCACATAAGTAAGGAGATTTTGGTACGTCCGGTGCCGCGTGCCCAGGCGCCCTCCGCAGCGGGGACAATGGACGGGTGCATGCAGAGACCCTCCGCTCCGTCGTCCTGCTCGGCTCCACCGGTTCGATCGGCACCCAGGCCCTCGACGTCATCGCCGCCAACCCCGGCGGTTTCAAGGTCGCGGCGCTCGCGGCCGGGGGAGGCAAGGTCGAGCTGCTGGCCAGGCAGGCGGCCGAGTTCGGCGTCGAGGCGGTGGCGGTGGCGGACGCGGCGGCCGTACCGGCGCTGAAGGAGGCGCTGGCCGGGCACGGCGCTCACCCCGTGGTGCTGGGCGGCCCCGAAGGGGTCGCCGAGGCGGCGGCCTGGCAGTCCGACATGGTGCTCAACGGCATCACCGGCGCGCTCGGCCTGACCTCCACGCTCGTCGCCCTCGAAGCGGGCCGGACGCTCGCCCTGGCCAACAAGGAATCCTTGATCATCGGCGGGCCGCTGGTGAAGCGACTGGCCAAGCCAGGGCAGCTGCTGCCGGTCGACTCCGAGCACTCGGCGCTGCAGCAGTGCCTGTGGGCCTCGGGGCCCGACGCCTACGACCCCGGCAGCGTGCGGCGGCTGGTGGTGACCGCCAGCGGCGGGCCGTTCAGGGGCATGCGGCGCGAGGAGATGGCCGACGTCACCCCCGAGATGGCGCTGGCCCACCCCACCTGGTCCATGGGGCCGGTGATCACCATCAACTCCGCGACGCTGGTCAACAAGGGGCTGGAGGTGATCGAGGCGCATCTGCTGTTCGACCTGGACTTCGACCGGATCGAGGTGGTGGTGCACCCGCAGTCGATCATCCACTCCATGGTCGAATACGTGGACGGCTCGACCATCGCCCAGGCCAGCCCGCCCGACATGCGCCTGCCGATCGCGCTGGCGCTCGGCCACCCGCACCGCGTGCCCGGCGCGGCCCGGGGCATCGACTGGACCAAGGCGCACACGTGGACGTTCGAGCCGCTGGACGACGTCGCGTTCCCCTCGGTCGCGCTGGCCAGGCACGTCGGCACCGAGGGCGGCACCGCGCCCGCCGTCTACAACGCGGCCAACGAGGCGTGCCTGGAGGCGTTCATGCTGGGCGGGCTACCGTTCCTGGCGATCGTCGACACCGTGGCCAAGGTCGTTGAAGAGCACCAGGTCACTCCCGCAGACTCCGTCGAAGAGGTGCTCGCGGCCGACGCGTGGGCGCGCGCCCGTGCGGCCGAGCTCACAGCCGGCTACTCCCGCTAGCTACATAGACTTGAACCGTCGTCACAGTAAGGGTTGAAATGACTTCCGTAGCTCTTGGCATCCCGATGGTACGCCCCAAGCCGCTCGCCGAACGCCGCCACTCCCGCCAGATCATGGTCGGCACCGTGCCCGTGGGCGGCGACGCGCCCGTCTCGGTGCAGTCGATGACGACCACGGTGACCGCCGACATCAACGCCACGCTGCAGCAGATCGCGGAGCTGACGGCGTCCGGCTGCCAGATCGTCCGCGTGGCCGTCCCGTCGCAGGACGACGCCGACGCGCTGCCGATCATCGCCAAGAAGTCCCAGATCCCGGTCATCGCCGACATCCACTTCCAGCCGAAGTACGTGTTCGCGGCCATCGAGGCGGGGTGCGCGGCTGTCCGGGTCAACCCCGGAAACATCAAGAAATTTGACGACAAAGTAGGCGAGATCGCCCGCGCTGCCGCCGACCACGGCGTCCCCATCCGCATCGGCGTCAACGCCGGATCCCTGGATCCGCGGTTGTTGCAGAAATACGGCAAAGCCACCCCCGAGGCGCTGGTGGAGTCGGCGCTGTGGGAGTGCTCCCTGTTCGAGGAGCATGGTTTCCGTGACATCAAGATCTCGGTCAAGCACAACGACCCCGTCGTCATGATCAACGCGTACCGGCTGCTGGCCGCCAAGTGCGACTACCCGCTGCACCTGGGCGTCACGGAGGCCGGTCCGGCCTTCCAGGGCACGATCAAGTCCGCTGTGGCTTTCGGCGCTCTGCTGGCCGAAGGCATCGGCGACACGATCAGAGTCTCGCTGTCCGCGCCTCCGGTGGAAGAGGTCAAGGTCGGCAATCAGATCCTGGAGTCCCTCGGGCTGCGCGAGCGCGGCCTGGAGATCGTCTCCTGCCCGTCGTGCGGCCGGGCCCAGGTCGATGTCTACACCCTGGCCGACCAGGTCCAGGCCGGGCTTGAGGGGCTGAAGGTCCCGCTGCGGGTGGCCGTGATGGGCTGCGTCGTCAACGGCCCCGGCGAGGCCCGCGAGGCCGACCTGGGGGTTGCCTCGGGGAACGGCAAGGGACAGATCTTCGTCAAGGGTGAGGTCATCAAGACCGTGCCCGAGTCGCAGATCGTGGAGACGCTGATCGAGGAGGCGCTGCGGCTGGCCGAGGAGATGGGAGTCGAGGTCGACCTCGACGACGACTCCGGCCCCGTGGTCACGGTCGGCTGACCCCTATGGGCGGGTGTGGATCTTTGTCCTGACCTTATGCCCAACCTGTTCGTCCCCTTCGTGCCCGACCTGCTTTTGCGATCGCGGCGACGATGGCAAGGCCCCGGTCGCGCTTGGCGCCGGGGCCTGCTGCGCAGGCCGAGGCGGGGGACGCGGGGCTATCGCGGAACACGCCTTCGCGCCTTCGCCTGAGCGCTCGTTCCCGTGTTCAGTGGCAGGAGCCGGTACCCCGGTGCCGCGTCACAGTTGTTCGACGCTTCTGTCTATACGGAGAGTCATTGACTGGTAACGTTTCGAACATGCCTTCCTCCCAGCATGAGGCACTCCATCGCATCTTCCGCGACAAACCAGAGTTGTTCGCTCATGCCTTCAAGATGCTCAACATCGACTTCCCGACCCCGTGCGAGGTCGCCGTAGTCGATACCGACATGACGGAAATAGTGCCGATAGAGCGGCGCGCCGACACGGTGATGATGTTCACCTCCCGATGGGGAGCCAAAACCGTGGTCATCACCGAGTCACAATCACACGAAGCGCTGACCACGGTCGACACCGACACCGCCGCGTACATTGCCGAGCAAACGGAGATAGGTCTTGGAGACACCAAGGCCCGGCAGATCTGGAGATGTCTGATGACCATGCAGAACTACCGATTCAAGTCCGAGTTCGCAGAGATGCTCCGGGCCGAAGGACGGGCAGAGGGTGAGGCCTGTGGTGAGGCCCGTGGTGAGGCGAAGTCTGTGCTGAAGATCCTGGAGCAGCGCGACATACCCGTCCCGGAGCCGATCCGGGAGAGGATCCTGGCGTGCACGGATCTCACCCTCCTTGAGAGCTGGCTCGTCCGGTCACTCAAGGCCGCCACCGCCGAGGAACTCTTCGACTGAAGATCCTGGCCCGGCTGAAGCACTCCTTGTCAGGTGCCAGCGCCTGGATGCTGTTGCGGGCTCGCTCCTGGAGTAAGCGACTGCGCGCCAAGGGCTTCACATGGGAACGGCGCCGACCCGGCGGGCACGGCCTCGTTGCGTGAGGCCCGGCTGTACGACTTCGAGGCCTGGCCGGCTACGAGGCGTCGGCCACCCGCATGGCTCCTGGCCATGCTGGCCCGGATCTACCAGACTGCCGCGCGGAACTTGGTCAGGTGACGAGGTCTTGGCGTCGTATTGCAGCGCCGACCATGAGCTGATTAGTTCCCCTGTCCCTGCCGGGACGCCGCTCAGGCGGGAAAATGGGTGCGGGTTGCCCGCCGACGTCGGTTCTTCTATGGCGCGGGTGAGGCCGTTGATTAGTTTGATCGCTGGGAGCTGCTTCAGGG
>NZ_VCJS01000661.1 GCF_005893125.1 Nonomuraea basaltis | reverse complement strand
CCCCCACACCGACACCGACACCGACACCGACGGTGATCACGCCGTCGCCGGTCCCGTCGGTGCTCGCGGTGAGTGTGGGCGATCTCACGGTCAACGCGGATGGGCTCGCCCGGAGCACGATCACCGTGCGCGCCGGCGGCACAGCCGCCGTCGCCGCCACCGCCACCTGGACGGCCCCCGGCATGGACGGCCGGACCCAGCGGATGCGCATGAGCGGCTCCACGACCTACACCCGCACGCTCACCTGGTCCATGGGCGAGCGCCCGTGCGGCAAGACCGTCACGCTGACCGTTGTCACATCCCCCACCGCTCCGGGCGGCCCCAGGACGGCCTCCGTGTCCGTGCCGCCCTGCCCGACGAGGGTGACCGCGCTGCGCGTCGGTCTCGACCTGCCCGCCGCGCCCGCCCGCGC
>NZ_VCJS01000181.1 GCF_005893125.1 Nonomuraea basaltis | reverse complement strand
CCCCCCACCCTATGGTCCGCCCGATTCCGGGTGGGCCACCCTCACCGAAAGGACCGTGCAATGGCCCGCATCAACGCGGACGGCACGATCGACAAGGACGCTGGTTGTCCCGAAGGTGCCGCTGGCACCAGCTTCCACGGCGCGATGATCCGCACGACGGTGAACGCCCTTCGCGAGGTGTTCGGTGAGCCGGACTACTCCGACCCCGAAGCCTCGGAAAAGGTCAGCGCCGACTGGACCATCAACTCGCCGTTCGGCGTTTTCACCATCTACGACTGGAAGGAGTACGAAGCTCCCGCCTTCGCCAACCCCGACGCCGTGTACGACTTTCACCTGGGGGAGCACGGCCGGGGCACCGCTGGCAAGGCGCTCGCCCTGGTGGTCGGTCGGCTCGCAACCGACCACCGCCTGGAGCTGGAGGCAGGGCAGTGATCCGGCTGAGCATCCACTATCTCCATGACTCTGAGGGCCGCATCATCCGACAGGAGGACGGCGCGCGGTCGGCCGAGTGGACGGTCATGAAGGGCTTGAAGTTCCTCCAGCCGTGCGCCGTGGTCGTCGCCCTCAACAAGGCCATCCAGTCAGGTCTGGAGGGCCAGGACGACCGCGCCTACATGGCGTCGCTCGTCAGCGACGAACCGAAGGTGCTCGTCCAGTGGCGGTCCGGGCGTACCGACCGCGTTCCGATCAGCGACCTGAATGTAAGGCAAGCGCAACTGCTAGCGGTAGAGCTGGGAGCCGCGTTCGCGATCGGCCAGCACATGCCAGAGGAGGGGAAGCGATGAGCCCCCGCATCCCCAAACGCATGGCCGGATGCCCGGTCCACGGCGGCCTGGCCGTCCCCGAGGTGGCGGCCCGGCACAGCGACGAACGGCGACCACCGCTGTTCGGCATCAACCACCCAGGCCGGGTCAACACCTGCCTGATGGAGAAGCGCTGCGGCGGCTGCGCCCAACCGCTCTCGACCAGGCCCGGCGGCAAATACACGCTGCTGCTGAGGCCCGCGGACTTCACGCGTGGCTACTCCAGCGAACCCGCCTTGCACACCTCCGACTGCGCGCCGTACGCGACCGAGGCGTGCCCGCTGCTCAACGGGCGGATGAGCAGCTACCGCACCACACGCCGCGACCTGGAAGCGGAACGCTGCGGCCAGCCGACGTGCGACTGCCGCCTCTGGACCAACTCCGACGACCACGGGGCGCGGGCCGGCGCGACAGCGTCCCCGTTCTACGCCGCGATCTACCGCGCGGGGGACTACCGGCCGCACTGGGGCGACGTGCGCCAGCACCGCAACGTGCTGCTCGGCGTCGCCGTAGCCGGGGTCGAGCCGCTGTCGATCCGGCTGGTCACCAGAGGCGAGCCATCGTTCCTGGACTTCACGCGCGCCCTGATCATGGACCTTCCCCTCGACTGAAAGGAAGCCGATGCTCCGCATCGCCGACGTGGACCTGCGCGTCATCAACTCCCTCACCAAGTACCCATCCATCCCGACACACCACCGGCTCGACCCGAACGGCAAAGGCAGCCTGCTGGAGGAGCCGACCGTCTTCCCCGGCCCTGTCATCGCGACCGAGAAAGTGGACGGCACCAACGCCCGGATCGTGATGCATCCGAGTGGCTGCTGGTTTATCGGCAGTAGGGACGAATTGCTGACCGCCCGCGGCGACCGCGTCGCCAACCCCTCGCTCGGCATCGTGGAAACCCTCCGCCCGCTCGCCGACCGGATCGCCCGCGACATCGACGCAGGCGAACTCACCGTCTACTACCTGGAGGTATACGGCAGCAAGAAGCTGCCCGCCTGGAAGCAGTACGGACAGGGGGAGAGCGCCTATCGGGTGTTCGACGTCGCCATCATCGACCGTCGCATGCTTGCCTGGGAAATCCAGCGAGTCGCGGCATGGAGAGACGGCGGCGGCCAGGAGTTCCTGCCTGAACGAGACCTCATCGCCTCCGCAGCGATCAACAGCATGCCGCTCACGCCTCGCCTACTCACCATCGACGGCAGCGAGTTGCCCCCAACCGTCGAGGGCATGCGCGCCTTCCTGGAGCCGTTCACGCAGACGCGCGTCGCTACGACTGGCGTGGCGGGCAGCAGCGAGGGCGTCGTCCTCCGCACGCCAGACCGCTCACTGATCACGAAGGCGCGATTCCAGGACTACGACCGCACTCTCAAGCGGCGTGCGGGCCAGCGGTGAAGCACCGGAAAGCTCCCTGCCGAGAATGCCCGTGGCGGCGCGACGCCGAACCGGGCAAGTTCCCCGCCGAACGCTACGAGGTGCTGCGCGGCACCTGCCGTGATGAAGGCGGCGGCAACGCCGGACTGGGCGCTCCGATCTTCGCCTGCCACATGGGCGAGCCGGGCACCGGCGACGACCTCGCGTGCGCCGGATGGCTCGCCGTTGAAGGATGGAACAGCGTCCACGTGCGCATCGCGATCGTCACCGGGCAACTGCCCACGTGCGTTCTCCAGCCGGGGGAGCGCTGGCCCGCACTGTACGGCTCATACGAGGAACTGACAGAAGCGAACGGAGCCCCATCACCATGAGACGTAGCGGAATCTGACGCAAGCGTTTCAGCGTGCTCCACAATGGCCCTCAGAAAGGGAGGACTGTTGAACAAGCAGCAGCTCGTCGAAGCCGTCGCCGCCCGCACAGGAAACAGCCCGAAGGCTGTTGAGGCCACGCTGAACGCCATCACCGCCACGATCACCGAAGCCGTCGTCAAGGGTGACCGCGTCACCCTGGTCGGCTTCGGCGCCTGGCATCTCGGCCACCGCAGCGCCCGCGTCTACCAGAACCCCAACACCAGGGAGCCGGTCCGCAAGCCTGACATGCGTGTGCCGCGCTTCCACCCCGGCAGGCGGTTCGCCGACGCCGTGGGCGAGGAGCCCGGCACGTCGAGCATGGCCGCGTAGCAAGCCTGTGGCGCGGACCGGGAGGTTCGCGCCACAGGCTTTAACGTCAGGCCGTATAGCACTTCGTTGTGATGCTCTTGACGTCCGCGGCGATCTCAGGGACGGTCGTGTGGTAGCTCGGACGACCAGCAGGAGGCGCAATCTCATGCAATCGACTGACGTGATCGTTAGCTTCTATTGCAAGGATCCGGTCTCTACCGGAACCGAGGACTGTCCGACGTTCTACCGGACCAACCGCTCTTCCTGGATCGTGCAGGGTGACAGGCACGACGAGCACGTCAAGGCACAGCTCAGGGGGCTGAAGCCTACTGAGACGTCCGTGGAGATCCCTGAGCGGCTGGTCGACCAGATGGTGGTCATGTACGCGAAGGAGCGCTATGGAGTCGATCTCACCGGAACGTCGCGGCGAACTGATCCGCAGCACGCGCCACTACCTGAAGCTCGAACTGCGTGACAACTACCAGGTCGATCGTGATCTGCTGAGCGCGTGGAGGCGTGATCCCTCGGAAGTGCTGGCTGGTCCCGCGCTCGCTTGGCGGGACCGGGTAGTCCTCGATCTTTCGGAGGGGCGGAGTTGGCGCAGACTACGCGTCGTCTCTGAACCCCTCTCGGAGTACCACAAGTTCGCTTACGAGTTCGCCGGGCCTGGGGTGGAAGCCGGGGAGCAGATGCGTTATCTCCCTCGCCGGCTGACGTCAGCGATCCCTCTGCCCGGCAACGACTGCTTCGTGCTGGATGGCCGGACCGTCATGTTCAACGTCCTCGATGGCGACAACCAACGTGTGGACATCCAGCTCACTACCGACCCTGACGTAGTGAAGTTCTGCACCGATACTTTTGAGACAGCCTGGACGCTGGCAGTCCCCTACGCCGAGTACCACCCGTAGATCTCCACCATGACCGAGCAAGCAGACGCCGCTAAGAAGGCGTTCGGCGTCAGACTCCGCAACCTCCGTCGAGACGCGGGCATGAACGCAAAGCAGCTAGCAGAGAAGCTGCACTGTCATCCGGCGAAGATCACCCGGATCGAGTTGGGGCAGTCCAACGCGTCCGAGGACGACATCCGGGCATGGGCTATCGTCTGCGGAGCCGCACGGTTCATCCCCGAGTTGATCGCGACGCGCCGCGAGATCGCGCTCATGTGGGAGGAACACCGCCAGGCCATGCGCGCCGGGCAGCGCTATATAGCGGCGAGGAGCGATGCCCTGTATGAACGAACCAGGCTGCTCAAGGTCTACGAGTCTGGAGTCGTGCCCGGCATCCTTCAAACACGGGGCTACGTGTACGGGGTCCTCGAAGCCAACGCACGCCTGTACGACCTGCCCACCGACGACCTAGCGGAGGCAACCGAGGCCAGGTTGTCGCGCCAGCAGCTCGTGATCAACGGCCCCAACACCTACGCGTTCGTGCTGGAGGCCGGAGCGCTTAACGCTTCCATGGGCGACGTTGGGGCGATGCGCGAACAGTTCGACTTCCTCATCCGGGTCACCAGGCTGCCCAACGTATCGCTTGGCATCATCCCTCCTGCCACACGCAGGACGCTGTATCCCGGAGAGTGCTTCTACATCTTCGATGACCAGCTCGTGCGCGATGACCTCTGGACTGGGCGTATCCGCACCACCCGGCCCGATGAGATCACCGTCTACCTCAGGGCATTCGAGATGCTCCACTCGATGGCCGTCTACGGAGACCCGGCCCGTGCGCTGATTGAAGAGGCTCGAAGTCGCCTTCCGCAATTTGGCGCAATTTCCTAGCTCCAGCAAGTCTGCCTGCGGGACAGTCGAGACATGCCCCCAGCATCGAACGGTTGGCCACCGGTGGACACGGTCTCGAACTACACATCTGGTGCCATGGCCGACTCGCCGCGTCCTGAGCCGGTGACCAGCGAGGTCCGCTTCGTACCGAAGATCAATCCGAATGTGCCGAATGTGGCCCGGATGTACGACTACTACCTCGGCGGTAAGGACAACTACGGGGCCGACCGGCAGGCAGCGGAGCAGATTCTGAAGACGGTTCCCGAAGTGCGTGCCGCGGCGCGGGCGAACCGGGCATTCCTCGGGCGGGCCGTGCGCCACGTCGCCAAGGCCGGCATCAGGCAGTTCATCGATATCGGCCCGGGACTGCCGACCCAGGAGAACGTACACCAGGTCGCCGCCAAGGTCGCCCCGGGTTCTCAGGTGGTCTACGTGGACAACGACCCGACCGTCCTGGTCCACGCGCGAGCGCTGCTGAAGGATCCGAACGTCATAGCCGTGGAGGGTGACCTCAAGAAGCCCGACGCGATCCTGAACGACCCGGACCTGACGCGGGTGATCGACTTCAGCCGTCCCGTGGCGATGCTACTGGTGGCGATCATGCACTTCATCGCCGAGTCCGAGAGACCTCAGGAGACCATCGCGACCCTGCGCGAGGCCATGGCGCCCGGCAGCTACCTGGTCATGTCCCACGGCACGAGCGATGCCCGCCCCGACGCCGTGGACCACGGCACCGAGGTCTACAGCAAGGCCAACGCCCCCCTCACCCTGCGGAGCAGGGAACGAATCATGGAGCTGTTTGAAGGGTTCGAGCTGGTGGATCCCGGCCTCGTCTGGCTGCCCGAATGGCATGGCGAAGATGTTGACAAGGTCGATTTCCCCGGTGGCCCGGAGTCGTCGCTGATCCTGGGCGGCGTGGGCAGGAGGGTGGGATAGGCGTGTCCGATCCGGCCGCCACGCTGGCGCGCGAGCTATGCCGGGAACCGGACGGCCTCATCATGAACAGGCGCGACCAGTCCGCCGAAGACCGGCACGACGGCGCCGATCCTTCCCCGGCGTCCGCCGTCGTGCTGCCGCGCGTTGAACCTGCGCGGCAGCGGCGACACGACGCCGACCCTGCCGCCGCTCCGGGTCGTGTCGCCGCATCCCTCAAGCGCCCCAGACAGACCTGGGCCCGCTCCGGCGAGATGCCGTTCCGGGCGGGTGAGCTCGCATGAGCGGCTACACAACGATCCCCTACGTGATCGCCTACGCCGACGAGCTGGTGGATGACCCGATCTACTTCGAGTGGCACAACCACGAATACCGCCTGACCTACGGCAAGCCGCGGCCGAGTGACTGGGTGCACGGCATCCTCCGCGGCCGGGTCAAGGACCTGCGCGACAAGCCGGACCGGCGGGGGCCGGAGCGGATGCGGAAGCTGAACACGCGCAGGCAGTGGCGGTGTATGGACAGGCTGCTGTGTCAGGTGTGCGGCTGCCCGGCGACCGATCCGGCGACGGGCTGCATTCCATGGGCGGTGACCAGCACCGTGTTCGAGCAGACCGGACCGTTCGGTGGCCGCACCAACGCGCCGCCTACGTGCTGGCGCTGCATCCCCAAGGCCCTGGAGGAGTGCCCGATGCTCCGCGAGGACTTCGCCGTCTACACCGTGGCCGGCGCCATGAGTGCGGGCGTCCTGGCCGACCTGTACGAGCCCGGCATCATCGCCTATCAGCCAGTCTTGACCAAGCACAACGTCTTCGTCGCCTGGGATGCTCACCGCCACCACGGCGCTGCGCTGGCCGTCGCCCAGGTGGTCGAACTGCATGGCATGAAACCCGTGTCCACCTAGCCAGCCGTGGCTTCGGCTCGCGATGCGCACTTGCGTGCGGGGGCCGGGCCGCTCACCCAGATGCCGCCCCCGCCCGCGGCGTAGGCAACGGGGCAGGCGGCGAATCATCCAGCGATGAGGTTGCCCTTCTCGTCGCGGTGGACGTTCTGTGGCACACCCAGCTTGCGGAAGTAGAGGTTCAGCGCCGTTGTCAGCGTGGTCTGCGCGCCCTGGCCGGTGTAGTCGCAGGAGTGCCAGAGACGGGCGCGCATGATCTTCGCGGTCCGTACGGAAAGCATCAGCAGGTCGGGGTCCTCGCCGGTGCCGTTCTCTCGGCGGTTGCGGCGGTTGCTGTAATCGTGCGGCATCTTCTCCTCGAAGCCGGGATCATTCTCCGGGAAGTCGGTGGGCACGCCGAGGCCGTCGGCGTAGCCGCTGATCGCCGCCTCGACCACGCCTTTCGGCCCCAGCCCGGTCATGTCGCAAGCCACGCGGAGGCGGTCGTCGAGGTGCGCGTGAATGCGTACCGACACGGTCGCCCAGTTCGTTCGTCCTTTGGTACGGCGAGGCTGGCCAGCTCGGGGCGTCTCTTGCCGCGCCGCAGTCGTGCGACGTGACCCGCCTGACCCTCGGCGCAGCTCGGCCGGCGCGGAGTCGTCTGACGTGGTGGTCTTGGGAGCGGCTGCCATGAGGTCCGATCTTCCGGGAGGGGGCGTGACCTCTCCAAGTCAACCGCTTACCGGTGTAATTGCGCAAGCGGACGCGCTTACGCCATCCGGCTCTGCGATCTTCTTAGGAAAGAATCTGGCGCAAGCGAAACTGCTGGCAGCATTATGGGTAGCAAGGCTTGCCGCTTTCGGACCTGCACGAAAGGACCCTCCCTGCATGCCCGACCCGCTATGCATCGGCCCCTGCTGTCAGGAACGCGACAACAACTACACCTCGCCGAGGATGGCCGAACCCGGCCTCGCCATCTGCCGATGGGGTTTGGCGCGGTTGCGGCGCGACATTCAGACCACGCCTGCGCTCCTCGACTGGCTCGCTCACCACATAGCGCCCACCGGCGCGGCAGGGGAGCGGGTGTCCGGGTCGCGTGAGGCGCCCGTGCCTGTGCGCCTGGACATTCTCTGCATGATCCAGGAAGGCGCGGTGCCGTACCGGGGAGACGATGACGACCAGATCGGCCCTCCGTCTATTCCCAGCACGGTGAAAACGTGGGCGTGGCTGCTGTGTGAGCACCGCGGCATCGCCTACCAGGCCCGTGCGACCGTGGCCGAACTGGCCGGCCTGCTCGCACGGCACGCCGAATGGTGTGCCACGCGGCCCTGGATCGACGACATGATGGCCGACTTCGCCCGCCTGCGTCGCTGCGCCCACGGCCTCGCTCCGTGGAGCGTCCACGTCCAGCGGCTCGGCTTGCCGTGTTGGCGATGCGGCGCTCAGGGCACGCTCACCCGGACAGCGGGGGAGTCGTGGATCGAGTGCGACAGCTCCGTGAATGGCTGCGGCTGCCTGTGGAGCTTCGAGGAGCACCAGGCGCTGGCCGCCGCCGCGTCTAGGCGTCTGCCGGTGGGCTGCCCGAACTGCGGGATGCGCAGCCTCCTGCGAGCCAGCCGGATTGTGATCGGATGTGATCGTCGGCTGGACGGCTGCGGCAGGAGGTGGACCCAGTCCGACCTGACCGGGGCTCTGGCCAAAGCGCTAACCCGGGTTCAGGTGGCCGCAGGCGCCGCGCCGTGAACAAGGGAGGACAAGCAAAGGGAACACGATTGCCGCTGGTTAAAGGCGGCGGCGCTGTGCGGACGCTCAGCCGTCGCCGCTTTCGCTCGTGTGCCATCCGGCCCGGTATACGTCTTGCGGCGAACGATTCGGAAGACTGCGAATCAGCGCCACGATGAACCCTGCCGCGATACCGGTAAGCACAACCACCGCAATCGTGAGCGGAACGCGCCAGGCGTGGTCGCCGGTCAGGATAGCGATAACAAGAAGGGCAAACGAAGCCGTCGCCGACAGCGTGCCGGCAGCGGTCTGGAAAGCGCGTTTCACGTTGACTCCCACAGGTGGAATTGGCCCCGTCCCCGATGCCGGTCACACTCTGCCATCGCCGAAATGGCACGTCCAGGGGTATGCTGCGGACATTTCGGGGGTCGATGACGTTCGGTGAGTGAATGGCACATTGGTGCCATGGCACGAATACGCCACGAGAATTGTTTGACGGGGTGGATCTTGGCGCGCTTTTATGGTTTACCTCAGTTGTGACAGCGCCTCTGGCTGTCACCATTCACTCCGTGGACGGCCTCCGGGCGGCCTACTTATCTGGCGAGGAACGATCCAATGACCCTGCCTGAATGCCGGCGAATCGCTGCACGGGTTTTTCTGGTAATCGCCGTTCTCACAATGGCTATCACAGCTGGAACCGCAGCTCGCGCCGACAAGCCCGACGACAACGAGACCCCGGCGCCCATGACTACCACGAGCGTCGAGCCGAGTTCTGAGCCTGCGCCGGCACCGACGCCCGACGCAGAGGAGCAAACGACCGAGACGCCGGAGCCGGAGCTGTCCACACAGCCCAGCAGCACGCCGACGCCCCAGACGGACGACGGTGAACCCGCGCAGACCAACAACCACAGCGGCGGCTGGTGATCGACCGAGCCATGGGGGCGAGTTCGACCGCGACCGCGGCATGGGCGGCCACAGCCGTAGCCCTGCTGTTGGTGGCCATCTCGCCCCACCCGACCTGCCATGATCTGGTGCTGATCGCGATCTGGAGCGCGGGAGTCGCCGTGCCCTTCACGGTGCTAGCTATCCGCTCCAGGAAGGTGGTGGCCGCCGAGCAGGCTCGCGAACTGGCCGCTTGCCACCGCGAACAGCTCACCACGCTCATGGAGCGGAGCCCGCGAACCTGATCAGGTCGGAGGTCGAACCATCGTGGAGGGACTGGCGAACGGGGACGCGACATGTACGAAACGCTCGGCATCAACCAAGGCGAGGAAGCCGTCTACCGGCACGTGCTGACGTACGGCCCGATCGAGCGCGACGTCATCGCCCAGACAACTGGGAATGACGAAGAGACCACAGCAGCGATCCTCGCCGCGTTGGCCTCCAAAGGGCTCGTGTACGGCAGCGATGACGACCTGATTGCCGCCTCCCGCCCGTCTGTCGCGCTGCGCGGCAGACTGGCGGAGCGGCAGCACGCCGTGATCGAGGCGGGAGCCCGGCTGGACGAACTGGACAGGATCTACAACGCCAATGACCGCCACCAGGTGGAGGCCGGCCCGGTCGAACGGCTCGTCGCAGCCGAGCAGGCGAAGGCAGCCTGGAACGACATCGTGACAGGTGCTGTGAAAGAGCTGTGGTCGTTCATCACAGACCCGTACACCGTGATGGCCGACGCCGACAGTGAGGCTGCCGTCGTCGCTCCCCACGACCACCGCACGACGTGCCGCATGCTGATCGAGGAGGCTGTGTTCGCCAACCCCGTCGCACGGAAACGGCTTACCCTGGCTCACAGCTCGGGTTGTGAGCTGCGCACCATCGACCGCCTGCCGCATAAGCTGCTGCTCGACCCCGACCGAATGGCGATGCTGCCCCAAGGGCCGCCAGCGGGGGACTACGCGGGGCTGCCGTGCCTGCTGGTGTACTGGGGGACGCTGCTGGACGCCATCAAGAGCATGTTTCTCGCCGAGTGGGCACGAGGCGTGCCCGTTGTCAGCCGCGAGGGAGAACCGGTGGCTGTCCACCAACCCGACCGGCCCACCGATGAGGAACTGCGCGTGCTGCGGCTGCTGATCGACGGCAGGTCCGACAATTTCATTGCCAGCGAGGTGAAGCGGTCGCACCGGACCGTCCTGCGCCGTATCGAAGTGCTCCATGACAAGGCCGGGACGGTGACGCGGGCCCAGCTCGGAGCTCACGCGGTACGGGTGGGCTGGCTCCGCTAACCGTTCTCGTCCTGGCTTCCAATCAGGCTGCTGTCTTGCACGATGCGCATCTGCGTGATGTGCGACTGGTAGGTGGCCAACACTTGGGCGAGGAGAAACGCCTCCATCCTTGTGGCCTCGTGCGGCTTGACGCCGCGGAGCGACCGGATCTCTGCAATGGACTTGCGCAGCATGGCCTGCCATTCATCTGGAAGCTCCGCGGCCTCGTCCGACAGCTCGATAAGGAGCGGATCGACAGTTGGTTTGCCCTTGAACAGAGTGCGCAGTATGCCCGCTCTGGCGGGCTGCTCTGGCCGGGAGCCGGGTACATGGGCGCGGAAGATCTGGGCCGCCTCGTGCTCGCCGAACTGTTGGAGGTCGTCGGCGGTGACGTTCGATAGCCTGCCTTCGTCGGACAGCACGAGCGCCATGACCGCAATCCGCGGCGGCTTCGACAGCACGGCAGGATCGCCCTTCTCGGCGGCATCCCACGTGTTGCGGCTGAAGGTGCCGCCGGAGATGTGTGCAGCGCGACGGGCTGCCTCGTTGACGGACAGTTGGTCGAGCCGGGTGAGTCGGGCGTCGCGCAGGAACCGCGCGACGGGCGGCAGATCGTCGTCGGTGACCACGGCAGCTCCCTTGTCGGAACGGCGGATTGAACGCAAACCGTCGGTTTTCCTGTAAATGCGCGCGTTAGTTGTCACCGTAGCAGGTGAGAGGCATGCCTGTGCAGACCATCAGTGCGCATGGAGCTCCCACGAGACACGATTCAGACTGTTCAAATCGTGTAAAAGTGTTGACTTGCGCGCAAATATGACTAGATTGAGAAGGTGACCGACCAGCCCACAAAGCAAGATCAAATATCCGTTTTGGATCTTGAAGAGCTCGACTTTCTCACGATCAAAGACGCAGCGGCGCTCATCGGCATCACGCCCCCGACCCTCCGCGGTTACGTCGGCAACGGCGACATCGCCGCGTACCGGATCCACCGCAACTGCGTCCGCATCACCCGCGCCACCGTCGAGCGCTTCAAGAGCGAATACCACCAGACCGTCAAGGCGGAGACGCGGCGGGCCGAGCACCTCACGATCGCGCAGACCGCGCGAGTCCTGCACGTGTCACAGCGAACGGTCATCACCATGATCCAGGACGGTGACCTGACCGCCGTGACCGAAGGCGGCGTCCGCCGCATCGCCCGTAACGAGATCGCCGACTACCTGCTCAGTCGCAAGACCACGTCATCCCACCCGGAAGGGGCATGACCATGCGGCATCCCTCTGACGCAAGCGAAACAGCTTGCGCAATCGCGTCGCGTTTCTCCCGCGCTCTCGGCGTGCTCGCCGACGCCGCGTTCGTCTACCAGCTCGCCCCCAGCGGCCCGGCGTTGCGGCGCACGCTGAGCGACGTCCTGCTGCTGGACCGGGTCGCCCTCGGTGACAGCCACCCGGAAGGGCGGCTCACCAGTCAGCAGGCCGAGCGGTGGGCGAGCGAGGAGGCCCACCGGCTCATCGACGCCGTTCGCGTCAACACGCACGCCATCGAGCGCGTGACGGCAGGCGCGTGATGCACGACCACACCTGGGTCGCCTACGCCGCTGCCCGGCAGGCGTACGGCCACGAAACCCTCTACCGGCTCGCCTGCGCGGGCCGCGCCTTCCCCATCTACCGCAAGGGCGGCTGGTGGTACGACGCCAACCGTCTGATGGCAGCCGCAACGCCCCCCGCCCGCCGGGAGGGACGGTGAGCGTCTACCGCGTCCACTTCGACCACCCCGAGCTGCCCGTACTTGTTCATTCGGCACGAGACGCCAACGAGCTGGCCAACCGCCTCAACGAAGACCTCGCCAGCTACGGCAAGCGCGGCGTCATCCCCGCCGACTGCTCGGCGGCAACGGACCTCACCCAGGGCACCGGCACGGTTTACAACGGTGAGCAGCCAGTGTGCACGTTCGACATCGAGCGGGTCGCCGTATGACCGACCCCAGGCACGCCATCAAGACCCCGAACGGCCGCTACTACCTCGACCCCGCCTCCGAGACTGGCGACCTGCTCGTGTCCGTCACCAACGTCATCTCCGAATGGGACAAGCCCGCCCTCGCGCCCGGCGCCGCGAAGGCCACCGTCAACCACCTGATGGACAACCTGCCCTCCGCCGTGCGCGCCAGCCGCAAACCCGAGCAGCGCGAGGCGTTCATGAAAGACGCCAGAGCCGCTTTCCAAAACCAGTGGGACCGCGCCGCCGACTTCGGAACGCTCGTGCACCGGCTCGCCGACGCCCACCTCACCGGCCGCCAGCTCACCTACTTCACCCGCGAGGAACAGAAGGACCTGGCCGAGGCGCGCGAATTCCTCACCACCTACCTGGAGTGGATCGCCGACTTCGGCATCAACGTCGAGACCGACGTCCACTCCAGCGAAATCACCGTCCTGCACCGAGGCCACCGCTACGCCGGCACCGCCGACCTGTGGGTCAACCTCACCTTCCCCGACGCCGAGTCGAGGCAGCATCCCCGCTACAAGTCCCGCACCTACAAGGACATGACCATCCCCACGCCGTCCGGGCTGTGGCTGGTCGACCTGAAGTCGTCGCGCAACCCGAACAAGTCGCCGTCCGAGGTGTACCGCGACCACCTCGCCCAGCTCGCCGCCCTCCGCTTCGCCGAGGTGGCGCTGCTGCCGGACGACACCGAGATCCCCGTCCCCGAGTTCGTTGGCACGGCCATCCTCAACCTGCGGCCGGGCGGCAAGTACTGCTTCGTCCCCATGACGACCGGCCCCGCCGAGTTCGACGCGTTCCTCCACCTGCGCGCGGTCGCGGCTTACGCGCACGACGACCTCGACATGCGCCGCTTCCGGCCCATCATCCCGCCCGCCCGCCAGTTGGCCGCCGCCAAGAAGGGTGCCGCCTGATGCCCATCCTCCCGTCCATGATCCAGCGCCGCCTCGCCGAAGTCGGGCGCATCCGGCTCGGCCGCCGGGTGCCGACGAAGTCGGGGACCAGCACCAGGCCGGAGAAGCTGGCGACATTCCGGTTCACCTCCGGCGACCGGAACCGCATCGAGCAGATCGCCGCACTGTACGGCGGCACCGTCCAGCCGTGGGAGAAGCAGTGGGAGGTCATCACCCAGACCGACCGCGTCCCCATCACGGTGCCCCCGAACGCCTCCACCGAATGGATGGAGCTGTGGTCGGGCGGGGGAGCGGTCCGCCGCTGCAACGGCGAGGTCGAACAGAAGGCCAGCCGTCCCTGCCTGTGCCGGGCGGCAGGCACCATCGTCTGCAAACCGCACACCCGCGTCAACCTCATCCTGAGCGACCTGCCCGGCATGGGCACGTGGCGTATCGAGCCCAAAAGCTGGGACGCCGCAGCGGAACTCCCGGACATGGTCGAATTCCTGGCCAGCCTCGGCCGGTACGTGGAAGCGGACCTGACGCTGTCGTACCGGACCAAGCTGAAGGAAGGCAAAACCTTCGAGTGGTGGGTGCCGAACCTCGACCCGACCAACTACACGGCGGGCCAGCTCGCGGAGGCGTCCCGGACCGGTGCGCTGCCCACCGCGACACCTGTCGCCATCGGTGGGCGGCGGCCCGCGGCCATTGAGGCTCCCGGCAGGCCGTCCGCCGATGACCTCATGGTCGCGGCGCGCCTGGCCGACACGACCGCCGAACTGAAGGCGATCTGGGAGGAGGGCAAAGCGAAGGGCGTCACGTTCGCCCGCGAGCAGCGCGCCGAGTTCGACCAGCTCGTGGTCGCGGCCAAGCGGAACGCGACGCAGCCCGCCGCCGAGGCTGTGGGCGCGACCACGAGCGCGCCCGATCAGGAGACGGATGTCGAGATCGTGGACGCCGAGCCGGTGGCCGACGACGACGAAGACCTGCTGTGGATGCAGATCATCAAGGCGTGGAGTGGCACGGTCCCCGAGCTGGAGGCCGCGTTCGCCGGGGCGATGGGCGCGCCGCACTTCGAGGCCGACGCCACGCTGTACGCGTCGTTCCTGGCCATGGTGAAGGCGGGCAAGGTCGCGCCGCTCGGGGATGCCGCGTGAACGTAGCGACCCCTACCCAGGACCAGATTGTCGCCCGCATCCGCGAGATCGAGCAGGACGACTTCTTCGGATTCCGGCGCGAAGTCCTCGTCATGGCGCTCGACTTCGAGCACGCCCGCGCGTTCCTCGTGGGAGACGCCACCGACGACACATGGGAACCGCCCACGGCCGCGAAGACCGGGCAGGACGCGAAAGAGTACTACGACTTCGCGCTCGGCAAGATCCGTCATCACCGGGGCCTGTCGGCCGAGCGGTCGGTGGACAAGCTCGGCGAATACGCCTGGCTGCTCGGGCGTGACGACGTGGTGGCCGCGATGAAGGCCCAGCCCTACTGCCAGTACGGCGCTCCGATCGTCAAGGCATTCGCGGACGGCTTCGGCCTGGCCTGGCCGGACGAGCCTGAGGTGAACCGGATGGTGGCGGGGGAGCCCTGCGAGGACGGCTGCGAGCGGGGGTGCGAACGTTGACTGTTCAGCTCGCCGGATGGGCGCAACACCCGTGGATCGGCTTCGACACCGAATCCACCGGAGTGGACGTCGAGAGCGCCCGGATCGTCACCGCCGCCCTCGTCGGCATCACCCCCGGCAGCAAGCCCACCTCCTGGTATCGGCTTATCAACCCCGGCGTACCCATCCCAAGCGAAGGGTCCGACATCCACGGCATCACCGACGAGAAGGCGCAGGCCGAGGGAGAGGAGCCCGCCGTCGTCCTCGACCTGCTGGCCGGCCACCTCGAAAACGCACTCCTGAGTGGACGCGCGATCGTCGGCATGAACGTGCCCTACGACATCAGCCTTCTCGACCGCGAATGCACACGCCACGGCGTCGAAACCCTGTCCTCCCGGCTCGGCGGCTACCTCGCGATCCGCCCCGTCATCGACGTCTACGTGCTCGACAAGCACGTGGACCCGTACCGCAAGGGCAAGCGCAACCTGACCGCCCTCTGCCAGCGATACGGCGTCACCATCGGCGGCGCCCACGACGCCCACGAAGACGTACTCGCCGCCGCACGCGTCGCCTGGCGCATCGCGCAACTCGCCGCCCGGCCCGTCGAATGGCTGACGAGCGTGTACGGGCTCAAACGCCCCGACGCCGAACGCCTCGCGGGCCTCAACGGCCTGACCCTCGACGACCTGCACAACCTCCAGATCAAGGCCAAGAAGAAGCAGGCCGACAGCTTCCGTAACCACCTCAAGCGCCAGAACAAGCCGTACGACGACGTGTCGGCCGACTGGCCCCTCATCCCGACCTCCATAGCCGCCTGAACACAGACAAGGACCACCATGTCCCTCACCCAGCAGTCCGTCACCTACCTCGAAGGCATCATCACGCGCGACGAGGCCGAGATCGACAGACTCACAATCAGCCGCGACCAACTGATGGAGGAGGCTGCGGCGCTCGACGTCGTCATCGGCGTCCTGCGCGACGACACCGACAAGAAGAAGAAGCTCCTCGCCAACCTGCCACCCGCAGAGCAGGCAACGACTTCCATCGCGAACTGCCTGTGCGGCAACCCCATGGACTACGACCCCCAGTACGGCCTGATCCACCGGCTGACCGAGGGCCGCTACGAACTGGCCGGTGAGTTCTGCCGCCACGCCAAGAACATCAGCTCACCGTCGCTGCCCAGCCTCACCTCCGAGGCGGTGGCAGTGTCGTGACCCTCCACGCCTTCCGCGCCCACGTCCCCGCCATCGTCACCGTCGCCTGGAACCACGAGATGGGCAGCTTCACCGGCCACGCCTCCACCATGTTCGGCGAGACCACCTTGTGGCAGGTCGGCACCGAGCCGGGCGCGCTGCCCAGCGTGGCGGATCTGAAGGTCGAACTGCTCGGCCAGGGCGTGGCGTTGGAGGCCGAAACCATCGACTTTCTCCTCCTCGACCAAGCCGCCTCCGAACGATGTAAGGCAAGCGGAAACGCTGACGTTGCCTGACTCCACCCGAAGGAAACCCATGAACATCGACCGGCTTCTCGACCAGCTCATCAGCTGGTGGGCTCTCGTCGTCATGCCCGGCCTGCTGGCCTGGGACAGCGCGGACCGCCAGCAGCCGGAGATCGCCATCATCTGGATCGCGCTCGCTGTCTTGGGCGTGACCGCCCTCGTCGTCCGTCGCCACCGCAACCGGAAGGCGAACGACCGATGACCGCCACCATCGACATGCCCGCGACGCTGCACACTCCGCCGACCGGCCCCGGCCGTCACCGCGACGCCGAGAAGATCCAGCCCGGCTGGCAGGTCTGGAACCCGCAGACGGGCGAGTGGCTGACCGTCGAAATGCGGACCGACCACCCGGACGGCGCGACCGTCTACACCTGCGAGGAACGCGACGACCGCAACCGGCCCATCCGCTACCAGGTCAACACGACATCCACGCCGTGGTCCCGGAGCGACGTCGAACAGCGGCAGGCCGCCCAGTGGGGCGGTGACCGCTGATGGACACCCTGCACACCACCACCGCGATCCGTGAGGCAGCCGCCGACCTCATCGTCCGGCAAGGCTGGCACCAGGGTTCCCAGGTATCTCGCCACGAGGACAAGCCGCTGAACCAGCAGCCCCTCTGCGTGACTGAAGCCGTCGCCAGAGCCGCCGGGCTGCCCCCAGTGAACTGGGGCTACACGCGGTGCGACACACACCACCCCAACGAAGACGGGTGCCGCCGCCTCAACCTCGTGCATGACGCCCTCGATGAGGTCGCGACCGAACTCGGTTGGACCTCGCCCAACGACCACGGAGACAACGGCCGCGAATGGCTGGAGGACTGGAACGACCAGCAGGGCCGCACCCTCGACGAGGTACTGGCAGCGCTACAGAGGAGCACCTGATGAACCTCAACATCCAGCCATGGCAGAAGGCGCTCGCAGCGGCAGCCGGCGTGATCGCGTTCATGGCGCTGCTGTTCATCAACGCCACCGCCTGGGTCTTCGTCGCATTCATTATCTCCCTGGTCGTGGTGGCCAGCGTCTCCTTCGTCGTCGGTGCGCTGGAGGGCGGGCGCGTGGGACGGCAGCAGTACGCCACCCTGCACGGCTGGTATCAGTCCGCCAACGAGGACATGCAACGGCTCATCGAGACCAATGAGCAGCTTGCCTCGCGCCTGGAGAGCGTGGAGCACGACCTCATCAAGGTCACGGAGGAGAAGACTCGGCTACGCGCCAAGCTCGACGAGGCGGCAGGGCTGCGTTGATCGACGTGCTGGGGAACATCCTGGCTGTGATCGGCGGGATCTCCGCTGGCGTCACAGCCGGGATGGTCGTGCTCATCTGGTACCGGCACGAGATCGAGCGGCGCAAAGCACGCGCCCGCAAGGCCGCCGAGCAGGCGGCCCAGCTCGCACGGCGCGCACAACCTGATCCCGATTGGGACGCCTTCATCGAGTCCAACGGCCTTTCCGAGCTCGACCGAATCGAGAAGAACCCGTGATACCCCGCGTCCTGGGCATCGACCCATCTCTTACCGCCACAGCCATTGCCTGCTCGGATGGCTGGATGAAGACCATCGGAGAGGCCGGCAAGGCGTTGATGACCTACCGGCAGCGCTACGACCGTCTGCATCGAGTACTTGCCGAAGCGTTGGAAGTCGTGCGCGGCGAACGCCGCGCCTACAGCCGTCTCGCTGTCGACCTCATCGTCATAGAAGGGCCCTCCTACCGGTCCAACGACCCGTCCGCGTTCGACAGGGCTGGCCTCTGGTGGGACCTGTACCACCACTTCACCGTGATGAACCTGCCTGTCGCCGTCGTCCCGCCCACCGTCCGCGCCAAATACGCCACTGGAAAGGGCGGCGCCGGGAAGGGTGCGGTCATCGACGCGGTAGCCCGCCGATTCCCCGACTTCGAGACCGGCGGCGACGACAACGTGTGCGACGCGATCGTGCTCATGGCGCTGGGCCGCGACCAGCTCGGCCACCCCATCGTCCGGATGCCCGAGAGTCACCGGGCCGCGCTCGGCTCCGTCGCGTGGCCGGACACGCTTCCCGCAGCGGCCTGAACCCCCACCCGAATGGAGACCACTCCATGTCACGCAAGCAAAACAGCAAGCCCCAGCAAGCAGTCCCACCAGAGGAATTCGATCTCGTCGTCGCCATGATCCAGCAGGACCAGGAGCTGCGCGACGACATCGAAGCCGTCACCGGCCAAAGCCTCGAAGGCAAAACCCCCAGGGAGATGTTCAACCTCTACCGCGCGATCGGGACCGCCGTGGACGTGCAGAACGCCGTCACCCGCTACGGCCAGGCCCGCCAGAGGCTTCGCCAGACCCGCGCCGACCTGGACGGCACCGCCAGCGCCGAACAGGTCGTGGGCGTCGCCCGCGCCCGTATCACGGAGGCGGAGAACCGCGCCGATGAGCTGAAGGCGGAGCGCGACAAGTACAGGGCCGCCTACGAATCCCTCACCTCCGGCAACGTCACTCAGCTCGCCAAGCCCGTCCTCCAAGGCCAGGTGGCGGCATCATGAGCGCTCTCGACATCTTCGCCGGGCACGGAGTGGACGACCAGTTCGCCACCTACCGGGTGCAGCTCCGAATCCTCGACAAGATCGTAGGCGGCGTCCCGTCGTCCGAGTCCGTCATCAAGGGCTGGCTCAAGAGCCGCATGGACCTGGGCGACCGCGACCTCCAAGACATGGTGGACAAGACCCTCGCCGAACGATTCCCCGACAGGCAGCCCGCACCGGACGAGCTGGCCAACGAGCTCATGAAGACCGACGCCGCGCCCAGCATCAACGGCTTCAAAAGGATCTTCCGCACTGCGGAGTTGGCGTACGAAGGACGATGCATGAAGGCCGCACTCAAGGAGTGGACCAACAGCGCCTATCCGGGGCTCGACTGGCCAGGTAAGCCGGCGGGGAAAACTGCCAAGGACGACGCCACCACCAGCCGCAACCGGGCCGAGCGGCCCAGCGACACCGGACGGCCACTGCCCAACGGGTTCAAAAAGGGCGCCCAGTCCACGCTGGAGGAACGCGCCTTCATCGAGGAGTTCTACATCGGCCTCGGCGTGTTCGACCCCACCGACCTCGGCACCCGCGTGCTCGTCGAGGAACGCATCAAGCACGTCATGACTCCGATGGGACCGCGCTCCTCCATCGCCCGCGTCGAAGTCGTCGAACAGCCCACCCTGGAATTCACCCTCAGGGTGCGCGACGACTTCCTGCCAATGGAGGCGTGGGGCCGCATCTGGCAGGCGGGGGAGCAGATCGGCATCGGCGCCGACCGGGGCCGCTCGGACGGCCGCTTCGAGCTGCTGGCGTTCGACCGCGCGTGAGAGACAACCGGCATGACCACCCCGCGACGCCGTGGACCAGATACGGCTAGCCCCCCACACCGACATGCCCTGCCGCCGCAACAACAATCCCGGGCCACCTCGACTTGCCTGCCTGCTCGCCATACCGCGCCGAGCACCTGCCACGCCATGCCGACTTCTCTGCTCGATCCACTTTCGATTGCTTCCCGTCCCGGAGCGACAAGCCCTGTCCAGCCCCATGGCGTCCCACACCGACTCGGCACGACTCCCCGATCCCTTCTCGACGTCCATCCCCACCGACAAGCCTTTCCGGATCGGAAACCCGCCCAGCCGGACCGTCCCGGATCGACTAGCCACCGCGCGCCAAGGCCTCACACGCTCCAGTTCGACCAGCCAAGCCCAGAGCCCGCCTCGCCCGCACAACCCAAAACGCACCAGCCCTTGCCCTGACCAAACCGACTTCCCGAGACCCAGCCATGTCAAGCCCGGAACCGACCCGACTTCCCACCACGAGCCCCTACCAGACCAGCCGACTAGCCACTCCCCACCGGGCCTGACCGACAACAAGACGACGAGCCAGGCCAGGCCGCGGAGCTGACCCCGGCCACACCCCCATCGAGCAGGAAGGGAGGAGCACGAGATGGCGCAAGCGCACGGCAACTACACCACCTACGGCGACGGCTGCCGCTGCACCCCCTGCCGCCGGGACGCCACCCGAACCCGGAAAATCCACCGGCTCGGACGCAGCCTCAAAGTGGACGGCGACAAGGTGCGCGCCCACATCGCACAACTCTGCGAAGCAGGCATGAGCGTCAGCGACATCGCCGAAGACGCGCGAATGTACCGGCGCAACCTGGGACGGATCATCGACGGCACCTACCGCGACGTCAACCGGCCCACCGCCGAGCGCCTCTTCGCTGTCCAGCCCCGCGCAGGATGGGCGCTCCTCGACGCCACCGGCAGCCGACGCCGCTACCAGGCGCTCACCGCGATCGGGTGGAGCGGCAAGGAAATCCTCCAACGACTCCAGGACATCGCCGGGTACACCACCAACACCACCAGGATCAACACCCAACGCCACATCTCAGCC
Source organism: Nonomuraea basaltis (assembly GCF_005893125.1). Taxonomy (GTDB): domain Bacteria; phylum Actinomycetota; class Actinomycetes; order Streptosporangiales; family Streptosporangiaceae; genus Nonomuraea; species Nonomuraea basaltis. Next base: position 4,891 of record NZ_VCJS01000181.1, on the reverse strand, counting down.
AGGCTCGCCGGCGCGATCCGCCGCGTCTACGACGACCTGTCGATGACCGTACCGCCCGACACCGTCACCGCACGCCGAGCTAGGGCCCGCGCCGCCCGCTACGGCTGGGCCCCTCCGCTCGCGTGGGACGAGGACACCATCGACGATCCCGAAGCCGAGCCGGATATCGACGGACCCGCACGGACCTCCCAGCTGCGCCACCTGGCCGAAGAGTCCGACTGGCTGCAAAGCCAAGGCATCAGCCTCGACGAGGCCGCGCAACAACTCGGCATCACACGCGGCTACCTCGACAAAGCCCGCGCCAGCCACCGCGCCCAAGCCCGACCGAAAGAGATCGCCTCATGAGCGACAAGCTGGGGAAGACCGAATGATCCCTGTCCGCGTGCCCGCCACGTTCCGGCCGCACATCATCAGCGACGACTGCCATCCCGGCCCCGGCCACTGGCTGTACGGCGAACCGTGCCCCGTCTGCGACCTCGCCCTCGCCGTGGACGGTCAGCCTGTCGCCCTCGTCGCGGTCGGCATCGCGCCCGCGAGCCAGAAAGAACGCGGCTGGACGAACGGGGGAGCGGTCGCCGTTCACACCGCCTGCACGAACACAGCCCCCATCACCGGGGAGACCGGGCCCACCGGCACCGCAGCACAGGCTGGTGTCCTCGATGCCCGCTAACCCGCTGTTCGCCCTGCAAAAGGACCGCTCATGACCACTGTCATCGCCCAATCCGCCGGCGTGCTCCATACCAGCGCGTGGACGCTACGCAACCTCTTCGGCGCCATCGCGCCGCACCTCGCGGTCGACGACGAGGACGACCCGGAGGTGCCCGCCTTCACCCGGCTGCACGTCGAAATCCGCGACGGCGAGCTCCGCCTGTACGGCACCGACCGATACACCTTCGCCGTCGTCCGCCACCCCCTGACCACCACGACCGCCGAATACAGAACCCAGTTTTCGATAGACGGCGACGACATCCGCCGCCTCGGCGACACGCTGCCGCAGTACGGCCAGGTGACGCTGCTCATCGACGACCACCGGCTCTACATCTCCGGCGCCGACTTTGTCCACAACATCCCCGGCAGCCCGCAGTACCCGCTCTCTGCCGACTGGCGGGCCCTCTTCGGCAGGCATTTGCACCCGGCCGACCAGCCGACCGGTCGTATCGTGATCAACCCCGTCTATCTCGCCCGCCTGGAGGCCGCCCAGGATCTCCAGCAGGGCACCCCCATGATGATGCACCTGCGCGGACCGCATAAAGCCGTGATCGTCACCTTCGGCGACACATTCATCGCGCTCATCATGCCGATCCGCGTCAACAGCCCGAAAAACGGCGAGGGCGAAACTCACCCGCTCGACCCGTGGTTCGACCTCCTCGACGAGGACAACTAAGCATGCCCGCTCACGGCATTTCGCGACCGGCACCGACTCTCCGGAGGACATCGATGGCCCGCGCTGAAGACAGTCCCACCTACCTCACCGTCCGCGAATTCGCCGTCCGCTACCGCCTGTCCACGATGACCGTCTACCGCGCCATCGCCAACGGCCATCTGCCCGCCACCCGCATCGGCCGGTCCTGGCGCATCGCCCAGGCCGTCGCCGACGCCTACGACGAGCAGGCCGGAGCAGTCACCGGGAGCGCCGCGTGACGGCGGTCATCGACTGGATCAGGCCGTGGTATCCGGCTGGACATCTCGGGCACCTCTACCCGGACTGCGAGGACCTGCTGCGCTGGGGAAGCGAGCCGCAAGAGGGGGCTGGCTGGCTTGGTCCGCGCAACGGCGACGTCTGCCGATCATGCCTGAAGCGGTACGGCTACCCCGAATGGGACGCCTACTGCGAAACCTGCGGCGAATACGCCGACGAAGACGACGACGAGCCGCGCCCCTTCACCGAAGAGGACGCCAAACGGTGGCAGGACGAGCACCAGTGCACCCCCAGCGTGCAACTCATCCCGCCCAAACCACGATCTGCCGTCCCCACCCGGGCCCCAGGACAAGGAGCGCTTCTGTGAAGCTCACCATCCCGACCAAGACCCTCGCCGAGACCATCACGTGGGCGGCCCGCGCCATCCCCAAGCGGCCCGCCGTGCCCGTGCTGACCGGGCTCCTGCTCGGTGCGGACGACAACAAGCTCACCGTGTCCGCGTTCGACTACGAGCAATCGGCCACCGCCACCATCACCGCGCAAGTCGCGGAACCCGGCACCATCCTCGTGCCGGGCCGGTTGCTGGCCGAGATCGTCGCTAAACTGCCCGGCAAGGATGTCGAGCTGGCAGCCAGCGACGCCGACGTCACCCTGACCTGCGACAAAGCGGAATTCACTCTGCTGCTCATGCCCGCCGCCGACTACCCCGCCCTGCCCGAGACGCCCCCAGCGATCGGCGCCGTCGAAGCCGCCGTGTTCAAAGCAGCCGTCGCCCAGGTCGCGCCATCCGCAAGCAAGGACGATACCTTGCCGATGCTGCAAGCCGCCCGGCTCGACCTCGACGGCGACACGATGACGACTGCCGCCACCGACCGCTACCGCATCGCCATGCGCCAATTCACGTGGCAGCCTGCTGAAGTAAGCATCAATGCTGGCGTCAACGCTCCTGCTCGGGAACTGCTCGGCGTACTCAAGACGTTCCCCGCCTGCCTCCTGACGCTCGGCCGCGACCCCGCTAAGGGCGTGCTCGCCATCAGCAACGACGAACGCACCGTCACTCTGCGGCTGCTCGACGACCAGTTCATCGACTACCGCGCACGCGTCAAAGCCGACGACTACACGACCTGGGCGACCCTCACGATCAAGCCGCTCGTCGCCGCGATCAAGCGGGTCGCCCTCGTCGCCTACAGGAGCGGCCCCGTCCACCTGGCCTTCACGGCGATGGGAGTCATGGTCTCCGCAGGCGACGGCGACACCGGCAAGGCCAGCGAATTCGTCGACGCCAAACTCGAAGGCGACGACATCTCCATCGCGTTTCAACCGAACTACCTGCTCGACGGCCTCAACACCATCGCCACTCCGACCGCCCGCATGGGCATGACGAAACCGGCCAAGCCCGCACTGCTGCTCGACACAGTCGGCGACGGCGAGGAGTCCACGTTCCGCTACCTCGTCATGGCCCTGCGGACACTCTCGTGACCGGCAAGAGGTGGTCGAACGGCGGCGTAGCGCCGGTGACGACTCGCTTCCCCTCCGAGTGGCACGTCGGCGCCTGCGACACCTGCGGCAAACGCCGCTACGTTAGCCGCCGCATCGCGCGCAGGGCCGCCCGCTTCCTTTTCCAAGGCCAGAACGTCCGCGCCTACCAGTGCGGCGACTACTGGCACGTAGGCCACAACGGACCCCGACGCATCTACGGAAGGACCACACAGTGACGCGCATCTACTACGACACCGAGTTCCTCGACACAGGCCGGGAGATCGAGCTGATCTCTATAGGCCTGGTGTCCGATGACGGCCCGGAATACTACGCCGTCGCCAGCGACGCGCCCTGGGACGAGATCGCCCACCACAGGTGGCTGTGCGACAACGTCGTTCCGTACCTCCCCTTGGCGGGTGAGGTGCGAAAGCTGCCCTTCGGCAGCGGTTCCACGTTCACCATCGATCTTGGCCACGCCGCCGTCAAACCGCGCTGGGTCATCGCCAACGAGGTTCGGCAGTTCATTCTGGACATCCCGCATCCCGAGCTGTGCGCCTGGTACGCGGCCTACGACCATGTGGCGCTCGCCCAGCTCTGGGGGCCCATGATCAAGCTCCCCAAGGGCATCCCCATGTTCACCTGCGACCTGAAGCAAGACCATGTCCGACTCGGCGAGCCCCAACTGCCGAGGCAGACGACCACCTCGCACCACGCGCTCGCCGACGCCCAATGGAATCGGCAAGTCGGGCGATACCTCCAGGAACTCGACCGCAAGGGCAAGACGCGCGGATGAGCACCCTGACGACCGAGCAGAAGCAGCAGCTCGAAGCCATCCTCGAACGCATCCTCGGCGACTACCCGATCAACCCCGACCTCGCCACGCACGTCATGGCGAACTTCGCCGCCGAGATGGACTACTGGTCCGGCCACGACCGGCTCACCATCGTCTACACCGGCAGCCGCGAAGCCGACCGGCAACGAGTCCACCACGACCTGACCGCCATCCAGACCCGGGAAGCCTCGTTCCACCTGCTCATCGGCTACAACACCGAGACCGACCAGCCGCGCGGCGGCGACCGGCACGCCCACGAGTTCGCGGCCACCTCGGCTGATGTGACCGCCGAATACTTCCCGGCGCCCTGGCGCATCCCCGAACTGGAGAAAGCCGCCGGCCCGTACCGCAACGGCTTCATGATCGGACTCGCCCTCGGGCGCGGCGGCCGGGTCGGCATGCTCGCGCACCTGCGCGACGGCTCCACCGGCTCCGCCGGGGCAGCCGCGTTCGCCGAGCACGCCGGGATCAAGGTGTGGCGGAGGCCAGCGTGAGCGTCAAAGACGTCAACAAGCTGATCAAGCAGGCCCGCCGCGCCGGACTGATCTGCCAAGACCTCGGCGACCGCTGGAAAATCACCAACCCAGAGACCGGCGAAACCAGGTACATGCCCAACAGGGCGATAGGCCGCGGCCTCGCCAACGCCACCACCACCATCAGACAACTCCGCACACCCATGCAGGCCGCCGTCAGCGCAGCAGCCCAGGAAGGGCCGCAGCCGTGGGAGAGAGGCCAGTGGGACACCATCAACCTGCTCGCCCTGTACGTCCACCAAGGCGGCCACATCAGCGCCTCCGGCGGACTGCTGCGCCTGACGGGGCCGCTCGACCTCGAACCCCTCGCCGGACTCCTGCGCACCCGCGAACCCGAAGTGATCGACCTCGTCAACTCGATGCCGCAACACTTCGGCCCCGCCCCGCAACCGGTCTCTTATACCCATC
>NZ_VCJS01000180.1 GCF_005893125.1 Nonomuraea basaltis | reverse complement strand
GCGCGGGAGCTGCTGGGCGGGGCGGGGCGTCTGGTAGGTGCGAGGTCGGCGGTTGCTCGGTCGCGGGGGGTGGCGTGGCTGGTGGAGCGTCTCGACTCGGTGTTGGCGCACGAGGACCTGGTGGGCCTGGTGGATTTCGCCTTGTCGTGGCGGATGGTGCTCGAGCGGGTGGTGGGGGATGAGCCGCCTGCGTGGACGCCGGCCCGGTGCCGGTGTGGTGACCGGAATCTCCGCTGGGACGTGAAGGCGGGCTTCTACGTGTGTGCCGCGTGCGGGACGCACGTTTCGGAGTCGGAGGCGTCGGCGCTGGTCGAGTCGGAGGCGCCGCGCTGATTGCGGTTCCGCTGTTGGCTTGGCATGGGGCTGGTTGGTGTGTAACACTTCCGGGCGACGGAGAGACGTGTGCCCTCGGACCGGTTTGCTGGTCCGGGGGTTTTTCGTTGTCACGGGGGGTGTTCGTGTCCCCGGTGACGGCGAAGACTGCTGCTGCTCGGCTGGGCCGGGAGTCGGTGACGATCCGGCAGTGGGCGCGACGCTACTCGGCGCGTGTCCTCGGCCGAGCGGGTCGTGAGGTTGTGTACGACTTCGCCGACTTGGCGACGATCGAGGGCTGCATTTGGCGCGGCGATCCGGTCCCCTCAACCCCGGAAGCTCGTGATGAGCTTCGCGCCCGTCTTGCCCGAGCGGCATGAAGTGAAGGAGTTCCCCTCGTGAAGGTTCGGAAGAACGTCCGCATTGTCGGCCTGGAGCGGGCCCAGCTGTCTGCGGAGGTGGTCCGCCGGTACGCCGCCGGCGAGTCGGTCCGTGGCATCGCTGAGTCGATCGGCCGTTCGTACGGGTTCGTGCACCGACTCCTGGAGGAGAAGCAGGTGACGCTGCGGCCGCGGGGCGGCAACCGGCGGTCGGCCTGCGCGACCTCCGCAGCGACGGACTAGCTGTCGGGGTGTCGCCGAAACTCGTCAGGGCACGAAGATGTTGATGGCCACACCGACCGGGATCGACGCCAGGACACCGAGCCCGAAGAATAGCCACTGCTTGCGGCCCTCGGCGCGGATGGTGGCCTTCGTCTCCCCGACGAGGATGTGGCGGATCTTCTCGGCCTGCTCCTGGTTGATCTCCAGAAGACGCTGCTGCTCCTCGGCCTGCGCGATCAGTGCGGCGCTGGCGGCCTGCTGCGCTTCAAGGTCGCGTTGGAGTGCCTGCATCTCACTGGCGGCTGTGGCCACAGCTTGATTCACTCGTTCGACCCGGCGTTGGAGGACTTCCTTCGGGTCTTCCTCGGCTTCGGAGAGCGCCCTGTGGGCCTTGGTTCTTGACCGCCAGGAGGCCCAGAGGGCAATCAGTAACGGGACGGCGCTGACGATCAAGGAGACGACATCGACGGAGTCAATGACCGAACGCGGTTCATAACGAAACCAGACTAAGGATGCGCCGATCGTGATGGTTAGCGCGCTGCCTATCAACAGGAGCAGGATTCGCTTCATTGGCCAATTACAGCGGGTTCGTGTGGTTCGACGCAGCAGATGCGACTGATCAAGCGTGAGGAGCACCGGAACGGAAATTAGCGGTAGCGAACGTTCCGTTCCGCACTCGTTAATGATCGCTTAGACAGGAACATAATCCAAGTTATGTTCCCTTTCACGTGTTACGCTCGAGAATGATCAGCCTTCTGCGAAAGAAGATCATCATGAGCGTGAGATCGTTCCCGCTTACCCTGCGCGTCACCGTAAGCGAGGCGACACCAGACGAGATCAGAGAGCATGCCGTGGCGCGGGCGCTCAGCTTTTTCGGTCCCGGTACCGAGCTGGACGTTGTCAGCGCCGAAGCCGAGCCGGACGTGGAAGGCGACGGCCGCTACCGCGCCACCGTCGTCTTCCGGAGGGTGGCCTGATGATCAGGGCTCGTCGTCCGCGACACCCCGCACAGCCGTGGCGGTGAGTGAGTGACCGCTGAGCTGGCCATCGTTGAGCAGGATGGCCGTCTTTCGCTGCCTTTCGACCTGCCGCCGCTGGTGCTCGACCTAACCCGGGCGTGGCTGTGGTCGTACGGCGCGAACACGCGGGAGGCGTACGAGCGGAACATCCGTCGCTGGTTCGACTTCTGCGCCCAGTCGGGCCTGGACCCGCTGGAGGCGCGCAAGCCGCATGGCGACGTGTTCTCCCGCTGGTTCGTGGAGACGGCACGTCGGCCGCCGAAGCCGAAGACGGTCGCTCAGGTGCTGTCGTCGGTGTCGTCCTGGTACGACTACCTGCACGAGGCTGAGGCGATCGAGGCGAACCGCTTTAAGAAGACGAAGCGGCCGAAGATCCCGCGCAAGCACTCCGAGACCATCGCCCTGACCAAGGCGGAGGCCCAGGCGTTGCTACGCGCGGCCGACGCCGACCGCGGCCGGGAGCGGCTGCGCACCGCGGCGCTGGTACGGCTGCTGCTGCAGGTGGGTGTCCGCGTCTCGGAGGTGGTGGACGCGCAGATCGACGACCTGGGCTTCGCGCGCGGGTATCGGACGCTGCGCGTCACCGCGAAGGGCAAGAAGCCGCTGATCCGGCGGTTGCCGGTGGAGACGACGCACGCGCTGGACGTCTACCTGTCGGAGCGGGCGCGCCTCGAGGGAGTGGAACTGCGTGACCTTCGGGGCCCGCTGCTGGCGACCTCGTCGGGCCGGCCGTGGGACAGGTCGAAGGCGTTCGAGCTGGTGCAGCGCATTGCCCGGCAGGCGGGCATCGAGTCGAAGGTGTCGCCGCATGCGCTGCGTCACACTTACGCGTCGCTGGCCGAGGAGGCTGGGGCGACGATGCGGGAGATTCAGCTCGACCTGGGGCATGCTGACGTGTCTACGACGGAGATCTACGTGCACAGCCGGGATCGTCTGGAGAAGGACACGTCGCAGCTGGTGGCGTCGGTGTTGGAGTAGGAGGTCGGCGTGCCCTAGGTCTAGGTCGAGCGCGTTGGACAAGTCGGCGTGGATGCACCACTGCGGCGCGATCAACCTGGGCACGTGGACTGCTCGGGCGGTGTGCGGCGGGTGCCGGTTCTCGGTGGAGCACGCCGAGGATGTGGAGCAGTACCGGCTTGCCCGGGTGTGGTGAATCGTCGCGTTCGTCGCGTTGGTGGACATTCGGAACACCGGTCACGTGAGATTCACGCGCCCCAGCTCAATGTTGGGGCGTGATCACGACGGTCCGAATGTCATTGGATAGGTCCGAATGTTGATCTTGTTAGCGTCGATCTGAGACGTTTTTGCAGGTCAACCGACATAACGACAAAACGCGAGAGCCGGTGACCTGTGGCGAACAAGTCACCGGCTCTCGTTGCTCACCGCTCCTTCTGAGCCGACCCGCCGCCTCGCTTACACGGGGACCCTGTCCTCGCACTCACTCGCGGCGGGGTCGGCCGAGTCGACGTAGATGCGGTCGGTGCCGGTGCCGCAGCTAAGGTCGTTGCTGTCGGCCTCAGGGGTCACGATGTAGTTCGGGGGCGGTCCAGTGACATGAGCGAAGAGAGTGTCGTCGCCGGGGCCACCGCGCAGGGCGTCACGGCCCTTGCCGCCCAGGATCTGGTTATCTGCCTCGTTGCCGCGCAGGGAGTCGTCGAAGTCACTGCCGATCAGGCCTTCCACATCGCTGTGGATATTGTCGGCGTCGACGTTGGCCGGACGGCCGTCATCGGCGTCGTTACCGGCCTGGGTGCCCAGGTCGACCAGCACCCGGCTGGTGGCGCGGGAGTAGTCGGCGGTGTCGAAGTTGGCACCGCCAATGAAGGTGACACGGGAGGGGCCCGGGTCGCGGCCGCCCTGGTAGCGGTCGTCGCCTCTGCCGCCGTTGACGGTGATGGGCATGAAAAGGGCCTGCGGGCCGCCGACGGTGAAGGTATCGTTGCCGTCGCCGAGGTTGACTTCCAGTGCACCCATGACTGGGCAGTTCACGAGGTAGTCGTTGATTCGGGCGCAGCCGGACCCCATGGCGAGCGTGAGGTTAGGGTTGTTTTCCATCACGAGGATGCCGTTGGTGCCGCGCATCACTTCGATGCTGTTGTGTGCGCTGCCGGCTCCTTCATAGAGGACCTTGTTGCCCACAACTCCGACGCTGCCACCGACCGGCGGCGCGGCTGCCTGGCCGACGCCGGGGGCCGCGGCCAGGGCGGCGGCGACCAGTCCGCCGAGAAGAATCATGCGCAGTGTGCCGTGCTTGAGGGTGTTCATGTGCGTTTCCTTTACGCGAATCGGATGGAGTTCCACGAGCAGGGCTAAGACGAGCCTTCCTCGCGTTGTGCTCCATGATTCGGCAGACGATCGTGTTGCTTCTGCGTAGGAATGCGCACAGAGCGATGCTTGCGGTGAGTAAAGGTTCACATTGTTACGTCAGTCACAGACGGGGACACAAGGCCCGTTCGCACGCCTCATCGAACCATCCACTCCGTCACCATTGCTAGGAGGGTTCCGTGGCGCTGCGCCCTCCGTTCCAGTATTACGGCGCCAAGGGCAAGCTCGCTCCGTTCCTCGCCTCGCTGCTGCCCAAGCACGAGGTGTACTGCGAACCGTTCGCCGGGTCCGCCGCCGTGTTCTTCGCCAAGGACCCCGCGAAGATCGAAACGATCAACGACATCAACGGCGACCTCGTCGCGTTCATGCGGACCCTCCGCGACCGGCCGCGCGAGCTGCAGCGAGCCATCCAACTCACCCCGTACGCCCGCGCCGAACACACCGCGGCGAAGCTCGGCGACATCACCGCGACCGACCTGGAGCGGGCGCGCCGCTGGTGGGTCCAGTGCACGCAGTCCCGCTCCGGTGAGGCCGGCGCGTCGTGGCGGCGGCCGACGTCGCGGACCCGGGTCAACAACCCGATGACCGCGAAGCGGATGGGCGCTGCGCTGCGCTGGCACGCGGCCCGGCTGCGGGAAGCGTTCATCGAGCAGTGCGACGCCCTGGAGCTCATCGGGCGGATGGACTCGCCGGACACGGCGTTCTACCTGGACCCGCCGTACCTCCGATCGACGCGGAACGCGGCCGGGTCGGGCCGGTACGTCAAGGAGATGGACGCCGACGACCAGCACCGCCCCCTGCTGGAGCTGCTGAACTCCTGCCGGGGCGCGGTCGTCCTGTCGGGCTACCGGTCGGAGCTGTACGACGAGCTGCTGTCGGGGTGGCGCCGCATCGACTACCGGGTGCGTCAGGCGTCGTCGGACGTGCGCGCCATGGCGGTCGAGTCGATCTGGGTCAACAGGTAGGCGATGTCGGCGGCCGCGTGCCGCACGAACTCCACCACAGCATCCTCCTCGGCGCGCTCGGCGCTGATCCGCTCCTGGTATTCGCGGCGCCGCTGCAGCGGCCACGACCTCGGGTAGCGCAGCCACGGCTTCTCATCCGGGTCGATGGACGCCATCATGATCGGCCCGACGTGGACCCAGTCGCCGTAGTACTCCTCGCGGTCCTGCCGCTTCACCGTCCAGTCGATGCCCGCCACGGCGTCGAGGCGGCGCGCGATGTCGTCCAGTTCGCTCACGCGCACAGTCTCCCGGCCCGCCCGTCCTGGCGCGACCGGGTATCCCCTCACCCCTCGGAGGTCACGGCCATGCGATGGCACACCGTCAACTACAAGGCAGAGGACAGCGGCTCATCGCTCGTTGATCGCGGGTGGTGGCTGTCGGACCTGCCCCGACTCATGCTTTTCTGCCGCTTGCGCGGACACCGGCCAGTCGTGGACGGGTTCGGCCCGCGCGAGGCCGGCCTGCACGCGGCGCGCTGGGTTGTCTGCGACCGGTGCGGGGTCCGGCCAAGCCCGCAGGGCTCGCTCGACCCGGAGAAGTACCAGGTGGGCGACCCGTACACCGGGCCGTGGATCCCTCTGACCCGGGTGGCGGCGGCCGATGCCTGGATGGCGCTGCTCGGGCTGCGCACGCCGCCGGTTCACGAGGACGACAAGGGGAAGCCCGGCCCGTGGCCGGAGAGCCCGCGGGGCGGCTTCGGCGGACAGGTCGTCGTCGGTAGTCGCGCTCTACCCGGCTTCTCTATCGGGTTCGAGGTCGGCAACTGCGGCAGCGAGCACATGCTGGACATGCACCTGCGGCTCGGCCGACTGCTGGCCATCTACGTGCACACCGAGCAGTTCGGCACGTGGGTGCAGCGCCGGTTCAACCCGAACGGGTACGACTCGCGGGAGTTCCGCCTGGCCGTCGTGGACTGGCAATTCCGGTGGGCGATCTGGGGCCGCTGCAACTCATGGTTGAGTACCGACCCCCGCTGGCAGCAGGGCTATTTCAGCTTCGACCTGATGGAGAAGCTGTTCGGGCCCAAGCGGTACAGCTACGAGCCGGTCGGCGACGAGCAGGTGGGCTTGGTGCGGTTGCCCGAGGGCGACCAGTACGAGGTGCGTCTGCTGCTGCGGCGGGAGCGGCTGGGCCGGCCACGTCTGCGATGGCGTGACCGCCTGTCGTGGTCGGTGCAGTGGACGGCGACCCCCGGTATCCCGTACAGGGAGGGCCGCTCGATCGACTCCTGGTGCGTCCGAGTGGACGACGAGGCAGTCCAGGAAGGCACGTGGCAGACCGCAGCGCTCATCGCGCTCGGCGCGAAGATGTCGCAGATGCGTACCCGGCACGGCTACCGGCCGCGAACCAAGGAAGACGGGTGACGTTGTCCGTGCCCGGCATCGTGTCCCAGACCTATCGCATGGTCCCGGTCGGAGACCTGGAGCCGCACCCAGACAACCCCCACCAGGGCGACGTGGACGTGATCGCCAAGTCGATCGAGAAGAACGGCTTCTACGGCACAGTCCTGGTCCAGAAGTCGCGGATGCGGATCATCGCCGGTGAGCACCGCTGGCGCGGCGCGAAGGCCAACGGCCTGGCCGAGGTCCCCGCCCTAATCATCGACGTTGACGACGCCACCGCCACGAGGATCATGCTCGCAGACAACCGGACCGCCGAGTTCGGGGGCTACGACGACCAGGTGCTTGCCGAGCTGCTACGCGGCCTCGACGACCTCGACGGCACCGGCTGGTCCGACGACGACCTGAACGATCTCCTCGCCGACCTCGATAGCGGTATCGCAATCGTCGAGGACGTCCCGGCCGGCCGGAGGTACGCCGCGGCGACCGGCGACGACGAGGACGACGACGGGCGGGAGCAGCGGTCGCGGCCGCGCATCGACCTCGACGACGACGAGGACGACCTGGACGACGACGGCGCAGACGAGGACGACGCGCCGCCGCCCCGCCCGAAGGCCGGCCTGACGGCTGACCTGCTCATCACGTTGACCGCTGCCGAGCACGACGAGGTGAACGCGCTGCTCGGCCGTATCCGAGCCCGCGACGGCAACGCCAGCACCGCGCAGATCGTCTTGGCCGCGCTGCGGGCCTACGCCAATTTCTAGACCGGGAGTCCCCTCATGGTTGTCAGCAAGGCTCGCCAGGTCGAGATCTCCCAGCGCCGCTACCAGGCGGTGCAGATGCGGATCGCCGGGGTGTCACCTACGGTCATCGCCGACCGGTTGGGCTACTCGGGCGCTGCGTCGGTGTCGAAGGATATCGACCGGGCGCTGCAGAAGGCCGCCAAGCAGGAGCAGATGGCGTCGGAGCAGCTGCTCAAGCTGGAGATCGACCGCCTCGACCGCATCATGGCCAGCTTGTGGCCGAAGGTCATCAAGGGCGAGGTCAACGCCGCTGAGACCGCGCTGAAGTGCATCAACCGGCGCGCGTCGCTGCTGGGCCTGGACCTGATCAACCGCCAGGGCGTCGCGGACGGCGACATGGCGTCGCTGTTGGGCAACCTGCTGATCCAGCTCCAGCAGCGGCACGCCGTACCCGACCCCGACACGGACACGATCCTTGAGGTCGAAGTCCTCGGCGAGATCGAGTCGGGGGATGACCTGTGAGCATGCCGGCGCCGAGCCCGCTCACGCTGTCGCCCAAGCAGGAGCGCAGCATTGCGGAGTCCACGGCCCGGCTGAACATCTGGTCGGGCGCAATCCGGTCGGGCAAGACCATCGCGTCGCTCTTTCGCTGGATCATCTACGTCGCGAACGCGCCCCGCGGCGGCTCCCTGGTCATCGTCGGCAAAACGAGCGACACCATCGCGAGAAACGTCTTCGACGTGCTAACGGATCCGGCCATCACCGGGCCGATCGCGCGCCGCATCATCTACACCCGCGGCGCCCCGACCGCGAACATCCTGGGCCGCCGGGTCGAGATCATCTCGTCGAACGACGCCCGGTCGGAGAACAGGTTGCGAGGCATGACCTGTGCCGGGGCGTACGTGGACGAGGCGACGCTGATCGAAAGGGAGTTCTGGGACCAGCTGCTCGCCCGGCTCTCCGTCAAGGGCGCCAAGCTGTTCGCGACCACGAATCCCGACGCGCCTAACCATTGGCTGAAGCGGCAGTTTCTCGATCGGCGGCATGAGCTGGATCTGCGGCACTGGCACTTCACCTTGGACGACAACAAGGCGTTGGACCCGGACTATGTGCGGGCGCTGAAGGCCGAGTACACGGGCCTTTGGTACAAGAGGTTCGTCCAGGGCCTGTGGGTCATGGCAGAGGGTGCCATTTACGACATGTTCGACCCTGACCGGCACGTCGTGGACGAGCTGCCGCTGATGGAGCGGTGGCTGACGGTGGGGGTTGACTACGGCACCGTCAACCCGTTCGACGCGATCCTCGTCGGCGTCTCCACGCCGGACGACAAGGGGCAGCGCCGCCTGTACCTCGCGTCGGAGTTCCGGTGGGACTCCCGCAAGGAGCGACGGCAGCTCACCGACGCAGAGTACTCGCAGAAGCTCACCACGTGGCTGGACACCATCCCGGACACGTACGGGCCGGGCACCAGCGGTGTGCGGCCGCAGTGGGTGATCGTGGACCCGTCCGCCGCGAGCTTCATCACCCAGCTCAGCCACGACGGGTTCGCCCCGACGATGGGCGTCAACGCCGTCAACGACGGCATCCGCACCGTCAGCAACCTACTGGGGGCTGACCACCTGCGAGTCCACCGGTCCGTTAGCGGGTTCCTCGACGAGGTCGGCAGCTATGCGTGGGACGACAAGAAGGCCGAACGCGGCGACGACGTCCCCGTGAAAGTGGACGATCACGCTTTGGACGCCGCGAGGTATGCCCTGCACACCACGCAGGCGGCCTGGCTTCCACTGCTGCAGCCGGTCTTCTGACCCCATGAACGCGCACCCCCAATCTGTGGCGGGCTGAGGGGTGCGCCCGCTCCGCACGCCCCACCCGCGTGCGTCGAGCCCCGATGCGTCCCGGCCTCCCAGCTGTTGAGGGGCAGCGTGGAGGCCGGGACGCACTGCTGGACCTTAATCATCCCAACCTGAGGGAGGGCCTCGTGGCCGACTTCACGTTCAACATCGCCCTGGGCCGCGTCGTCGAGCTGCACAACCGTGTCAGGGCCAACGATCCGTCCGGGTGTGCTCTGCTCGTCGTGGCCTTGGCCGCCAGCGGTTTGGAGGGCGACGCCGTCTTGAAGGACAAGGACACGCTCGCCGACGTGGTGTCGGGCACCACCAACGAGGTGCCTGTCGGCAACGGGTACGCGCGTAAAGTGCTGGTGGCCGTCGATCTGGTCGCCGCGGTGCCCGACGATGCCAACGATCGCACCGACGTGGATATCCCTGACCAGACGTGGACGCAGGTGCTGGTCGCGACGGGGCCGTGGGCGAAGCTGCTGGTCTGCTACCGGCCGTCCGCAGCGGCTCCTGACTCTCAGATCGTGCCGCTCACCTGCCACGACTTCGCAATCACGCCGGACGGGACCGACGTGGTCGCGCAGATCGCCTCGGCGGGCTTCTTCCGGGCGCAGTAGCGTGGCGATCCGCTACGCTGCCGCCAGCCACGGCCAGATCGCGACTCTCAGCTTGGGGCAGCGGTCGGCGTTGACGGTGTCGTGTTGGGTGAAGATCAGCGTCGATCGGAACGCGGAATCCCCGGTCTGGACGATCGATCCCAACAGCACCAGTTCCTGGCTCACCTTGCGCACCGGCGCCGACGGCACCACCATGCGCGTGCTGATCAACGGCACACAGGTCGCCAGCAGAGCCTTTACCCCCGGCGTCTGGTACTTCGTCGGGATCAGCGTCAGCTCGACCGGCGGGTTCATGGTGAGCCGCGCGGCTGGGACAGCCTCGTTCAACGTGGACACATGGACGAACGCGGCCACAGTGATGGCTACGCTGCTTCGGCTTGGCGTGTCGATTGACGGGTTGTGGCTGAACGGCTGCATCGCCGCATTCAAGTTGTGGACCGATGCCCTCACCCAAACCGAAGTACAGGCTGAGGTCGGCGACTACCTGCCACAACGCAAGGTAGGGCTCGGGGCCGCCTACGCCTTCTACCGCGCGGAGTCAACTGACTACAGCGGCAACGGGCGTGAGTTGTCGGTAGACACCGGTGCGACGGCAGCGAGCGGTCCTGCGATCACCTGGGGCGGCGCGTCGGTGCCGCTGGCTTTCGAGGACTTCGAGGACACCACCTACGCGTTCACCTGGTCGGGCAATTGGACCCGTGTCAGCACCTCCTCGACAACCCCAGCCCAAGCCGGATCCTGGTCTCTGCGCAGCGCGGTCATCGGCGACAACGGCACCACCAGCGCGAACGTCATCGTCCCGGATGGGTGTGACCGACTGCGCTTCTGGTATCGGGTCAGCTCGGAATCGGGCTTCGACTTCTTCCGGTTCCTGATTGCTGGAGTGGAGCAGTTCACCGCCTCCGGCCCGGGCGGCTCGTGGACACAGTCTCCCGAATACACGGTGACGCCTGGCACCACCGTGACGTTCCGCTACACCAAGGATGGTTCTTCGGCCGACCCGCAGAACGTGGACGCGGCGTTCATCGACAACGTCGAGTTCTACTCGTCCGCCTCGCCGATCACGCCTGTCGCGCTTCCTGCGAAGAGCCATTTCGATGGTGGTTTCTCGTCTGGTGACATTCTTCCTTCCACGTCAGGCGGGGGGAGTGGGACGGCGTTCACCGAGGTCGCCGGACGCCCTGTATTTACCGACCCAGGGCGGGGCAACCGCGGCTTCGCTGCCTACGAACAAAGCTCGAACGCCGAGGGTCGGCTGAGCTGGAGGTATACGCCCCCGGCCGGGGACGTGGTCTGTGCTCGTCTCTACATCAACCCCACCGGCACGTTCCCAGCCGCCAAGGCCCTGTTTGGGCTGGTTGGCCCGTCCGGGGCGGTGTCGAAGGCGTGGCTGGACCCCGCCACCATGCGCATTGCCGTGCGCGTCGGCGATCTGGTGACGGGCACCCAGACTGTGCTCACCGGCGTCAGCATCCCGAAGAACACGTGGACGCGGGTCGAGTTCCGCTACACGATCAACGCCTCCAGCAGCGGCACTGTCGAGGTGTGGACGTACCTGAGCCCGGACTCGCTGACCCACAACGACTACGTGATCTCACCGGTCACGGCGTGGCCGGGCGGCAGGCCCCAGCAGGCCGACTTCTGGCTTTGGACGGCCCAGACGAACTGGTTCATTCTCGACGACGTCGCGATCGACGCAGCCAAGCTGGGGCCGGCCATCACCATTGCGCAGCTTGGGGTCGGCGGCGACACCGGGACCCCATTGCCGATCACCGCGCGCAAGGTCCGCCATGTAGGGCCGGTGACGGCTGTTGAGACCGCGCTCACCACGCGGCCCGCACGGGTGCGCCAGATCGGCACGGCGGTAGAAGACGGCGGCGCAACCGCGCTGCGACCGCAAAAGCTTCGCGTCCTGCGACAGGTCCAGGAGACCGCAGGCCCGGCCGCTGCCGCGCCGGCGCACGCGCGCAGGCTCGGCGCCTCCGTCGAGCATGATGCGGCGCAACCGGTCAGCGCCGAGCAGGGGCCGATCATCAGGACGACGAGCGAGACCAACACGGCCATGCCGATGGCCGCAGTGAAGGTCCGCCACGTCGGTATGGCGGCGACCACCGATGTGGTGCAGCCAGCCAGGCCCGTCCATCGATGGCTGCTCGGCGTTGCCGCCGAGTCGAGTTCGGCTGCCGTGCTGACAAGGGCCAAGCGGCGTCGCCTGGGCCTGGCGGTCGAGACGAGCGCGGTGGAGAAGATCAGCAGTGGCTTCCTGGTGATGGTCGTCGAGGCTGACACCGCGTTGCCGATCACTCCGCTGCTGTACAGCGGCGGGCCGTTCACCGGCGTGGAAGGTCCCGCGCAGAACGTGGGGTGCAGAGCCTATCCAGCGCAGGTGGAGCGTGGACCCGCCCCGCCGCACCTGGTCAGCGTCACGAACACGAGGAGAGCGCCGTGGAGCAGATCTCTAGCCTGTCCCGCGAATTGATTCCGTACTTCGTACGCGGTGCGACGGCCACGGAGCAGGTCGAGATTGCGTTCACTGCCCCCGGCGTGGAACCCGTTGAGTCCGATTGGCGCGACGCCGAATGGAAGGCCGGTTCGCTCACCGAGCGCGGCGCGGTCGCGCAGATTCTGGTCGGCCCGGGCGGGACCGTTGCCCTGCCGGATGGCAGCTATCAGGCGTGGGTGCGCGTGACCGCACCGGTCGAGCAGCCGGTGCTGCCCGCTGGCCTCATCGACGTCATCTAAGGAGTCTTCATGCATCGTCCGACGACCGGACGGATCGTCCGCTACCGCGGCAAGCAAGGCCTGCACGCGATCAGGGCGGCCATCGTGACCGCCGACGTGGACACCCTCGACCCCGAGGGGGTCCGGGTGGGCGCAGTCCCACCGCTCGACTCTCCGCTGCATGTGCATCTGTGGGTGTTCACCCCTGGCGCGCTGGGTGGATTCCACGAGTTCAACGTCCCGCTGGGCACCGAGCCCGGCACCTGGCACTGGCCTATGGCCAGCGGATGAGCGACCAGACGATCACCTGGCAACAGGCCGCGTCCCATGCCGCCGAGGTGCTGGAGCGCGCCGACCGCGAGCCCAATCCGGCGATGGTTGAGGCCAAGGTCTCCATCGCCGAGGGCTGGACGCAGCTGGCCGCCGCCTTGTCGGAGATCGAGCAAACGTGAATTGGAGGGTGGCCGATGCCGCTTCCCGAGCGTAATCAGGAGTGGCCGCCGCCTGCGATCCGACAGGAGATGCGGCTTTACGACACGCACGGCGCCTGGTACGCGGGCGACCCGGACCGATTGGCCGACGTGTACGGCGGCAACAAGTCGGCTCCGATGGTGGGGATGGACCCGAAGGGTTGGGACCGTCCGATCTCCCGTGCGGGCGGCTACTTGGGCCGGATGGTCCGCTACTTCTGGGGGACGCCGACGCCGGCCGCGCAGAGCAGGGCGACGAAGCTCCATGTGCCGATGGCCGCCGACATCGCCGCCACCAGCGCTGATCTGCTGTTCTCGGAACCGCCGACGCTCAAGGTCAAGGGCAAGAAGAGTCAGCAGCGGCTCGACGCGGTGATGCACGAGGCCGGGGTGTACGGCTCGCTGCTGGAGGCCGCCGAGCTGGCCGCCGCGTACGGCGGCGTGTACTTGAGGGTCGGCTGGGACACGACGATGGCGGACCACCCGGTGGTGGACGCGCTGCCGCCGGACGCCGCAGTGCCGGAGTTCCACAACGGCCGGCTGAAGGCGGTGACGTTCTGGAAGGTCGTGCACGAGGACGACCGTTCGGGCGAAGTTTGGCGGCACCTGGAGAAGCACGAGGCGGGCCGCGTCTTCCATGGCTTGTACCTGGGCGACGAGGACCACCTGGGCATGCAAATGCCGCTGGAGGAACACCCGGCCACGGCCGAGTTCGCCAACCTGGTGGACGAGGACGGCGGGTTCGACAGCGGGTACGAGCGTGGCCTACTGGTGGACTACGTCCCGAACATGCGGCCGCACCGCACGATCAGGGGCACGGCGATCGGCCGGAGCGACTACGCCGGGGTGGAGCCGCTGATGGACGCCCTGGACGAGACCTGGACGTCGTGGATGCGGGACCTGCGGCTCGGCAAAGCCAGGATCATCGTCCCGGAGGTGTACCTGACGACCGGCGCCCGCGGGCAGGCCGCGTCGTGGGATCCGGACCGGGAGATCTACAGCGCGCTGGGCGGCATGCTGCCGTCGCCGACCAACCCCAGCAACATGATCACCCTGTCGCAGTTCAAGATCCGCGTGCAGGAGCACGCCGAGACGTCGAAGCACCTGGTGGAGCAGATCGTGCGCGGCGCCGGGTACAGCGTGCAGAGCTTCGGCGAAGGTGGCGACGGGCAGGCCCGCACCGCGACCGAGATTCACATGCAGAAGCATCGATCGTACTCCACGCGCGGCCGGAAGATCGGCTACTGGACGCCGCGCCTTGCGTGGCTGTCGGAGGCGATGCTGGCCGTCGATCACGCCGTGTTCGGCACGAAGGTCGTGGCCGAGCGCGCGATGGTCGAGTGGCCGGACGGCGTCATGCCCGACCCCGAGTCGATCGGCCGCACCCTGGACATGCTGAACCGGGCGCAGGCCGTCAGCCTCGACACGAAGATCCGGTGGGTGCACCCCGACTGGGACGACGTGCAGGTGGACGCCGAGAAGAAGCGGCTCCGCGACGAGCTCGGGCTGAACGTCCCAGACCCGGCGACGCTGACCGAGACGTTCATCCCTGACGCTGGCGAGGACTGATGGCCATCACTCCAGCCGGGGCGATCGAGGCCGGGCTGGAGCAGGCGCGGCAGGTCGCCGCCATGTACGCCGACGCGGAGACGGCGCTGCTGGAGCGGATCGCGGCGCGGGTCGGCAAGGACCTCGACAACGACGACGGCCAGGACTGGGCAGCCAAGCGGCTCGGCGAGGTGGCACAGCTCCGCAAGGAAGCGGAGTCGATCGTCCGCCGCCTGGAGGCGGCCGCGAAGGCGGCAGCACAGCGGGCGGTGCTGGACACGTGGGCTGAAGGTATGGACGCTGCGGTGCGCGGCGCGGTGCTGCAGGTCCACGACGCGAAGCTGCGTAAGCGGCTGGCGAAGGTGTTGCAGGACGCCCGGAATCTCGGCGC
The DNA here is from genome assembly GCF_005893125.1 of Nonomuraea basaltis. GTDB lineage: Bacteria > Actinomycetota > Actinomycetes > Streptosporangiales > Streptosporangiaceae > Nonomuraea > Nonomuraea basaltis. The sequence goes on along the minus strand of NZ_VCJS01000180.1, from coordinate 10,771 downwards.
GAAGCGGGGCATCAGCGCCGGTCAGGGTGTGGCTGAGCTGGCCGCGCAAGCGATCAACTTGGTCACGTCGGTGCATGAGGGCGCGCTGCGGGCGGTTGATGACATCTACCGGAACGTCGTGGCTGAGACGGCCGGCCGGGTGCTTGTCGGTGCGGAGACCCGGCGGGAGGCTGCGCAGCGGGCGCTCGACCGGCTCACGGAGGGCGGCATCAAGGGGTTCACCGACTCGTCGCATCCGCCACGGACGTGGGGGATGCGCGAGTACGTCGAGATGGCCATGCGGACGGCGACCGCTCGGGCGGCGGTGGACGGGCATCTGTCCACGCTGCGTGAGGCGGGGATCAACCTGGTCAGCGTGTCGCGGCTGCCGTTCACGTGCTCTCGGTGTGCCCGCTGGGAGGGCGAGGTGCTGGCCCTGTCGGGTTCGGCCGGGACGCGTGTGGAGGAGAATCCGGCGACTGGTGTGCAGGTGTTCGTGCAGGTTGCGGGGACGGTCGCGGAGGCCCGGCTGGCGGGGCTGCTGCACCCGAACTGCGGGCACAGCCTGAACGCCTACCTTCCGGGCGTGTCGAGGCCGGCGCCCGCCGTGCAGTCGAAGACCACCTATGAGGACTCGCAGCGGCAGCGCTACCTGGAGCGGAAGATCCGGGAGAACAAGCGGCGCGCGGCGGTCGCGATCGACGACGACGCCCGCGCGAAGGCGGACGCGAAGACGGCCGACTATCAGGAGCAGCTCAAGGACCTGACGAAGGCGACGGGGCTGCGGCGCAAGACCGACCGGGAGAAGGCCGACGCGCCGCCTGCGGACCTAGCGAAGCTGACCGACAAGCAGCTCGCCGACCTGGCCAGCAAGTTCGGTCACGACGAGCAGGCGTTGGCCCGGCTTGAGAAGGAGACGAAGCGTCGCGACGAGGCCGACGAGACGGCCCGGAAGGCGTCTGGTCCGGCCGCCCAGGACGACCCGATCGCCGCCCTGTCGGAGATCGACGACTTGGGCGACCTGACGGACGACCACGTGACGGCGCTGATGCTCCGGTATCAGGGCGACGAGGACGGCATGGTCCGGGTGCTGGAGGAGCTGGACCGTATCGAGCGGCAGACGCGCGACGACTGGTCGTGGAACTGGCGCGAGGAGGAGACCGAAGCCGACAGGCAGATTTCGGACCTGATCGCGTCTGGCCGCTACTCCTACATGGAGGCGTACGCCGAGGTTCACGGGCTGGACCCGGCGGAGCTGGACCGTCAGGAGCGGCGGGCGCTGCTGGAGTCCGAGCGCCGTCCGGGGGAGGACATCGACCAGACGGTGCGCCGCCTGTACGCCCAGCAGCTCGATCAGTGGTACGACCAGGCCGAGCAGGCGACGAACGGTTTCCTGTTGAACGCCGAAGGTCGAGTGGCCGGGATCAACGAGCGGTCGCTGTTCTCCGGACCGGCATCGAGGGCGCTCAAGTACGCCAGCGAGGAGCTGCTGCGTTGGTGGGCGGACAACCCGCGGCTGACGCTGACGGCGTTCCGGGCGCAGTGGCTTGGACGCGAGTCCGATAGGAAGGCGGCCGCACGCTTCAGCACTGGGCAGCGCCGTTGAACTTACGGACCCCTCTCGGAACCGTGTGCCACAGCGTGCCATGCGGCGGAACCCACTGGCACGGGCCGTCCCCCCCGCGCGCCCAAATGATCTTGAGCTTGCGGAAGTAGGGACAGTTGTTCCTGACGTAACCCGTCTTGGTGACACGGCCGGTCTCCTGCCAGGTGCCCAGGGTGCAGTTCGGCCCGCCAGCGGTGCTCGCCGTGGCGGCGGGAGCTGTGGCAAGGACGCAGGCCAGGGCGGTGCCCGCCAGCCCCAGTGTGACGAACGTGGTGCGGATGGCAGTCATCTCATGCTTCCTCTCTGGTGTTGCGATACCTGAGGATCGTAGGCCGGAGCGTGTTGAGGATTTGTTGAGGTTCTGTTGAGAGCTCCGCCCCGCGCCGCTGGGGCCCGTCACGCGCTTCCCCAGCTCAGACGATCAAGCCACTCCCCACGATCGTCCCGAAACTCGTTTCGATGTCCGAAGGTATGCACGCGTGACCTGGGTGCAGATCCGCGCGGGCGGCGCCGGTAGGGAGTTTGGCGTATGACCATCTCGGAGACCGACCGCAGGGCTGCCGTGACGTTTGGCCGTCTGGCTGGCGAGCGCGGCATGCCGGTGACCGTCTGCCCGTATCCGGTGCAGGGCGATGACCGGCAGCGTGCGCTGCGGCTGCTGTGGATGCGCACGTACGTGCGGCACAGCTCGGGCGCGTAGGCGCCCTTCCTTGGGCCCGCCTGGCGCGGGTCCTTCCAAATGTCCCGACGAACACGCTCCAGGAGGGCGATCTCGTCATGCTCGAAAACACCCTGCCGACCACGCCGGGCGCGCTGATCGGCTACCGCAAGGACGGCCGCCCGATTCACCTGATCGCCGGTGGCGCACCGGAGGACGGCGAAGCCCAGCCGCAGCAGGAGGACCAGAACCCTCCCGCGCAGGCCGAGGTCACGCCGCCCGAGCCGCCCGCGGCCGATGACACGGCGGTGAACCCCGACGCCAAGCGCGTGGACCAGCTTCCTTCGTGGGCGCAGAAGCTCATCAAGGACACGCGCGCGGAGGCGGCCGACTGGCGGTCCAAGCTGAAGGACGCGCAGAAGGCCGCCGACGACGCGACTGCCCAGCAGGGGCCGTCGCAGGACGAGATCACCGAGCAGGTCAAGACCGACTTCGCTCAGCAGATCGCCAAGGCTCTGGGCCTGGCGGCTGAGGAGGAGTCGCCGATCGACCCGCAGCAGGTGATCGAGACGCTGACGTCCGAGCGTGACACCACGGCCAAGGAGCGCGACGCGGAGAAGGAGCGGCACCGCCGCGCCCTGATCGAGCTCGCGGTCCACCGCGCCAGTCAGAAGGTCGGCGCGGACCCTGACGCCCTGCTCGACAGCAGGAACTTCCTGAAGGCCGTCCGGGACCTGGACCCGGACGCCGAGGAATTCTCCACGACGCTGACGGAGACGATCCAGACGGCAGTGGAGAACAACCCGAAGTTTAAGGCGGCCACCCAGGCGGGGCCGCCGGCGCGCTCGGGAGGCGAGTTCACCGGCGGGCCTGGTGGACGTGCGCCCAGCTCCGAGCCCTCCATCGACGAGTTCCGCGCCAGGCGTAAGAAGCGCGCCTCGTCCTAGTCGCCGATAGCGGGTCCGCTATCGGCCCTTGTTAAGGAGTGAAAGGCCCGAATGGCTAACACCTTTCTGACCCCGTCGATCATCGCCAAGGCCGCGCTCGCGACCCTGTACGAGACCTGCGTCATGGCGCAGCTCGTCCACCGCGACTATGAGCAGGAATTCGTGAGCCGCGTCGGCGACACGATCAGCGTGCGCAAGCCCGCGGTGTTCGTGGCGAACGAGTTCAACCGCGCCAGCGGCATCCAGATCCAGAACGCGTCCGAGGGCAGCGTGCCGATCACGCTGAACCACTTCGCCGACGTCTCCTTCAGCGTGACCGCCGAGGAGTTGACCTTGGAGATCGAGGACTTCGGGACGCAGCTGCTCAACCCCGCGATGGAGGCGATCTCGCAGAAGATCGACCAGGACATCCTGAGCCTGCGCAACGACATCGTCCAGCGCGTTGGCAGGGCTGGCGCGCCCATCACGGGCGTGACCGGCAACGCGATCCACCCCTACGACGACCCGAAGACGGCGATCGACGCCAGGCGCGTGCTGAACCAGCGCAGCGTCCCAGCGGCGGACCGGCACCTGGTGATCGGCCCGGAGATCGAGGCGAAGTGGCTGTCGGACCCGCTGTTCCACCAGGCCGACACGCGTGGCGACACGGACGGTCTGCGCGAGGCCAACCTGGGCAGGCGCGTCTTTGGTTTCGACGCCTACCAGACGCAGAACATCGAGGCCCCGACCACGCCGCCGGCGTCCGGGCAGCCGAACACCGAGATCGGCGCGGCTTTTCACAGGACGGCGTTCGCCCTCGTGACCAGGCCCTTGGTCCTCCCGCAGGGCGCCGCCAACGCGGCCGTCGAGAGCTACAAGGGCTTCGGCGTCCGCGTGGTCATGGACTACGACATCAGCAAGAAGCAGGACATCGTCTCGGTGGACTGCCTCTACGGCGTCAAGACGCTCGACCCCAACCGCGCCGTCCTCATCCACGGGGTGCAGACGTGACCTGGGCACGTTTCGGCGACGTCATCTTTCCGCTCTCGACGGTCACCAACATCGCGATCAAGCCCACCACGGGCAGCCAGTGGTACGTCGAGGTTAGCCGCTACGAGGGCAACTACCTGTCCACCATCCAGACGCCCGCCTTCGCCACTAAGCCGGAGGCCGAGCGTACGGCTGAGCGGATCGCGCACGGCCTCTACTGGGAGGGCTCGTGACGTTCGTCTACAAGAACTCCAACACCGGCCAGGTGGTCGAGGTCGCCGACCGTGACCCCTGGCTGGACATGTTGGATAACTGGCAGATCATCAGCGGGCCGGAGCCCGCCCCTGCCGACGAGCAGTCCGGTCCGGCTTCGGCCGGGCCGGGCCGCCCGTCCGACAACGACACCAAAGCCGCGTGGGTCGCCTACGCGGCCTCTCGCGGCATGTCGGAGACCGACGCCAAGTCGCTGTCGAAGGCCGCGCTCATCGAGGAGTTCGGGGAGGAAGACAATGGCGAGGACTGACCTGAACGCCGTCCCGGTGCCTCGGGCGGGGCTGGACCTGACCGCCGCGCTGACGCCGGCCATCGCGGACGGGCACATGTTCGTCCACTCGGACCGGCGGATGCTACGGGTGAAGAACACCAACGCCTCCGCGCGCACGGTGACGGTGCAGATCCCGGCGACCGTGGACGGCCAGGACATCGTAGACAAGCCTTACGTCATCCCGGCGAACACGGGTGACGTGCTGATCCCCGCGTTCCGGGCGATCTACCGGCAGCCCAACGGCAAGGTCTATATCGACTACTCCGACCCGGCCGGGCTGTCGGTCGCGGTACTCGAACTGCCGGTGTAGCCATGGCGTACGCGACCGCTGCCGACTTCACGGCATATACCGGCACGACCGCGCCCGACGACATCAACCGGCGGCTGGAGCGCGCGTCGGAGCGGATCGACGAGCTGCTGTTCGCCAGCATCTATCCGACCGACGACGCGGGCATGCCGACGCGGCCCGAGGACGCCGAGTCGATGAATCGGGCGACGTGCGCGCAGGCCGCGTGGACTATCGCTGTCGGCGACGAGTTCGGCGTGGCCGCCGCGTTCAAGTCGGTGTCGATCGGCTCGGTCCGCCTCGAACGAGGCAACTCCGGAGATGCGCCGCCCGCGCGGTACTCCCCGGACGCCTCGTCGATCCTTCAGCGGGCCGGGCTGCTGCCCGGCTACATCCTCGACGGGGGCGTGTGGTGATGCTGCCGGAATGGCTGCTGCGCCACAAGGCGACCATCGAGCCGTTTCAGGGGGACGGGGCGTACGGCCCGGTGTTCGGGCCGGCGTTCGAGTCCCGCTGCCTGGTGGACGACGAGCGGCGCCTGGTGCGTGACGCGCAGGGCGCCGAGGTCGTCTCCGACACCACGGTGTTCTTCCCCCCGGGCACGATCTGCCCGGAGGGGAGCAGGGTCACCGTCAACGGGCGGCAGACCACCGTCATCACATCCTTCTCCCGCGACGCTGGCGGGCTGCCGACGCCGGATCACGTTGAGGTGGTGTGCCGCTGATGGCCAACGCCAGGTTCAACGCGCGAGTCAACGCCGATGAGGTGACCGCCGAGTTGCGGCGCGCGGCCGGGCGTGGTCTGCGTCTCGCGACGGAGCACGTGCTGGCGGTGTCCAACCAGCGGGTGCCGCACGACGAGGGCACGCTGGAGCGTTCGGGCACGGCCGTCGTGGACGAGGCTGACCTGGTCGGCATCGTCTCCTATGACCAGCCGTACGCCGTCGTGCAGCACGAAAACCTCGACTACCAGCACAAGGCGGGCCGCTCCGCGAAGTTCCTGGAGTTGGCGGTGCGCGAGGAGGCCGAGGTGGTCAAACTGATGATCGCCAAGCAGCTGCGGCAGGTGCTGAAGTGACCTGGACTCGTGACCTGCTGACCGGGTTCGCGGTCCTGCTCGGCGAGGCCGGCGTGGCCACGTGGAACCCGAACGGCATCTACGCCGACGACCAGACCGCGCTGACGATCGGCGGCCTGCCGACGTCACCTGACACGGCTATCGCGCTGCAGGTGTACGGCGTGGGCCAGGCGGGCGACGACGTCGAGCAGCCGGACTCCAGTGTCCAGATGCAGGTCCGGTTCCGGGCCAAGAGTGACCCGCGGGTCGTGGACGACCTGGCGGACGGCACCTTCGACGCGATTCATGGCCTGGCGAACGTGACGCTTTCGACGGGCGTGCACGTGCTGCTCGCGCGCCGCACGCTGATCGCGCCGCTCGGCCGCGACAGCTCGGGCCGCTGGGAGCGGGCCGACTCCTTCGACCTGATGGTTCATCGGCCGTCGCCGCATCGCGGCTTGTGACCTTTCTTTGCCGATAGCGGTTCAGCTATCGGATTCGCCATGCCCACATAGGGAGTGATCATGGGGCTGCGTTCCCTTCTCGCGAAGGACTGGAAGCTCGACGTCAACACCGGGCCCGACTTCGAGGCCCCCGTCTGGACGCCGGTCAAGGGCCTGACGTCCTGGCAGGAGACGACCGACGACAACACGGAGGACGACGGCGACTTCGACGACGAAGAGGGCTGGGGCTCCTCCGTCGTGACCAGCCGCACCTGGCAGATCGAGGCCGAGGGCCGCCGCAAGCGGACCGACGACGTCGTGTTCACTCCCGACGCGGGCCAGGAGGCGATCCGCAAGGCCGCCCGGAAGGTGGGCTTCGGCGCGAACATCAAGGTCAGGTGGTACCGCAGGGACGGCGCTCCCGACGCCTACGAGGGCGTCTGCACCGTCAGCGAGTTCGTCAAGGGCGGCAGCGTGACGGACCTGGAGCCGTTCTCGTTCACGCTGCTCGGCCAGGGCGCCCCCGAGGAGATCACGAACCCGGTGGCGCCGTGACCCAGTTCCAGGACCTCGACGAGTTTTTCGACGACTCCCTGCGGCTGCCGGTGGGCGGGAGGATGTACGTCATCCCCGCCCCGGACGCCGAGGTGGGTCTGTTGTGCCAGCGGCTCATGCACGCCAGCCTCGCAGCGCAGGAGGGCGAGGCGGTCACGGACCCGAAGCTGAACGAGCTGGCCGACGTCGTGCTCAACGACGACCAGGAGAAGGACCTCTACCAGCGGATCCTTGGGCCCGTCTATGACGAACTGCTGAGCGACGGCGTGTCCTGGCCGAAGGTGCAGCACGTCGGCGCGACTGCGCTGGTGTGGGTCGCGGCCGGTAAGGACGCGGCCGCGAAGATCTGGGCCTCGGGCGGCACGACGGGGGAAGCCTCGGCCCCGAATCGGGCGACTCGTCGAGCGACAGCGGCGGCGGCGAAGTCGACCCGGTCTCGGGGGTCCGCGACTACTACGACCCGGACGACGGCCTCTCGGTCTCGAAAGGCCGCACCGTCTCGTGGCAAGACATCCTGACGCGTTGGGGGCTCGTCGAGGCTGACCTGCACGAGATGTTCGGCATCGACCTCGGCGAGCCCGGCGTGCTGCGCGTCAGGTCGTGGCGGTGGCTGCGGACGCGGCTGCACGGGCTGCTGACGTGTGACTCGCGCCTGGCCCGCGCCTTGGACCCCGGTGAAGGGCGGCGGTGAGTGGTCCGTCCTCGCCCAGCTTCCCCAGTGGCTTCACCCCATCCCAGACCCATAGGAGGTGAAACCCGGTGGCGCTGAACGTGGGCGAATTGTTCGCTGAGATCAACGTGAAGGACCGGGGCACGCAGGCTGTGCGCCGGTTTATGACCTTTATGCGGGACGCCGCGAAGAAGCTCAACATCGACGTGGGCGGTCTCGCCAAGTCGGCCGGGTCGATGGGCGTCCAGTTCACCGCTGCGGCGCTCAAGGCGTCCTCCATGGCGGCCTCGCTGGCGGCGGCCGCGCAAGGCGCGATCGGCCTCGGCGCGGCGCTGGCCCCGGCCGGCGGCATCATCGCTGCTCTGCCGGGCGCGGTCGCGCTCGGGCAGGCGGCGCTGGTCACTCTCACGGTGGCTCTGCTCGGCGTGGGCGAGGCTTTCTCGGCGGCCTTGGGCGATGATCCAAAGAAGTTCGAGGAGTCCCTGGCCGGGCTGTCCCCGGCAGCTCATGCGGCCGCGCGCGAACTGCGCTCGGTCAAGCCCGCGATCGACGGGCTCAGGAGCGCCGTCCAGGACTCCTTTTTCCAGCCGCTGGCTGGCCACATCAGGGCGGTCGCGGCCGCCGTGGTCGGGCCGCTGCAGTCTGGCATGCAGGGCGTGGCCAGGGAGTTCGGTCTCGCCGGTGTGGAAGTGGCGCGATTCGCCTCCTCGTCGGCGACGGTGTCCGCACTGTCGTCGATCTTCGGTTCGCTGCGATCGGCGGTCGCGGCGATGCAGCCCGCGGTCCAGCCGCTGTTGGCTGGGTTCCGCGATCTGGCCGTGGTCGGCGCATCGTTCTCGTCCGGACTGGCTCCCGGCATCGCGGCGGCGGCGCAGAGGTTCGGCGAATTTCTTTCTAACGCTGCTAATAGCGGTGCCGCTCTCAGCTGGATGCAGGGCGCGCTTGAGGTGTTCCGGCAGCTTGGCCAGGTCGCCGGTGACGTGGTTGGGATCATCCGATCTGTCTTCGCGGCGATGTCGGCAGGCGGGTCGAACGCGCTGGGCGTGATCGGCCAGATCCTTGATCAGCTGAACGCGTTCCTGGCGAGTGCCGAGGGCCAGAAGATCTTGGTCACGGTCTTTCAGGCGTTGTCGCAGGTCGCCAGCAACCTGATGCCGATCTTCCGGGCGCTTGGTGGCGCGGTCGCGCAGGTAGCGCCGCACATAGCCTCCATCGCGACCGCGCTTGGTCCTGGGATCGCCGCGGCGGTGTCCGCGCTCGGGCCGGCCCTGGCCGCGCTCGGTCCTGGGCTGACCATGGTCGCGAGCATGCTCGCGAAGGCGTTCGCGTCGCCGGAGCTGCAGGCTGGGCTGCTTGCACTTGGTCAAGGACTGTCGGCGGCGCTGGCCGCTGTCGCGCCTCTGCTGCCGATTGTGGCGCAGCTGGCGGGCATCCTGGGTCAGGTACTCGGTATCGCTCTGAGTAATCTCTCGGCTGCGCTCGGTCCTGTGATCAGCGCGCTAGCGGATGCCCTGCGGCCTGCTCTCGCGGCCATTTCGTCCGCGTTTGCCCAGCTCGGGCCGGTGATGCAGCCCATTTATGCTGCGTTCGGTCAGCTTTTGGGTGCGGTAGTGCAATCGCTGCTGCCACCGATCTTGCAGCTGATCCCTTCGATCCTAAATGGGCTAGTTCCTGCCTTTGTGGAACTAGTTGGTGCAGTGACGCCCGTTCTGCCGCTTTTGACCGACTTGGTAGCTATGGCGATTCGCGACGTTCTGCCCGCTATCATCCCGATAATCCCCATTGTGACCCTGCTGGCTGCCGCCCTTGTCAAGCTCGGTGTCAAGGTGGCCGAGATCGTCGCGAAGATCAAGCCTGCCATCGAGGCCGGGGTCGCCGTCTTCCGCTGGATGTACAACGTCTTGGTCGGCAACAGCATCATCCCGGACATGGTCAACGCCATCGGCACGTGGATCGGGACGAAGCTGATCGGCTGGTTCACCGCACTGCCAGGCCGGATCAAGTCTGCTGTGTCGAGCATCGGCCCGACCATGGCCGGAATCGCCCGGGACGTCGTGAACGGCTTCTGGAACCAGCTCCAGTCCATGGCCAGCACCCTGTACAACAACGTCCGCGGCTTCTTCGCCAACATCGTCAAGAGCGCCAAGGACGCCCTCGGCATCAAGTCGCCGAGCAAGGTGTTCGCCGAGATCGGCCGCTTCATGATGCAGGGCATGTCGCTCGGCCTCGACAAGAGCGCCGGGCTCGTCGTGTCCTCGCTGAAGAAGGTGGCCACGCTCGCGGCGAAGACTGCTGCGATGCCGGACCTGTCGGTGCCCGGTGTGACCGTGCCGGAAGGGCTCGGCGGCGGCCGCGCTCTGTCGCGGACGGTGGTGAACGTGACCAACCACTACCCGCAGGCCGAACCCACGTCGGTAACGGTGAACCGCAGCCTGCAGTACGTGGGCGCGATGGGAGTGATCTGAGGTGCCGAGCTACTCACTCGACGGTGTGCCGCTCGACCACCCGGCCGGCTGCTGGCGGTTGAAGCGGGGTACACAGCGCAGGCCGCTGCCTGGCGCGCGGGCCGTGAAGGTCAGCGTGCCAGGTCGGCACGGTGACATCCCGGTCGTCGGGCTGGACCTGGAGGCCACGACGTTCGGCCTCGCCTTCAAGGTCAGCTCGGCTACCCCTTCGGGGGTGGACGGCGGCTATGAGCAGATGGAGCGCAACCTGGAGGCGCTGTCGGCGCTTCTGGGTGTGCGGCATCGGCTGATGAAGCTCCGGTACCAGGCAGGCAGCATCGTCCGCGTCGCCGACGTGACGATCACCGCCAACAGCGAACCGGAAATCAACACCGGCGCCGCGACGGCCCGCATCACAGCGGTCGTCGAGGTGCCCGGCACGTTGTGGCGGGACGAGAGCGAAGCCACCTGGGCGGGCGCGCCCAACCAGCTCTCCCAGGCGGTGACCACGCTCGCGGGCTCGACCGGGCCGATCACAGATGCGCTGCTGCGCTTCACCGGCCCGGCCGTGCAGCCGTCCATCGGGGACGTGGCCACGGGCGGGTGGGTGCTGC
>NZ_VCJS01000017.1 GCF_005893125.1 Nonomuraea basaltis | reverse complement strand
AGCTCACGGCAGGTCTGCCACACATCCGGGCCGACCAGTTCCCCACTCCATTCGCCCTGCATATCGACGAGTCTGACCCCTCGTCCACAGCACGACTAGAGCCCAACATCTTCAGTGATCTTCTAGGCGAGCCATACCGGGCGACCCAGCCGGTGGTGAACGCCGGCGGGGAGCCAAAAAGGTGCTCGCGAGGAAGAGGGAAAACCTGCAGACTCTAGTCATGTTGTGGGCAGGAAGGTCCGCCATCGAGATCGCCACGGCCGTCCGGCACGGCGAGGTCACCGCCACGACCGTCGTCGAGGAGCATCTCCACGTCATCTCGGAGCGGGATCCCAGGGTAGGAGCGTTTCGACGGGTCAGGGAGCAGGCCGTGGAGGAGGCCCAGGCCGTGCAGAAACGCCGTGACCTGGCGGAGCTGCCGCTCGCCGGAGTGCCGGTGGCCGTCAAGGACAACCTGGAGGTCGCGGGCGAGCCGACCCGCGGCGGATCCGCCGGGACCGCCGACTCGCCCGCGCCGCAGGACCACGTGACGGTGGCACGGCTGCGCGCGGCGGGCGCGGTGATCGTCGGGCTGACGAATCTGCCCGAGCTGGGGCTGACCGCGTTCGGCGACAGCGCGTACGGCATCGTCCGCAACCCCTGGAACCCGGCGCGCACCTCCGGCGGCTCGTCGTCGGGCAGCGCCGCGGCCGTGGCGGCCGGCATGGTGCCGATCGCGCTCGGCAACGACGGCATGGGCTCGTTGCGCATCCCGGCCGCGGCCTGCGGCGTGCTGGCCATCAAGCCGGGCACCGGCCTGGTGCCCGGGCCGGCCGACGACTGGGACGGGCTGACCGAGAACGGCCCGCTGACCACGACCGTGGCCGACCTGTCACTGATGCTGTCCGTACTGGCCGCCGACCCGGCGCTGGCGGAGGCGTGGCGCACCGGCCGGAGGGTCGATCCGCGACCGCCCATGCTGCGCTCGGTCTGGGCCGACGACGCCGAGGTGTGGGATCCGCAGCCGCCGCCGGACAGCCCGGAGCCGTTCGACCTGCGGGTGGCGTACGCCCCTCAGCCGCTGCCCGTCGGCCTGCCCATGGACAAGGAGTTTCAGGCCGCGGTGCGCGCGGCGGCGGAGACGTTGCGCGTGGCCGGGCACACCGTGGTCGAGCACACCCGCAGGCTGCCCGCCTGGCTCGGCCACGCCACGATCGCCACGTGGCTGTGCCGGTCCGCCGCCGCGGCGGAGGGGCTGGACCGGCGGAGCCTGGAGCGGCGCACCCGGTCGCTGGCCCGCGCGGGCCGGGTGCTCGCCGCGCTGAAGCTGAACGGCGTACGCGGCCGCGAGCGCTGGCGCGCCTACGGGGCCGACCAGTGGTTCGGTGACGCGGACGTGCTGATCACGTCCGTCCTGGCCACCATCCCGCCCAGGGCGGAGCGCTGGGGCGAGCGCGGCTTCCTCCGCAACGCGCTGGCCAACGTCAGGTTCGCCCCCGCCGCGAGTCCCTGGAACATGTGCGGCTGGCCCGCGATCACCGTCCCCATCGCCACCCACTCCAGCGCGATGCCGATCGGCGTCCAGCTCGTCGCGCCGCCCGGCGGTGAGCCCCATCTGCTCGGCCTGGCCGCCCAGCTCCAGTCGGCCCACCCGCTCGTCAGAGCGCCCGGCTATAACTAACAGCTCCTCGCCGCGCACGAGCCCGACCTGATCGTTCCCGCCACCGGCCCCGACGACGTCGGACAGGCCGTGGCCCGCGCCGCCGCCGACCTGCCCGTCGCCGTCCAGGCCACCGGCCACGGCCTCCCCGTCGCCGCGTCGGGCGGCCTGCTGATCACCACCGGCCGGATGAACGGGGTCCGCGTCGACCCCGCCACCGCCACGGCCCGCGTCGAGGCAGGCGCGAAGTGGGAGCGCGTCATCGAGGAGGCCGCCCGGCACGGCCTGGCCCCGCTGTCCGGCTCGTCCCCTCAGGTGGGCGCGGTCTCCGGGCACGGACACGAACGCCCTGCGCCCGGCGCACGACCGGGTCGCGCGGGCGCTGGCCCCGTGGGCCACCGGCGGGCGCGTGCTCAACTTCCTGTACGGCGACAACGCCACGCCGGCGGAGGTGCGCAAGGCGTACGAACCGGAGGACTACGAGCGCCTGACCGCGCTCAAAGCCCGGTGGGACCCGCGCCACCTCCTCCGCCTGAACCACAACATTCCTGCCTGAACCAGCTCAGATCCCGACCGGATGCCAGACGGTCTTGGTCTCCAGGAACCGCGTCATCCGCCCGATCCTCGGATCGGCCGCCCAGTCCTCCTGGACCGGGCGCAGGACGCGCTTGAGGTTCTCCGCCGCCTCCTGCTCGCACCTCAGCGCCAGGTCGGCGTCCGTCACCCCGGTCAGGTCGATCCCGTTGACGTCCATGTGCGCCGCCAGCCAGGGAGCGAGCTCGGCCTGCCGTCCGGTGAGGACGTTCACGACGCCGCCGGGCAGGTCGGAGGTGGCCAGCACCTCGGCCAGGGTGATCGAGGCCAGCGGCGACGGCTCGGAGGCCACCACGACGCAGGTGTTGCCGGTGACGATCACCGGCGCGACCACCGACACGAGCCCGAGCAGCGGATCGGCGGGCGCGACGATCGCGACCACGCCGGTCGGCTCGGGCGAGGACAGGTTGAAGTACGGGCCGGCGACCGGGTTGGCGGCCCCGTGCACCGAGGCGATCTTGTCGGACCACCCCGCGTACCAGACCAGGCGGTCCACCGCGGCGTCCACCGCCTCCAGTGCCGCCTTCTTGCCGCCGCCCAGCTCCTCGGCGAACTGGGCGCGGCGCCCCTCCAGCATCTCGGCGACCCGGTAGAGGATCTGCCCCCGGTTGTAGGCGGTGGCGCCCGACCAGCCGGCGAATGCCTTGCGCGCGGCCACCACGGCGTCGCGGGCGTCTTTGCGCGAGGCCCGCGAGGCGTTGGCGAGGAATTCGCCCTTGGGCGAGGTCACGGGGTAGGACCTCCCACTCTCAGAGCGCGGGAACGCCCCTCCGATGTACAGCTTGTAGGTCTTTCTGACGGACAACCTACTCATCGCCCCGGCCTCTCCACGTGGACTCATGCGACATCTCGACCGACAAGAAGACGTGCCCGCACCGGCTCACGCCGCAGCGGTGTGCGTACCAGCCGGTGCGTACGGGACGTCCGGCCCGGGCGAAGGCATGGCCGCGGGTGGCCTGGGCACGCCGTTTCCCGCGTCCCGGGCGGCGGTGCTCACACATCGAGGTATGCCTCCCACCCAGCAATCTCACGCTCACCCATCGAGGTATGCCTCCCCCCAGCAATCTCACGCTCACCCATCGAGGTATGCCTCCAGCCCGAGCAACCCGCCTTCGCGGCCGTAGCCGGATTCCTTGTAGCCGCCGAAGGGTGAGGCGGGGTCGAACTTGTTGAAGGTGTTGGCCCAGATGACGCCGGCCCGGAGCTGGTCGGCCATCCACAGGATGCGCGAGCCCTTCTCCGTCCAGATCCCGGCCGACAGCCCGTACGGGGTGTTGTTGGCCTTCTCGACGGCCTCGGCCGGAGTGCGGAAGGTCAGCACGGACAGCACCGGGCCGAAGATCTCGTCCCTGGCGATCGTGTGCGACTGCGCGACCCCGGTGAAGACCGTGGGTGGGAACCAGAAGCCGCGCTCGGGCAGCTCGCACGCCGGCGACCAGCGCTCGGCCCCCTCCGACTCGCCGATCTCGGACAGCTCACGGATCTTGGCGAGCTGGTCGGCGGAGTTGATCGCGCCGACGTCGGTATTCTTGTCCAGCGGGTCGCCCACGCGCAGCGTGCCCATCCTGCGCTTGAGTGCCTCCAGCAGCTCGTCCCGGATCGACTCCTGCACCAGCAGCCGCGAGCCCGCGCAGCAGACGTGGCCCTGGTTGAAGAAGATGCCGTTGACGATGCCCTCGACGGCCTGATCGATGGCGGCGTCCTCGAACACGATGTTGGCCGCCTTGCCGCCCAGCTCCAGGGTCAGCTTCTTGCCGGTGCCCGCCACGGTCCTGGCGATGATCCGGCCGACCTCGGTGGAGCCGGTGAAGGCCACCTTGTTCACGTCGGGATGGGCGACCACGGCCGCGCCGGTCTCGCCCGCGCCGGTCACGATGTTGACCACGCCCGGCGGCAGGTCGGCCTGCCGGCAGATGTCGGCGAACAGCAGTGCGGTCAGCGGCGTCGTCTCGGCCGGCTTGAGCACCACCGTGTTCCCGCACGCCAGCGCCGGCGCGATCTTCCAGGCCAGCATGAGCAGCGGGAAGTTCCACGGGATCACCTGCCCGGCCACGCCCAGCGCCTTTGTGCCGAACCCGGCATAGGCCAGTTTGTCGGCCCAGCCTGCGTAGTAGAAGAAGTGCGCCGCCACCAGCGGCACGTCCACGTCGCGCGACTCGCGGATCGGCTTGCCGTTGTCCAGTGACTCCAGCACCGCCAGTTCGCGGGCGCGTTCCTGGATGATGCGGGCGATGCGGAACAGATATTTGGCCCGTTCGGCGCCGGGCAGCGCACTCCAGACCCCGAACGCCTTGCGCGCGGCCTGCACCGCCCGGTCCACGTCGTCGGAGGTGGCGGCGGCGATCTCGGCCAGCGGCTCCTCGGTCGCCGGATTGATCGTCTTGAAGGAGGGGCCTGAGCCGTCGGTGAACTCGCCGTTGATGAACAGCCCATATGACGGCTGGAGATCGACGACGTCGCGGGACTCGGGCGCGGGGGCGTACTCGAAGATCGCCATCATCGGTCCAGGGTGAAGTAGTCGGGGCCGGCGTAGCGGCCGGTGGCCAGCTTCTGGCGCTGCATCAGCAGATCGTTCAGCAGCGAGGACGCACCCAGCCGGAACCACTCCGGCGTCAGCCAGTCATCGCCGGCGGTCTCGTTGACCAGCACCAGGTGCTTGATCGCGTCCTTGGTCGTGCGGATCCCGCCGGCCGGCTTGACCCCCACCTGGCGGCCGGTCGCGGCACGGAAGTCCCGCACCGCCTCCAGCATGATCATCGTCACCGGGAGCGTCGCCGCCGGGGACACCTTGCCCGTCGAGGTCTTGATGAAGTCGGCGCCCGCCAGCATCGCCAGCCACGAGGCCCGCCGCACGTTGTCGTAGGTCGCCAGCTCGCCGGTCTCCAGGATCACCTTCAGGTGCGCCGCACCGCACGCGGCCTTGACCGCGACGATCTGCTCGAACACCTTCAGGTAGTCGCCGGACAGGAACGCGCCGCGGTCGATCACCATGTCGATCTCGTCGGCGCCCGCGGCCACGGCCAGCGCGGTGTCGCTCACCTTGACCTCCAGCGACGAGCGCCCGCTGGGGAACGCGGTCGCCACCGAGGCCACCTTCACCCCCGACCCGCGCAGCGCCCCGGCCGCCACGGCGACCAGGTCGGGATAGACGCAAACGGCCGCCACCTGGGGCGCGCCGCCGCCGGGACGCACCGCCTTGGCGCACATCGCGCGCACCTTGCCGGCCGTGTCGGCGCCCTCCAGCGTGGTCAGGTCGACCATGGAGATGGCCAGGTCGATGGCCTGGGCCTTGGCGGTGGTCTTGATCGATCGGGTGCCGAGCGTCGCCGCCCGCTGGTCCGCGCCGACCCGGTCGACACCGGGCAGGCCGTGCAGGAATGCCCGCAGAGTCGCGCCGGACGCGGCGGCCTCCGCGAGCGAAGTAGTCATGGTTGACACCCCCTCAGCATCGCCGACCAGGGCCGCCAGCTCCAAACCGGACCGCCTTAGGGCCATCGCCGCCCAGGTCCTAGGTATGCCGTACGCCTGCGCGGCCCAGAGATAAGGCATCCACCCGATGTGGCGTACCGGGCCTTAGACCGAGTCTTAAAGAAGTCAGGAAGAAGCACGAAATACCAGGAGACATGAGATGCACCCCGAGATCGAATACGAGCTCATGAAGAGCCACGCGAGCGAGCTGCGCAAGGCGGCGGCCGAGCACCGCCGCGTACGCGAGGCAGAGAAGGGAAACAAGTCCGAGCGCCGCTCGTTCTTCGGCAAGCGCCGTTCCTCATGACCGCCCCACGAGAGCCCGGCCACCACCTCCCTCGTGGCCGGGCCTTCATGCCCCCGTAGTGGGGGCCGCCATGCCCCCTCAAATGCGTCGAAAGTAATCCGTGAGGCATGACATGCTGGATGACATGCGGGGACGATCTGTCAGTCCCGTCTTCGTCGGACGGGAAGAGGAGCTGGCGGCTCTCTCTGAAAGCCTCGACGAGGCACGAAAAGGCAAGGTGACAGCCGTCCTGCTCGGGGGCGAGGCCGGCGTCGGCAAGACCAGGCTCGTGCACCGCTTCGCCGAGCACTGCGCCGCCGGGGGCGCGCAGGTGCTGTTCGGCGGCTGCGTGGAGCTGTCCACCGAGGGTCTGGCGTACGCGCCCTTCACCGCGGCGCTCCGGCAGCTCGTCAGGGAGCAGGGCCCGGCGGCGGTGGCGGCGCTGCTGCCCGAGGGCGCGGAGCGCGACCTGGCCCGGCTGCTGCCCGAGTTCGGCGAGCCCAGCGGCCACGGCGAGACCGACACCGGCCGCGCGCGGCTCTTCGAGCAGTTCCTCACCCTGCTGGAACGGCTCGCCGACAGCCGCCCCACCGTCCTCCTCATCGAGGACATCCACTGGGCCGACCGGTCCAGCCGCGACCTCATCGCCTTCCTCAGCCGCAACCTGCACATCCCGCAGGTGCTGATCGTCATGACCTACCGCTCCGACGACCTGCACCGCCAGCACCCGCTCAGGCCGGTGCTGGCCGAGCTGGGCCGGGTGCACGGCGTGCACCGGCTCGACCTGCCCCGCCTGTCGCGCGACGAGGTCGCCCAGCAGATGACCGGGATCCTCGGCAAGGTCCCCGAATACGGCAGCGTCACGAAGGTCTACGAGCGCAGCGAGGGCATCCCGCTGTTCGTCGAGGCCATGCTGGAGAGCGGCGAGGACTGCACGTTCCCCGAATCCATGCAGGACCTGATACTCAACTCCGTCGAGCGGCTGCCCGAAGAGACCCAGCGGGTGCTGCGCATCGCCGCGGCCGGCGGCATCCGGGTCGGCCACGCGCTGCTGGCCGCCGTGAGCGGCCTGTCCGACGTCGAGCTGGAGACCGCGCTGCGCCCCGCCATCGCGGGCAACGTCTTACAGGTGGCCGACAACCGCGCCTACGTCTTCAGGCACTCGCTGATCCGCGAGGCCGTCCACGAGGAACTGCTGCCCGGCGAGCACCAGCGCCTGCACGCCAGATACGCCGAGGAGATCTCCAAGGACCGCACGCTCGTCCCGATGGGCCGCGCCCCTGTCGAGCTGGCGCACCACTGGTACGGCGCCCGCAACGACCTCTGGGCACTGATCTCCGCGTGGGAGGCGGCGCAGAAGTCTTTCAAGGCGTTCGCGTACACCGAGTCCGTGCCGCTGCTAGAACGAGTGCTCATGCTCTGGGACCGGGTGCCCGGCGCCGCCGAGCGCATCGGCGCCGACCACACCGCCGTGCTGGAGCGGGCCGCCGAGGCCGCGAACGCGGGCGGCGAGGTCGACAAGGGCATGAAGTTCGTCAAAGCCGCCCTGTCCGAGC
The DNA here is from genome assembly GCF_005893125.1 of Nonomuraea basaltis. Lineage (GTDB taxonomy): Bacteria > Actinomycetota > Actinomycetes > Streptosporangiales > Streptosporangiaceae > Nonomuraea > Nonomuraea basaltis. The sequence goes on along the minus strand of NZ_VCJS01000017.1, from coordinate 100,047 downwards.
TGGACGAGACCCTCGAGCCGGGCCGCGTCGCGCAGCTGATGGTGCGGAGAGCCGGGTTCAAGACATCCAAGGGCCATATGAGCGTCATCGAGGACCTCAGGCACGCTCTCCGGCTCGTCCCCGAGGAAAGCCTCGACCGGGCCGAGGTCCTCGGCCCGCTGAGCCGCCAGCTCATGCTGCGCGGCGAGAACGACGAGGCGAGCGAGATCATCGCCGAGGGCCTGCGGCTCGCCAGGGAGCACGGCGACCGGTGCCTCGAGGCCGACCTGCTGCTGAACCTGGCGCTCGGCCACTCGCTCAACGGCGAGCTCGAATCCACGATCATGGTGAACGAGCAGGCGCTGGAGATCGGCCACGAGGAGCACTCCGGCCGCATCATCACCCGGGCGATCGGCAACACCGTCGACGCGCTGATCGACATAGGCCGCGAGGAAGAAGCCATACGCCTGTCCGAGCAGGGCTGGGAGATCGCCAAGAAGTACGGCAGACTCCGCGGCAGCGGCCTGTTCATCATGAACAACTGGGCCGAGGCACTGGAGTCGATCGGCCGCTGGGACAAGGCCGTCGAAATCGTCGACACCGCGCTCAGCCATGGCCCCCACAGGAAAACGAGGTACTGCCTGCTGCGCGTGCGCGCCGACATCGCCCTGGCCAGGGGCGAGCTGCAGCTGGTCGAGAGCATCCTGTCCGAGATCGGGGTGCTGAAGGACCGCGCGGAGGACTGGGTCCAGGACATCACCGCCAACGCGCGCTTGCACATCGGCTGGCACCTGCTCAGGGGTGAGCCCGGCGCCGCCCTGGCCGTGGCCGAGCGGGTGCTCTCGCATCCCCGGCAGTCGAGCAAGGCCATGCTGGGCTGGCAGCTGCTCGCCCTGCTCCGCACCGTCTGCGACGCCGCCGAGGCCACCGAGCCGGAACGAGCCGCCGCGGTACGCGCGCACGCCGCCGAGGTGGCGGCCGAGCTGTCGGTCATCGGGCCGGTCGTGGAGGCGTACCGGCTGTCGTACACCGGCGACTTCGACGCCGCGGCGGCCGCCTGGGAGCGGCTCAAGCGCCCGCACAACCAGGCCAAGGCCCTGCTGCGGGCCGCCACGGCAGCCGCGCGGAGCGGCGATCGCGAGGGGGCGGCGACCCGGCTGGCCCAGGCGCTGCCGCTGGCCCGGGCGCTGCGTGCCACCCCCCTGATCGAGGAGATCGAGACGCTGTCGCGGCGCGTGGGCGGCGGTCCGCAGTCGGCACAGGAGCCGTCGGAGCTGCTGACGCCGCGCGAGCTCGAGGTCTTGCGGCTGGTCACCCAGGGCAGGACAAACCGGGACATCGCCGCCGAGCTGTTCATCTCGGCCAAGACGGTCAGCGTGCACGTGTCGAACATCCTGGCCAAGCTCGGCGTCACAACCCGCGGCGAGGCAGCCGCCGCCGCACACCGGTTCTCCCTCCTGGTCTAGGGAGTACGGACCGCGCTGCGGCCTCTGTCCGTCCGATCACCGCGGATCCATCGTCGGCGGTGATGATCGGCCGCTGGACGAGGATCGGATGCTCGACCAGCATCGTGTTCATAGAGGTGAAGGTCCCTGGCGGGCAGATCCACGTGCAAATGACGCCAGGCGATCACCTGACGGCCGCCTGTGGGCGAAGGCCGTCCATCACGACGGTGATGAAGCCGTCAATGAGCTCTCGCGACGCGGGCCGTGACCGTGCGATCGCGTAGGCGACCTCGCCAAGCAGCACCGAGACGACGGCGGGATCGACGTCGGTGCGGATCGCCCCGTCCTGCCGAGCGCCGGCGATCATCTTCTCCACGGCCTGTACGAGCCCTGCCCGCAGAGCCGTGGTGGCGGGCAGGTTCAGGCCGCCCAATTGCTCGCTGATGGGGTGGTGCGCGGACTGGAAGGCGACCAGCTCGGCGAAGAACGTCCGCAGCGCCTGCTCAGGGCCGGCCTCGGCCGGCAGGTCCCTGGCACGTTGAACCACGGGTTCGAGCAGGCCGGACACGGCAGCGTCGATGAGCGCCTCCTTGCCACCGAAGCTGCGTACGACGGTCGCCGCCCCCAGCCCCGCCTCCTTGGCGATGGCTTCGACGGTGAGGGTGGCGCCCGGTCGGGCCAGGAGCGCCTTGGTCGCCTCAAGCGCGAGCCGGCGGTTGCGTACGGCGTCGGCCCTGCGTCCAGTCTCTCCCGATGTTGACATCTGGAATGACCCTTCCATATCGTGCAACTGGAATGAGCATTTCAGTTATCGTATCGCAGAGGAGACCCGATGAACGGGCGGATCCTGATCTCAGGGGCGAGCATTGCGGGGCTGACGCTGGCGTACTGGCTGGCCAGGCACGGCTTCCACCCCACCGTGATCGAACGCGCGCCGCGCCCACGTGTCGGCGGCAACGGGATCGACGTGCAGAACCTGGCCATCGACGTGGTGGAACGCATGGGGATCATGCCGCGCGTCCGGGCGGCGGCGGCCGACGTCCAGGGCATGAAATTCGTGGACGCCCGCGACCGCGCCATCGCTCGCATCACCCTCCCGACCGGCGGCGTGGAGGTCATGCGCGGCGACCTGGTGGCGATGCTGCACGAGATCACCGACGCCGAGTACGTCTTCGGCGACTCCATCCGTGACCTGAGCCAGCACGCCGACGGCGTGAGCGTCTCCTTCGATCGCGGGCACACCCGCCGCTTCGACCTGGTCGTCGGCGCCGACGGCCTGCACTCCGCGGTCCGCAGGCTGGCCTTCGGCCCGGAGTCGCACTTCATCCAGCACAAGGACCACTACTTCGCGTTCGCCGACGCCGGCACCGCGCTGGGCGAGGACCGCTGGGTGACCATGTACAACCTGCCGGGCAAGATGGCCGGGATCTACCGCTCGGGTAACCACCCGCAGGCCAAGGCGTACTTCATCTTCCGTTCGGGGCCGCTGACCTTCGAGCACCGCGACGTCGAGCAGCACAAGCGCCTGATCAGTCAGGCGTTCGCCAGTGAACCGACGTGGCGGATCAAGGAATTGCTCGCCGCCGCGCTCGCCGACCCCGGCTTCTACTTCGACGCGCTGAGCCAGGTGCGGATGCCGTCGTGGTCGTCGGGCCGGGTGGCGCTGGTGGGCGACGCCGCCTACTGTGCCTCCCCGGCTTCAGGCGCGGGCGCGGAGCTGGCCTTGATCGGCGCGTACCGGCTGGCCGGGGAACTGGCGGCCGCCTCCGGGGACCACCGGATCGCCTTCTCCCGCTACGAGGACGCCCACCGCCCGCTGGTCAGGCAGAAGCAGCAGATCGGTCCGAACGTCCGCCTCATGGTGCCCAAGACCGTGGGCGGCATCCGGGTTCGCGACGCGGCCGCCCGGCTACCACTGATGCGGGCTATGGCGGCGGCGGAGCGCTTGATGCGGGCCAAGGGCTCCATGAGGCTGCCGGATTACGCCTTGGCCTAGAACATCGCCTCCGCAAGCAGGACCATGCCGAAAAGGGCGAACGCCGCCGCGGCGCCGTAGCGGATGACCTTCTCCGGCAGGTGCCTGCCCAGCAGGCGGCCGACGAGGATGGCCAGGGCGTCAGCCGCGACCATGCCGACCGTCGAGCCGATCCAGGTGCCGACCCAGCCGTGCTGCGTCGCCAGCGTGATCGTGGCCAGCATCGTCTTGTCGCCCAGCTCGCTCAGGAAGAACGCCACGGTCACCGCGATCAGGGCGCTCCTGGTGACGCTCTGGGCCTTGCGCGACTCCTCCTCGGTCAGCTCGTCCCCGCGCAGCGTCCACACGGCGAACCCGAGGAAGGCCACCCCGGCCACCACCGAGATCGCCGTCGTCGGCAGCGCGTCCCCGACGAGGCCGCCCACGGCCACGCTGAGCAGGTGCACGACGGTCGTGGCGATCGTGATGCCCAGGAGCACGGGCCAGGTCTTGAAACGAGTGGCGAAGGTCATCGCCATGAGCTGGCTCTTGTCACCGAGCTCGGCCACGAAGATGACGACGAGACTGATCCAGAACGCTTCCAACGGTCCTCTTCCGCGCGACCGGACCGGAAGCTGGAACCCAGGGAGTTTCGGGCACGACTTCGGCCCGGCAGCGTCTTGTCCACATGACTGCCAGGCCGAAGGTCTCGTCCGCCCGCGAAGGCCCGCGTGACCGGACGCGAACGCGCCAGCATGTCGATCACGCGATTGGGACTACTCCCCTTCGGAATTCCAAACCACCATAACAGCCCAAACCGGGGCACCTATTCCGGGGCGGGCTCGTCTCCAAGGCTGCAGCCGACGAGCACGGGCTCGTTGACCAGCGTGACGCCGAACTTCTCCCGCACCCCGTCCCGCACCTCCCGCGCCAGCGCGAGCAGGTCGGCGGTGGTGGCGCCGTTGGGGTTGGTCAGGGCGAGGGTGTGCTTGGTGGAGATGCGTACGGGGCCGCGTTCGTACCCCTTCGGGTAGCCCGCCTGCTCGATCAGCCACGCGGCCGGCACCTTGATCGTCCCGTCGGGCAGCTCGTAACGCGGATGATCGGGCGCGCGAGTGGCCAGCACCGCTGCCTCCTCGGCTGTCAGAATCGGGTTGGTGAAGAACGAGCCGGCGCTGCGCGTGTCGGGATCGTCCGGGTCGAGCACCATACCCTTGCCGCGCCGCAGCCCCAGAACCGCCTCACGGGCCTGCCCCAGCGGCACCCGGCCGCCGAGCTCGACCTGCAGCCTCCCGGCCAGCTCCTGGTATGCGACAGGCCCCGACACTTCCGAAATATCCAGCGCGTACGTCACCGCCAGCACCACGTACCGCGCCAGATCCCGCTTGAAGGCGCTGTCCCGGTACGAGAACCCGCACTGCCGCGCCTCCAGATCGATCACCTGCCTGGTGCGCCGATCGTAGGCCCGCACGCACCTGATGGTCTGGGAGACCTCCTGCCCGTACGCGCCGACGTTCTGGATGGGCGTCGACCCCACCAGCCCGGGGATGCCCGACATGCACTCGATGCCCGACCAGCCCTCCGCCACCGCGCGGGCCACCAGCGGGTCCCAGTCCTCGCCCGCCTCGACCGTGACCAGCACCTCGTCGACGTCGCGCGAGACGGCCACGCCCGCGGTCGCCACCTTGATGACGAGCCCGTCGAACCCGTCGTCCGACACCACAACGTTGCTACCCCCGCCGAGCACCAGCGTGGGCACCGCTTTGCTGTCGGCCTCGGCGATCAGGGACACGAGCTGCTCCGCCGTGGTGGCTTCGGCGAATTCGCGGGCGGGGCCGCCCAGGCGCAGCGTCGTGTACGGCGCGAGCATCTCCATGGGCAACTAGCTTATGAGGCACTCAGCATGCGGAGCACCCCGTCATAGTTGCGCCGCGACTCCCGGTCCAGGTAGCCGGCGGGAACCTCATGCGCCCCCAGCCGCTCCACCGGCAGCGGCCCAGGGGGCACGACCAGCTCGCCGCGCAGGCCGAGCGAGAGCTCCAGATCGGCGTTGCGGCCGTAGTGGGCGTCCTCGGGCAGCGCCCCGAGCGCCGCCGACCTGCGTACCGCCATGAGCTCGCCGGTCAGCGCCCGCACCTTGCCCGGCCCCGCCTCGTGAGCGCCGCCGCCGGACGGCTCCGCGCCCCGCCACCCGGCGCCCACCGCCCCGTCCACGATGGCCGCGACCAGCGGGGTCAGCGCGTCGCCGCGCAGCACGACGGAGGTCTCCATCAGCACGTGCACGTCCGACTCGTCCAGCCGCAGCAGTTTGGTACGGCTCTCGCCCCAGGTCGCCGTGCCCCCACGCCAGTGCGGCGCCTCGGCCACGTGCCAGACGGTGATCCGCTCCGGGTACCGCTCGGCGAAATCGGCCAGCACGTCACCGGCGCGGTCGATGTTGCCCAGGTCGAACGCCAGCACCTTCGCGCCGGTGTGGTCGATCACCGACTGGACGCACGCGCGCACGTCCGCGGGCCAGCCGTCGACGAGCAGGCCCACGGTGGCGGTGACACCCCTGGTCTCGACGCGCTGCCTTTCGACGTTGACGCCCAGGTCGTCAAGGCGGTTCGTGGCGAGCGTGGCGTCCCAGGCGCGCTGGGCGTGCAACATGCCGTCGCCCGGGTCGCCGTGCTGCCCGGGGTCCCCGGAGAAGCCCAGCTCGGCGGCGGGGTTGACGCGCGCGTGCGCACCTCGTGGCTTGGCCCCCGCCGTCCCCACACCGGTCGCCGCACCGGCCCTGCGAGGGGTCGCCGCCGCACCACCGGCGCCGGTCGCCGCACCACCGGCCGCCGTGCCCGGCTCGCCTGCCCCGACCGCCGCACCGCCCGCCGTGTCCCGTCCGGTCCCGGAGCCGCCCGCCACCTGCTCCATGCGGGCCGGCCGCAGATGCCCCGGAGGCTTGGCGTCGGTCACGGCGGACATGGGGATCGACCGGACCGTAGGCCATACCTGTCGCACAGCTTCACTCATAGGCACACGGGTACCCGAGAGCCGCCCGACATATCATCGCGCGTCAGGACAGGCGGCGATCCATGGGTCAGGACAGCTGAACCACCGCACGGGCCTTGGACAGCACCCTGGCCTCGCCCGACCTCGCCGTCAGCCCGACGACCACCCGCTTGTCCTCGAGCTTCTCCTCCACGACCCCGCTCACCGAGATCGTGGCCCCTTGGTCGTCATCGGGCACGACCACCATCGACGAGAACCGCACCCCGAAGTCGACCACCGCACCGGGATCTCCTGCCCAGTCCGTGACGAACCGCCCGGCCTGCGCCATGGTGTACATCCCATGCGCGATCACATCGGGGAGCCCGACCATCTTGGCGAACCGCTCGTTCCAGTGGATCTGGTTGAAGTCGCCGGAGGCCCCGGCGTACATCACCAGGTCGGGCCTGCGCACGTTGTAGTCCACGGCCGGGATCTCCTGCCCGACCTCGACCTCGTCGTACTTCACCGTGGCAGCCATCAGCCGGCCCCTCCGCGCTCGACGATCGTGTTGTAGGTCACGCAGACCGGCTCGCCCTCGACGGTCGTCACGTCGCTGCGCACCGTCAGCAGCTCGTTGCGCCCGGCGGTCCGGATGTCGGTGATCGTGGCGGTGGTGACCAGCTGGTCGCCGGCGTAGATGGGGCGGGCGTACTCGAAGCGCTGCTCGCCGTGGACCACCATGGCCAAGTTCAGGCCGAGGTCGGGATCGACCAGCGCCCCGCCGCCGCTCTGCAGGCTGAACAGGATGGGGAACGTCGGCGGCGCGATCACGTCGGGGTATCCGGCGGCCTGGGCGGCCTCTTTGTCGCGGTAGACAGGGTTGCTGTCACCGATCGCGGCCGCGAACTCCCTGATCTTCACCCGGCTGACCTCGTAGGGGGCGCCGGGCGGGTAGGTCCTGCCCACGAAGTCACGGTTCAAGGCCATCAGTGCTCCCTCGCATGTCCTTCATCCGAGCGCTGCTGAGGCCGACGGTAACAGAACAAGGTTCGGCTGTCGCCGGTGATGGCCGCGTCTTTGCCGCCGCCCGGCGATCTTGCGTACCGGGCTGTCGAGAGGGCAGACACGACGAACCGGCGCCCAGGCTAGGGACGCCGGTTGTGCGAAGTGCAGGAAGGAGAAGCTGCCCGGAGAACTATCGGGTCTCGCGGTGCGCGCGGTGGCAGCGGCAGTTGGGGCAGTATTTCTTCAGCTCAAGCCGATCCGGGTCGTTGCGCCGGTTCTTCCGCGTGATGTAGTTGCGGTGCTTGCACTCCTGGCAGGCCAGCGTGATCTTCGGCCTAACGTCGGTGGCAGCCACTTGGGAGTGCCTTTCTACGTTCGGGACATGGACACACCCGTACCCAGGCCGATCGACCTGGGATTGGGCAGTAGCGGAGGCCGGACTTGAACCGGCGACACAACGATTATGAGCCGTTTGCTCTGCCTGACTGAGCTACTCCGCCTTTGAGACCGGTAAGGACCCGGCCCGTAGAGGATACCCGAAGCAGGGAGCACATTCGTAACTCGCCTGATCGAGCAGGGTGACCCCCAGTATGCCTCAGGAACCCCCGAGATCCGAAATCCACATACAAAGCCCCACCTGCCGGTGAGATCTGCCGAACCCTACCGCAGGTCTTGGGCAGACGCGCTGGCCAGCGTAGCAGCGGGAGACCAAGAGCGACAACAGCGGGGAGCGATGCCTTCGAGGCCGAGCAGGTAGGCCAGCGGATGCTCCTGATCACCGATGTCACGCCGACGTGCGAGCAGACGCTCAACAGGTATTCGGGGATCTGCAGGCGCGGGTCCGTACAGCCCACCAGAGGGACGCCGACGGGGAAGACCGTTCCCCGGAATGCCCGATGGCGGCCTCGGCTCGCGCCGACGCCTGGACTGTCGAGACGGAGCCGATCTCTTACGGCTCCCATAGCGAACGATCCGCACGCGGGTGCAACCCGACCAGGATGTGCTTGCCGGCCGCCGCGAGCCGCTCGGCGGCGGCCAGGAGCAACTCGGTGCCCGGGCCGAGCGGCCGGATTGGCCGGATCTGGTGACGCTGGTGACCACCGGGTGGCGGTCGGCTCGCCTGATCAGAGCCTCTCCAGCCGGCCGGCTGGCGCCGTCCGCTCGGTGCATGCTCAGCACGTGACCCGGGTGGCGCCCACGACATCGTGCGGCAGGACACGGGCGAGTACCGGCAAACGGGGCACGAGCATCACAAGGGCAGCCATCGCGGAGACAGGAAACCCGCGACGGCCCACAAATAGCGGAAACCCGGCAGCAAGAGACGTCCGCGGCCCAGTCGGGAATTATCGAGAAACTTGAAGATGGCTTGACCCGACGCGCCGCGTAACCAACGCCCACCGCGGAATAAATGCTAAGGAAATCGGCCAAAACCGAAGACCCCAGGGTGCTGGGGATCTTCAGGCATGGACTCCAAATGCAGCAGCCCTCGGCCGACGACCGGAGCAGCGAAGGCTTACTTATGTTTCGAACTCGTGCAGGCAATGAACACTGAGCCGATGGATCGGGCCCGAAGCACGGAAAGGAACTATAAATATGGCTGACCAAGAAGATCGGCATGACGAGAGCCAGCTCGGCAAGGAAGATTATCATCTTCTTTTGGAAGCGGTTCGCCTCGTTCCGGGACTCGAGACTGCGGCACAGTTCACCAAGCTAGCGATGCGGAAACTCACGTTCCCCCTGAACTCTCCCGAAGATTTGCGTCCGCTGTTCGATGGCGTAGATGGAACAATCAGCGGCACCAAGCAGGAGATTCCAATATCGCACCTGTACAAGCACATCCCCTCCCAAATGTTCCCGATCACCAGTTACACGGATCTGATCGGTGTCGCGCTCAAACCGCGCCCTCGCAAGGAGCCGGGCGAAACCGACGACGGCACGACGGGCGATTCCGCCGAGCCCGAGGCCCTCAAGGCGACCGCAAAGCCCAACGCCGAGCCAGCCGAGCAGGCGCACGCCTCGGCCGAGGTCGCGGAGCCCTCCACCACGCGGACTGACTCTGATCTCACACTGGTCCAGCCGTCGGCCACGGAGGTCGGCGAGCTCGCGCCCGTCGGTGCCGACCATGACGGTGACCGGATCACGGACGGCAGTCCCAACGGCAGCGCCGAGAAGAAGCACGCCAACGTAGTCGTCGAAGACGCCGAGCTGATCACGGTCGGTGAGGCTTCCGGAGAGGAGAAGGACGACATGGCATCTCAGCCGGCTCTCGAGGATGAAGCGGTCGCTTCGAACGGCAACGCGCCTTCGGCGTTCAAGCAGGAAATCCCTTCCGCCCCGGAGCAGGAGACGCCTTCCGCTCCGCAGGAATCGCCTTCCGCGGAGGACAGCGGCACGGCGGAGCCGGCGCGGGCACAGTACCAAGCGCGCCAGAAGGCAGCCCCACGGCCAGGCTTCAGCACCGCCTCCCGGCAGGGAGGGTCCAGCATCGCCAGTCTCGACGCCGCATCGCTACTCAAGAGCCGCAGCGACGTGCCCACCCATGGCTGGCGCAAACTGATCTACAAAGTTTCAGGTGGCCTGATCAAGCCGCGCGAGTCCTCCGAGATGCGTCACCGCCGTGAACTGATCGCCCGCGCCCGTACCCGGGTCTCCTCGGGGCACCACCGGGTCGCCGTGCTCAGCCTCAAGGGCGGTGTAGGAAAGACCACCACCACGGCCTGCCTCGGCTCCATCCTCGCCCAGGTCCGCGGCGACCGGGTCATCGCGATCGACGCCAACCCCGACCGCGGGACCCTCTCGGACAAGATCCAGTTGGAGACGCCCGCGACAGTCCGCGACCTGCTCAACGAGCGCGACCGGATCCAGCGTTACGTCGACATCCGCACCTTCACCTCGCAGGCCCCATCCCGCCTGGAGATCCTCGCCTCCGATCGCGATCCGTCAGTGTCCGAGGCGTTCACCGCGTCCGACTACCAGGCGGTGTCCGCCATCCTCGAGAACTTCTACTCGATCTGCATCACCGACTGCGGCACTGGTCTGCTCCACTCGGCCATGTCCGGTGTCCTCGGCCTGGCCGACCAGCTCGTCCTGGTCACCTCTCCGGCCGTGGACTGCGCCCGCGCCACCTCCGCGACGCTGGACTGGCTGGTGAACCATAAAAACGAAAGCCTGGTCCGCTCCGCCACGGTGGTGCTGTGCAGTGTCCGTCCCCGGTCGAAGTCCACCGTGGACCTCGACCAGCTGGAGGCCCACTTCGCGGCCCACTGCCGCGCCGTGATCCGCGTACCCTACGATCCCCACCTCGAAGAGGGCGCGGAGGTCGACCTCGAAAGGCTGCAACCCCGGACCCACGAGGCGTTTCTCCACCTGGCCGCCTCCGTAGGCGACGGCTTCGCTGATCCGCAACCCTGAATGCGGTATGGTCGGCACGCCCAGCGTGCTCATCGCTCAGATATCGCTCACAACATCAAACGCCCGGCTTCAGGATCTCTGAAGGCGGGCGTTGTATCAGACTATGAGCCCCCAAACGGAATCGAACCGTTGACCTTCTCCTTACCATGGAGACGCTCTGCCGACTGAGCTATAGGGGCCTGTCCGGCGCTGCGGACAGGTGTAACCATACACGGCACTCAGCGATGATGCGAACTCGTTTGGGCCTCCGCGATCCTCTCCGAGTCCCGCCGCGCCGGCAGCTCGATCACCTCGCACAGATCGGCCAGATCGACGTAGCCGGCCACCTCCGCGACGGAGGAACAGTCGGCGACCACCCACCCGTGCCTGCGCACCCGGAGCACCTGCCGCCCGGCCCGCACGGCACCCATGACCTCGTAGCCGTCGAGGCCGACCCATCGCCTTTCCATAGCGGCACACAGTAGCCTTCGGGTCTCTCAATTTTTGCCACGCCACAGGCGTTACAGCTATACCGACTCGGTACGCGCTCAGAACCGGTAGAAGCCCGCGAAGTCCTTCAGCCGCGCGATGTCGTCGATCCGCACCACGGCCCCGGTCTCGGGAGCGTTCATCATCCTGCCCTGTCCCAGGTAGATACCAACGTGGTGGGTCTTGACCGACTTTTTCGTGATTCTTCCGAAGAAGATAAGATCACCAGGTACGGGCGCCGCGTCCACCCGGCGCATCCTCCGTACGTGATCGTTGGTGCTCCCCGGCCCGAGCACGTCCTCTCCGTGCGCCAGCCGCCGCCACAGCCAACCGCCGTCTCATCCCGTCCCCCTTGCCATCGGGCTTCGGGATTTATCCTGCCTTATCTGGATTTCAGGGTGAGTTTCACCGAGCCAACGGTGATGTTCACGCCGACCGCGCCCTTCGCCCTGCGCGGCTTGGTGGTGAACGTGAAGGTCGCCTTCTCGCCGCGCGGCAGCTCCGCGATCGTGCAGCGCACCGCCGTACCGCTGAACTTGCACCCGGGCGCCTTGACCACGCGCTGCCCGCCGAAGGCCCGCCCGGAGACGTTGACGTTCGTGACGGGGTGCGGGCCGGTGTTCGCCACCGTGACCGTGTACGTCTTCCTGCTCCTCGCCGCGCCCGTGACCGACACCTCGGCCGGCGGGTTGGCCATCGCCTTGAGCTGGGACTCCGAGCCGTTGAACGAGTTACCCCCGCCGACCAGCGGCCCCTTGTCCGCCGACTGCCAGAACGTGTGCCTCTTCCAGCTCTTCGGCAGCTCGCCCGGGTCGCCGCCCCAGCGGGCCAGCCAGAGCGGGTTGGACCTGAACTTGGCGGAGTTCCCCGTACAGGTCTGCCACCAGCTCGTGGTGGTGTAGATGACCGCGTGCCGGCCGGTCCGCTCCCGGTACCTCTTCGTGAAGTCCTTGAGCCAGGTGACCATGTCCGCCGCGGACAGGCCGTAACAGTTGTTCTTCCCGTTCTTGTCCTTGTACGGGTTGTCCTCGATATCGAGCACTCCAGGCAGGGTCTGGCCGTCGGCCACCCAGTTCCCGCCGTTCTGCAGGAAATATTCCGCCTGGGCTGCCCCATCGGATTCGTGCGGCTGCGCAAAGTGATATGCGCCGCGAGCCAGCCCGGCCGCCGCGGCGCCGCCGAACTGGGCCTCGAAACGCGGGTTACGGTAGGTCGTCCCCTCGGTGGCGTGGACGAACGCGAACTTCCCGCCTCCCGACGCCACGCTTTCCCAGTCGATGTCGCCGGTCCAGTTACTGACGTCGACCCCGGCAACACCATCCGCTGCCTCGGCGACTCCGCCGCCCATTCCAAGCGCCGCGATTATCGCGAATAACCCAAGACGTTTCACGCCGGAGATCATTGCGGAGTTAACCGCAATTCCGCAAGCCGTGGCGCGAGCCAGAGTCGTCTTGCCCGGCCCCGGCAACCCGTTCACCAGAAGCACCGGCATGCCGCGCCGTCACGCTCGAGCCCTGTCTCCACCGCCCGCCTAATCGACCTGCGAAAATTTCTCGCCAACTCCCGAGAAACCGCACCTCAGAACCCCAAAAATCGCCGTCGCCGGCACACCGCCCCACGCACGTTTCCGCAGGTAGGGGCCGTTTATGAACGTGACATTCGCGTTTGTCAAACCCGGTTTTCCCTGCGCAAACTGGATCCGATCCTCTTTCGAGGCCCCGACCTGGGGTTTCTTCGCCATGCCCGCAGGAGACCGACCATGATCCACGCCCGGGGACTGACCCGAGTGTTCAAAGTCAAGAAGGAGACCGTCGAGGCCGTCCGTGGCATCGACCTCGACATCGAAGCCGGCCAGCTCGTAGCGTTCCTGGGCCCCAACGGCGCGGGAAAATCCACCACGCTGCGCATTCTCACGACCCTCCTGCCGCCCACCTCGGGCACCGCCACAGTGGCCGGCCACGACGTGGTCAAGGACCCGGCCGGCGTGCGCTCCCGCATCGGCTACGTCGGTCAGCGCAACAGCGCGGGCGAGGGCTTCCTCGCCCGCGACGAGCTGGTCACCCAGGGCCGCTGCTACGGTCTGCCCGCCAAGGAGGCGGCGGCCCGCGCCGACGAGTTGCTCGGCCTGCTCCACCTGGAGCCGCTGGCCAAGCGGCGGCCCGGCACGCTCTCGGGCGGCCAGCGCCGCCGCCTCGACATCGCCCTCGGCCTCGTCCACCGCCCCGACCTGCTCTTCCTCGACGAGCCCTCGACCGGGCTGGACCCGAAGAGCCGCGCCGAGATCTGGGAGCACATCCTCCGGCTGCGGGAGGCGTACGGGACGACGCTGTTCCTGACCACCCACTACCTGGAGGAGGCCGACAGCATGGCCGAGCGGGTGGTGATCATCGACAACGGCCGGATCATCGCGGACGGCACCTCCGAGCAGCTCAAGAACGACCTGGCCGGCGACCACATCACGATCACCACCAGCACGGAGGAGGAGGCGCGCAGGGCCGCCGGGATGGGCAACGGGACGGCCGAGGGCACGACCGTGCGCCTGCGGGTCTCGAACGCGGCCGCCGCGCTGCCCGACTACCTCCGGACCCTGGACGGGGCCGGCATCAAGGTCACCACCGCCGAGACCACCCGCCCCACCCTCGATGACGTGTTCCTCAGTCTTACCGGGAGAAGCCTCACCGATGACAACATTCCTGCGTGACACCACGACCGTTTTCTCCCGCGAATTCAAGCCCGCCCTGCGGGATCCCGCAGGGCTGCTGTTCGAGATGGGACAGCCGCTGCTGTTCCTGTTCCTGTTCGGGTCGCTGCTGGACGGGGCGGTCGGCTCGTCGTGGCAGTGGTTCGTGCCGGGGATCCTGGTCATGATGTGCCTGACGGGCCCCATGTCCGCCGGCTACACGCTGCTGGTCGAGCTGATCGGCGGCTCGATGGAGCGCATGCTGGTCACGCCGCTGAACCGGACGGCGATGCTGGTCGGCAGGGCCATGAAGGCGATGATCGTGCTCCTGGTCCAGGCCGTGCTGATCATCCTGCTGGCGCTGCCGCTGGGCTTCGAGCTGTACGTGGCGGGCGTCCTGGCCGGCCTGGCCCAGCTGGTCGTCTTCGGGGTCGGCCTGGGCGCGTTCTCGTTCGTCCTGGCCGTCAAGTCGGCTCCGGGCGGCACCCTCTTCTGGATCGTCAGCCAGTCGATCCTGTTCCCGCTGCTCCTGCTCTCGGGCGTGCTGCTGCCGTTGGAGACCGCTCCGGCGTGGATGCGCGCGATCGGTCAGGTCAATCCGGTGACGTACATCGTGGACGCCCAGCGCGCCCTCTTCGCCGGCCACCTCACCGACCCCTCGATCCTGTACGGCACCGCGTCCGCCTGCCTGATCGCCGCCGTCGGGCTGTACCTGGGCAACCGGGCCATGCGCCAGGGCGTCGTCTGATCAAGGGCTGATCGCCAGGAACAGGAACGCGGCGAACAGCACCAGGTGCACTCCGCTCTGCATGAGCGTCGCCCGCCCCGGCACGACGGTGAGGGTCGAGACGACGACCGTCAGGGCGAGCAGCACCAGGTGGGTGCCGCCCAATCCGAGAAGCAGCGGCCCCTCGAGCCAGATCGACGCCACCGCGATGGCCGGGATGGTCAGCCCGATGCTCGCCATCGCCGACCCGAGCGCCAGGTTCAGGCTGATCTGGACCTGGTCGCGCCGGGCCGCGCGGACGGCGGCGAGCGTCTCGGGCAGCAGCACCAGCAGCGCGATCACGACGCCCACGACGGAGTGGGGCAGCCCTGCCGACGACACCATCAGCTCGATCACCGGCGACTCGACCTTGGCCAGGCCGACCACCGAGATGAGCGCCACCAGCAACAGCCCGAGGCTGGCCAGCGCCGTACGCCCGGAGGGCCGTGGGGCGTGCTCCTCCTGGTCGGGCGGCGCGCCGTCCCGGGCAACCGGCAGGAAGTAGTCGCGGTGGCGTACGGTCTGGGTCACCACGAACAGCGCGTACAGCGCGAGCGAGGCCACCGCCGCGAAGACGAGCTGCGCGGGCGAGAACGCCGGCCCTCGCGCGCTCGTCGTGAACGTGGGCAGCACCAGGCTCAGCGTGCTGAGCGTGGCCACGGTGGCGAGCGCCTTGCCCGTGCCCTCGGCGTTGAACGCCGCGATCCGCCGCTTCAAGGTCACGGTGAGCAGGGACAGCCCCACGATCCCGTTGCACGTGATCATCACCGCCGCGAACACGGTGTCGCGGGCCAGTGTCCCGGTCTGCTCGCCGCCGGAGATCATGATGCTGACGATGAGCGCCACCTCGATCACCGTCACGGCCACGGCCAGCACCAGCGAGCCGAACGGCTCTCCGACGCGATGCGCGATGACCTCGGCGTGGTGCACGGCGGCCAGCACCGCGCCGGCCAGCAGCAGGGCTACGACAATGACCAGTGCGGTCGGCAGCTCCCGCCCCCAGGAGAGCCCCAGCACCAGCAACGACAGGGCGGGAATGAGAACGGTCCACAGCCTCAAAACGTTACGGATCACGTACAGGGTGCTCTCCCGTCTTTCACAGATGACACAATGGAATCACCCCTGATCATGCCTTGACATCCGTTTTATGGGGGAATGAAAGTGACCTGGTGGCCCATCTGATCGCGACGACCACCGTGCCCTGGATCCCCGTGGCGCACCGCCTGGACGTCCTCCTCTCCGCCGCCCTTCCGCCCCCCGATCAGACCACGTCGGCGTTCGCCTTCGTCTCGGACGGGCTCGGCAGGACCCTCATGACCTGCGTGGACCGGGAGGGGCGGGGCTGGGACATCCCGGGCGGCCACCTCGACCCGGGCGAGAGCGCGATCGACGCCGCGGTGCGCGAGCTGCACGAGGAGACCGGCCTGCGGCTGCCGGCCTCCGCCCTGTCCGTCTTCGCCTGGCAGCGCATCGAGCTCCTGGACGCCCCGCCGGCCGACTACCGATACGCGCCTTTGACGTACATGGCCATGTTCCGAGCCGTCCTGCCGGGTCCGGGCACCCCGACGCGCCCGCCGGCCGGTTCGGAGAGCACCCACGCCGACTGGCTGCCCCGCGCGGAGATCGAGCGCCTCTGCGGCCCCCGTACGTGGCTGACGCTGCTAGAAGGTACGGGCCCGCTCTAGATCGGCTCCCCGGTAGAACCGCTCGGGAATCCGCGCGAGCGTGGACGGATGCACCTGCGGCCCCAGCCCGTACAGCTTCTGGAAGCTCATGATCAGCGGCCGCCAGGCGTCGGGATCGATCCGATCGCTCGTCCCCGCCATCCGGATCTCCTCGTGCACCCAGACCCGCTGCACCCGCACCTCGAACGCCAGCACCCCGCCGTCATCGCCCACCGGATGCACCGCCTCGACCACGGCCTCCATGCTGACCGGACACTCGGCCACCCGCGGCGGCGCCACCGTCTCGGACGGCGTGGCGGTCAGCCCCGCCCGCTGGAACTTGTCCGGTACGTACCGATACCCCCGCTCCTGCTTCCGCTCGGGAACGGGATCCGACCCGGTGGTGAGCGCAAGCCGGTCAACGGCCGCGGCGAGTGCGTCGGAGGGCAGATTGAGTACGCACTCGCGCGCCCTGACCAGGTTCTGCGCCGTCTTGGCCCGCGATCCCAGCCCCAGCATGGCCCGCCAGCCGAGCCAGAAGGCCGACGACATGGGGGCCAGGTTGGGGGTTCCGTCGTCGTTCAAGGAGGAGATCAGCACCACCGGCGTGCCGAAGTAGAGGATGTTCGGCTCGATACGGGTGTGCTTGTCGACAACAGTGCTCATGGGCACCACTGTCGCCGCCTGTCACGGCGCCGCGCTGGCGGCCATCGGACGTCTCGCTGCCGATTTCAGGACCGATGTTGGCTCAGTGCCGCCTTGACCTCCGGCCACTCATCGGCGACCACGGAGAATATGGCAGAGTCCCGGAGCTTTCCCTCCTCCCCCGGCACCCACGAGGGCGACCAACTTCGCAACACCCCCTCGAACCGGGCGCCGAGCCGCTCGATCGCCCGCCGCGACCGCATGTTCCGCGCATCCGTCTTGAGATCGACCCGCGCCACCCCCAGCACCTCGAACGCGTACGTGAACAGCAGGAGCTTGGCCTCGGCATTGATGCCGGTCCCCTGCGCCGACGCCGCCAGCCACGTCCAGCCCACCTCGATCGCCCGCAGCTCCTGCCGCCCCGGCCAAAACCGGGGATCCCAGAACCCCGTGCACCCCACCGCCCTGCCGTCGGCCACCCGCACCTGCGCGAACGGCGTCAGCCCTTCGCGCTCCCGCTGGGCCGCCACATAGGCCTCCACCTCCCCAGCCCTCGGCACCACGGTGAAGTCGTAGGCGGACCGATCCTCCTCGGCCGCTCGCGCCAGATCCGCCGCATGCCCCATCACCAGCGGCTCCAGCCGTACGAGCGATCCATGCAGCACCGGAACATCGAGCCGAACGCTCATCGGAATCCTCCTCATCGTTCCTGGCGTTGGCACCTTGCCCGCTTCCGCGAGCGGGCAGGTTGCCGGACCGTCACAGGGCCAGGTCCCTCGGATCCTCTGGATGACATCTCGGTGCGATGGATCATGCCCGACCCCACGAACGCACGTCAACGCGGGAACTCTTTCCGAACGCTTCCCGTATAGTGTACGGTACGGCATACGGTTCAAGAGGGAGGCACGCATGTATCAGCCGGGCAACGAGGAACTGAAGAGCGTCGAGGAGTGGTTCACCGAATACGACACGCTGGCGGAGCAGGGCGCGATCGAGAGGCTGGCCGATCTGGCGGTCTTCCCCATGAACCTGGCCACCGACGTGCCCGAGGGCTACGCGACCGTACGGCAGTGGACGCGACCGGAGTACATCGAGGCGATGAAGGACGCCATGGGCAGTGGCACGGCGGGTCTGGAACTCGAGTCGAAGAGAACACCGCACTTCCTCAGCCCGAACCTCGTGGTCGTGGAAACCGAGGCGACGATGACGATCGAAGGCCGGAGGCAGAGCATGCACTACGCCGACCTGCTGGTGCGCACCGAGGATGGGTGGGCCTTCCAGACGATGATCCAGGCCGGTTGGGGACACGGCTGGCCGTCCGCGAAGCGCGGCTGATCTCCAGAGGACGGCTCTTAGGGGTGAGCCAGCGAGGTTAGGGGTGGGGAGCCACCGAGGACCGAGTCACCGTGGAATCGACCTTCCACCCCACTCCCCTCGGAGAGGCCATGAGGCACGCCGTGTGCTCCTCTAGGCGGACCTGTCATCCGGCGGGGGCATGAACTTGCCGTAGCGGACGGCGCGGGTCTGGTCCCCGCCGGGCGGCTGGGACTGGCCCTGCGGGGGCGCGGGGTGCCCGTACTGGCCGCCTCCATACTGGACGTTGCCGTTGTTCGGCGCCGATCCGTACGGCCCGGCCCCATAACCACCGGCGCCGTAACCACCGGCGGCGTAGCCGCCAGGGCCGTAGCCGCCCTGTCCGTACGCCCCCTGCGCCGGCTGCGCCGGAGGAGACACCTGGGCCTGGGCCGCCGGGAGCTGCTGCCACGGAGGCGGCGGCACCGCGCCGTACCCGCCGCCGGGTGGGGGCGAGACGTAGGACGGCACAGTGCGACGGCGTCGACGTCCGCCGAGAACCTTGGCCAGGACCACGGTGATCACGATGGCGACCAGCACGCCGGCCCCGATCAGCACCCACATCAGGATCGGCTTGGGCGACTCGTCCTTGCCCGCGGAGACCGCCTGCTGCGCGTCGCTGATGTACTTGGCCACGTACGGGTGGTTCGGGAAGAGCGCCTGGACCTCACGGAACTTCGGCAGCGCGTCCGAGTAGTAGTGCCGGAAGTAGTCGTTGAGCGCCTCGTTGTACCGGGTGGTCGTGATGGCCTGGGCGGGCTTGATGTTCTTCTCGCCGAGCTTCTCCTTGATGATGCCCACCGGCAGGACGAAGCTCTCGCTCTCCGAGGCCTCGCCGGTCTCGCTCACCGTGCCGGCGATCAGCATGCCGATGACCTTGCCGTCCTTGCTGAACACCGGGCCACCGGAGTTGCCCTTGTAGGAGGGCGCCTGGGTCTGGATGTACGGCACCCCGCTCTGCGTGCTGCGCTTGGCGTTGTACGGGCCCTCGGTCAGCGCCGGCTCCAGCTTGGACTCGAGGCTGAAGAACGGCGTGTTGGTGACCAGGCCGGGGAAGCCGCTGATGTAGAGCGTGTCGCCGGTACGCACGTCGGCGTCGTCGCCGAGCGGCACGGTCGGCAGGTTCTGCTGGCCGTTGACCTTGAGCAGCGCGAAGTCCTTGCCGGGGTAGCTCTCGCCCACCGACACCAGCTCGGCCGGGACCGCCTTGGCGGTCTTGTCCACGCCACCGCCGGGCAGGCTCTGCATCACCGACAGGCCCTGCTTCAGGTTGCGGAGCTTCATGTGGTTGGTGTTGAACGTGACGTAGATCTGCTGCGCGAGCTTGACGATCTCCTCGTCGGCCTCGATGCCCTGCAGGCCGCTGATGATCTCCTTGGCGTCCTGCTCGTTGAACTTGGCCAGCGCCTGCTGCGCGAACAGCTGGCTGAGCTCGGTCTCGCCGACCTGGACGCAGTGCGCCCCGGTGACCATGTACCCGTCGGGGGTGACCCACCAGCCGGTGCACAGGCCGCCGACCTCGGCGTCGACCGTACGCTCTGGGGTGGTCTCGGTGAGGTAGGTGTCCACATCGGCCGCGATCCGCTGGAACAGCCACTTGGCGATACTGCGCTCGTCCGAGGAGATCTTGCCGGACTGCACGGTCGCGGTGGCCTGCTCGACGAGCTGGTTGAACGCGGTCTGATTGATCGTGCTGGTCGGGACGGCGACCGTACCGGTGTAGGTGAAGCTGGTCAGCTGGACCGCCGGCTGGGTACGGGCGGCCAGCCAGGTGCCGACGGGCACGTCGGGCCGCTCATCGGGCGCATCGTCAGCCGCCGCCGGCAAGGCAGGCAGCGCGACCGCCATGACAACCGCCGCGGTCGCGGCGATCTTCGTCAACCTTTTGCTGAAATTTCCGCTCACAGCCGGAAATGGTGGGGTACGGCTCTTGTGGGCGGCTTGGAAGCTACTTGGGGGCACCAGCGCAGACGTGCCGAGGTCGAGTCACTCCCCAGCTGCCGTTACGGAACTCTCGGCGTGCACGTTGGGGGGACGCTACCGCATGGAAAACGTCTCCGCGCCGACGACGACGAAAACCCGCACTGCCCGCACGAAGACCACCCCGGCGAGAACACGGCTGGTCCAGGATCAATATTGGGTTTCACCTGTGTGCGGAAGTTCAATAGGGTCGAGCTATGACGATCTTCGGCCCCGTCATCGACGTCCGGCCCCTCTTCCCGCGTGAGCGGGAGGCCATGCTCGACCTGCTCCGCGCCCTGAGCCCGGCGGACTGGGCAAAGCCGACGATCTGTCCAGGCTGGAACGTGCATGACGTCGCCGGACACGTGCTCAACGACTACATGCGGCGCCTGTCAGGCATGCGCGACGGGCACGGCGGCGCCGTCTTCGCCAACGACGAGACGCTTCCCGCCTTTATCGCGCGCACCAACGAGGAGTTCGTCCGGGCGTCCCGCCAGCTCAGTCCGCAGTTGCTGATCGAACTGCTCGACCACCTCGGACCACAGCTGGACGCCGTCTGGGCGGCACGCGATCTTGAGGCGCCCGCCGGCCTGAACGTGTCCTGGGCCGCCACTGACATCGACAGCGCCACCTGGCTCGACATCGGCCGCGAGTACACCGAGTTCTGGGTCCACCAGCAGCAGGTACGCGACGCCGTCTCCGTTCCCGGAGCCACACAGCCCGACCTCATGGCGCCGGCACTGAACATCTTCGCGCGCGCCTTGCCGTACACCTTGAGGATGCACGAACGCCCGGAGGGCACGGTGGCTCACCTGGACGTGCACGGGCCGGCAGGCGGGCAATGGAGCACGGCCTGGCAGGACGGCCGATGGCGGATGGTGACGCCCGGCAGAGAGCCGGCCGCGCGCGTCTCGATGGACCAAGACACCTTCTGGCGGCTGGCGACCCGAGGCATCACCGTCGAGGAGGCCCGCGAGCGCTCGAAGCCGAGCGGTGACCCCGAGCTCACCGCCGCCATGACGACCTTGCTCGCGGTCGTCGCCTAGGCCAGGGGCTCCGCCTCCAGCACATTGGTCAGTGCCCCGCCACAGCCCCAGCGCCGCCTCCTCCGACCCCCGCGGCCGGCTCTTCGCACCGGCACGCGGTCCGTCCTCACTGTTACCGACATGGGCTGAGAGTGCGTGTTGGTGCGCCGTCGGTCCGCTGTCAGCGGCGACGGCCATTGTCGTATGTGCAGGCCAGACGTACGAGACATCGAACACGAAGCCCTCGGCGTCGGACCCGGAGAAGCGAAGGAAGTCTTCACCCGCGACGACAGCGGCGCGGTCGTGGGCATCGACCTCGCCGGCCGGCTGTTCAGCCGGGTCCCGGCCACATCCTGATCAAGCGGACAGGAGAGGTGTATCAGTACATCTTCGTGGTAGTGCGCTGGACGACGGCGGGGGCCAGGCGGACGCGTTTGGCCGTGACCCGGTGGCCGCGGGTGTCGGTGACCCGCACGGCGAAGGGCCCCCGGCCCATGCCGGACTCGGCGATCCAGTAGTTGTAGTCGGCCCGGGCCAGCTTGCGCCACGCGCCACCGGCGGCCTTCACCTCGACCGAGGTGAGCGGGTTGCCGTGGTCGATGACCAGCAGGGCCAACCACCACTGCGACGACCCCTCCTTGACGCGGAAGGAGAGCGGTCTGCCGACTCGCGGGTTGCGGACCGGGCGGTAGGTGACCCCCACCATGCCCTTGCCGGGGTCCGCGACGCGGGCGAAGGCCGTGCGGCTCAGGTCGATGTGCCCCGCCGGGCACTCCGGGCACTGGTCGACGACCTTGACCCGGACGGCGCCCCTCGGACCGGTGACGTTCAGGTAGCCACCGCAGGCGGCCGCGGCGGCGTACTCGCCGGGGGAGAGCGCGACATAGAGATTGCCGGCGGGAGGCGACGGATATGAGCAGTTGCCGCCTCCAGACTGGAGTTCGTAGAAGGTCGCCTTCCCCCTGATCGCGTTTCCTCCGACCGCCTTCGCCGGCACGCGGGTGGCCGCGGCGCTCTCCCCGCTCCGGGCGGATTGCGCCAGGGCAGGGGCTGGGAGGAGCGAGGTCGCGGCGAGCGCGGCCGCTAAAACGGAGGGAAAGCGTCGCATCCGGGTTTCCTCTCGTGGGGGGATGGATGCGACGGTAGCGAAATCGGTACATCTCGGTACGGCAAAGCATCAGATATCCAGATGTGCGATCTCTGGCCGGGCCCTTGTACCCGAACCCGGCGGCCAAGCGGGCTCAGGTGTCACCGGAGGACGGCTGTGTGACCGCGGCGCACGTACGGAGCCCACCGGCCAGGAGGAGCGGCGGCACCGGCAGAGGCATTCCCCGTGCCGTTGCCATTGATGAGCCACCTCTGGTGATGGATGTTGGTGGGACAGGTGGCAGCGACCAGAAGCGATCCACGAGGAGTTCGACATGAGCCATGCGGCGCCCCCTCCGGTCACCATGCCTACCCGGCGTCAGCGCCCCCTCGATCCTCCGCAGGAGTTGGAGAAATGGCGCGAGGAGGCCCCGGTCCGCAGATTGCGGTACGCCGACGGCCACCTCGGCTGGCTGGTGACCGGCTACGCGGCGGCCCGTGCCGTGATGGGCGACGGCCGCTTCAGCACCCGCCCCGAGCTGCACCATCCAACGACGCCGCAGATCGGGCGGCACCAGGCCGTCCGCCGGCCACCCGCGTTCTTCGTACGCCTGGACCCGCCCGAGCACACCCGCTACCGCAAGCTGCTGACCGGCCAGTTCACCGTGCGCCGCATGAAAGTGCTGGAACCGCGGATCGCCGAGATCACAGCCTCCACGCTCGACGCGATGTTACGCAGCGGCCCGCCCGCCGAGCTGGTGCGCGACTTCGCGCTGCCGATCCCCGCACTGGTGATCTGCGAGCTGCTCGGCGTCCCGTACGCCGCCCGCGAGAGCTTCCATCGGCAGGCTTCGACGCTCGTGTCGTTGGATGTCAGCACCGAGCAGAAGCAGCAGGCGATGGACGAGCTGAACACCTACGTGCGCGCCTTGGTGGCCGACAAGCGGGCCCGGCCGGGCGACGACCTGATCAGCGGCCTGTCGTCCGGTGGCGAGCTCACCGAGGACGAGCTGTCCGGCGTGGCCATGCTGCTGCTCGTGGCCGGGCACGAGACGACGGCCAACATGCTCGCCCTGGGCACGTTCACCCTGCTCGGCAACCCCGGCCAGCTTGCCGCACTGCGCCGCGACCCCACCCTGGTGCCGGGCGCGGTGGAGGAACTGCTGCGCTATCTCACGGTGGTCGACTTCATGGTCCGGACGGCGCTGGAGGACGTGGAGCTCGACGGTCACACGATCAAGGCGGGTGAGACGGTGACGGTTTCCCTGCCCGCGGCCAACCGAGACCCGCTGCGGTTCGCCGATCCCGGGGTCATGGACATCACCCGGGACGCGACCGGCCACCTGACGTTCGGACACGGCATCCACCAGTGCCTGGGCCAGCAACTCGCCCGCAACGAGATGCGCATCGCCCTGCCCGCATTGCTCGACCGACTGCCGGGGCTGCGCCTGGCGGTGCCCGCCGAGGAGGTGCCCATGCGGTCGGACATGCTGGTCTACGGCGTACACCGGTTACCGGTGACCTGGTAGCCAGGTCTCCTCGTCTTTTGACGGCCAGCACGGCAGAGGCCCAAGCTGGTGTCTCGTAAGATCGCGCTCATGGCAGAGGGCGTCGTGCTGTGGGATTTCGACGGAACACTGGCGGTCCGGGATGGCATGTGGCGCGGCTGTCTAGTGGAGGCGCTGACCGCTGTCGCGTCAGGTCACAAGGTAACCGACGCCGATGTGACGCCAGGGCTACGCGATGGCTTCCCCTGGCACCGCCTCGAGACGGGGCACCCGGCCCTGAGTACTCCTGATGCGTGGTGGCAGGCGTTGCACCCGCTCTTCGTGAACGCTCGCGGGAGTGGTCAACTCCTCGCTGGCCGGCTGGGAGAAGCCGCGCCGGCGGATCTTCGAGGCGGCTCTGGAGCAGGCCGGATGGCCCGAACGTGTCTGGATGATCGGCGACAATCCGGTCGCGGACATCGCCGGAGCCCAAGCTTCTGAGATTCCCGGCATCCTCGTCACCCCGAGTCGGGATGGCCTGCGACCGGCGGTGCAGCGAATCCTGACCGAAGACCCGCCGGCCCTGTAGCCGCTGGTTGACCGCCACCCCGTTCGGGCAGGCGAACCCGAAGTGGCTGAAGTCAGGCATCTTCCGGGGATCGGGATCCGGGTGGAGCGCGAGATCGAAGCGGTCCGCGTCCCTGATGATCACGGTGCCGTCCGGGTACTCGCTTGCGGGACCGGCGCCGAAACCGAAGTATTTCTCATAGAAACGCCGTGACCGCTCGATGTCGCGCACGGCTAAGGCGAGGTGATTGAGCCGCATGCCGCGAAAGTAACTCCACGGCAGCCACCCGCGCGACTCGATTTCGCGGTCCTCTCAGCGCTGCGCGAGCACGACCCGTCAGCGCTGCCTATGACCGCACCGCTGAGCCGGCCGAAGACCGCTACCCGATCTCGCCGAGGTCGAAGGCGACGTCGGCGAGCCGAACCGTCCGCACCTCCGGATCGTCGAGGAGCTTGCGCAGGTCGGCGAGTTTCCAGCGGTCGACGACGAGCCCGTGCACGACGCCCTCCTCGGCCGCCCCCGCGAGCCACCAGTCGCTCAGCTCGAACTCGCCGAGGTCGTCCCCCTCGTCAAGCAACCCGACCCACCTGCGGAACTCCGCCAGCGCCGCTTCGGGCTCGGTCTCGCACTGATAGGTGAGATCGGCCCGGATGTGGTCCTCGGTCATGTCACGGTTCCAGACGACCGCGTTCAACGAGGCCGGGTCAGTGGAATCGTCGTAGGAGGACGGGGAGTAGATGTAGGAGACGTCCGCCCCTCCGCAGATCCTGTGCCTCCGGTTAAAGGCGACGAGCCGCTCGGTGGTCATCGAGTGCGCGAACCCCACGACCGCGACGGCGTCGAGCGTCTGGGGAAGTCCGTCTATGGTCTTCCGGGCCTTTTCCGCCAGCTCCCCGTCGACGCCGGGGTCCGCCTCCACGGAATCGATCGCGCCGGCCAGGCTGCCGGACGGCCCGTCGAGGGAGGAGGCCCGGACAGTGCCGAACAGGTCCTCAACGATCTCGTATCCCGTCCCGCCCTCGCCGGGACCGGCCCGGCGCGGCTCCCCCCACAGCATGTAGGTCATCTCCAGCAGCCCTCCACCAGCACCGTAACCGTGCGACAGGCGCTTGTCCGGGTTCGCGACGCGGGCGGCCGTGCCGTACACCCGGGCCATCCGCTCGTTGTCGGAGTCGATGAACACCCACACAACCCGGTCGGCCGCGCTGAAGGCCAGGAACAGCGCCGCGGTGACGGCCAGGACCTTGGCAAGAGACCTGGCCACATACGCCCAGTCGGGTTCCCTCACGTGCAGCACCGCGCGCTCCTGCGATCTAGATCAAATCGGGTACGGCGCACCATATCTCCCCTGTCCGGAGCGCTGGCTGGGTGCTGAAGGCTCGATGCTTCGCCGGCCGCGCTGATGCGGGCCGGATGCGTGAGCGCGGTCCGGGCGCGGAGCGCCGCGGCGGGCTCAGCCGTTGACGAAGGTGAGGCTGGTCGCGTCGTAGCGGGTGCCCGCGACCTGCTCGGGCGGGGCGGCGGCCTCGATGGCGGCGAGGTCCTCGGTGGACAGCTCGACGGCCAGGGCCGCGAGGTTCTCCTCCAGGTACCGCTGCCGCCGGGTGCCGGGGATCGGCACCACGTCGTCGCCCCGGTGCTGCACCCAGGCCAGGGCGAGCTGGCCGGCGGTGACTCCCTTCGCCGCAGCCAGCTCGTTCAGCTTCGCGACGATCGCCAGGTTCCGTTCGAGGTTGCCGTCGGCAAAACGCGGCTGGCTGCGCCGCACGTCGGTCTCCGCCAGTCCCTCGACCGAACTGTACCGGCCGGTCAGGAAGCCGCGCCCGAGCGGGGAGAACGGGACCAGGCCGATGCCAAGATCGCGGCAGACCGGGGCGACCTCCGCCTCCAGGTCGCGGGTCCACAGCGACCATTCGCTCTGCAGCGCGGCGATCGGGTGCACCGCGTGCGCCCGCTGGATGGTTCGCGCGCCGGCCTCGGACAGCCCGAGGTGGCGGACCTTCCCGGCACGCACCAGCTCGGCCATGGCACCGACGGTCTCCTCGATCGGCACCTGCGGATCGACCCGGTGCTGGTAGTAGAGGTCGATGTAGTCGACTCCGAGCCGGCGCAGCGACGCCTCGCACGCCTGCCGCAGGTAGGCGGCGTCGCCGCGGATCCGGGTGGGCTCGCCCAGGCGGTTGGCGAAGCCGAACTTCGTGGCCAGCACCACCTCGTCGCGGCGCCCGGCGATGGCCCGTCCGATCAGCTGCTCGTTGTGCCCGGCGCCGTAGAAGTCGGCGGTGTCCAGGAAGGTCACCCCGAGGTCGAGGGCGCGGTGCAGCCCAAAGCGCAGAGCGGTAGAACGCGCCGTAGCACGAGGTCGGCCTCTTGTTGATCAAGGAAAAGGTGGAGGACCAGTGCTCGTGCGCCCTGCGGGCAGCACGATGCGCCGCCGCTTAGCGAAGGGCTTGTCCGCCCACAGCGGACGATGAAGGGAAAGGGGAGTGCCCGCTCCTTTCCACTTTCAACGTATAGCGCACCGGGGGGCTTGCGGCAAGACCCGGGTCGTGCTGCAGAATCGTCGGCCTAGGCCAGAACCTGCGGAAACGGGGACGCGAGGTGCGTGTGTTGTTGTCGACGTACGGGTCGCGTGGGGACGTCGAACCGCTGGCGGGACTCGCGGGGCGGTTGCGGGAACTCGGTGGGGAGGTGCGGGTGTGCGCGCCGCCGGACGAGGAGTTCGCCGCGGCGGCCGAGGGATGTGACGCGCTGGTGGCGACCGGCTTGATGCCGGCCGGCGCACGGTCGGTGGCCGAGAAACTGGGCATCCGCTACGTGTACGCGTGCTTCCATCCGTTCGAGCTGCCGTCGCCGCACTACCCTCCGTCGCCGCGGCCGGGCCGGCCGTTCCCACATGAGGTGACCGACAACCGGGTGCTGTGGGAGCTGGACGCCGAGCGCGTGAACGCGTTGTACGGCGAGGCCCTCAACAGCCACCGGGCGTCGATCGGCCTGCCATCGGTGGACAACGTCCGTGACCACGTCTTCACCGACCAGCCGTGGCTGGCGGCAGACCCGACCCTGGGCCCGTGGGAGGAGCTGACGGATCTCGACGTCGTGCAGACCGGGGCGTGGATCCTGCCGGACGAACGCCCACTCCCGGAAGAGTTGGAGGCGTTCCTGGACGCCGGCACACCACCGGTGCACGTAGGCTCACTGATTTTCTTAGAAATCCTTAGTGATCACGGTTTGATCGCAGCAGACCTCGCTCGCCTTACCAGGGCCTCCAGGCGTCTCCGTGCTGCCGAATGAGTGGGGGTGATTCGGAGACGATGGTGGTGACGGAGGTGGCCGTCAACGCCCGTCGACGTCCATGCATCGCTCACCTGTTCGACACCGGGTCTAGAGGATGGTAGTCTGATGGTCACTCAGAGTGAAAGTCGGTGGGCGGGGGTGCATGGTGGTGCGGGGATGCCGGTTCGCTCAAGCGGGTGTGCCGACCGCGCCCAGCGAGCCCGCGGGGCAGGCCTTCAACAGGGACGGGGGCTGCTGGTGAGGCGTAAGCCGCCGCTCGCCCCAGGTGAGACCACGCAGACGGCCTGCGCCCGCGCACTGCTGCGCGGCGGTGTGGACGAACTCAGCGGCGAGCTGCTGTCGCCGGGCGTGCTGGCGATGCGAGTCGGCTGGTGCGCGGAGCTGGTATCCGGCATCACACAGGCCCTGCTGGCCGAGCACTGGAACAGCGCCGACGTCGCGCAGCTGGCCTCCGGTGTGGACGCGGGCGGGCAACGCCTGCCGTCGCAGGCGTGGATGGCGCTGCGCCGGTTGGGCTGGACGGCCGGCCCGCCGCAGGGCGTGCGGGTCAGCGACCGGATCGTGCGTATGGCCCAGGAACAGGCTGGACGGCTGCTGCGCTCCGCGCAGTGGCGGGCCGAGCTGACCGCTGGGGTACTGACCACCTGGCCCGCCGATGCGTCCAAGCGCACCACCGAGGAGTGGCAGCAGGTACGTGCCGCCCTCCCCGACGGCCGGCACCTGCCCTCCAGTGTCATCAGGGCCCGCACCCGGCAGATCGCCGCTTACGCGCAGGCCACCCGGCGGCTGCCAGCCGATGTGTTCGAGCTGGAGGGCGCGCCCCGGGCGGCGCGGATGCTGCTGCTGGCCGCCTGCGACCGCCAGCAGGCCACCCTCGAACGCTCCGACACCGACCCGCGACAGGTGCTGCTGCGGCTCCAGTTGCCCACTCGGGCCGACCCGCGCGCGTACGCGGACTGGACCTGGGTGGCCTGCCCGATCACCCTGCCCGCGATCGTTCCCACCTCGGCGGTGCTGCACCTGCCCACCCTGTGCCTTCAGGGCCAGAGCGTACGCGCCGAGGTGGCCTTCACCCACGCCGTCCCGCAAACCCGCCGCAGCGGGCACACGGTCGCGCTCGGCGTGGACTGGGGCCTGAACACACTCCTCAGCGCGGGCGCCGCCCGGCTGCACCCCGATGGGCGCATCACCACGCTCGGCGCCGGGGCCCGCTTCCACGCCGCCGGGGTACTGGCCAAACAGCACCGGCTGCGCCGCCTGTCCGAACGCCTGCACGCCAAGACCGACCAATACCAGCGGCTCGCCGACCAAGACGCCCCGCACACGGAACTGTCCGGCAAGCACGATGTGCTGCGCCGCGAGATCGGGCACGTGTCCGCACGCCGCTCCCACCTCAACGACGCCCTCGCCTGGGCAGCCGCCCGCTGGGCCGTCGACCAGGCCATCGCCGCCCGCGCCAGCGTGATCTACCTGGAAGACCTCCGCTCGCTGGAAGCCACAGGCATGGGCCGCACCCTCAACACCCGCCTGTCGCAGACCGTGCGCGGCCAGATCGCCGACCACATCCGGCACCTGGCCGCCCAGACCGGCATCGCCGTGGTGACGGTCCCGGCCAAGAACACCTCCCGGCACTGCCCGCACTGCTTGTGCCCGCTACGGCACCGCAAGGCCCCCGACCGGCCCACCACACCGGGCTGGGCGTGGGCCCTGTGCCCCAACCCCGGCTGCAGCTGGCAGGGCGACCGCGATCAGGGCGCCTGGCGCCGGATCGCCGCCCGCGGCCTGGCCCACCAGACCAAAACCGTGGTGGACCGCGGCACCGGCCAGATGACCATTCACAACGTGGTGGACACGCTCGAAGCGCGGGCGGTAATCCCCCCCGCCGCTGCCATGACCAGCCGGGCGGATCGGTCGAAGACCGGACCGACCCGGCGCCGCACCACACGCCCCGCGCCCAGGCGACGCGGGGCACCCTCCCCAGCACGGCCTGTCGGCCGGGCCGGCCAGCGTCCGGAGGGGCACGCACCAACGGGCCGGGACCGGCTGCCCCGCGCAGCCCACCGGCACCAGGGCGTGACGACGATCAGCACCCCCACCAGACGGCGGCATCGGCCGCGCGGCGCGGCGTTAGGCGCAGGTTTCCACCTGCACGCTCACACCACCCCGCCACGGTGGGCCCCACCCATGCCAGACGCTACGACTGACATGGGATCGCTAAGCTGATTAGAGACGCTTCGGCAGCATGCCCATGCGCGCCTCGACGGACGCCGCCCAGGTGGCCATCGAGGCGATCCGCACAGGGCCGCCGCGCCCGGGCCGGCGCGCCTCAGGTGGTGGTACCCCAGATCGTGGACCAGCCGTACTGGGCCGGCCGGGTGGCCGAGCTGGGCATCGGCGCGGCACACGACGGTCCGACTCCGACCCTCGAGTCCCTGTCAGTCGCGCTCAGAACGGCACTGACCCCCGCATTGCTCGTCATGGCCGCCAGGTTCGCCATGCCGGTCCAGCCGCCTTGCTACGCGCAGTGGTTGCAAGCGACCTCAGATCGGAGCTGATGACGTGAACCCGCTGACTACCAGCGCGTTTGACCTTCCCGACCACCTTTCCCCCAAGGCCGACCCGACGCTGATCGCCGGCGATGAGCAGCACTTCGCGGCCATCGCGGAGAGCCTCGAGCAGTCGATCGCCGACCTGTCCGGCCGCCTCGATGCCGAGCGCAAGGCGCCCGGCGGCAAAGGCCGGCAGGCGATGGACCGGGACATGGAGATCCACCGGCTGACCTCTCGCCTGCGCGCGCTGCGTCGCTTCGGTTTGGACCTGTGCCTCGGACACATGGTCAGCGCGGACAACCCCGAGCCCGTGTACGTCGGACGACTTGGCCTTACGGACAGCGCGGGTCGTCGGCTGCTGCTCGACTGGCGCTCCCCCGCGGCTGAGCCGTTCTTCGGAGCCACCCACGCCAACCCGATGGGTCTGGCAAGCCGCCGCAGGTATCGCTGGACCCGCGGCCGGATCAGCGACTACTGGGACGAGGTGTTCACCTCGGACGGGCTTGTCGGGCACGCCGCGCTCGACGACCAGTCCGCCTTCATCGCCAGCCTGGGCAGCAACCGGTCGGCCCGGATGCGAGACGTGCTCGGCACCATCCAGGCCGACCAGGACGCCATCATCCGCGCGGGATCCCGCGGCGCTCTCGTCGTCGACGGCGGTCCGGGTACGGGGAAGACCGTCGTCGCTCTGCACCGCTCCGCCTACCTCCTCTACTCCGACCCTCGCCTCGGTCACCGCCGGGGCGGCGTGCTGTTCGTCGGTCCGCACCAGCCCTACCTGGCCTACGTCGCCGACGTCCTCCCCAGCCTCGGAGAGGAGGGCGTGCAGACCTGCACCCTGCGGGACCTCGTCGCCGAGGGAGCCGCAGCAGCGATCGAGGCCGACCCGGACGTGGCCCTCCTGAAGTCGTCCGCGAACCTGGTGAAGGCGATCGAGCCGGCCGTCAGGTTCTACGAGAACCCGCCCACCAAGGGGATGACGGTCACGACCCCCTGGTCGGACATCGGGCTGAGCGCCGACGATTGGGCCGAGGCGTTCGAAGCATCAGAACCCGGTACTCCGCACAACGAGGCACGCGACCAGATCTGGGCGGAGCTGCTCACGATCCTGGTGGACAAGCACGACGGCGACGCCCCGGCTGACCTGCTCCGCAAGTCGCTGCTGCAGAACAGGGAGCTGCTCACGACCTTCAACCGCGCGTGGCCGCTGATCGAAGCGGCTGACCTCGTCGGAGACCTGTGGTCGGTACCCGCCTACCTGCGGATGTGTGCTCCCTGGCTCAGCCCCGATGACGTTCGGAAGCTGCAGCGCGGGGACGCCCAGGCCTGGACGGTGTCCGACCTGCCGCTCCTGGACGCAGCACGGCAGCGGCTCGGCGACCCGGAGGCGGCACGGCGTAAGCGTCGGCACAACGCCTCTGTCGCCGCCGAACGCGAGCGCATGGCCAACATCGTCGACGCGCTGCTCGAGGCCGATGACGACGGTGAAGGTGTGGTGACGATGCTGCACGGACAGGACATACGGGACGCCCTGGTCGACGAGACCGCATCGCCCAGCGCCGAACCGGACCGGCTCGCCGGCCCATTCGCGCACATCGTCGTGGACGAGGCTCAGGAACTGACCGACGCAGAGTGGCAGATGTTGCTGCTCCGCTCCCCGTCCCGGAGCTTCACCATCGTCGGGGATCGCGCCCAGGCCAGGCACGGGTTCACGGAGTCGTGGCAGGAACGGCTCGAGCGGATCGGGCTCGACCGGATCAACCTGGCCTCCCTGAGCATCAACTACCGGACGCCGGAAGAAATCATGGCGGAAGCCGAGCCGGTCATCCGAGCCGTGCTCCCGGACGCCAACGTGCCGACCTCCATCCGCCGCAGCGACGTCCCCGTCGTACACGGGTCTGCTTCGGATCTGAGCTCGATCCTCGACACCTGGCTCGCCGCGCATGCCGACGGGATCGCCTGCGTCATCGGCGATCCCACGTTCCGGGCGACGTCCCGTGTCCGGTCGCTGACCCCGGAGCTGTCGAAGGGGCTCGAGTTCGACCTGGTCGTCCTCATCGACCCGGAGGCGTTCGGCAAGGGCATCGAAGGAGCGGTCGACCGCTATGTCGCGATGACCCGAGCGACCCAGCAACTCGTCATCCTCACGAGCTCCTGACGTCGGCCGTCGTCGTGCGCCACGGCGGCACGGGCACGACGCGACGGCCGGCCGGTCGTTGCAGGCGGGCCTTATCCGGGCTGGTGTGCGGGTGTCCGTACCGCCCTCGGCATGCCGTGCAGTAGATCCCCCACGGTGGCGCTGGTGGTGGTCTCGATGGTCACCTTCTCCTCTTCATCCTCATGAGGACGCTCGTACGGCGGGGTTCGTCCTCCCGGCATGCACGGCGGAGGCGTGGTCGCGTACCAGGTCGTGGAGCCGATATCGGCTGAGGGCGGGCTCCTGCAGGAGATGAACGTCCGACAGCTGGTCGAGGAGCCGTCTGGCCTGGAGCGCCGTCGTGTCCAGGAGGACGGCGGCCGCGTCGACGCCGAAGTCCGCACTGGTGCGCGAGCCCAGCAGCCGGTATGCGCGTCGTTGGTCAGGAGAGAGCCTTCCGTAGGACAGGTCCAGGGCGGCGGTGACGCTGTGTCGTCCGGCCTTCAGTTCGGCCAGCGGGTCGTCCGCCAGCCGGTCCAGCAGATGCCGCACGCTCCAGGCGGGATGCGTGCGAAGCCGGACGGTGGCGATGCGGATGGCGAGGGGCAGCAGCCCGCAGCGCTGCACGACCTCGGCGAGGACGTTCAGCGGCGCGTCGGTGACACGCTCCCGCCCGGCCATGCGGGTGAACAGGGCGACCGCCTTCGCCACCGACAGGGTCTCCAGTGACAGGCTCCGTGTCTCGCCCAGGCAGGTCAGACGGCGACGGCTGGTGACGATCACCCGGCAGCCCGGGCCGGCGGGCAGCAGCGGATGGATCTGGTGTTCGTCGGCGGCGTCGTCCAGCACGATCAGGACCTTGCGGTCGGCCAGCACACTGCGGTACAGCGCGGCGCGGTCATCGACATGCCCGGGAATGTGCTCGCCGGGGACGCCGAGTGTGCGGAGCACGCGGGCCAGGGCCTCACCCGGCTCGACCGGTGTCATCGCCTGGGCATGGCCGTGGAGGTTCACGAACAGTTGCCCGTCGGGAAATCGGGGCGCGAGCCTGTGGGCGGCGTGCACGGCCAGCGCCGTCTTGCCTGTTCCCGCCATGCCGTCGAGGGTGACGACCGTCACCGTGTTCGCGCTCTGGTGCCCCTCCAGAACGGCCAGTTCGCGCCCTCGTCCCACCAACGCCGCGACATCGGCGGGCAACTGCCGGGGAATGGTCACCGCTGCCGGATCATCGCGTTCGGCGGGAGCCGGCAGGCCGCGAGTGGCGGCGGCCAGCGTAGCCCGCTCTTCGGTGTCCAACTCCAGCGCTTTTGCCAGCAACAGAATCGACCTGGTACGAGGCTGCCAGAGCGCGCCGGTCTCCAGCCGGCGAACGGTCCGGACGTTGAGGCCGGCCTTGTCGGCGAGTTGTTCCTGGGTCAGGATCGCCCGTTCCCGCCATCCGCGCAACAACGCCCCCAAAGGCAGCTCAGCACCGCGTACCGGGCGGAAAGTGTCTCCCTCAGGCGTCCAGCCCGCGATGGCTGGAGCCGGCCCTTTCGTCGAGGCGATGATCGGCACCTCTTTCTCTCGTCGCTCCGCCGGTGAAGAAAGCACGGCCATCGAAACTGTTTTCGCGCTGTTCAGGCCACTGGTCGGACGACATTGGACGAAATCGGACGGCAGGCGGGCCGGACAATCGCAACTCGCGATGATTTACGGCTTGTCATCCGTCATCACCGGATCCCCGCCCAACGGCACCTACTGACCGGAATGTGATTGATGGGCATACCGCGATTAGCCAGAATGAGCACCATGGGCGAGCGGGAGGAGAGCGGCCACCAGTGGCCGCGGGCACGACCGCAGCGGGGAACGCCGACAGACCTTCGGCCGCCCCGGATCCGCGGCGAACCGCAGTCGTCCGACCCCTCGGACGAGCTGTGCCCCTACCAGGGTCTTGTGCCGTTCGAGACGGGCAAGGCCGAGCTGTTCTTCGGACGCACGCGGGCCACACGCAGCCTCCTCGAACGCCTGGGACGGCGCCTGACGGAGCACGGGTCCATCCTGATGGTCTCGGGCGCCTCCGGAGTGGGCAAGTCGTCGCTGTTGCGGGCGGGGGTGATGGCGGCGCTGGCGGACGGAGGTCTGCCGATCACCGGCTCACGGCATTGGCCGCGCCTGCTCATCACGCCGACCGCGCAGCCGTTCCGCGCGCTCGCCGAGGCGTGGGCCCGGACGTTCGGCGGGCGCGTCGAGACGGTGACCGGACGATTACGCGACGATCCGCGGCGGGCGCTGTCCGAGACCCTGCCCTCGGAGGGCCGTCTCGTCCTGGTGGTCGACCAGTTCGAGGAACTGTTCACCCTGGTGACCGACGAGCAGGAGCGCCAGTCGTTCGTGCGAGCCCTGCAGGCCATGACCGAGGGCCCGCGCGGCGCGGGAGTGGTCGTCGGTGTGCGCGCGGACTACTGGAACCGCTGCGCCGCCTACCCGCAGTTCGCCGAGGCCATCCAGGACGGTCAGGTCATCGTCGAGCCGATGACGGAGCCGGATCTGCGGCTGGCCATCACCGGTCCCGCGGCCGCGGCGAGCCTGGAGATCGAACCGGGTCTGGTGGAGACCATCCTCGGCGAGCTGGGCGCCGGGGATCGTGATGAGGCCGGGACGCTGCCCCTGCTGTCGCAGGCTCTCCGCAACACCTGGGAAAGACGCGAGGACGGCGCCCTCACCGTCCGGGGTTACGAGGAATCCGGCGGGGTCCGCGACTCCGTACGACGTACGGCCGACGAGGTGCTCGAACGGCTGCCGCCGGAGGACCGCAAGAGCGCGCTCAGGCTCTTCCGGCGGATGACAGTGATCACCGCGGGCGGGCAGGTGGCGCGGCGCAGGGCGACGCTGGCCGAGATCCACGCCGCCGCGTCCGCGCACTCGGCGCAGCGGCGCGAACAGGTCGAGGCGCTGCTGTCCGCGTTCGCCGGCCGGCGCCTGCTCACCCTGCACGAGGACACCGCCGAGATCGCCCACGACGCGCTGCTGGCCGCCTGGCCCACCCTGCGGCAGTGGCTCGAACCCGACCTCGCCGCGCAGGAGGTGTACGACCGGCTCCTGGACGCCGCCGCGCAGTGGGCCGAGAACCACCGCGACCCCGCCTTCCTGTACCGGGGCGCGCGGCTGCTGGCCGTCCAGGACAGCCGTCCCCGCTGGGACCGCGACCCCGACAGCTTCCCCCCGCCCGGTCCCACCGCCGAGGGCTTCATCGCGGCGTCCACGCGGGAGGCACGGCGAGCGAGCCGGCGCCGCCGGCTCGTCATGGCCGGCCTCGCGGTGCTGTCGGTGCTCGCCCTCCTCGCGGCCGGCGCCGCCGTCGACGCGGCGAACGAGGCCGAGCTGCACCGCCAGGAGGCGATCTCCCGCCAGCTCGCGGCGCAGAGCGAGGTCACCGGCGACCCCGCCATGGCGTCGATGCTGGCCGTGGCGGCGTGGCGGATCTCCCAGACGGACGAGGCCCGCAACCGCGTGCTGTCCGCGGCGACCGGCACCGGCCGGGGCACCTTCAGCGGGGACACGAGAGGCCTCACGGCGCTGGCGTTCAGCCCCGACGGCTCGATCATCGCGACGGGAAGCGACGACGGCACCACGCGGCTCTGGGACACGGCGTCGCGGCGGCGGCTCGGCGCCCCGATCACCCGTCCCAAGTACGAGTGTTCAAGCGTCGACCTGGGCTTCAGCCCCGACGGCCGGACTCTGGCCGCGGCCTGTTACGACACCGTCCGGTTCTACGACGTGGCCACCCTTCGCGAGGTGGGCGCCCCGCTGAAACCCGGGTCGGTCGTGACGGCGTTCGCGTACAACCCGGACGGGAAGACCTTCGCGACCGGGAACAGCAAGGGCGTCATCCGGCAGTGGGACGTGGCCACGCACCGCCCGTACGGCGCTCCCATGGTCCACCCCCACGACGGGCCGGACCACACGCATCCCATTCACAGGGTGACGTTCAGCCGGGACGGGGCGACCCTGGCCACCGCCGGCGACGACGGGACCGCACGGCTCTGGGACGCCGCCACCTCGCGCCGGCTCGGCGCCCCCTTCACCGGGCACACCCAACCCGTCACCGACGTCGCCATCAGCCCCGACGGCACCGCCCTCGCGACCGTGAGCTGGGACCGCACCGGCCGGCTCTGGGATGTGGCCACGCGTAGGCAGACGGGCCGGCTCAAGGACCGCACCGCCGGTTACCACTCGATCGCCTTCAGCCCCGACGGCACGCGGATCGCCACCGGCGGGGACAGCGGCCGCACCGTCGTGTGGGACACGGCCAGCCGGCAGCAGCTGTTCGCGCTCGCCGACAACTTCAGCGGTGTCGAGGGCGTGGCGTTCAGTCCGGACGGGAAGCTGCTCGCCGCCGCCGGCGGCGACGGTGTGGTACGGCTGGCCGACCCGCAGATCCACCAGCAGATCGGGACCCGCATGCCCGCGCAGGCGGCCGTCGCGCTGAGCACCGACGGACGGACCCTGGCCACCGGAGTGCCCGGCGAGAAGAACCCCGCGATCCAGCTTTGGGACGTGGCCACCCAGCGTCCCCTCGGCCCTCCGCTGATCCCCAAGGGTGCGCGACGCGCGGTGTACCACCTCGAATTCACTCCCGACGGGCGGATGCTCCTGACGTCCCATCCGGACGGTCTGCGGCTCTGGGACGTCGCGGGGCGCCGCGAGCTCGTCCATGACGGGACGCTCAAGGGCGTGGCCAGGATCAGCTCCGACGGCCGGTTCGCCGCCGTCGACCAGGATCAGGCCATAGCGTTCTGGGACATCGCGCGCCGCCGGGAGACCGGGCCGCGCATCCGCGTGCCCGGCCACACCGACGTCATCACGGCGATGGCGATCAGTCCCGGCGGCGCGCTGGTGGCGACCACGGGCTTCGACAACCGGGTACGGCTCTTCGACGTGGCCACCCGCCGCGAGATCGAGGGCCCGCAGATCGCGGGCGGCGGCGGCATCGTCAACGCCCTGGCGTTCAGCCCCAACGGCCGGAAACTGGCCATCACGGCCGGCGACCACAGCGTCCGGCTCTGGGACGTGGCGCGCCGCCGCCCGGAGGGCGTCGGCCTGATCGTCAAGGACGGCATCACGAACACGCTCGCGTTCAGCCCGGACGGCGAGGCCCTCGCCACCGGCCTCACCACCGGCGATGTGCAACTATGGGACCTGAGGACGTACCGGCGGCTGGGCCTCCCGATGACCGGTCACACGAGCGGCGTGACCGCGGTCGTCTACGGCAGGGACGGGACGACCGTCGCCTCGGTCGCGGGCGATGACACCGCGCGGCTGTGGAACGTCCGCACGCCCCCCGACCTGGTGGCCGCGGCGTGCGCCAACGCGGGCCGCTCCCTCACCCGGGAGGAATGGGAGAATCTCATGCCGCAGGAGATATACCGCCGGACGTGTCCGTGACCCCTGGACCCACCACGGAGAGAGCAAGCATGTTCCTGCGAGGCTTGCGGCGCCGGACGGGCAGGCCCGTCCCGGAGCTGGTCGGCTTGTTCCGTTCCATCGTCGACGGCGGCCGCCGGGTCCACCCGATCGCGTCCGATTTCCTGGAACACTTCATGGACGGGTCGGGCGCCTCCAGGACGATGTCCCTGCGCTGGCTGCGCTCGTTCAAAGTGATCAAGAAGGCCGAGCGCAAGAACCAGCGCCGGTTCGAACGGCAGCTCGCCCGGGAGGCGAGGCTGCTCCGCGACGGCGCGTCCACCTGGTTGCACGACTACTGGGACGCGCGGATCAACGCGTTCATCGGCACGGAGCTGTTCTACGTCAGCAGGATGAGCCTGCTGCGCTCGCAGGGCTCGTTCGTCCTTACCCGGGACGGACAGGAGGTGCGCGTGTCCGGCACGGTCCGTCACCGCTGGTTCGACCCTTATGACTGGGATCGCGGCCGATGGGTCTACATTCCCCGGCACGGGTTCGTTCCCATCGCGGTCGGCCGGGAACTCGTCGAGGCCGACGAGGCGCGCAACTTCCTGATGGAGTCACGCCACGTCCAGGCACTGGAGGGCCTCTGGCAGGACGGCCGGTGGCCGCGGCGCGGCAGGGCGAGGTTCGAGTGGTCGCTGGTGAGGACGGCGCATTGATGACCGCAGACCGTCCCGGCCCGCCCGATCCCCTGGAGGCCGCCGGCGCGGAGGACTTCGTGCGGTCGCTGGCCCGGCTCAGACAGTGGGCCGGCGAGCCGTCCTTGAGCAGGTTGCGCTCTCTCGGCGGCCAGACGGTGGCCTCGGACGGAGCCGTGGTCGACGCGTTGCCGAAGAGCACGACCTCGCACGTCCTCCGGCAGACCGACAAGCTGCCGCGGTGGGAGTTCGTGCGGGCCTTCGTCACCGCCTGCCTCCGCTCCTGCGACTTCCCGGCCGAGCTGATCCCCGGTGAGCTCGAACGCTGGCGGGCCGTCAGGACGGCCCTGGCCGAACCGCCGCCCCCGTCCGTCGCGCCGGAACCCGTGGCGGAGCTTCTGGAGACCGCCGCCCCTGCGGCAGAGCTTCCGGAGACCGTCGATCGTCCCGGGCAGGATCACGCGGTCGAGCTGCTGGTGCGGCGAGTGGTCCGAGAGGAGGACAGGGCGCGCAAGGGGCTGCTCGGCGGCTACACCATCGCGCCGGTCTCCTTCGAGGTGTACGCCGACTCCACCCGCAGCAACGACCTGCACGCGATCGGCCGGTTCTTCGACGGCCTGCGCCCGCGGCGCCTGCTGGTCGTGGGCGAGTCGGGCGCGGGCAAGACGATGCTCGCCATCGAGCTGGTGCTGCAACTGCTGGAGTCCCCTCCCGCCGGCGGACGACCCGGTCAACCGCTGACAGTGCCGGTACGTGTGAACGCGGCCCGATGGACCCTGGGAAGGCCGTTCGAGCCATGGCTGGCCGAGCAGCTCGTGCAGGACTTCGGGCTCGCGGTCAAGGACGCCGAGCGGGTGGTGCGCGACCGCCGGGTGCTACCGGTGGTGGACGGACTGGACGAGCTGGACTCCGAGCCGTCGACGGGCTCGCCTCGCCGGGCGATCGGACTGCTGGCCGAGCTCAACCGGTACAGCGACCTGTCCGGGCGGCGGCCGGGCGCGGTCGTCGTGACCTGCCGAGCCGACCGGCACGCCGAGCTGCGCGAGGCCGGGGCCGGGCTCGACGACGCCACCCGGATCCATCTCCAGAACCTGACCACCGAACAGATCGGCACGTACCTGCGCGCCCGCTGGCCGGACGGTCATCCCTGCGCGGGACACCGCGACGGCATCCATGCCGCACTGTCCGGACCGGCGGGAAAGGCCGTTCGCATCGCTCTGGCCACACCGTGGCGGCTGTTGCTGACCGTGACCGCCGTGGAGTCCGGCGCCGACCCGGCCGAGCTGCTCCGCGCCGATCCGGACGCCGACCCCCATGAGGGAGCGGACCGGATCGGCCGGAGGCTGCTGGAGGCGTACGTCCCGGCGGCGACCGGCCTCACGCCCCGCACCGCCCACAGCACCCCGTACCA
The DNA here is from genome assembly GCF_005893125.1 of Nonomuraea basaltis. Classification (GTDB taxonomy): domain Bacteria; phylum Actinomycetota; class Actinomycetes; order Streptosporangiales; family Streptosporangiaceae; genus Nonomuraea; species Nonomuraea basaltis. Next base: position 60,102 of record NZ_VCJS01000017.1, on the reverse strand, counting down.
GCCGGGCCAGGTGCGAGCGTGGCTCGTGCACCTGGCGGCCCACCTGCGGTGGCAGGCCGCCCGCACCGCCGAGGCGGATCGGCCGCCGCCCGGCCTGACGGCGATCGACATCGTCCCCCACCTGCTGTGGCCGATCGGCGGCCGGCGCCGGGTCCGGGCGCTGCACTGCGTGTGCTGTGTGATCCTCGCGGTCATCGCCATGCTGGCCTTCTGGACGGGCTCGGCGGTCGACAGCCCCGGCGACCTGCGCGGCGGGCTCCCACCGGATCGGCTGCTCACCTTGGCGCTCATGGCGGGCTGGGTGAGCATAGCGACCAGCCTGTCGTTGTCGCCGTGGCCGGCCGCGGCCGGTGGGCGGGCCAACGTCCCCCGAGGGGTGCGCATGACCAGCGGTGCGCTCGGCGCCCTGACCGGCGTCCCCGTCGGAGTGCTCGGCGGCCTGGCCGGGCTCGTCCTGACCGGAGGGGCGATCTTCGGCCCCGTCTTCGCCGTCGGCGCAGGAGGGATCGGGGGGCTGGCGCTCGGAGCGGTCATCGGGCTGACCGCCGCCGGCCGGCGGGGAGCCGAGCGCATGACCGTGTCCGAGGCGGTCCGGGCCGAACCCGTCACGCTGCTGGGCTTCGGGCTGTGCGGCGCGCTCACCGGGCTGGCGCCGCTGCGGCTGGCCCACGCCGGCCCGGTGCCGCTGGCCGCGGGCGGGGCCGGGGCCTTCCTGCTGGCCTTCGCGCTCGGGGTCGCCTTCACGATCGCCACCGGGGGCTGGAGCAAGGACGCGGAGCTGGCCCATCCGCGGGAGGCTCTCCACCGCAACGCGACGATCGGACTGGCTTTCGGCCTCACCGGCGGTGTCGCGGCCTTCCTGGTGTTCGTCATGAACCAGGACGTCGTCGAGTCGCTGGTGTGCGCGCTCATCGGCGGTGTGACCTTCGGCCTGGCCTTCGGCGCGATCGCCTGGACCCGCACCATGATCGGCCTGGTGGTCGCGGCCAAGCGCGGCCTGCTTCCGCTTCGGCTGTGGACGTTTCTCGACTGGGCCTGCGAGGCACGGCTGCTGCGCGTCAGCGGCGCCACGTACCAGTTCCGGCACCGCGAACTGCAGGACTTCCTGACTCCGTCCGGCCGAACCGACTGACGCCTTTTCGATCTGGTCGGTGACGCCTCGGCTCTGCAGGTCTCTGCCACGATCTTGCCGGACAGTCACGAGTGCGGCCGTTACACGGCGCGCTCAAGGCGCGGGCCCAAGGTGGTCGCCGCGAGCTAGCACCGGCGGGTTAGCGCTGTCGAACGTTATGGTCCAGGTCGTGGCCATTCAGCCGGCCTCCACCACACCGCACCTGCGGGCAACTCGCACAATTCCGGCGCGCACCTGGAGTGCTCGTGGCCGGTCCTCGGATACAGCAGGCGCCGTCACCTCGAAGGACGGCGCCCTGTCGACGACGCGTGATTGGGCCGTCGTTGACAGCCGAGAGCGCAACCGGGCAGACCGAGCGCGATGCTTCCCACTGGGATGCCACAGATCCACTCGATCGCATGGCCGCCGGCAAGCGATACAGCGTTACGATCGTTGACACCCTTGGCGGCCGCTGTTTGACTCGGCCCGGTGTCAGCGAGATCCTCGGCTGCTCGCGCGGCAGCACGGCTGCCTCATGAGCCCGGCGTCTATCGGTTCCGCGACCGGCGCGGCCAGATCCTTTACCTGGGGCGCGCCACCGACCTTCGGAGCCGGGTGCGGTCTTACTGGGGTGACCTGCGCGATCGCCCGCACCTGGCGGAGATCGTCGCCCGAGTCGCTCGAGTCGAGGCGGTAGCGTGCCACTCGGTCCACGAGGCCGCATGGCTCGAGCGCAACTTACTGGAAGCCGACATGCCCCCCTGGAATCGCAGGCCGGGCGGTGAGGAGACGTCGATCTACATCGTGGTCGACATGCGGCCGCACACCGCCGGGGTGCGAACGAGCCACGTTGCACGCTTCGATGGGGTCGTCGGCTTCGGTCCCTACCTCGGCGGAACGAGAGCACGGCAGGCGATCTCGGGGCTGCACCGAGCGTTCCCGCTGTCATACACGCGTGACCGGCTTACCGCCGCCGAACGCGACATCGCGACAAGGCGCGGCATCGGCCCGCAGTCCAGAAAACGGCTGGCCGCGGCCGTCATCTCCGCGCTCGATGGGACGAACGCCGAGGCCGCGCGTGAAGTGCTGACAGCGGCGCGCGATCGTGCGGCGGCGGCGCTCAACTTCGAACTGGCCGCTCGGATCCATGGAGAGCTCGCTGCGCTCGAATGGGTGACGAGCGTGCAGCGCGTCACCGTCGAAGGCGGCGGCGACCAAGACGTATGCGGGTGGGCAGACGGCCTCGGCGTCACGTTCACCATCCGCGGCGGGCGCCTCAATGGATGGGACCAGCGCGAGTGCAGTCGCTCGGCCGTCGCCCGGGCGAGAGCAGTCACGCCGCCTGAATGGGCCGAGTTCGCCCGGCGCAATGCCGAGCTGGCTGCAGCGCTCAGCCGCATCTGACTGAGCCTCCATGTTCTCCAGCCGATCGTCGACGAACAGGCAGCGCTCGGGCGCGACTCCGGCGACCTCTGCGGCGATCTCGTAAATGCGCCGGTCCGGCTTGGCCACGCCGACCCGCGCGCTTCTGTGAACCTCCTCTCCGGCACCTCCACCCGGCTCCAGCCCACGTGTACATGCCCCGCCTGTTGGGAAGACGATCCGCGCGGGGAACTGGAACAGGTACTCATCGCGTTCCCTCGCTGGGCACGACCATATCTCTACAGTCAGGTGCTTCCCATCGACAGAAGCTTTCTCGCCCGAACGTCGGGTCTTGTCGGCTGAAGAACCGCTGCCAGCGGATGGGAAGATCTGAAGGTCGTACCCGCTCAACGGAAGAGAATCCTCGGCATGGCCGTCATCCACCACACCGCCCTCAAGCCGACCAAGCTGGAACTGCTCACCTCCTGGCTACCCTCCCGGCCGTGGTACTCCGGCGGCGCGGGCGAACCGGAATTGGCCAAGGCCGGCGGCTTCCGGCTGGACGACCCGCAGGGTGAGGTCGGGATCGAGTTCATGGTGGTCACCGACACCTCCGGCACTCACCCGACCACCTACCTGGTGCCGCTCACCTATCGCGGTGCCCCGCTCGACAGGGCGGAGCACGCCCTCGTCGGCACCATGGAGCACGGGGTGCTGGGGCGGCGCTGGGCCTACGACGGCTGCCACGACCCGGTGCTGGTCGCCCAGTTGCCGGCCCTGATCGAGGGCCGGGTCCAGGCCCAGGACCAAAACACCAGCGACACCCCCGACCGGGAGGTCACCCGCTCCTACATCGGTGACGGCCTCGCCCCCATGGACTTCACCACCGCCACCGCCACCGACGACCAAGAGGGCACTGAGCTGCCTGCACCGCATGGTACGACCCTCCGCTTGCACCGGGTCCTGCGTCCCGCCCCGGACAACGCGCCTCTCCTTCCACCGGAAGCGATTGGCCACGTCGCCGGCTCCTGGCACATGCCGGATGGCACTCGCGCGCGCGGGGGTTGTTCGTTGTCTTGCACACCGGCCCTCGTGCCTAGATCTCAGCGAGGGGCGAGTCCGTGGACCAGATGATGGACGATCGTACCCTCTGCTCCCAGATGGCCCCTTGATCCATTGGGAACGAACGCATGGGGAAACGATCAACCATAGACGGCTGGTGTCCGCCGTAGACGGCCGGACACAAAGCGAGAGGCCCGTCACCGCGTTTCCGCTGGTGACGGGCCTCTCCCCGCCAAGGAAGATCATCCGTGCATATCCCGTAAGGATTGTTGATCTACTCCGGCGTCCTTACGCGTTCTCGCAGTCGGCGTAGACGGCGATCGTACTGCCCTGCGTATGACCCCTCGGCCTTGTCGACCAACCGGACCCGCGGGTCTGAGAAGTGCTCGTAGAGTTCAGCCTCGAACGGATCACTGTCGTACTCGATCAGTCGGGCCAGAGCCTTGCGGTCCTGTTCAACAGAACCTCGACTCCGAATCTGTTCGCGCCACCTTTCCGCGCTCGCCATGGCCTCGTCCACGCCTCTCATTAGGTGCCGTAGTAGAGCGCGAACCCGACTGCTACAGCAACCCGGCCGGAGCTTTCGGTCAGTGTGGTGTTCCGGAGCCGGAGTCCCGCCGGCGGCGATTGTTTCTATGAGGTGAGATGGAGTTCGTACATTGCGATCAAGGACGTTTCAGCTTTACCGCGAGGAAGGACGGCGCTTGGTGAAGCTTGTTGTAGGCGGCTTCGTCGATCTCCCGGAGGCCGGCCGTGGGGCGCGGTTCGATCAGCTGCTCCAGCACGAACCCTGCGGCCAATAGCTCGCGCAGGAAGGTCTCCAAGGGCATGCGCTGGTAGTGGATCGAGAGCTTGCTGTCTCCGAGGGGCAGGTCTCTCCAGTCGTGGCTGAAGTACGAGCCTCCGAAGTGGCGCCAATCGGCTGTGGGATGGGTGGTCGAGACAAGGAGCCATCCACCTGGTCGCAGGACGCGGCGTAGTTCACCCAGCAGTTGCACACGGTTCCTGACGTGCTCGTATACGAGGGCGCAGACCACCCCGTCGAAGGATGCGTCAGCGGCGAAACCGAGTGGCTCTTCCAGATCATGGAGAAGTAGTTCTGCATGGCCGTTCACGCGTGCTCGCGCGTGGCGAAGTAGTGTGACGCTGCCTTCGATTCCGACCACCTGGGCACCGCGGGCCGAAAGCTCGGCCGCGTAATGGCCTGCTCCACAGCCGACATCCAGGATTCTGGCCCCGGAGACATCGCCCGCGAGTTGAAGCATTGCGGGTCTGTCGGTGTAGGCGTTGTAGGGGCTCGTCTCTGCATGTTCGGCGAAGTGATCGCCGAGTGCGTCATGGTAAGCGGTCGCCTTGTGCATCGGGACATCATGGCGTGGCCGCAAGTCCGTCGCCATTGAGTTCCTCCGAGAGGACGGTGTCCGGAGTCCTGGTGAGTCCCTTGCGCGGCCCGTTGGCGGAGCGACCTTTGCGGCGCTCGGTCGGCGAGCTCGGTAGGTATGGCGCGGTGGTGCAACGGCGACGCCCCGCGCGAGAACGGCCTCCAGGCCGCACACGCAGCGCGGCGGCGCTGGCGCGGGGCGTACGGCGGTGCGGCGCGCCGCACCGGGTTGGTGAGCTGCACCCGTGCGTTTGACCGCGCAGGTGTCAAGGTTCCATGCTGGCTCGCATGATCTTCACCCAGGCCGAACTTGACTATCTGACCAGCCAGCACCTCGGTCGCCTGGCCACCATCTCTCCGGCTGGCCAGGTGCAGAACAACCCCGTGAATTTCTTTGTGGACGCCGCCGCCGGCACGATCACGATCGGTGGGGGCGCGCTGGGAGCCTCCAAGAAGTTCAGGAACGTCCAGGAGGGCAGCACCGTGTCGCTCGTCGTGGACGACCTTGCCTCGGTGGACCCGTGGGTGCCGCGCGGCATCGAGATCCGGGGTTCGGCTGTGGCTCTGACGGATCACGAGCCGCCGCTGCCGGGCTTGTCTCGGCAGATCATCACGATCACACCCAGCCAGATCATTTCTTGGGGGCTGGGCGGGCCCAGGGCGAGCCGCAAGGTGTGAAAGCGCGTGGCCCTTCACGAGAGGAGTCGTCTCGTGAAGGGCCACGAACGTTCCGGGTGCGATCGTGCGCCGACCACGAACGTTCGCCGGGTCTGGTGACACCGTACGGCGTGTCCCCGACCCTGCGGACCTAACGACCTGGTGCGTAATTGCCTCGCGCACGAGCCGCCCCGCGATCTACCCTCGCGGCATGACGTCACACGATGCGCCTGAAGGCTCCCGGATCGCTCCCGATGGTGCCGGGCTGGTGATCCGGCAAGAGACCGCTGACGATCACCGAGATGTGCGCGAGGTTCATACGCGCGCCTTCGGTGACAGCGAGCGGGTTCCCGGGCTCGTGGAGGCACTTCGCGTTGCGGAGGCTGCGTTGGCGCCGATGTCCTTCGTCGCTACCGTTGATGACCGGGTTGTGGGGCATGTCCTGCTGAGCGCGACGCGGGTGGACGCTCCGCGCCGGATCGTGGACGTCCTGTCCCTGTCACCGCTGGGCGTGGTGCCGGAGTTCCAGCGTCAGGGGATCGGTACTCAGCTCATCGCGTACGCCCTCGAGGCGGCCGACAGCCAGGGTGTGCCGTTGGTATTCCTGGAGGGTTCGCCACGTTACTACGGCACGCGCGGCTTCGAGGGTGCCAGCGCGGTGGGCTTCCGTTCGCCGTCGCTGCGTATCCCTGAAGCCGCGTTCCAGGTCGCCCGGTTGTCCGCTCACGAGCCGTGGATGACGGGCACCTTCGTCTACTCAGAGGCCTTTTGGGCCTTTGACTGCGTCGGCCTGCGCGACCCCGAGGACTGAGGGGCTACCCGACTGGACCTGATCCCCAGGACTATCACAGTGGCGATGTCCAGCTCGTCGTCGGTTGCGTGCGATCAGCGAGGCGTCGGGCCGTAACGTGAATAGGGCCGTAGGGTTCATTGGATGTCGTCTCAATGGGCGCTTGGTCAGCTCAACGGGAGTCACTCCGTGCGTCCCGCCGGTCCATTGAGGAAAGCTTAGAAAGAGACGTTGGGCTGCGATGTTCCGCAGGCCCGCTCGTCTCCGCCCTACTCTGGAGACACTGTGCCGCTCTTGCCCGAACGTGCGGCGTGGCGAGAGGCACGGTCCGTCAGGCAATCGCCACAGCGGACGAGTTCGGCGTGTCGAAGGGAACCGTCCGCCAGGCATTCCTCATCCTGGCAGCCGCACATCTGATTGCTCGCAACCCTGCGAGAGGCCTGCCGGATGACAGGGCTGGCCAGCCAGGACGCCCGCCTGTCGATTGATCGTGTGCAGCGGCCGGAACAGGTGGGATCGGGCCACAGAAAAGCTTTCTCCTGTCCTCAAGCTGCCTGTGACGGTCCGTGGCGGGGGCAGGAGTGACGTAGCCGACCTGGGTAGTTGGTCCCAGCTGGGGGGTGCTGTCAGACCCTCCCAGTGAGCGCGTTCACCGGGTTCGATGAATCGCGAAAGGCGCGAATGACGCGCCATTGGACGAAGTCGTTGTCGGCCTGCGCGAGTGCCGATGCAAGAGCAGCAAGGAGAACATTCATGCGGGGAGTGGTGATGCACACCGCCGGCGACGTGCGCGTGGAGGAGCGCGAGGATCCGAGGATCATCGAGCCGACGGACGCGATCATCCGGTTGACGGCGACGTGTATCTGCGGGTCGGACCTGTGGCCTTACCGTGGTGTCGAACCGGCCGACCACCAGGTGATGGGGCACGAGTACGTCGGCGTCGTTGAGGAGATCGGCGCGGACGTGAAGAACGTCAAGGTCGGCGATTTCGTGGTCGGGTCGTTCGTCATCTCCGACGACACGTGCGAGATCTGCCGGTCCGGCTACCAGTCCAAGTGCGTGCACGCCTCCTTCGTGGCGCAGACGATCGGTACCCAGTCCGAGAGGGCCCGCATCCCCTACGCGGACGGCACGCTGGTTCCCACACCGGGGCAGCCAGACCCGGAGCTGATCCCGTCGCTGCTGGCCGCGTCCGACGTGCTAGGCACCGGCTGGTTCGGTGCCGTCGCCGCCGAGGCCGGCCCCGGCAAGACTGTTGCGGTCGTGGGTGACGGGGCGGTCGGCCTGATGGGTGTCCTGGCCGCTAAGCAGCTCGGCGCGGAGCGGATCATCGCGATGTCGCGCCACCCCGAACGGCAGGAGCTGGCCCGCTTCTACGGCGCGACCGACATCGTCACCGAGCGGGGCGACGAAGGCGTAGCGAAGATCAAGGAGTTGACGAACGGGCTCGGCGCCCACAGTGTGATCGAGGCGGTCGGCACTCAGGAGTCCACCATGCAGGCGATCGGTGCGACTCGGCCCGGCGGGCACATGGGCTTCGTCGGCGTGAACTACGACGTCGCGATCCCTGGCATCGACTTGTTCTTCGCCGGCATCCACGTCCACGGCGGCCCTGCCCCGGTTCGCCGGTTCCTGCCTGAGCTGATCCAGCTCATCTGGGACCGCAAGATCGATCCCGGCAAGGTCTTCGACCTCACCCTCCCGCTGGAGGACGCCGCGGAGGGCTACAAGGCGATGGACGAGCGTCGCGCTGTCAAGGTCTTGCTGACCGTCTGACGCACCCGCCCCCGCCGCGAGGCGCGGCCGTGGCGGACAGCACCGGAGCGCTGATCAGGTCATCTGGCAGATTTACGGTGGAGGATATGAGCAGGAAGGACGAGGTGCGGGAGTTCTTGATCTCCCGCCGGGCGCACGTGACCCCCGAACAGGCGGGACTACCCGACTTCGGCGGCGAACGGCGCGTGCCCGGCCTACGCCGGGAAGAGGTCGCCATGCTCGCCGGCGTCAGCGTCGACTACTACACCCAGCTCGAACGCGGCAAGATCCGCGGCGCCTCCGAGAGCGTGCTCAATGCCATCGCGCGAGCGCTGCAACTCAACGACGTCGAACGCGAATACCTGTTCGAGCTGGCCCGCACCACCCCGGCGACACCGGCCGCGCGCAGTCGGCGGCGGGCCAAGCCGTCGGTGCGGGTCTCGGTGCAACGGGTCCTGGACAACATGGCCGTGCCTGCTGTCGTGGTCAACGCGCAGCAGGACCTCATCGCCGCGAACCTCATGGGCCGCGCGCTGTTCGCCCCGCACTTCGAGGCCGATAAGCCGAACCTGGCCCGGTTCATCTTCCTCGACCCCCGCGCTCGAGACTTCTACGTCGACTGGCCCCTTGCTCGCAGCATGACCGCCGCGATGCTGCGGCTCGAAGCCGGACGCGACCCGCTCAACAAGGACCTCACCGCACTCATCGGAGAGCTCTCCACGCTCAGCCCACAGTTCCGCACGGATTGGGGCGAGCAGGACGTGCACGAGCACCGCACCGGCCAGAAGGTCTACCGCCACCCCGAAGTCGGCGAGATCGACGTCACCTTCGACGTGTTCGAACTGCCCGGCGAACCAGGCCTGTCCATATGCACATTCAGCGTCGAAGAAGGCTCACCTTCCGCCGACAGGTTCGCCCTCCTCGCCAGCTGGGCAGCCACCCGAGAATTCGGGAGCCGGCATCGCGGCAATGTAGCCCACGGTGAGGAACCAGCAGACAGCGCCCCGCCCACCACGGAAAGCAACTAACACCCGCCCCCGGGCCGCCGCGCATTCCCGAGGCACGCGGTGAGACGATCTTCGCGAAAGTCAGGAGTACTCTGTCCCTGTGTGCACATACGCGGAGGTCACCTACAAGGTCCACTACGTATGCGTTTCCTGCCGTCAGAGCCACAAACTGGCCTGGGACAGCGCAGAGCACCTTTGCACGCGCTGCCGCCGCCCGATGCTCTTCGCCGGCCATGACTTCGCCGCACCACGCAAGACCAAGGACCGCAATTGGGCGGCTGTCGCGGCCGTTCTGGGAGCGGGGCTTCGCTACGAAGGCTTCGAGACCTGCGGCTGCGGGAGGGATCCGAAATACCGTCCGCACACGAGCGCGCAGGTGCGGGTACGGCGCAGGATCGCAGCGCGCAAAGGGCTGACCGATGCCGAAGCACTCGCGCTATGCGACCCTGCCGACGGGTAGCGCCCTTGCAGGCACTCGCACCTACGGTCATCGCGCGCCTCCTCTCGCACGACGCCCATCCGCGTCTGAAAGTCCCGCTTATCGAGATGCGCGCCGTTGCACACCTCGTTCAGCGCGTTGTTGATCGTGCCCGCGCCATCAGGACCAAGCCTGACGGTGATCTGGTCGGCAGTGACCTCGATGATCTCCACAACGAACATTTTTCACGTGGAAACGCATGTGACGCTGAGGTCGTCGATGTGGCGGCGGCCGACGCGGCCTGGAACGAGCAAATATGGGTTCGCAGACAGGACCGGAGATCCCTCAGAGGGTCCATCGATCCGGACAAATCTGACCATATGTTAAGGCCGAACGCACTGACGACCTTACACACAGTTGACTATCGTGACCAAAGGGGAATACTGGGTTTCCCGTTTGGCCGTCGCTCCTTTCCACTGAGACCGAGGATGCCCATGTCGCTTGGCCTCGCCATGCCTCAGGCAGAACCGCAGCAGGCACACAACCGTACCGACGTCGCGGCAGGGCGTGTGCCACGCCGACGTGGTCTTCGCCAGCCGCCGTGCGAGACCGACACGTGCCGTTAGCGGGCTCTTCGGCGGTCGACATCTCCCCGCCAGCTCTTCTCGACACCCAGGACTGTCATGCCGCCAGACTCCTTCATGGTCCCGATAGTGATCGGCGCCGCCGTTCTCGCCCTCGCCCTCGCGGGCGTCCTGATCCTCCACTTCCGCGTACGCAACGACCTCGCCCGAGCCCGTGGGCAGCTGGTTCAGGCCCGTCAGGCGCAGGAGCACCTGACGCGCGAGACCAGCGCCAGGGACCAGCGCCAGGTGCAGGCGGAGCGCCAGGCCCAGGAGAGCGAGGCACTGCTGCGCGAGGTGCGCGCCCAGCAGGACCTCGTGCGCGCCGAGACCGAGCACCTGACCTCGAAGCGGATTCCCGCCCTGCTGTCCCACCTGCGCGCGCCGCATGTGATCGTCCCCGGCGTGCACAACCCGGCGCTCGCCGGCACGGACGTCGACAGGCAGCACCGCGCCATCCTCGACGCGCTCACCCGCGGCGTCCGCGCGGAAGGGGAGCGCATCGACGAGGCGGCCCAGTCGATCATCAGGGGCGCGATGTCCCGCGTGCAGACCCAGGCACTGCGCGCCCAGGACCTGCTCGCCGGCGTGCAGCAGCGCTACATCGGCGACGAGCACACGGCGCTGCTGCGCGAGGTGCTGGGACTCGACATGTTCAACGAACTGATCATCCGTCGTGCGCAGGTCACCGGCATCGCTTGTGGCGCCACGCCCGGCCTGTCGCGTGACGACACCTATCTGGTGGACCTGATGGTGGGCGCGATCTCCCGGGTGGAGAACTTCGAGCAGCGCATCGAGGGCCCGGCCAACCACCTGCGCCGCCGGATCGGGGTCGCCGCCCGCGCCGCCGAGTCGATCCTGTTCATCACCGCCGAGCTGCTGGCCAACGCGGTCCACCACTCCCATGGCACGCTCAAGGTGACCATTGCCGTGCACGAGACCAACAACGGCGCCGCCATCGTCATCGACGACGCCGGTGTCGGCCTCAACGAGGACCAGTACGCCCGCGCGAGCCGCCTGCTGAGTGGCACCCACCCGGTCCGCCTGGTCGATTTGGGCAACCCGCCGCACACCGGCTGGGCCGCGATCGGCCGTCAGGTCGCACACTACGGCATGCAGGTCACGGTCAAGAAGAGCGCATTCGGCGGCGTCCAGGCCGTGCTGAGCATTCCCACCGCCCTGCTGGTGGAGATGCCGGAGGACAGCCGACCGTCGGTGCTGGCACCCGAGCCGGTCCGCGCCACTGTCCCGGCCGCAGCCATAGGCATCCGGCCGGAGCCTGTGGCCGCCGTACCAGCCTCCACCACAGCCATCCACTCGGAGCCTGCGGCAGCGCTCCGTCCGGAACCCGCGACGGCGCCCGAGCAACGGCGTACCTCTGCGGAGCATCTGGCGCCGCTACCGCAGCGCCGCCGCCAGTCGTCGCCTGCCGGGTCCGGCTCTGGGCCCACCGGCGGACCGAGCGGCTCTGGCGGTTCTGGCGGTTCTGCCGACTCGGACGGCAGGTTGCTCACCACCCCGGAGGAGGCCCGGAAGCGGTGGGGAGATTTCCAGGTCGGAGCCGAAGCGGGCCGCCGCGAAGCGCTCCCCCCGCAGCAGCATGACATCACCGAAGGGAATTGACCGCTCCATGGACACTCACAGCGCTTCCGGCCGTGTTCAGGCCAAGGGTCGCCCGTTGTCCCTCGACGTGTCCTGGGTCCTGTCGCCCCTCCTGGCACTGCCTGGTGTCGCCCGCGGCGTGGTGTTGAGCCGTGACGGGCTCATCCTCGGCGGCTCGGCCGACGTGACCGCCGAGAGCGGCGAGCGCGCCGCCGCCATGACGAGCTCCGTGCTGGGGGCCGCCCGCGCCCTGTGTGACGGTCTCAGCAACGGCGTCGACGGCGAGGTGGTGGACATTGTCATCTCCGCCGGCAGCGGCTACTACTACATCGCCCCGGCCGGCGACCGCGCCGCCATCGTCGTCGCCGCCACCGGGGCGGTCAACATCGGCTCGCTGGCCTACGAGGTGCAGCTCCAGGTGCAGAAGCTGATCAAAGCTCTCGACGAGGCCAGTGCGGCCAGGGTGCCGGGCGTCCGGGCATGACCTCCGGACGGCAGCGGCGGCGCGTCGTCCCGGATTACATGGCCGCCGCGAGGTTGACCGTGCCCGAGAACATCAGCGTCGAGCGCACGACCCTGGTCTACATCGCGCCCGACGCCGCCACCAACGGGCTGGACCCTCCGGGATCGTATCTGCTGGCCCTGCTGCGGGATGGGCCATTGTCGGTGTATGAGTGCGCCGCGCACCTGGGCCTGCCGTACTGCGTGGTGCGGTTGCTGGTCGCCGGGCTGGTCGGTGGCGGAACGCTGCTGACCCGCGATCCGCCGGCCGCCGACCTGCCCGACATCGAGATCTTGGAGTTGGTACTCAGTGGCCTCCGCGCTCTCTGACCGCCGTATCAGTACCGAACACATCCCGGTCAAGCTGGTCATCGCCGGGCCGTTCGGCGTGGGCAAGACGACCATCGTGGGCGCGCTCTCGGAGATCAAGCCCCTCAACACCGAGGAGGTGCTCACCCAGGCGGGCACGCTAGTGGACGACCTCACCGGCGTGAACGAGAAGACGACCACGACCACCGCGATCGACTTCGGCCGCCTCACCCTGCCAGGCGTGGTGCTCTACCTGTTCGGAGCGCCGGGCCAGACCCGGTTCCAGGTCCTGTGGAACGAGCTGGTCCGCGGCGCGCTGGGAGTCCTGGTGCTGGCCGACACCCGCCGCATCGACGACAGCTTCGCCGTCCTCGACCTGGTGGAGAACAGCGGCATCCGCTACGCGGTGGCCGTCAACCACTTCCCCGACTCGCCGGATTACCCGCCGGATGCCCTGCGCAAGGCGTTCGACCTGGACCCGCGCACGCCGCTGGTGGTGTGCGACGCCCGCGACCCCGTCTCCGCCCGCACCTCGCTGATCGCGCTGGTGGAGCACATCAGAGAGCTGGTGCTGTCATGACCCTGCGCTATATGCCCGACTCCGGGCGCCTGTACGGGCCGGAGTACGCCAGGGACCCGCAGGCGGTCTATGCGGAGCTGCGCCGTCGGCACGGCGCGGTCGCGCCCGTCGAGATCGCCCCGGGCATCGAGGCCCACCTGGTGATCGCCTACCAGGCCGCCGTGGACGTGCTCACGAACGCCGGCGGCGTCTGGAGCAAGAACCCCACCGCCTGGCAGACGCGGCTCCCCGACACCCCGGAGGCCGCGGGGATGATCGCCATGCTCGGCTACCGGCCCAACGCGCTGTTCTCCGACGGGGCCGAGCACGCCCGCTACCGGAAGGTGATCTCCGACTGCTTCCAGCTGGTCCAGCCGCACAAGCTGCGCCAGATGGTGATCGAGGTGTGCGACTCGCTCATCAGCCAGTTCGCCGCGAAGGGCGAGGCCGACCTGGTCGCCGATTTCGCCAGGGCCATCCCGGCGCGCGTCTTCAACCTGCTCTTCGGGCGGCCCGACTCCGACAGCGCCGGCCTGGCCAAGGCCCTGTCGGACATGATGGAGGCGGACGGCGAGACGGGCGCGCGGGGCAGCGACGCGTTCAGCCGCTACATCGGCGAGCTGATCCAGGGCAAGTACACCCAGCGGGGCGATGACCTGACCTCCTGGTTCATCGACCATCCGGCCGGGTTGGGGAGCGACGAGCTGGCGCAGACCATCGTGCTTGTGGTGGCCGCCAGCTACGAGCCCACGGCCAACCTGATCTCCAATACGATCTCCCGGATGGTCAGCGACGACCGCTACTACAGCTCGCTCAGCAATGGAGCGCTCAGCACGTACGACGCCCTGATGGAAGCCCTGCGCGCCGAGCCCGCCATGGCGAACTACGGCCCGTACTTCGTGCGCCAGCCCGTGCACTTCCACGGCACCTGGATCCAGCCGGCCGAGCTGGTCCTCGTCTCCTATGCCGCGGCCAACACCGAGCCCAGCAACATGCCCGAGGAGATGCGCTCCGACGGCGGCGCGTACCTGGGCTTCGGCGCCGGTCCACACCGCTGCCCGGCCAGCGACCCGGCCGTGCTCATCGCCATGACCGCGATCGAGCGCCTGACCTCTCACCTGTGCGACCTCGAACTGACCGTGCCGCGCGATGGACTGCTGTGGCGGCCCGGCCCGTTCCACCGTGCGCTGGCGCACCTGCCAGTGCGCTTCACCCCCATCCGCCCCGATCAGCCGGGAGAATCCCCTTGGGCAGTACAACCCCCGTCGTCCTCGATCCCTTCGGAGCCGACCTTCCCGGCGAGGTCCGCCGGTTACGTGACCTCGGCCCCCTGGTCCTCGTAGAGCTCGCGGGAGGCATCCCGGCCTGGGCCGTCACCCGGCACGACCTGCTCAAGCAGCTCATCCTCGATCCGCTGGTGAGCAAGGACAAGCGGCACTGGCGGCTGCTGCCTCAGGTGGCCGACAAGCCCGGCTGGACCTGGATCATGACCTGGATCGGCGTGTCCAACATGCTCAGCGCCTACGGCGAGGAGCACCGGCGACTGCGGAAGCTGATCGCCCCGAGCTTCACCGCGCGCCGTACCAAGGCCATGCAGCCGATCGTCGAGGGTCTCGTCGCGGAACTGCTGGACGCCATGACTGCGCTGCCGCCGGGCCAGGTCATCGATCTGCGCAGCGCCTACGCCCACCCGCTGCCGATGCGGGTGATCTGCGAGCTGTTCGGCGTTCCCGAGGACATGCGGGTGGAGATGGCCCAGATGATGGAGGCCATCATGGACACCACCGCCACCCCGGAGCAGGCAACGGCCACGGCGGTCCAGATCGGCACCGTACTGCCCGCCTTGGTCACCTACAAGCGCGAGCACCCGGGCGATGATCTGACCACGGAGCTGATCAACGTCCGCGACAGCGGCGACTCGCTCAGCGACGACGAGCTGCGCGACACCCTGCTCCTCCTTATCGCGGCCGGACACGAGACCACCGTCAACCTGATCGGCAACGCCGTGCACGCCCTGCTCACCCATCCGCACTACCTCCGGCGTGTCCTGCTGGGAGAGATCTCCTGGGAGGCGGTGATCGAGGAGACGCTGCGCTGGGCACCGTCGATCGCCAACCTGCCACTGCGGTTCGCCATCGAGCCGATCGAGATCGGCGGCGTACGCATCGAGGCGGGCGACGCGATCATCGCGAGCTACTTGGCGGCCGGGCACGACCCCGACCAGCACGGCCCGGACGCCGACCGGTTCGACCCGACCAAGGAACGCGACGAGCACCTGGCCTTCGGCATCGGCGTGCACCGCTGCATCGGCGCTCCACTCGCCCGCCAGGAGGCGCTCACCGCCTTGCCTGCGCTGTTCGCCCGGTTCCCGGACCTGCGGCTGGCAGAGGACGAGACCGAGCTGGCGCACGTCCCATCCTTCATCGCGCACGGCTGGAGCAGCCTGCCGCTCCTACTGCACCGCTGACCCTCACCGGCGCCACGCGTTTCCCCGTGAGGGGATGTGGAGGAGGTTCCGGTCGGTGCCGTCACGGCTGACCACAGGGTCGGCATGGCCGCCCGGCCGGACTGGATAGTCCCAGCCGCGGCCCTGACCTCGTAGCAAAACACCAGCTCACAGCACGAAACCGAGTTTGCGAGCGGGACAGGGTGCCCGGTGTGACGATCCGATGCGCCCGAAGCCGGCGTTGAAGAGCTAGGAATTCACGCGTCACAACGGGCGCAGGTGCTCGATCGTGACGTGGTGCTGCTCCGTCAGCCGCTGGGCGATCAACGAGCGGTGGCAGGCCTCGGGGGCGCGCTCGACACAGAGCAGCGCTGCGGTCCCACTGCTCGGCAGCGCCGACACGATCGGCGCGAGGTCGGCGCGGTCGAGGATCTCGGTGGTGTAGCGGCGGGTGTACTCGGCAGCGAGTTCGCGGCGCGAGCGCTTGCCGACCCCTTGGCGGTCATCCTCGGCGTACTGGAGCCGGCGCAACTCGGTGGTTGGGGCGAGCTCACGGTGGTGCTCGTAGGCGATCCCGGCATGGGCGAGGGCCGCCTGCAGCCGGCGTGAGTTCGCCCAGGCGTACTCGGGTCCGCGGACACCGCGGCGCTGGCGTACGTCGAGCAGCAGACGAACGTCCGCGTGCCGCAGTCGTTGCAGGAAGGACTCGCCGCCGAAACCATAGACGCCGATTGTCGCCATCCTGAGCACCGGAAATCACCCACCCGCCTCCTACTCGTGCCGCCTCCGGCAGCCCTGCCGGAGGCGGCGAGGTCGCATCACGCGACGGCGGTCCCCTCAAGCTCGACCATCAGGTCGGGGATCGCCAGCCGTGTCACCCCGAGCATCGTGGTGGACGGTGCCACCCCGGCGGCGCCCAACCGCGACGCCAGCACGCCGTAGTGCTGGAAAAGCAGATCGACGTCGGTGGTGTAGACGTTGAGCCGGACGAGGTTCGCGAGGGACATGCCGGCCTCGCCGAGCACGGCCTCCAGGTTGTCGAGGCTCAGCGCCAACTGCGCCGCCATGTCATCGGTATGCTGGGGCTTGCCGTCGCCGCTCATCGCGGTCTGCCCGGCGCAGTACATGGTCCGGGTGTGCCCGGAGACGATCTCACCCTGGTTGTACCCCATCTCCACCGACCACGCCCACGGGTTGACCGCCGTTCGCTCCATTGCCACATCAGCTCCATTCAATTCGTCGACATCACGTACGTCGATCGGCTCGGTAGCCGCCATCTTTTTGGTCGCGTTGATGAGCCTCCCAACAAATCACGACATCCTGTGTCGTGTATTTCGGTAAAGTTCTCGTATGCGCGCCGACCGGTTGGTCTCGCTGGTGCTGCTGCTGCGGCAGCACGGTCGGCTGTCCGCGGCCGCGCTGGCCCGCGAGTTGGAGGTATCCACCCGCACCGTGCTGCGCGACATCGAGGCGCTGTCCGCAGCCGGCGTCCCGGTCTACGCCGAACGCGGCCGGCACGGCGGTTTCGCGTTGTTGCCCGGTTTCCGGACCGAGCTCACCGGACTCAACCCCGACGAGGCCCTTGCCCTGCTGGTCGCCGGATCGCGGCGCGGCGCGCAGGCATTCGGCCTCGGCTCGGCGCTCGCTTCGGCGATGCTCAAGGTGGTTGACGCGCTACCCGAAAGCTATCGGGACACCGCGGCCGGCGCGGCCGAGCGATTGCTCATCGACCCGGAGACCGACCTGCTCTCGCGTCGGCTGGCCGCTGAGGAGGTGCCTGACGCCATAGCGGCCGAGGTCCTGCGCGCGGTGTTCGCCGGACACAAGCTGCAGATCCACTACGCGGCTGTGGACCAGACCCCGAAGTGGCGCACGGTGGACCCGATCGGCCTGGTCACCATACGTGACCGGGGCTACTTGCTGGCCACGAGGTCTGGCGCGGACCGCACCTACCGGCTGTCCCGGATCTTGGCCGCCAAGGAACTCGCCGAACCCGCACAGCGACCAGACCGGGTCGATCTGGACCGGGCCTGGCAGGAACGCAGCACCCGGTTTCGGACCGGCGGCGACCAAGTCACCGTGCTGGTACGGATGGACCCGGCGCGGCGGGAAGACCTGGTGGGCACCGCGCTGGCCGTCCTCGCCGAAGAAGCCGACTCAGACGGCTGGCTGCGGCTGGAGGTGACCTTCCAAGATCCGAGACACGCCGAATGGGCGCTGTGGCAGCTCACCACGAACGCGGAAGCCCTGGCCCCGCAGTGGTTGCGCAACTCCCTGCGCAACCGCGCCACCGCCATCGCCGCCCGCTACGAAACGTCATCCTGAGAGTTGTCGCCTTCTGCGGGCCACCGCCGACGCGATTCGGACCGCTCCATACTGGTAGGTGCCAAGCGGCGCCGAACGACGCGTGCGCAACGCGCGGCGCTGCCTTGTAGCAGACGGTCATAGTCCATTCGTCCGTCGGCAGCCTTGATCGAGTGGAGCACGTCGAACTTGCCGGCGAGATTGCGCCGGCGACTCTACCCGCCGCGGACGGCGCGGCGGAGCTTCGCGAGGCGCTCGTGCAGGGTGCGTTCCCCGCTGCGGTTCCTCAGGCGTGTCACCGTCTGGTGATGCGGCACGTCAGCTCTGAGGTGTGGCGTCCAGTAGCGTGAGGGCGTTCTGGATGCCCTGCTCGAGGACGGCGTCGGCGAGTTGCCGGTCGGCCAGGGCGCGGGAGAGTTGCATTGTCCCGACCATCCCGGCGTAGATGCTGAGCGTCCTGACGCGCGCCGACTGCGGATCGTGCGGCGCCAGACGCGCGGTGAAGTCGTCGATGATGGCCAGCACGCCGTCGGTGTAGGCCTGCCTGGTCGCGTCCGTGCAGCGGCCGATCTCATCGAGCAGGGCGGCCGACGGGCAGCCTTCGCCGGAGTTGTCGCGGTGCTCGGGCGACAAGTATGCACGCACGATCTGCTCGACTCCGGCGCGGCCGGGCGCCACCTCGCTGAGGTTTTCGCGCTGTTCGCGGAGCTGGTCGGCGACCGTGGTGGCGACCAGCTCCTCCTTGGATGCGAAGTGGGCGTAGAAGGCGCCATTGGTCAGTCCCGCGTCCGCCATGAGCGTGGCAACTCCGGAGCCGTCGATGCCGTCCTTCTTCAGCCGGCGGCCGGCCGTCTCGATGATCCGCTGCCTCGTCGCCTGCTTGTGCTCCTTGCTGTACCGCACCACGCGCTCCTCCTCCCGACGGGGAGGACCCACGTGCCCTCCCCCACACCCCATCTTCATACGATCATAATCTAAATTCAGCGGAACCCTTGCGCCCGGACGGCGTCTCATCCTATGGTCGTATGGTCATAATCTAAAGGCGGTGCACGAGACGCGTGCACCGCACCGAGCAGGGGTGTCACCATGGGCATCAGTCCGCAGGCGCAGCAGTCCGCACAGTTCCTGGGAAGCGTGAGCGCGAAGTCGTCGGCGCCGGGCCTCGATCTGGCGATCGTGCGCGACCTCGTCGAGACGCACCATCTCGCGTCGACCGAGCCGGAAGGCGTCACCTACGCCGAGGTGAACGCAGACGGCGTCCCCGGCATCTGGTGCATCCCCGAGGGCGCCGACCCCGACCGAGCGTTGCTCCACTTCCACTTCGGTGGGTCGGTCACCGCCTCGATGCACTCCGACCGCAAGGCCGCCGGCCACATCGCGAAGGCGGCAGGAGTCCGCTCGCTGGTCGTGGACTTCCGACTGGTCTGACCCGAGGCCCGCTGGCGCATACAAGACTCCCTGCCGCGTCTCGGCACTTGCCTCGGACTCTTCCTTTCATTCTCGTTGAGCAACAAATTGGAGAGAGAAAATATCATGAAAGCATTCATCCTCGACCGTTATGGAAACAACGACAGCGTACGTGCGGGCGTAATGCCGGAGCCTGAGGTACGGGAGAATGACGTACTGGTCCAGATCCACGCCGCAGGTGTGAACCTTCTCGATTCCAAGATCAGGGACGGAGAGTTCAAACTCATTCTGCCCTATCACCTGCCGGTCGTTCTGGGTAATGATGTGGCCGGCGTCGTGGTCCGAGTCGGGTCTCGAGTGCGGCGATTCAAGCCCGGCGACGAGGTCTACGCACGACCAGACCAAGATCGAATCGGTGCTTTCGCGGAACTCATCTCGATAAAAGAAGACGACCTGGCACTGAAGCCAACACAACTCACCATGGAAGAAGCGGCCTCCATCCCACTGGTCGGCTTGACCGCTTGGCAAGCGTTGATCGAAACAGCGAAGCTGAAGAAAGGACAGAAAGTCCTCATCCAAGCAGGTTCCGGCGGCGTAGGTACATTTGCCATCCAGTTGGCCAAGCATGTCGGGGCGACCGTGGCGACCACAACCAGCACGACGAACATCGATCTGGTGAAGCACCTCGGCGCAGATGTCGTGATCGACTACAGGAAAGACGACTTCGAAAAAATCCTGCATGGCTACGATGTGGTCTTGCACAGCCTGGACGACGAGACGCTCAAAAAATCTCTACGAGTGCTGAAACCCGGCGGAAAGCTCATCTCGATCTCAGGCCCACCTGATCCCAATTTCGCAAAAGAGATCGGATCGCCGTGGATCTTGAGGCCGGTAATGCGCGTTTTGAGCTATCGAACCAGGAGAGCGGCAAAACGTCATCACGTCAGCTATTCATTTCTTTTCATGAGAGCAAGTGGAGATCAACTGCGCGAGATCAGCTCTCTCATCGATTCGGGGATAATACGCCCAGTCGTGGACCGGGTCTTTCCGTTCGAGTCAACCAATGAGGCCATGGCTTACCTCGAAACGGGACGCGCAAAAGGCAAGGTCGTCGTCAAGGTGAGATGAATATCCGGTCGCGGCGATTGGGGTCGGTCCGCGGCGATGAAGGACGGCGACGATCCCGCCGCCGTCGCCAAGGTGACCGGCGCGGCAGCCGCCGGTCCGGATGCTCCCCGCACACGCTTCCTACGTCGCGGTCCAGCACCTCGACTCGGCCGCCCTCATCCTCTACAGCGACGCCGGCCACGCTTTCCTGTTCCAGCACGCCAAGAAGTTCGCCACCGAGGTGACCAACTTCCTCGCCGCCTGACCTCGCCTACGCCACCGCCGCCATCACCGACCTCGCCGGCAGGCCCTCCGGCCGAACGCCGACAGCAACCGAGGGGGATCTCGCCCCTCGGTGACCAACAGCCCCCGCGCACCGGTCACCACCCTGCCCGCCCACGGAACCGGACCGGCCACCTGACCCGCGGCCTGACACGAAACCCCGGCTAGCCCACCAAATGCGATCAACGTGCCTTTCTCATTTCTTCAGGAGCTTTCCATGGACCTGTCCACCAGCACCGTTCTTGTCACCGGAGCCAACCGGGGGTTTGGCCGCGCGCTCGCTGCCGAGTTGCTCAGCCGCGGCGCCACCGTCTACGCCGGTGCCCGCAACCCCGACCAGGTCGACCTGCCGGGCGCCACGCCGATCGCGCTCGACGTCACCGACCCCGCCTCCGTGGCAGCCGCCGCCCAGGCCACCGGTGACGTGACGGTCCTGATCAACAACGCCGGCTCAGCCACCGGCAGCGACCTGCTCGCAGGCGACCTGGACGACATCCGCCTGGAGATGAACACCCACTATTTCGGCACCCTCTCGGTGGTCCGCAGCTTCGTACCCCAGATCGCGGCCAACGGCGGCGGCGCGATCCTGAACATCCTGTCCGGCCTGTCCTGGGTCAGCTTCCCGGAGGTCGGCGCCTACTGCGCCGCCAAGTCCGCACAGTGGTCGCTCACCAACGCCCTGCGCGTGCAACTCGCCGACCAGGGCATCCGAGTGGCCGGACTGCACGTCGGCTACATGGACACCGACATGGTACGGACGGTCACCGCGGCCAAGTCCGACCCCGCCGACATCGCCCGGATCGCCGTCGACGGCATCGCCGCCGGCGCCTACGAAATCCTCGCGGACGACGCCAGCCGCCAGGCACAGGCCGCGCTGGCCGCAGGCGTCACGGCGCTCTACCCGCAGTTGGCCTGAGGACCAGTCCACGTCGAGCACCTGCATCCATGAACTCCTCGCCACCCTCCCCGGGCAGTGGCCGAGCGCGAGGCACCTCGTGACGGTCCTTCTGGTTCGGCTCGTGAAGAGATCGAAGACCTTCCTGACTTCAACCTGTTCGTGGCCAGGTTCCGCGCCAGGGGAATCCGAACCGACTGAACGTGCGGGCGTAGGGCCTGCCGCGACGTCAGGCGCGGGACTCGCTGAACCAGCGCCCAGCCGAGGGCAGGAGGAGCAGGACGATGACGGTCCAGGTGAGTATGTGAGCGCCGAACACCGCATTCCAGGTCACGGTCGAGAAGAGGGCCAGGTCGAGGATGGTTGCGCTGATCGTCAGCAGGTGCACGGCGATGATTGCCCAGCGTAAGAACGTTCGGCGGCTCGACCATCGGCTCAGCAGCCACCCGAGAAGGGCAGTGCTTCCTGCGGCGTAGGCCAGGGCAGGCAGGATGCCCCATTCGAAGGTTGAGAAGAAGCCGGCCAGCGTGATCGCTAGACCCACCAGGCCAAATGCTACTTCGAGCGTGATGACGAATTGAGCCACTTTAAGGGTGCCCGGCATGGGGGACGCCTTGACGGTGTTCGTCACAGTTCCATTGTGGTGGACAGACGACCACCCGGGTTTCTTGGAGACGCGTCCCGGTGCCAGCAACTACTATGCGCGGCATGTCGTCACTGCCCCGCCATGAGGTCCCGGTTGTTCGTCCTGCTGCCTGGCGTGTGCAGCAGGCTTGGACCAGTCTGCTGCCGAAGGGCGTGACGTCATGCCCGCCGTTGGGCACCACCGACGGTCACACCAATTGGGTGGCGGCGGTGACGACCGCGGTCTTCGACGGCCGTGCCGTAGCGGTCACCGCAGGCGGCGACAACACCGTACGGGTCTGGGATCTGTCAACCGGCGAGCGGGCCGGCGCCCCATGGGCTGGTCACACGAACGCGGTGCGGGCGCTGGCGATGTCAGTTCTGGACGGTCGCCCTGTTGTGGTCAGCGGTGGTGACGACGACACCGTACGGGTGTGGGAACTCGCGTCCGGTAGGCCGGTGGGTGAGCCGTTCCACCTTCAGGCTGACAGTGCGGAGGCCCTCGCGATCGCGGAACGCCATGGCCGCCGGGTGGTGGTCGCCGGTTGCTACGACACGACGGTACGGGTGTGGGATCTGGAAACGCGGCAGGAGGTGATGGCGCCGATCCGCGGCCACACCGGCCCGGTGTACGCGGTGGCGACCGCCGTGCTGGACGGCCGCTGGGTGGCTGTCACGGGCGGCGACCGAACGGTCCGGGTATGGGACCTGGATACCGGTGATCCGGTGGGTAGCCCGTTCACTGGCCATAGTGGACACGTGGGCGCGGTTGCGGTCGCGGAGCTGGCTGCCGGCCATCTGGTGGTCGTCTCTGGTAGCTATCAGACGACCACACGCGTGTCGGACCTGGCCACCGGACTTCCGGTCGGTGACCTCCCCCGATCTGCGGACCTAGAGGCCGTGACGACCACGGTTGTGCACGGCCGGCTGGTGGCGATCACCTGCAACTCCAACGAGCCGACCATCCAGGTGTGGGACCTGAAAACGGCCGAGCTGGTCGGTGAGCTGTTCCCTCAGCATCCCCGCACAGTGCATGCGGTGGCGACGGCAGTGGTGGATGGCCGGCAGGTGGTGGTGTCGAGTTGCGACGGCGGGTCGGTCCGGGTGTCCGATCTGGTCGTCGGCGAACCGGCCGACAAACCAGTTCGCCACGACGCCGCGATCACGGCGGTGGCCACCACTTCAGTGGCTGGCCGACCGGTGGCGGTCACCGGCAGCGATGACGAAACCGTACGAGTATGGGATCTGGACACCGGCGATCAGGTCTGCCAGCCACTCACGGACCACACCGGCGCCGTCACTGCCGTGGCCGCGACCCAAGTGGACGGTCGCGCGGTGGCGATCACCGGAGGCAAGGACGGCAATGTCCAACTCTGGGACCTCACACTGGGGAAAGCGGCCGGAGCACCGTTGACCACCCACAGCCGCCCGATAACCGCCGTCGCGGCCGACAACACAGGCGACCCACCCCGGGCCATCACCGCCGGCGACGACAAGACCATCCGGGTATGGGATCTCCGCACCGGCGAAGAGACCGGCAACCCCCGCAAGAGCGACCATCGATGGGTACACGACCTCGCCACCACCACGCTCGACGACCAGCCCGTCGCCCTACTCGGACGGTGGGGCGGCGGCTTCCGGGTCCGTGACCTCACCACCAACCGCGACACCGGACTCCAGACCACCGGAAGCAACGGCAAACCGGTACGCCTCGTGGCCGCCACCATCGTGGACGGACGACCCATCGCCATCACCACGAACGATGACTGGCGCGACCCGCCGATGAAGGTATGGGACGTCGCCACCGCTCAGCAGATCGGCCAACTTTCCACGGGAACCGTGGGCGCACTCGCCGCCACCACGGTCAACGGCCACCCCATCGCAGTTGCCGCCAGCTACAGCACGGTAGCGGCATGGAGCCTCACCACCTTCGACAAGATCAGCCCTGACATCGAATTCCCCGGCCCAGTCAACGCCGTCGCTGCCACCCCACAAGGCCACATCATCGTCTGCTTCGACCGTGACATCGCCGTACTCACCGCAACCCGATCGAGCTGACCATGGCATGGTTCGACAGGACTGCAGAGAACCGGCAGCCACCATCCTGAGAAGGTAAAGATCAACCACAGGTCCCATCAAGGATGGGATCATGTCTGCCACACGCGGAACCGCGACCTTGGCCGTCACGCGCGGATCGCTCGATCTCCTCGCGATCCACGGATGAGCGTCAGCGTGTCGAGGCAAGGCCCACAAGCCGGAACACCGCGGGCCCGGCTCGGCGTCCCAGGACTCCAGCCGCACGGCCGCGACGAAGTGGTAGACCTCGTCGGTGGGGAGCTCCACTCCGGCAGGTCGGTGCCGTCCAGCCCGAACGTGTTGTACTCGACGTAGACCTCGTCGTCGAGCCTCCGCAGCACTGTGCCATGTCAACGCCTTCGCCTTGTTGGTGATCATCCTGGCTTGGCGGAGTATGGCCCACCGCACTGACAATCCGAGCCGCGCCGCACACATCTTGATCTTGAACGCTTCAGGCCGCGGAAAATGATCGCCCATGAATCGCCCGATACGAGGAAGCCTCGGGACGGCCCTCACCGGCTCCGACGCATCCCATTCCCGCTTCGACCCTGACCTCTGCGAACGACCCAGCATCGCCGAGCTCGACAACGGCTGCCAGTGGCACGTTATTGCGAATATGAGGTAACGATCTCTGGGCGATGCTGCACCGGTAGGTGATCGCCCGCTGTTCCTAACCTAAGAAAATCAAGACCGGTATCCGATGTGGCGCAACAGATTCCGCAGTCGGTGCTCGATCTGTAGGGCTGTCACGTCTTCCGTGTGCTGGAGCAGGACGGATCCGATCGAGCTGGCCAGGATGTCCTGGATGACGCTCGGGTCGGTGTCCGGTGGGAGGTGACCGGCGTCGATGGCTTGCTGGGCGATCTGCGCCATGGCGTTCAGTCGTGGCTGCAGGTAGCGCTTGGTGTAGGCGGTCACCAGTTTCGGGTAGTCGACTGAGGCGCCGATGACGCGTGCCATCAGTACGCGGAAGCGGGGGCGGCTGAGGAGTTCGGCAATGGATGAGATCAGTTCGTCGATCGACTGCCCTGCCGGGGCAGCGTCCATGTCGGGGGCGCGGGCGTGCTCCAATGCGGCCATCAGGAGGTCGTCTTTGGCTCGCCAGCGCCGGTAGACGGTCAGTTTTGCCACGCCGGCGCGTTGGGCGACCGCTTCGATGCTGGTGCCCGCCGCGCCGCGTTCGATCAGCAGGTCCAACGCCGCGTCCAAGATGGCGGCGTCGTTTCCTGGGTCGCGTGGGCGGCCGTGGCGTTCTACGCCGGCCACAGCACCTGGTTCAGCCATGCCGTCAGTTTGTCGGGTGCCGGATGGTCACGCCAACCGATGTGCCCGTCGGGGCGGATCAGCACCACATCGTGCGAGTGCGGCTCTACCGGTGTGAGCGCGACGATCAGGTCGGCGCCCAGTTGTGCCGCGGCGGCCTCGGCGTGGCGGGCGGCGACGTGCTGATCGTTGGCGAGCACCACCCAGCGTCCGGAGATCGTGGCGTGCAGCGTGGTCTGGCTGCCGTCGAGATGTCGGCAGGCGAGGTCGGGCATCCGGTCGCCGGGACGCGGGCCGCGCATCCATCGATGCGAGGTCGGGGCCAGTGGTCCGCCCCGGTAGCTGATGCCGAGTTGGGAGGCGGCCAGCCACAATCGGCGCTGCACTGCGGGCAGGCGGACGACCGGCAGGACGACCTTGTCGCGCAGCAGGCGTTTCCACGGGTCGTGCGGCAGCATGATGTCCACGGCGGTGCTGGTGGCGCGCAGGACCTTGCGGGCCAGCGACCGTCGCTCGCCCTCGTAGGTGTCGAGCAGGCGCTGGTCGGCGCGGCCGCGGGCGACCAGCACCAGCTTCCAGGCCAGGTTTTCCGCGTCGCCCAGCCCGGTGTTCTGCCCCTGGCCGCCGGTGGGACTCTGGATGTGTGCCGCGTCGCCGGCCAGCAGGATCCGGCCGCGCCGGTAGGCGTCGGCGAGCCGGCGGTGGATGCGGAACTCCGAGGCCCAGCGGATGTCCGTGACCGTGTCGAGTGCGACGCCGCTGCGGCGGGAGAACTCGCTCAGCACCCGCTCGCTGATCTCGCGTTCGGACAGCTGGTCCGGTAGATCCGCTGGTGGTTCGGTGAACACGCGCCAGGTGTCGTCGGGCAGCGCGGTGACCGACAACATGTGACCGGCGTCCATCCAGGTCGTGCTGCCGTTCTTGTCCAGCGGCCATTGGGCCCGCACGTCGACCATCAGCAGGCGTTCGAGGAGTTTGCGGCCGGGGAAGCCGATTGCGGCGAGTTTGCGTACGGTGCTGTGTGCGCCGTCGCAGCCGATCAGCCAGTGGGTCTCGATGTGGTGCTCGGTGCCATCGGCCGTCTGGACGGTGGCGATGACGCTCATGTCGTCCTGCCTGGCCGTGACCAGCCGGGTGTCCCATTCGACGTGGCCGCCTAGTTCGGCCAGGCGTTGCCGCATGGTGCCCTCGACGTCGGCCTGTGAGATCAGCAGTGCCTGTTTCGGCTGGTCGGCGACGGCTTGGCCGACGTGGAGGCGTAGTACGGTGCGCGATCCCTCGTTGTAGGACATGTTGAGCGAGGACTGGGAGCGCTGTGGCAGGTCGCCGAGCGCGCCGATGCGTTCCAGGACCTCGACGCCGCGTGGTTGCAGGCCGAGGGCGCGGGAGGTGGTGGCGGGGCTGGCGGCGGCGTCGATGACGCGCACGGGGATGTCGTGTAATGCCAGGTGGATGGCCAGGGCCAGCCCGGTGGGGCCAGCGCCCGCGATGAGTACGGTGTCAGTCACTTAGTAAACGATACGGTACCGATTACTAAGTCGGAATGACGGACATGTGTGATCACAATCACCGAGCGCCGGTCGGAGGCTGCTCGTTAGTACCGTGGAAATCACGTGACTCCCTTGATCGACTCAGCCGAGGCGCAGTACCAGGAGATGTGTTACGTTTCGCTTCTCGGTAGGCTGTTGCGTAGAACCGTGAGCGGGATAAACGCAGGTTGGGTGCCGAGCTCTCCCGGCGTGGGGCCGGCCGGGGTAGGCATGTCGACGAGGCGTTCGGCGAGCGCGGTGACCGCGTCCCGGTCTCCTTCCAGCACTTGGCGCTCTTCGTCGGTGAGATCGAGTTGTTCGAGCATGCCCTCGATGCCGTCCTTGACGGCCAACAGCTGTCCAGCATGGGACTGTTTGGGCAGGTAGAAGGGGGCATCGGGCGCAGGCCAGGCGGTGCGGGCACTGGGCGAAGAAGTCGTAGGTGCAGTAGCCGTCGCCCAGGTCGTAGTACTTTCAGGGCTGTCCGTCGGCGGCGGCGCCGTTGCGGATTCTGTCGCGGTCGATGAGGACTTCGATGGTGCGGACGTTGCGGGCGAAGTAGTCGGCCTTCTTGTAGGCGGCGGTCAGGGTGCGCTGCAGGATCGCGGCGTAGTGGCGGGTGCTGGAGGGGGGTTTGTGGCCGAGCCATTGCTGCAGGTCGGCCAGGGTGAGGGGCTCGCGGGCGTTGAGGAGCTGGGTGGCGATGGTGGCTCGGGCGCGGTGGCTGGTGAGGGCACCGCGCGAGTCGCGCATGGGGATGCCGGCCTTGGCGCAGGGCGCCGGGATGATGTGGTCGTTGAGGTAGCCGCCGCCGACCAGTTGTCCGCGGTGGGTGAACAGGTGCTGGCGGCGTTGCCGGGTCTTGCGGTCGGTGATGTCGGGTTGCGGGGCTCGCACGAGCTTCCACGCCTCGATGAGCTGTCCAACGACCGAGTCGACGGGCTTGGTGAACGGCCCGCAGGTCTTGTTGGCCGGGACCCGCAGCAGGCAGACCGGATAGGCCTCGCCGCTCTGCTCGTCGTGGCCTTCATCCCAGGTGACGCAGTCAAGCTCCAGGCGGCGGATCTCATCGACGCGGCAGCCGGCGAACAGCCAGACGCCGACCAGCGCCCGGACCATTTCGAGCGAGCCGTACGTTGACGAAAGCCCCGTCGACCCGGAGGAGGGCGAGGAGGCTCTGTCCGGGTACACCAGTCACGGCAAGACGGTGGCGGACGTACGGTCCGAGCTGAGCCGGCGCGGGCTGAAGGCCGGCTACCGGCTGGTGTGGCAGTACCAGGACGGTGGGTGGTCCGACGAAGCCGTGCCAGCGAGCCGGGTCAAGGACAACTGGACCGTGGCGTCCACCCGCTTCCACAGCTCCGACACCGTCGACCTCTACGTGACCGCCGGCAAGGACGCGGGCCCCGCTCCCAGCTCGCGTCCCGAACCCCAGTGGTACGACATGCCGGACTGAGACCGCGGCAGGGGGCGGCGCCCGGTTCCAGCCAGGGCGTTGCCCCTTTCCGGCACGGCTGCGTTGTTCCTCACGTCACAGCAGCCCACGCGGAGTCGAGAGCGCGGGTGATCATGCAGGGCACCGCACCGACGGTGCCCGCGCGGACGTCGGCCATGACCTCGTCGAACCCGACGATCACCGTGTTCGACTTCGGCGCCATGGCCAGATGCACGGTGGCCTGCGCCAGGGCGAGGCGGGGCTCGGGCATCCCAATCAGCTGGACAGTAACGAGTGAGAAACCCAGAAGCTACGGCTTATTCAGCGGCAAGCCCTTAAAAACCGGCATTGCCCCTAGCCCATATCGTTAGGGACCGTTGCGTGCCGGCCCACTTTCACGCTTCGCCGGGCAGATAGGCGCGGCAGAGATCGGTGCCCGCTGTGACCGGGCGCCGGCTCTACCCCGGTGTGTTGGTGCAGTTTGGAGGACAGAGACCTCCCACCGCTCCAGTCGACTGACCAATAGCTCTCCATGATCTGCCGGATTTGATCGTTTGGGAACGCATAGGGAACGATCAGCCGTAGTCGGCTGGTGTCGGCCGTAGATGGCCGGACACAACGCGAGAGGCCCGTCACCGCGTTTCCGCTGGTCACGGGCCTCTTCTAGCTGGTATGGCAGGTGCAAGGTTCGAACTTGCGTAGGCTGAGCCGACGGTTTTACAGTCCCGTCGCGATCAAGCTCTGACCTGGGCGTATACCTATGACCATCTCAGCTTGGCCGCGTATTGGCCGTGGTCAAGCTCTGGACGGAGCTGGGCGAGTTGCCTGGTTAACCGACAACCGAGGCATCGTGTGGATGTCTACAGCGCCAGTGCGAGCGGGCGGCCGACCAAGTACCTCTGTCTTCGATGCGGATGCTCTGCACGATGACCGTCCACACCGGACATACCGGAGTGCTCTCCAAGCACATCATTTTCAGCGGCGCCAGCCCCTCAAGGGCTGTGGCGATGGGCGGACGGTGCGACAACGCACGGTGGACCACAGCGCCCGTAGCCATGAAATGTCAGGCGGCGGACCGGCGTGGCTGGCCATGCTGATGAGGTCGATCCACTCCGATGTGGGCGCCGCTGGCGCACCGCCCTGGGCGATGTCCAGGGCGGGCAGTTCCGGCGGGCAGGCGTGGCGCTGGCGCTGCTCACACGGCTGACCGTGAGAGCGCGCGGGGCAGACACGCACAGCACAGGGTCGGTCAGCCGTCGGTGATGAGACCTGCAAATATCGATATATCCACGCTCATTACTCACCTTTACACTGCTCGCCAATTACACAGTCAGATAGCGTTATCTGGAGAGAGGGGGCAAATATGGAGATCTCGCCACAAGCAGTCGTCATCCCCAAGGATACCGATCATCTTGAGCAGGGAAAATACGGCCCCATATTCCCGAGGACCCCGGCATGCTACGGGTTCACCATCATCGCGAACGTCAAGCCCGGCCGCGCCGAAGCGATCCGCGACTACGGCCACACGCTGGCCAAGGCGCTGCAAAGCGATCCGCAACTCCTCGCGCCGCTCAAGCTGCACTATCTGCGCTGGGTGCTCTTCGACGACGACACGCGCTTCATGTACCAGGGGATCTTCGACACCGACTTCGACAAGTACACCGAAGACGCCATCGCACTGTTCACCCGAGCGGGAGTGAGCACGGCCTTCGAGAATCTCGAGGGATTTCCCGAGGACTGGAAGACCAACCCCGAGGCATTCGTCAGGTTCGTTCGCGAGCACCATTGCCCGAGCTTCATCGAGTACGGCGAGTATCCGTACTTCACCGCAGACGAGATCAAGAAAGCTTTGCGGATAAAGAGCGCCTTGTCGGAGATGCTCGACCAGTTGCAGTGACATCCGCAGACGTTATCCGGAGACGACATGAGCGAGTTCAGGACCGCGCGCACGTACAACCAGAATCACGTGCCGCGCCCGTACACCCCCGGCCGGCGGCGGCTGAGCATCTACGTCGCGTGGAGCTATCCGGCCGAGGCCGGCAGGAACCCGGCCGACCTCGACAACCGGTTCTCCACCATGACCGAAGTACGCCGCATGACGTGGCCGGCCTACGAGGATCCGAAATGGTCGGATCCCCTGCGCTTCCAACAGGGCGTCGCCGGTTCGCTGGAGCTGTTCTTCTGGGGCTGGCTGCCTTTCCAGCAGTTCGTCGAGGAGACCACCGGATTCGCCGTGCCCGTGTACCAGCGCGTCGATCAGGCGGGTTTCCATACGCCGCTGGACGAGCGGGTGCTGGCAGACACCGACACCCTGTTCGTGTGGGGGCTGGACCACGTGATCACCGGGCAGGAGGCCGCACCTGAGGAGATCGAGGTCGTACGGAACTTCCTCACCCGGGAAGGGACCTGCTTGGCTGTGGGGCCGCACCATGACGTCGGGGCATCGGACGACATGTCGGTGCGTGACATGGAGTATTACCACCACGGCGATCCTCTGGTGCCCCGCCAGCAACGGTTCGGCAGGTACACCCGATCGTTGATGGCAGGTCTCGGAGTGCCTGTCGAGAACCGCTACGGGCTACGCCCTGCGGTGACGGAAGCGAACCAGAGCGCCCCTCTGTCCATTGCCAGGGATCTGGACACCAAGGGGTGGCTGGAAGGCGTTAGCAGGTTCAACTTCCACATGCACCTCCCGCACTACGCCGTGACCACCAACGACCCGAACGTCATCCATGTGCTGGGCAGGCAGCCGATCGACATGTCCAGGCCGCCGCACCCGTTCACAGAGGCAGGCAACACCGAGTTCAACATGTTCCTGTGGATGCCGCCCAGCGGTGATCGGGCCGGAGACGTGATCCTGGCCGACACCACGATCTTCAGCTCGTTGTTCGGCGTGGACGAGAGCCTGCGCACGTTCTGGAACAACATCGTCTCGGCGAAATAGCACCGCAGGGAGGCGGGTTCGATGAGCGAACACACGCAGGTCGCCCTCGAACTCCACGACATCCAGCGCGGGGTGCTCAGCCCTCGGCCGACGCCGTACGCGGCCACGTACATCCTGCTCCGCATCGACGACCGCGCGCACGGGCGGGAACTCATGCGCCGCTTGAGCGGGGCGGTGACCTCGGCGGCCGACACGGCGAGCCCGCTGGGCGAGACCTGGGTGAGCGTCGCGGTCACCTATCACGGACTCAGGGCGCTCGGTGTGCCACAGGATTCGCTGGACACGTTCTGCTGGGAGTTCCGGCAGGGAATGGCCGCACGAGCCAAGGCGCTGGGCGACATCGGCGAGAGCGGCCCTGAGCACTGGGAACCACCGCTCGGCACGCCCGACGTCCACGTGGTGCTCGTGGCACTCGCACCCGACAGCGCGCAACTGGACGTCGCCATCGATCGCGCCCGTCCCGCCTACGAGGCTCTTCCCGGCGTGACGGCGATCTGGCGGCAGAACTGCCATGCGCTGCCCACCGAGACCGAGCCCTTCGGTTACCGCGACGGCATCAGCCATCCGGCCGTCGAGGGCAGCGGCATCGCCGGCTCGAACCGCTTGGAGACGCCGCTCAAGGCAGGCGAGTTCGTGCTCGGCTATCGCGACGAGCTTGGCGGCGTCCAGACCCCACAACCGGAGGTCCTGGGGCGTAACGGCACCTACGTGGTCTTCCGCAAGCTCCACCAGCGTGTGGCCCTGTTCCGGCAGTACCTGAAGGACAATGCCACCAGCCCCGA
The DNA here is from genome assembly GCF_005893125.1 of Nonomuraea basaltis. GTDB lineage: Bacteria > Actinomycetota > Actinomycetes > Streptosporangiales > Streptosporangiaceae > Nonomuraea > Nonomuraea basaltis. The sequence goes on along the minus strand of NZ_VCJS01000017.1, from coordinate 27,871 downwards.
GGACGAAGAGCTGCTGGCGGCGAAGATCATGGGTCGCTGGCGTAGCGGCGCGCCGCTGGCGCTCAGCCCGCTGCACGACGACCCGGACCTGGGCGCCGACCGAAGCCGCAACAACACTTTCCTGTTCGAGCAGGAGGATCCGGCCGGCTTCACGACTCCCGGCGGCTGCCACATGCGCCGGGGCAATCCTCGTGATGCGTCGGTGGCTGGAGTGCCGAGGCTGCACCGCATGATCAGACGTGGCACCGCGTACGGTCCGCCACTGCCCGAGGGTGTCCTTGAAGACGACGGGGCCGATCGCGGGCTGATGTTCGCCTTCGTCGGAGCTCACCTCGGGCGGCAGTTCGAGTTCGTCCAGTCCGAATGGATGAACGACGGCGTCTTCTTCGGCGCCGGTGACGCGAGGGACCCCGTCTCCGGCTCCAACGACGGCTCCGGCGACTTCACGATCCCCCGGCGTCCCGTACGGCGCCGCCTGCAGACGCTGCCCAGGTTCGTCGTCACACGCGGTGGCGAGTACTGCTTCATGCCTGGCCTGACCGCCCTGCGCTGGCTGGGTGATCTCCAAGACTGAGGCACGGCGAAGCCGGGTGAGGTCACAGGACACGCTGCAGCTTCTGCTCAACGCGGTCACCGTGATCTTCATCGCGGCCACCATGTCGCCGCGTTCACCGTTTTCGCATGGCCGTAAATGCCTCGCGGACCGTGGGATAGGCAGGCAGCTGGCGTGTAGCGCCGTCGCGGTAGGGATTGGCGCGCAGCACCGCCAGGACGGAGGCATGGACGTCGGCCAGGGCCAGCCTGCATTCCAGCGCCCGCAGGTCCACGGTGAGCTGGGCCAGGGCGTCCGCGGCGGTGGCATCCACGTAGAACACCGCCTCCGTATCCAGGATCACGCTGCCGGGACGCGGCTGGCGGGCCGCCACCAAGGACAGCACACGCTGGCGGACCCGCTGGGCGTTCGCGAAGAACAGCGGCGCGTCCACGCGATAGATGAGGATATCGGGGTGGGGTGAGTCGGCTTCGGCGATCTCGCGTGGCTCCCGTTCGCCGACGGTGACGGCCAGCACAGCGTCGTGTGGGCGGGCGGCTCGGCGGACCAACTGAACGATGGACAGGGCCACGGCAATGAGCAGTCCTCGCAGCACGCCGAGGGCCAGCACGCCGGCCATGCTGACGAGCGCGATCGCACCCTCGGCGCGCCAGCCGCGCCAGAGCCGGGCGAAGCCGGTGATGTCGAGGAGCCTGGGAGCGTTGACGATGACGATGGCGGCCAGCACCGCGTACGGGAGCAGCCCGTACAGCGGCCCGCCGGTGTACAGGACGAACAGGACACAGCCGGCGGCGATGAGTTGGAAGGCCTGACAGTGTGCTCCGGCGCCGCGGGCCGACAGCGTACGCGGCGTGCTGGCCATCGGCGCGAAGCCGCCCAGCGCGCCGGAGACCAGACTCGCGACGCCGAGCGCGGCCGTCTCCCGGTCCAGGGAGGTCCTCTCGCCGACGTTGATCGCGGCATGGCGGACGGCGCTCACGGTCTCGATCAAGGCGATCAAGGCCAGGCCCAGCGATGGCAGCAGCAGCGCCCACACCTCGTCGGCCGTCAGGTCGATCCGCACGAAATCGGGCGGCCCGCCGGATACCGGACCGATCACCGCGACCCCACGGTCGGCCAGCCCGGCCACGGCGGACAGCGCGATTGCGCCCAGGCAGATCACCAGCGCACCGGGCCAGCCCGGCAGATAGCGCCGGAGCAGCACGAGTGCGGCCAGGGCGCCAAGGCCCATCGCCGCGCTCAGCGGTTGGATCTGATCCAGATGGGTGATCACCTGCCACAGCTTGCGGAGGGGATCGGATCCGTATGTCGCGATCCCCAGCAGCGGTCCCACCTGGCTGGCGATGAGTTCCACAGCCACACCGGCCAGGTATCCAAGCAGCACCGGCGCGGACAGGAAATCTGCGAGGCCCTGCAGCCGCAGCGCCGCCCCTAGCAGGCACCAGACCCCCATCATGACAGCCAGCCCCGCCGCCAGCACCGTCGCCCGGGCGGCGTCGTCACCCGCCAGCTCGTGCACCGTGGCGAACGTCAAGAGTGCCATGGTGGAGGCGGGCCCCACCGCCACGAAACGCGTGCCGGTCAGCAGAGCGAAGACCGTCGCGGCCCCCAGCGCGGTGTACAACCCGGCGACGGCGGGCAGACCTGCCAGCGTGCCGAAGGCCAGCGCCTGAGGCAGCAGGCTGACGGCACTCACGAGCCCGGCGATGGCGTCCGCACGCGCCCGTCGGGCCGAGTGGTGATGAAGCTGTCCGATCAGCGGCACCACCCTGGCCACAGACCAGGGACCCCCATCCATTCCCTCATCATCTGCCGATAACGGTCATCGCGTTCCAGGCGCGTCTGCTGGCGTCGTAAAGCTTGGGTCCTCCTCGGAGCCGGCGGAGCAGGCCGAGCAGGCTGCACTACCAGCGGCGCAGCGAGCCACCGCTTGACATACAGCACCACCCACGGCACATCGCACACCGCACGGACCGCCAGTCGCTCACGCGCGTTCTGGTGATTCCCGGAACGGCGGCTTCCACCGCGGCGAGGAGAGCCGGGTCCCCCATATCGATCACGTTCGTACTCTCTTATCGGCGTGGGTCGATGTGGATCTTCGGGCCCGGCCCAGCGCCGGTCGGCCGGCGTCCGGCCAGGACGTCCGCGGTCTCGGCGAGGCCGACCGTGGCGGCCACGAGGGGGCGGGCGTCGACCGAGGCTTCGGCGTAGGCGGCGATGGCTCCCGCCAGGCCGGCCGAGCCGCCCAGGATGCCGACTGCGGTGACGTCCTTGAGCGCCAGGTCGCGGGTGTCGATCGTGGACGGGGTACCGGCCAGGCCGATGTAGACGATACGCCGGCCGGGTTCGACGAGGTCGAGCGCGAGGGCGGGCAACTCGGGTGCGTTGGACGCGTCGATGACGGCATCCCAGGGCAGGCAAGGCAGTGACCCACGGGTCCAGGCATCGGTGAAGCCCAGGCTCTCCGCCAGACGGAGGCCGTCGCTGTCGCGCCCCAGCAAGTGGACCTCGGCTCCGTCGGCGCGAGCGAACAGCGCCGTGAGGAGGCCGATCGTGCCGGTGCCCAGGACCAAAAGCCGATCATCGGCCGCCAACCCCGCCGCGCGGACGGCCCGCAGAGCATTGCCCCCTGGTTCGACGAGAGCGCCGAGCGTGGGATCCACGGTGTCCGGTAGGTGGTGCAGGGCCGTGGCGGGCACCGCGAGTTGCTCGGCCAGCGCGCCCGGGCGGCCCCGGCTGATGCCGATCTCTGCCGAATCGGCGCAGACGTGATGGCGGCCGGCCCGGCAGCGGTCGCAGTGACCGCAGCCGAGCATGGTGTCACCGGTGACTCGCTGCCCGAGCCATGAAGGGCTCACGCCCTCGCTCACCGCGCTGACGCGCCCGCACCACTCGTGGCCGGGGCGGAGCGGGTAGCAGGAGCGGCCGGTGTGCAGGTAGCTCATCTCGCCGGTGAACAGCTCGACGTCCGTGCCGCACACGCCGACCCGCTCGATGTCCACGACCACTTCACCTGGCGCGGCGACGGGCGCTTGGACCTCCTGGACCTCGGCTTTACCAGGGCCGGTCAAAACCAGGGCACGCATCTATCGGGGTCCCACGACATGCTGGCGCTGCGTGCCGAGGCCGTCGATGCCGAGCTCCATGACGTCGCCGGGCTGCAGCCAGATGGGCGGGTTGTGGCCCATGCCGACGCCGGGCGGGGTGCCGGTGTTGATGAGGTCGCCGGGCTCCAGGACCATGAACTGGCTCAGGTGGTGCACGATGACGTACGGGTCGAAGATCATCGTCTTGGTGGTGCCGGTCTGGCGGCGCACGCCGTTGACGTCCAGCCACATGCCGAGGTTCGTCACGTCGGCGATCTCGTCCCGGGTGACGAGCCAGGGGCCGGCAGGGTTGAAGGTCTCGGCGGACTTACCCTTGCTCCACTGGCCGCCGCGCTCCATCTGGAAGGCGCGCTCGCTGACGTCGTTGACCACGCAGTAGCCGGCGATGCAGTCCGCGGCCTCCTCCACCGAGTCGAGGTAGGAGGTGCGGCGGCCGATGACGATGCCGAGCTCCACCTCCCAGTCGGTCTTGGTGGCGCCGCGCGGGATGCGCACGTCGTCGTAGGGGCCGACGAGCGTGTTGGGCGACTTGGTGAACAGGATCGGCTCGGCCGGGACCGCCTGGCCGGTCTCGGCGGCGTGGTCGCTGTAGTTGAGGCCGATGCACAGGATCTGGTGCGGCCGGGCGATCGGCGCGCCGATCCGCTCACCGGCGAACTCCCGGGGCCGGCCGGTGGCGACCCGATCGGCGAGCAGCGCGACGCCGCCCGTCGCGAAGAACTTCTCATCGAAGTCGGGGGTGAGGTCGGAGACGTCGATGTAGTGCGTCTCGTCGATGCGGACGACGGGCTTCTCGGCGCCGGGCGCGCCGATGCGCATGAGGTACACGGGTGTCTCTCTCAGAAGGGGTTCCAGTAGGGCGTGGGCAGGCCGCGGACGCCGACCTTGGCCGTGTACAGACGGCCGTCGCCGGGACCGGGCTCGTCCAGGTCTTGGGTGGCGGTGGTGATGACGAGGACGTCGAGGTCGGGGCCGGCGAAGGCGGCGCTGGAGGTGTGCGGCGCGCCGGTTTCGACGGTGGCCAGCAGTTCCCCGGTGGGGGTGCGGCATTCGACGCGGCCGAGCCCCCAGTTGGCAATCCACAGGTTGCCGTCGGCGTCGGCGCACATTCCGTCGGGCAGGCCCTCGGTGACGGTGAACGCCTCCCGCCGCGGCCCGGTCTTGCCGGTGTCCGCATCGTAGTCGCGTACCCACACCGTGCCGGGCATGGTGTCCACGCTGTAGAGCCGGTCGCCGACCCAGGCCAGGCCGTTGGACAGCACCAGGTCGGTGTCGAGGAAGGTGATCCCGGTCTCGTCCAAACGGGCCAAGACCTCCTGCGCCTCACGGTCGTCGTGGGCCAGGCTGCCGACCAGAAACCGGCCGGCCGGATCTACGGCGCCGTCGTTCAGTCTGCTGCGCACACCAGGCTCAAGCACCTGAGCCACCTCGGTGCGGCTCCCGTCAGTGCCGAGGCGGGTGAGGGTGGCCCGCTCAGCGACAATCAGATCGCCGTCCGCCGAAGCGGCGACCGCGCCCACCGTGGAGTCGAAGGCATGCCGTCCGGTGGCGGTCACCATGCCGTTGTCGAGCCGCCCCTCATGCACAGCCCCCGCGACGATGTCCACCCACAGCAGACGCTGCCTGGCGGCATCCCAGACCGGGCCCTCGCCCAGGGCGTATACGTCGGCCGAGGCCGGGGTCGCGGTGAACTTCACGAGGGTTCCTCTCCCGTGACGATGGCTTGGATGGCGGCCACGTCGTCGATGAGCGTCTGCAACGGGGTCCGGTAGGCCAGGCCGCTGACGCTGATGGCGCCGCTGGGCATCGTGGGAGAGTTCAGGTACGCCGGCACCGCCAGGCAGTTGACGCCCGGTTCGCTCTCCTGATCGTCGGTGGCGTAGCCCTGCTCGCGGATGCGCTCCAGTTCGGCGTGCAGGCCCTCGACGGTGGTGATGGAGCGCTCGGTGCGGCACTCCAGTGCCCGATCGCCCACCCACGCGCGAACCGCGTCCTCGTCCGGCAGGCCATGGGCCAGCAGGAGCTTGCCGACGGCCGTGCAATGCGCGGGGTTGCGCCCGCCGACGACCGAGGTGAGCCGGACCGCGCCGGCGGCCGGGTCCAGCTTGGAGCGGTAGACCACCGCGTCGCCGTCCAGCACCGCGTAGTGCACCGTCTCGCCGTATCGGTCGCACAGCGCCTTGAGGACTGGGATGACGCGCACATGGTCGGGCCGGGCCTCGTGATGGGCGAAGGCCATCCGCAGGAACTCATCTCCCAGCACGTACCGGCCATGACCGTTCTGCGCGGCGAACCCGGCGCGGCGCAGCGCGGCCAGCGCCCGGTGCACGGTCGGCTTCGGGCTGGCGACCGCGCGGGCCATCTCCTCCAGCCCGATCCCGTCGGGATGGCGAGCCAGCTCGGCCAGCACCGCCAGCACGCGGTCGGACCCGACGAGCCTGGGCTCGTCGATAAGCTCGGACATATTCCGAACGTTAGACCACCGTTCCAGGAAACGGAAGTTGCCTGGAACGGGAGTTCCGCTGCGGTGGCCCATGGTCTAATCTTCCCCCTGGGTTTCATGAATTGAATCAAGGTTCCAATAATTGGAAGATTGGTGGATCACGGCGAGGAGCCGGAGCGCTCAGTGGTACGCGGGGAGCGACCGCAACGCCTACATCCATCGCGCGTGGATGCGGCGCGGCCTGCCGTCCGACGCCTTCGACGGCCGGCCGCACATCGCGATCGCCAACACCGCCTCCGACCTCACTCCCTGCAACATGCACCTCAACGAGGTCGCCGAGCATGTCAAGCGAGGCGTGTGGGAGGCGGGCGGCGTCCCGCTGAACCTGCCGGTGGTCTCCCTCGGCGAGACGAACGTCCGCCCCACCGCAATGCTCTGGCGCAACATGGCCGCGATGGCCATCGAGGAGATGCTGCGGGCCAACCCGATCGACGGCGTGGTGCTGCTCGGCGGCTGCGACAAGACCATTCCCGCCCTGCTCGTGGCCGCCGCCTCGGTCGATCTGCCCGCGGTCGTCGTTCCGGGTGGGCCGATGATCACCGGAACCTTCCGCGGCGCCACGCTCGGCTGTGGGACCGATGTGTGGAAACTGAGCGAGGAAGTCCGTGCCGGCACGCTCAGTGGCGAGGCGTTCCTGCACTCGGAGTCGTCGATGATCCGCAGCAAGGGCCACTGCAACACGATGGGCACCGCCTCCACCATGGGGCTGCTCGCCGAGGTGCTCGGCATGACCCTGCCCGGTCTGGCCGGCACCCCCGCCCCCGACAGCCGCCTGCTGGAGGGCGCGCACGAGACCGGCCGTCTGATCGTCGAGATGATCGCCGCCGGACGCCGCCCCTCGGAGGTCATGACGCGCGGCTCGTTCCTCAACGCCATCGTCGCCCTGGCCGCGCTCGGCGGCTCCACCAACGCCGTCGTGCACCTGCTGGCCATCGCCGGCCGGCTCGGCGTCGAGCTGTCCCAGGACGACTTCGACCGCACCGGCTCCGGCGTCCCCCTGCTGGTGGACCTGCAGCCCGCCGGCCGCTACCTGATGGACGACCTCTACCGGGCAGGCGGCCTGCACGCTGTCCTCAACGAGCTCGGCGACCTGCTCGACCCCAAGGCGATCACCGTCACCGGCCGCCCTTTGGTCGATCACCTCGCCGACGCGAAGGTCTACGACCGTGAGGTCATCCGGCCGCGCGACGCGCCTCTGCAGCCGGAGGCCGGGATCGCCGTCCTCTACGGCAACCTCGCCCCCGACGGCGCCGTCATCAAGCCCGCCGCCGCCTCGCCCCACCTGCTCCAGCACCGCGGGCCCGCCGTCGTGTTCGACTCCGTCGAGGACCTGCACGCCCGCCTCGACGACCCGGATCTGCAGGTCACCGCCGACTCGGTGCTGATCCTGCGCGGCTGCGGTCCCAAGGGCTACCCCGGCATGCCCGAAGTGTCCAACATGCCGGTGCCGCCCAAGCTGCTCGCCCAGGGCGTGCGCGACATGGTGCGCATCTGCGACGGCCGGATGAGCGGCACCGCCTACGGCACCGTCGTCCTGCACGTCGCCCCCGAAGCCGCCGCCGGCGGACCCCTTGGGCTGGTGCGCACCGGCGACATGGTCATTCTGGACGTCGAGAACCGCCGCCTCGACGTCGACCTCCCTGCCGAAGAACTCGCCGCCCGCCGGCCGTCCCCGACGATGGCCGAAGCGTTCGCCCGTCCGGCCCGCGGCTGGCAACGCCTTTACGTCGAGACCGTCCAGCAGGCCAACACCGGCGCCGACCTCGACTTTCTCGTCGGCTCCAGCGGTGACCACGTGCCGCGCGAATCCCACTGAAAGGAGCCCTATGACCTCCGCTCGCACCGCCCTCATCACCGGCGGCGTCAGCGGCCTGGGCAAGGCCGCCGCCATCCGCCTCGAAGCAGACGGCGTCAAGGTGATAACTCTGGACGTGGCCGACGGCGCCGACCTGGTCGTGGACGTCACCGACGCCGCCGCCGTCCAGGCCGCCGCCGAACAGGTGGGTCCGGTGGACATCCTGGTCAACTCCGCCGGGATCGTCGGCCCGAACGCCCCGCTCTGGGAGATCCCGCTCGACGGCTGGCAGCGCACCTTCGACGTCAACGTCAACGGCACCTTCCACACCTGCCGGGCGTTCGTGCCCGGCATGCGTGAACGCGGCTGGGGCCGCATCGTCAACCTCGCCAGCATGGCCGGAAAAGACGGCAACCCGAACATGGCGCCGTACTCCGCCTCCAAGGCTGCCGTCATCGCGCTCACCAAGTCTCTCGGCAAGGAACTGGCCACCAGCGGCGTGCTGGTCAACGCCATCACCCCCGCCGTGATCGAGACTCCGATGAACGCCGACACCAGGCCCGAGGCCCTCGCCCACATCACCAGCCTCATCCCCATGCGCCGCGTCGGGAAGGCGGAAGAAGTCGCCGAGCTCATTGCTTGGCTGGCCTCCGACAAGGTCAGCTTCTCCACCGGAGCCGTCTACGACATCAGCGGCGGACGCGCCACCTACTGACGGCCTCGACGCGGGTTGCGCGGCGTGCGGGCGCAGCTCGGCCAGCCGGTGCACGGCGATCGCCGGGCCGTCGCCCCCTCGCGAGAGAAGGTCGGTGACGGCGAACCCGCCGAGCTGCGCCACCTTCTGCTCCAGCGTGAGCCGGGAGTACCGGCCGCTGGCCGCCGCGCCCAGCCCCCGCCAACGCCGCGCCCTGGAGGACCTGGTCCTGGTGGAGGAGGGCCGCCGGGCCTCCAAGCTGGACCGGCTGCGGCGCAGCCCCACCGACGTCAGCGGCGCCGGGGTGGCCAAGGTCGTCGACCGGCATCTGAACCTGCGCGCCCTGGGCGCCACCACCTGGGACCTGTCGGCGGTCCCGTCGGGCCGCATCGCCGCGCTGGCCCGCTTCGCTGTTCAGGCGTGGCGACCCGATCTGGGGGTACAGCTACCGCCCGGAGACCGGTGAACTGGTGCACGTATGGGTGCATGACCCGTGGGAGGACACGGGCGGGGTATACGAGGGCATGGAGGACACTCCCATCATGTGGGTCGCATGGGAGACGCTCTTCGGCGGTTACCCGGGCGGCCCGAACGGCACCTGGAACAGGACCTTCAAGACTCGGCGCAACTAGCCTCAGGGAGCTTCGCAATGCCGTTGAACACGCCTGAACCTCCGGGACGGATTCGCGACGAAACGCGCTCCCATCTCGGCCAAATCGCCAGAGCCAGCGGAGACGGCCCGAAACTGCTGGGCGAGATCGGCCCGGATGACGTGGAGGTGTCCGCCCCACACCGGGTGTTCGCACTGCTCGTCCGAGACATCGAGGCCAACGGTGGCCTGGAAATGGCGCAGCCGGTGGGCTGGCGATTCCTGCTGGAGTCCGGCGGCGATGTGCTCGCCGGCGCCGAAATCTCCGAAACGCCGGAACGCACCTTCCCGCCAACGTTCTACAAAAGCTCATCCGTTGGAGCCACCGCGACCGCGGTCAAAGCCGCACGAGCCCTGCCGCAGCTCCAAATGGCCGGGTTCGACCTCCGACTCCTGCGGATCCCCGAGCTCTACCAGATTGCCCTGTGGTTGCACTCACCCAACACCGACCTGCTCATACCGCTGGCACCCTCCCCGATCGGGCGCGAGGGCCAGGTCACACCACCACCGGTGTTCTTCCGAGAACTCACCGCCCGTGCCCAGGAGTACAGAGCCCGCCAGCCCCGCGACCGGGAGCCGGCCTAACGTCATCCGCTCGCCTTCCTGGAGGTGATCGCAAAAGACCGCCGGTCGGCGTGAGCTGCACGGGGAAGCGGGGGCGACTTCATCGCCCCCGCTCCCAAGGCCGTGGTGCCCGCACACATCATTTCCCAGCCCTGGCCCTGGCCGCACACCGCCAACCACCTGGCCATGTTCGCCCTCGCGGTACGCCGGCGCGACCGGCGTGAAGCGATCGGCCAGGTGGTGCGGATCATCGTCGCGGCGCCCGGATCGGCGCTGGGCCGCTATCCCGAGGGCAACATGGGCCTCGAGCGGGTCCGTTCGGCCCAGCCCATGCCCGTGCCCGCCGACCTGGCCGCACCGCCTCGCCGAGCTCGCCCGTCAGCTGGAGGACGGCGGGACACTCACCCGCGAGCACTAGAACCACCGCAGCTGTACGCCGCTCTCGTGGACGCCGTCGCGCTGGGCCACGCGCACCCCGGAGGCTTCGACCGGCTCGCGCTGTCCCTTCCGGATAAAGTTGACGGAAGGGACACGTGTTGAACTGCGGCACGACACCTTGGTCTGGACGGTTTCGAGTGGAGTTGTTCAGGTCTTCCTGTCGGCGAGAATGCATCCCTCAAGGCCGATGATCGCGACCGGGCCACGGGATCACCACACGTCGACGTCCACGCCGATCGCGATGGTCCGCAGGGCGCTGAGCGCGACCCAGGTGCGGTCGTCGCTGCCCAGCCCGTAATTGCCGGGTTCCTCCGTCCCGGGTAGCAGGTCGAGCACGGCGCTGACGTGGCCGCACTCCGCCGCGTTCCGGGCCGCGTGCGCGGACTCGCGCCGCTTCGTCGCCTTGGGCAGCTTCGCGAGCCCGGCGTGCTGGGCGGCGAGATCGGTCACCTGGTCGGCGGTTGGGCCGGTGGGCCTGCCCTCGGCTGCGATCCGTTCGGCGACCGGCAGGTCGCGCCGCACCGAGGCCCAGTTGATGTCGCCCCACAGTCGGAGCAGATCCGGCTGCCCGTAGACAGTGAGCGCGCGGGCCGCCGCCCAGTCGTCGAACCAGCGCACGCCGAAGGCGTGCCGCTTGTTCGGGTCGTTCGGCTCGCTGCGCTCCCCGATCAGCTCGCGCACCAGCTCGGTCTCGCCCCGCCGCAGCAGGTACACCAGCCAGGGAACGCCGTGGTACCGGCCCACCGGAGTGCCCACGCCCTCGTCCAGCACGACGCGGGCCTCCTGCTCCCGGCCGCACTCGGTCAGCGCCCAGACCAGCGGCAGGCGGACTTCCCAGTTCGAACGGTCGGCGTCGGCGGCCTCACGCGCGCAGGCGAACCACCGCTCGGAACGTTCACGATGCCCCAGGACCGCGCAGGCCCCGGCGACCGCAGCCATGTCCGCCGCATCGCTCACGTCCCGGAGATCATCGTCGGCATAGGGGAAGACGGCGGCGGCTTCGGCGTCGAAACCGGCCGCGCCGAGCACGAGCGCGATCCGCGCGAGCTGTCCGAGACGTCGCCGGTGTTCCGGGATCGCGAGGGCCAGCTCACGGGCTTCCGCGGCATCGCCTCGCCGGACGCAGATCATCGCGAGCTGCTGGAGCGTGTCGACGGTCCACTCGCCGTAGACAAACGAGTCCGGCCGCGTCAGGTCGACGAGCGTGCCCCGGACCACCGTGATCAGATCGGAGACGGTGGCGGTATCGGGTGGCGGCCACGTCCCCCTCGTCTCCGCCGTGCTGCCACGTCCCCGGAACGGCGCCAACAGCCGCTCGGTCTCCGGTGAGGCCGCCCCCACTCCCGCGTGGGCGGGGTCGGGGAAGATGCTCTGCTCTCCCCAGCGGAACGGCCAGGCGAAGCGGCGAGCGACGGACCAGCAGAGCCGGCCGTCGAGATCGTCGTCCCGCCCGGGCGGCGCGATGACCGTGCCGTCCTCGAAAGCCACCGTCCAGGTGTCCTCGTCCAGCGCGAACGTCGGGCTGAGCCGGAGCTGGTCGCCGAGGTCACGGCCGGCGAACAAGAGCGGGCGACGGGCGACCGGAGCGTGGTGGAAGGGGTGGTCGGCCACGATCTCGCCGGTCTCGGGGCGCAGGAAGCGCACCGCGTGCGAGCCGATCGCGATCAGCACGTCGTCGGCGGGCCATTCCAAACCGAACCCGTGATCCCACTGGCCGATGGTGCGCCGGATACCGTCCAGGACGCGCAGCCGTTCGGGGCGTTCACGGAGCGACCAGATCTCGATCCGTCCCTCGCCGATGACACAGGCCGCCTGCTCGCCGTCCGGCGACCAGGCCCACGACCGGGCGTCCCAGCCGCGCGGGTTGGACGTGTCCGTCTGAACGTGCAGGTCGTACCGGTGCTCACCGGTCGTCCCGTCGATGATCCCGACGATCCCGCCCGCCGGGTCCACCACCGCCAGCCGACCGCCCGGCCCCCAGCACAGGACATCGGCGCCCGGGTAGCCCGCAAGCTCCGCCGCCGTCTCACCCGTCAACGCGTCGGTGATGATGAGCTTTCCGCCACGCTGGTAGGCCAGGAACCGTTCATCCAAGCTCCACTCGGGCGGAGCCGCATCCTGATCCTCTTCCAGACCCAGAATCCAGGAGATCTGCCGTTTCTCCACGTCGAGCGAGATCGCCGCGTACTCGTCCCCCGCCTGTCCGTAGACACGGGAGCCGTCGCGCGACCAGAACGCCCGGCCAAGGATGAGCTCGGGCTCGTCGCCCCAGGTTTCCCGGAACTCCTCCGGCAACGGTCCGCTGAACTCGATCGGCTCCGTTCCCTCCGGATGGGCGTCCGGTGGCCCGGCGACCGAGCCCTCGTGCATCGCCACGATGACGTTGCGCAGGAAGTCCGACCCGCCTCCGTAGACGAGCGCGCGCCTGCCATCGGGGGCGAAGGCCATGCCCAACGGCCTGCCGGAGGCGAGGAAGAACGCATCAGCGATCGGCTCGCGGGCGGTGCCGAACGGGTCCCACACCCCGGTCGCGTTGGTGTTGTACTCCAGCGCGATCCGCGTACCGTCCGCCGACCACTGGAGGCTGCGCGCGTAGTCCGGGAAGCCGATGCCGCCCATGATGCCGTCGATCGCGTGGACGCAGCGGCCGGTGGCGACCTCGAAGACCTGCAGGACACCGCCCCGATCGTAGTCGTCGCCGGTCCCGCTTCCGACCGCGAGGTGGCGACCGTCCGGGCTGAGCGCGTGGCCGTTCAACTCGCCGTGGTGCACGTCGAAGTGGCGCAGCAGCGCGCCCGCGTCGCGCAACCGGGCGGTCGCGAGGCGATGCGCGTCGGTGACCCCGTGGGCGCGCTCCAGAGCCTGGAGGGCATCTCGCAGCGGCACGGTGTCGCGCTCCGGGCAGAACGCGGACCAGTCGGCGTTCTTGAGGGTGTCGAAGGCCTCGTCGGGGCCCATCCGCTCGTCCGGGACGCCAGTGAACAGCGGGGACGGCGGCGCAGTGCCGGGCTCCCGGCCTTCGAGCACGGCCGCCAGCGCGTCCTCGTCGTAGATCGGAACGCCGCGCACCGCAGCCGGACCCGCCTTGATCCCCGACTTCGCCCCGGCGAAGACCAGGTCCGTCTTCGCCGAGACCGACGCGGTCACCTTCGCGCCCAACGCCTCCAGGCCGCGCTTGGCCTCATCCTTCGAAAGCCGCCCGAACCGCCCGGCCAGCACGACCGTACTGCCACTGATGATCATGCCAAGCGACCGTAGCGGAGATGACCGACACATCACCTCTTGTTCGGCGATCAGCTGGTCTTTCGAGTTCCGGTTCTCGCGTTCGGTGCGTTCGGTGCAAACCGGCTGCGCCCTGGACGTTGTGAACAGCGACGTCGGGCCTTTGCAGGTTTGCTCACGATCCGGTTTCAACTGCCCACAAGCTGTCGCCAGCCCGCTGTCGTCCGACAGGAACCCGTTCAGGCGGCGCCACCGAGATCGAAATCGAAGGCGACATCCGACAACTCAACCTGAACACCGACACGAGCACTGAAACAACACGCGAACACCGACAGCTTCATCTGCAACCGACAATCTCTCTTCCTCTTTGTCTCTTCCGAATGAAGTTGACGGCCTGGACAGGTCCTGACCTGCGGCACGACACCTTGGTTCGGACGGTTTCCAGCGGAGTTGCGCAACTCTTTCTGTCGGCGAGAGGAAATCAAGGTCCCGGAGGGTGGACTGCCCCGGTTGGACAGTGCGATGGGTGCTGTGGCCATGATCGCTTGACTCTCGGGTAGCCCGAGACGGGATGCTGTCTGGGTGAGCAGCGACAATTTCCTGAGTATCGGTGTCTTCGCCCTGGTCAGTGGCCTGTCGATCCATGCCTTGCGGCACTACGACGAACTCGGCCTGCTGCGACCGGCGATCGTCGATCCGGTCACTGGATATCGCCGCTATCGCCCTGAGCAGGTTCGGCAAGCCCGGCTGATCTGCGCGCTGCGGCGCGTCGATGTGCCGATCGACTCCGTTCGCGTCGTCCTGGATGACCAGGACGGCGAGTCGCTGCGCACCGTGCTGTATCAGCACCGAAAGCGGCTGGTGGATCGCGCCCAGGTCCTTTCTCGCATGGTTCGCACGGTGGACCACTACATCGAACACGGAGTGGCTATGCCCGACCTGAAGACACCGCGTATCGTCCAGGTGACCATCAATGTCACGGACCTCGCCGAGTCGATCTCCTTCTACCAAGCCGCATTTGACGCGGTGTTCAACGAGGAAATCTCCTCCTTCCAGTTCGGTACCTGGCCGAGTGAGGAGTTCTTCCTGCTGACGGTCGCGCATGAGCCCAACGAGCATGGCAAGCACGAAGGTCCAGCCGGGGTGTCCCGGTTCGGCCTGCTCGTCGATGACGTGGACGCCGCGCACCATCGCGCCGTTGATGCCGGGGCCATCGAGGTCTTCCCGCCGGCGGACAAGCCGTGGAAGCCGCGGTCTTCGTGCGTGACGGACCCCAGCGGGAATCGCATCGATCTCTATCAGGCGTGAGTGCCTTGTGACCGCGCGCGCGGCGTCGTAGCAGAGTTGACCGATTCGCCGTAGCAACCTAGGTCGCCGCTCTGAACCGGTCTGTAGTGCGCTGGCTCTGCCAGATCGCGCCGGCGAACTGTTCCATCGGGGTGCTCCACTCGCGAATGACGACCGGGTGGACCGTGCGATGGTGCAGGATCACCTGACCGGGACGTCGCTTTCGGGAGAACCACAAAACGGCCTTGTCGTGGCGCTCGCGGTTGGCCCGGGTGACAGTCGTGTCCAGGTGGCCAGGCCGGCGATGCCCCGGAGCGGCGGCGAACGTGGTCGGCGGCGCGCTGGGCGGCCTCCAACAGTCCTGCTCGATCCAGTGAGCGATCGGGTCGCGTTCACCGCGCGGCTGGTAGAAGGGGTCGCCCAGCCGCCAGCCGATCGCCGCGGTGAAGCGGCTGAGCTGCTCATCATCTCCGGCGGCCAGGCGACGCCAGGCCGGCGAGCCGAGGAGGACCGCGATGCTGATCGCCTCGGGATAGATGGCGGCAAACAGCCTGGACGCGCTGAAGGTCTCCCGCTCGGCGTTCTTCGGGATGAAGACGAACGAGCGGACGTTCCAGACAGCCTGGTTGAGAGCCATGCCGGGGTTGTCGTCGGGGTCCTGTTCCCAGAGATGGGCGCAGATCATGAAGGCGGTCAGGACGGCGTCGTAGGCGGCGGCCCAGCCGTGGCGGCGGACCAGGCGAAGGTGCCGCCGTTGGGCGGCGACGATGTCAGGGAAGATCTCCAGGTGTGGCCCGAGATGGTTGATGTCGGGCGGTCCGATCCAGTACTGGTGCCGGGTGCAGACGTAGCGATGGTGCGGGAAGATCCGAAACACCGGGCCGCCGGGGTAGCGGGCGTCGCAGCGGGGGCAGCCGAGCTGCGGGATGTGACGGAACGCTTCCCAGGTTGGGGGCGGGTCGCGGAGCTCGAGTAACGCGCCGGCCAGATGGCCGGGCGGGCGGGCGGTGAGCGCGGACAGCTGGTGGATGTCGATGGTTCGCCGGGCAGGGCGTGGGGACGCTGACTCGTTTCCAGAGTTCGTCGCCGTCCAGGCCGTGCAGCGCGGCCAGACGAGCCAGGTAGGAGGCGACGGTTTCGTGCCGTGCCAGTGGGACCGCGATCGGCAGCGCGCGTGGTCGCATCAGCTCGCGGCGTCGGCGGCAGCGCGGACGGCGCGAGCGCGCGCGGGGATGTGCGGCTGGGACGCGGCGCGTTCGGCGGCGTAGTCGACGGGACGACGTCCAGGAGCTCCTGGGTGATGCGCTCGGTGCCGGTCTCGATGGCCAATATGGCTGCTCCGCGCACCAGCTGCGACAGACTTCCGATCATTCCGCCGCTGCGCCGATAGAGATGTTCGGCGAAGGCGACCAGGGCCGCGCCGAAAAGCAGGGCAACAGCTGGTATGGACCAAGGTATCTGCGAAAAGCCCACGGGAGGGCCAGGGCCACGACGCCGGCTGAGACCGGCGCCAGCCGATCTAGATCACCATCTCAGCTCTGACCCCTCCACACGGCTACGGCGTCTTGATCGTTTGGGAACGTATAGGGAACGATCAACCGTAGTTTGCCGGTGTCAGCCGTAGACAGCCGGACACAAAGCGAGAGGCCCGTCACCGCGTTTCCGCTGGTGACGGGCCTCTTCCCGCTGGTGTGGCAGGTGCAAGGTTCGAACTTGCGTAGGCTGAGCCGACGGTTTTACAGACCGCTCCCTTTGGCCACTCGGGCAACCTGCCGTGCCATCCGCTCTCGCGGCGACAGACAGAAGAATAGCGGACTTCGGAGGTGTACGTGACACCGGTTTGTCCCGAGCCGGATCCCGGCGACATGCTCAGCCGTAACACGGCCCCCGTCCGTCCCCCGCATCCGGGGCGACGTCGGTCAACGGCCTCCGAGCGCGAACGGCGCAAAGTGTGATCATCGGTGTACAGGGATCGGTGTCCTGCACGGCGCGCCGATGCTGGCTAGGCTCGTTCGCTGGGTACGCGCGTTTTCGCGTACGCCGGGGAAGCAGGATCCGCATAGTGCTTCGCAGCTGAGAGGGTGGGTGTTTTGGCCGATTCATCTTTCGACATCGTCAGCAAGATCGACCATCAGGAGGTCGACAACGCTCTGAACCAGACGGTCAAGGAGATCGGGCACCGGTTCGACTTCAAGGGCACCGGGGCGAGCATCAGCTGGTCCGGGCAGGACAACATCGAGATCAAGGCGAACAGCGAGGAGCGGGCCAATGCCGCGCTCGACGTGTTCAAGGAGAAGGTAATCAAGCGAGGGCTTTCGCTGAAGATCCTCGATGCGGGCGAGCCGAAGCTGTCCGGCAGGGAATACCGCATGCTGGTCAGCCTCAAGGAGGGCATCGACCAGGAGAACGCCAAGAAGATCTCCAAGCTGATCCGCGACGAGGGCCCCAAGGGGATCAAGGCGCAGATCCAGGGTGAGGAGCTGCGGGTCAGCTCGAAGAAGAAGGACGACCTGCAGGACGTCATCTCGCTTCTCAAGGGCAAGGATCTGGACATCGCGCTGCAGTTCGTGAACTACCGGTAGTCAGCAGCCGGCGGGCATGGAACTGGGCGGCTCCGGGGATCGTGGAGGGTGGGCGGGCAGGCAGGCATATTCGGGCACATGGCCGGGCGCTTTGTGCGTGCGGGCGGTCATGTGCCTTCTGCTGGGCCCGCGGGCTTGGCCCTCACGTGCGGTTCGCGGGCTCGGTCCTCACGTGCGTTTCACGAGATCTGTGGGTGCTTGGGAGTAGGTTGCACGCGGGGTTCTGCTGATCGATCCTCGGTCGTAAGCTCGGTGGACGTGACGAAGATCCCCGTGCGCCGGTTCACGGCACGCGCCCTGCCCATTGATGACCAAGACCGGGTGCTCCTGCTTCAAGGCTTCGATCCCGAGCAGCCCGGCCTGCCGTTCTGGTTCACCATCGGTGGTGGGATGGAGGACGGTGAGACGCTGCGGGAGGCTGCCGCGCGGGAGTTGTACGAGGAGGTCGGGATTCGGGCGGGTGCGGAGGAGTTCAGCGGGCCGTACGGGACCAACACGATCGAGTTCTGCTGGGCTGGGTACGCCATCACGCAGGATCAGACCTTCTTCGCGGTGCGCGTGGCCGACGCGGTCGTGTCGTTCGAGCACATGGAGCAGATCGAGAAGGACACGACGACCGCCTACCGGTGGTGGAGCGTGGCGGAGCTCGAGAGCACCGAGGAGGTCTTCTTTCCAGAGGATCTCGCGGCGATCCTGCGGAAGATCACTGCGGGCGGAGAATCCGCGTAGCCCCCGCGATCAGCGCCGTCGCCAGGATCCAGCCTGAGACGATCAGTCCGTACGCCAGCCACTGCGTCCACCCGCCCGGATCGAAAAGCTCTCGTTGCCCGAATGCGGGCAGCGGGAGCAGCAGGTCGAAGCTGTAGGCGAACGAGTTGAAATCGGGGCTCTCGGCGGGCTTGAGAGCCCTGGGCGGGTTGAGGCCGAAGACGACCGTTCCGACCGCCAGCAGCAGCGTGAACCACATGCCCGCCAGCCAGGGGCGGTAGCCGTACCCGACCGCGACGTCGAGCAGCCGGCCCCACATCCGGCCCCCGAGTCCCTGGGTCTGCCGCCGGGCGCGGAGCTTGGCGAGCTGGGCGCGACGGGCAAGCATGTCGTTGCCGTCGCTGAGGTACCAAGCGGCCAGTTGCTCGTACGGCTGCGGCCTGAACCCCTCCGGATCCCGCGTGACCCACTCGATCCTCCGGTTGACGCTGTGGCCGCGCAGGCGGTCGTAGGTCAGTCCGTTGAGGCGCAGCTTCTCCGGCCAGGTGTCGGGGTCGTCGTGCAGCGTGCCGAGCTTGGAGTGCGCGAGAGTGACGACGCCGTCGATGGGCTCGGCGGGCTTGAGGTAGAGCTCACGGGCCTCCATGTGGCTCATGTGGAGGGCGTAGCGGGTGTCGGGGCTCCGTACGGTGCCGTTGAGCGAGAACGTCCCGTTGATCCGGGCGCCGCGGAGCCGTACGCAGCCGTCTGCCTGGAATCCGTCGGTGCAGCGCATGATGTTCTCGACGACCATGTTGTCGGCGGTGAGCGCCTCGTTGCCGGGATTGCGGAGGATCGCGCCTTCGAGGAGGAATCCGCCGTTGAGGCGGGCGCCGACCAGGCCGACGCCGCCGGTGAAGTCGCCGTTGCGTAGGTGCATGCCCGAGTCGACGACGGCGCCGTTCGCGTACAGCGCCCACTCGCCGTCGTCGCCCACGACCTTCGTGCCGGCGAGCCACAGGCCGCTCTCGAACTGGGCCCGGCCCACGCGTACGGTGCCGGTGATGTTGGAGCCGGACAGGCTGAGGTGGCCGCCGACCCGCATGCCGCCACCGCTGAGGCCGGGGAAGGCGCAATCGGTCAGGCGGATGGTGCGGGTGGTGCAGCCGGTGAGCCGGATGGGTTCGTCGAGATGGCAGCCGCGAAGCACCAGTTCGTGCTCGATGGTCCCGCCGAGGATCGCGAGCTGGCCGGTGATCCGGGCGCCGGACAGGCGGACCGCGGCGACCGCGCCGGCGCCCGCGTCGCGGGCGCCGAGCAGGAGAGAGGAGATCACCTTGGCTCTGATCGTACGCTCAGGGCCCCAGGTGTCGCCGTCCTTGGGCGCGTTCACTCCGGACGCGGCGCCGACGCGGCACGTGACCGGGCCCAGCTCGACGAAGTCGCCCGTGGGGAAGGCATTCCACAGCTTGCGCTCTGCCTCGGTTAATCGGGGGGATCGGCCCATGAGATCAACTTAGCGGCGGTAGCCGGCCATGCGCTCGAGGCGGGCGACGCGCTCGGAGGTGGGCGGGTGGGTGGAGAACAGGCGGCCGAAGCCCGAGCCGCTGAACGGGTTCGCGATCATCATGTGGGAGGCCGAGGTGAGCCGGCTGTTCTCGGGGAGCGGAAGCCTGCGGGCGCCCATCTCGATCTTGCGGAGGGCCGAGGCCAGCGCGAGCGGATCGCCGGTGAGCCTGGCACCCGACTCGTCGGCCTGGTATTCCCTCGTACGGGAGATCGCCATCTGCACCATCCCGGCCGCTACCGGCCCGAGCACCATCATCAGCAGCGCGCCCAGGAAGCCCGGCCCCTCGTCGTCGTCGGAACCGCCGAAGAAGACGGTCACGTAGCTGAGCCAGGTGATCATCGTGGCCAGTGCGCCGGCCACGGACGAGACGAGGATGTCCCGGTTGTGGACGTGTGACAGCTCGTGCCCGATCACGCCGCGCAGCTCGGCCTCGTCGAGGAGCTGGGTCAGTCCGTACGTCACGCACACCGCGGCCCGGCGCGGGGTCCGGCCCGTCGCGAACGCGTTCGGCTGCGCCGTCGGCGAGATGTACAGGCGTGGCATCGGCTGACGGGCCTCGGTGGAGAGCTCTCGCACGATCCGGTAGAGCGTCGGCTGCTCGACCTCGCTGACCGGCCTGGCTCGCATGGCCGACAGCGCGATCCGATCGGAGAAGAAGTAGGCGGCGCCGTTGCTCACCAGGGCGAGCACGAGCGCGATCTGCACACCGGTGCCGCCGCCCAACCACGCGCCCACCGCGACGATCAGCGCCGACAGGCCGCCGAGCAGGACGGCTGTGCGCAGGCCGTTGTGGTGCAAGGTTCCCCCCTCCGTGGTCTGGGTTCACCCCGTCCAACGACGATGACCCGGCTCTTCGTTCCCCGGTGTGCTCAGCTGAGGGCGGAGCGCGACTTTCTGCGGTGCGCCGCGTTACCCGAAGGCCGACAGCGACGTCACGTCCAAGACCAGCTGGGGCGCGACCGAGAACAGGACCGCCACAGCCACGGCCAGGCCGATCGCCGGCCAGATCGCCGGAGGCGGGCGGCGCGTGGCGAGCGCTTGTCCCGCCGCGGGGGCGAACAGGCGGGCCGTCCAGATCGCGTAGTAGTAGAGGCCGATCACGGTGTTGACGGCCATGACCAGCGCCAGCCAGGCGGTGCCGCCTTCGACGATCTCACGGAAGACGAAGACCTTGGCGAAGAGCCCGGCCAGGCCCGGCGGCAGCCCGGCCAGGCAGACCAGGCAGAACGCGAGCCCGATGCCCGCCGCCGGGCTGCGGAAGACCAGGCCCCGGTAGTCGTCGAGCTCGTTGCGGGCGGCGGTCCTTGAGACGAGCATGACGACCGCGAACGCCCCGAGGTTCATGGCCGCGTAGATGACGAGGTACGCGGCAGACGCGCTGATCGCTCCCGACGCGGTGGCGGGCGCCGGCTGGGCCGTGACGACCGCGAGCGGGGCCAGGATGTAGCCGGACTGGGCGACCGAGGACCACGCCAGCAGGCGTACGGCGGAGCGCTGGCGCATGGCGAGCAGGTTGCCCGCGGTCATGGTCAGCGCGGAGATGATCGCGACGATCGGGACCCAGGTGGCCGCCTGTCCGGAGAGTGCGGTGACCAGTACGAGGATCAGCCCGGCGAACCCGGTCGCCTTGGAGATGACCGAGAGCAGGGCTGCCACCGGGATGGGGGCACCCTGGTAGACGTCGGCCGCCCAGGAGTGGAACGGCACAGCGGCGATCTTGAAGGCGAAGCCCGCGACGACGAGGACGACGCCGACCGTGACGACGGCGGGCAGGCTCTGGTCGACGCCCGGTGCCACGCCCGGTGCCGGGAGCCGGCCGCTGAAGACGGCGGCCAGGCGGGTGAGGTAGACCGAGCCGGCGATGCCGTACAGGAGGGAGACGCCGAACAGCATGATCGCCGTGGACACGACCGACACGACGAACAGCTTCACGGCGGCCTCGGAGGAGCGGCCGTCGTAGCGCTTCATCGCGGTGAGGGCGAACACCGGGAGCGAGACCAGCTCGAGCGCCACGACGAGCATGATCAGATCTCGGGAGGCGGGCAGGGTCACCGCGCCGACGAGAGTGCAGAGGAGGAGGAAATACCACTCGCCCACCGGGATTTCGCCGGCCGCCAGCTCCGTCATCGACATCAGGACCACGACCACGGCGGCCACGAGCACCAAGCCCGCGAAGACCAGCGTGAACCCGTCCACCACGAAGGAGCAGAGCGCACCCTGCTGCTGGGGCTCCGTGGCGAGGTTGGGTGGGACGCAGAAGGTCCGCAGCGCCACGCCGCCGCCCCTGGCCGTCTGGGCGACGACGAAGCCCAGAGCCGCCAGGACGCCCGCCAGCGTGATCAGTCCCAGCGCGGTCTTCGTCCGCGGGCGGGCCGGGAGGAACGCGTCGAGCAGCAGCACCAGGCCCGCCACGAGTGCGAGCACCAAAGGGGGTGCGATCGCGAAATAGTCGATCTGCTGGATCATGAGAGGGCTCCCAGCAGGGTCTGCACGGCGGGCGTGGTGAGGGAGAGCAGGAGGCCGGGCCAGAGGCCGAAGAGCAGGATCAGGACCACGAGGGGGGTCCACGCCAGCAGCTCGTAGTCCC
Source organism: Nonomuraea basaltis (assembly GCF_005893125.1). Taxonomy (GTDB): domain Bacteria; phylum Actinomycetota; class Actinomycetes; order Streptosporangiales; family Streptosporangiaceae; genus Nonomuraea; species Nonomuraea basaltis. The sequence continues at coordinate 5,633 of NZ_VCJS01000017.1, read as the reverse complement.
TGATGTCATCGGTTGCCGTCGGCTCGAAGGCGTCGGGTGTCGTGGTCGCCGGGCTCGGTTCCAGGGTGGCTGTCGCCGCGGTCTGCCCGGGCGCACCGAGGGGCACGACGGGGCGTTCGTCCGGGGTTTCACGGACCAGGCGATCGTCGAGGGGCGCGGCGTCCTCCAGAGATTCGCCGGGCGGTGCCGGGATGCCCCCTTCGTCTTCGGCTGGGAGGCCCGTTTCGTCGTGCTCTGCGGCCCCGGTGGCGGCGGTGCCCAGGGGGCGGCCGTGGGTGACGCGGGAGAGCATGACCAGGAAGTACGCGGCCGTCAGGACCGCCCCCAGGCCGCCGATCACCATGTAGGTGAGGAACAGGCCGCGCGGCAGGCCGTTCGCCGGCTGGAACGCCCCGAACAGCGCCAGCATCTCCCCCCAGAACCCGGCCAGCCCCGGCAGCCCGAGCGAGGCGATCGACGCGAACGTGAGCACCGAGCCCAGCCGCGGCAGCGTGGCCAGCATGCCGCCGCCCAGCGCAGGCATGTCGACGGTGTGGTGGCGCTCCTTGACCGCTCCGGCCAGGAAGAACAGCAGGCCGGTGATCAGGCCGTGGGCGACGTTCGCGAAGAGCGCGCCGTTGATGCCCACCGGGGTCAGCGTGGCGAAGCCCAGCAGGACGAAGCCCATGTGGCCGACGGAGGAGTAGGCGATCATGCGTTTGAGGTCGCGCTGGGCGAGGCACGCCAGGGCGCCGTACACGATGCCGACGACGGCGAACGCCCCCAGCCACGGCGCCACCGCCACCGCCCCCTCGGGGAGGATGGGGATGGCGATCCTGGCGAAGCCGTACGTGCCCATCTTCAGCAGCACCCCGGCCAGCAGCACCGAGCCCACGGTGGGGGCCTCGGTGTGGGCGTCGGGCAGCCAGGTGTGCAGGGGCCACATGGGGGTCTTGACCGCCAGCCCCACGCCGATCGCCACGAACGCCAGGATCTGCACGGATCTGGTCATGCCGCTGCCATGGGCCGCGCTCAGCGCCTCGATGTCGAGCGTGCCGGTCTGGGCCCAGACGAGCAGCAGGCCGAGGAGCATCACCACCGAGCCGAGCAGGGTGTAGAGGATGAACTTGATCGACGCCGCCCGGCGGCCCGCGCCGCCCCAGACGCCGATCAGGAAGTACATCGGGATGAGGACGATCTCGAAGAACACGAAGAAGAGCAGGAGGTCGAGGGCGAGGAACGTGCCGATCATGCCGACCTCGAGCACGAGCAGCGTGAACACCAGCGCCCTCGGCCTGGACCGCATGAACTGCCCGCGGGCCCGGGCGCTGCCCCAGGCCAGGTAGACGAAGCACAGGAACGTCAGCAGGGCCGTCAGCGCGATCAGCGGCAGCGAGATCCCGTCGACGCCGAGGTGGAGGCGGAGCCCGAGCCCCGGAATCCACGGCACGTCGACCTCGAACTGCAGCCGCGCGGCCTGGCTGTAGTCGAACGTCGCCACCATCAATACGGCCAGGGCCAGTGTCAGGCCCGAAAGGATCAGCCCGTACGAGCGCAGCGCCGGGCGGAGCGCGTACGGCGAGACGATCAGCGCGAGCGCGCCGAGCAGCGGCACGGCCAGCAGCACGACGGGAAGCCAGCCCATCATGTGGACATCACCGCCCCGGCGTTCACCGGCGCTGTCACGACAGCCTGGCGAGGCCGCCCGGCCAGATGCCCGGTCATGTGAACATCACCGCCCCCACCGTGATCAGCAGGACCCCGGCCAGCAAGCCGCTCACGTAGAGCTGGACGTTGCCGTTTTGGGCCAGTCGCAACATTCCGGACAATCCGCGCGCCGATCTGCCGGAGCCGCGCACCGCCCCGTCCACGACCACGTCGTCCGTCTTGACGACGAGCCTGGCCAGGGCCAGCATCGGGCGAACGAACAGCGCGGCGTAGAGGCCGTCCACATAGAACGCCCGCTCGCAGGGCACCCTCAGCGGGCCCAGCAGGCGGGCCGGATCGGCGATGGGGTCGGGGCGCCAGAACGCGTACACCGCCCCTGCTCCGAGCAGCGCGAGCACGACGCTGATGGCCGCCACGCCCGCATCCAGGTGCAGCTCGCCGGCGAAGCCCAGCAGCAGGGCTGGGACGGCGAGGAGGATGAGGGGCACGAGCATCGTCCGCGGGGCCTCCGAGACGTCCACGACGTGGGCCGTGCCGGGCTCGGGCTCGGGCAGCGCCACCGCCCTCGCTTCGCCGAAGAACGTGCGTAGCCAGGCTCTTGTGGCGTACGCGCCGGTGACGGCCACGGTCGCGAGCGCGCAGCCGTACAGCAGGAGGGCGGCCGCGTCCGTCAGCGTGCCGGTCGCCAGGGCGTCGTCCATGGCCGCCAGGATGCTGTCCTTGCTGAAGAAGCCGCTCGCCGGAGGGAGGCCCATCAGGGCGGCGAAACCGATCGTCATCGTCACGAACGTGACCGGCAGCTCGCGGCGCAGGCCGCCCATCTGGGTCATCAGGTTGGAGCCGACGTGGTGGATCACCGCTCCCGCGCAGAGGAACAGCAGCGCCTTGAACGCGCCGTGCGTCAGCAGGTGGAAGATGGCCGACGTGTTCGAGCCCGCGGCCAGGCCGCCGGCCATGTAGGCGAGCTGGCTGACCGTGGAGTAGGCCAGGACGCGTTTCAGGTCGTCCTGTGCCAGGGCGGCCAGGGCGGCGCCGAGCATGCCGAGCGCGGCCACGACGGCCAGCACGTCCAGCGTGGGCGGGGCGGCGCGGAACACGTCGAAGAGCCTGGCGACGATGAAGATGCCGGCGGCGACCATGGTGGCGGCGTGGATCAGCGCGCTGATCGGCGTCGGGCCGGCCATGGCGTCGGGGAGCCAGGTGTGCAGGGGGACCTGGGCGCTCTTGCCCGCCACGCCGCCCAGCAGGAGCATCGTGGCGGTCACCAGGGTGGCCGTGGACATCTCCGGCACCTTCGCCAGCACGTCGGCGATCCGGAAGCTGCCCGCCCCCATGCCCAGCACGAAGATGCCGAAGAGGAAGCCGACGTCGCCCAGGCGGGTGACGAGGAAGGCCTTCACCGCGGCGCGTGAATTGCCACGGTCCTCCCACCAGTGGCCGATGAGCAGGTAGGAGCAGAGGCCCATGATCTCCCAGCCCACGTAGAGGACCAGGAGGTCGCCCGCGTACACGACCAGGAGCATGGCGCTGGTGAACAGGCTGATGAACGCGCTGTAGGAGGGGTAGCGCGGGTCGTCCTTGAGGTAACCGACCGAATAGACCTGTACGGAGAGGGCTACGAGGGTTACCAGGACGCCGAGGATGCCGGACAGGTCGTCGGCCTGGAGGGTGAGCGAGATCGGGATGCCGCCGGTGGTCACCGTGCCGTAGGTCTGGCCGGTGAGCTGGGGTGATGTGGTGGCGCCGGAGAGGAAGGAGAAGCCTGGGGCCCAGGCTAGCCAGGTGGCCAGCACTGCTGAGGCGGCTGTGGGGAGGATCGCCAGCCAGGCTGCTCGAGTGTTCGCTCGCTTCCCTGCCGCGATATGGGTTTCCCGCGGGGATGCTGCGCTGTCCCCGGTGAGTTGTGGGGTGGGGCTTCCGCCTGCTCCGAGGTGGGGTGCGGCGTCGCGTTCCGTCCCCTTGGTTTCGTTGGGGGTTCGGACGGATCGTTGATGCGGCCAGCGTGAGAGGAGGAGGCCCGCGAAGGCGGCGATGAAGGGCAGGAGCACGGCCAGCAGTGGGAACGTCGTCATAGCGTGCCACCTCGCTTGACGGGCTGCTCGCCGCGGCGGCCGCCTTCGGCCTCGGCTTGGGCGTCTTCGTCGTCGTTCGGTTCGGCCGCGTCGCGGGGACGGTCGTCGCCAGGATGGGGTGCGCTGTGGAGCGCCGTGCCGGCCTCGGAGGCCACTCCGGACGTGGGCGCGGCCGCGGACATGCTGTCCGTACGCTCACTTTGAGCTCGTACCGGTGTCGTCGGGGTGTCGGCCTTGATGGCTTGGGCCGGCGGGGCTGTGGAGACGGTGAGACGCACCGGATGGTCGTCGGCCGGTTCGGCGAGGTCGCGGAGGTGGTCGATGTCGACGGTGCGGCGGTTGCGGTAGAGGGCCAGCACGATGGCGAGGCCCAGGCCCACTTCGGCGGCCGCGATGACGATGACGAAGAGGGTGAGCACCTGGCCGCTGTGCAGGCGGTCGCGCAGCCACACGTCGAACGCCACCAGGTTGAGGTTGACGGCGTTGAGCATCAACTCGACCGACATCAACACGAGGATCGTGTTGCGCCGGGCGAGCACGCCGTAGACGCCGATGGAGAAAAGGAGCGCGGAGACGACCGCCGGGTAGACGATATGCACTAATGACTCCCGGTTTGATCGGGTGCCGAGGTACCGCTGGTCCGGTGAGGTGCCGGGTTGTCCCCAGGATGATCCGCCGGCGCGGAACCACGCGTTTGATCAGGTGGTGAACCGCCGGGGATGTCCGTGCGGGACAGCACGATGGCGCCGATCAGCGCGGCGAGCAGCAGCACGGACAGCGCCTCGAAGGGCAGCACCCAGGTGGCGAACACGCTGGCGCCCAGCTCCTTCGCGGCCCCCCGACCGGGAATGAGCGGTGTGTACGCCGTGCGGAACCCGTCGATCACCACCGTGACCAGGAGGGCCGCCGTCGCCAGCGCCACCACGGCCGAGACGATGCGGTTGCCGCTGTCGAGGTCTGCGGAACGGCCGATCGGGGCGCGGGTGAGCATGATGCCGAACAGCAGCAGAACGACCACCGCGCCCACGTAGATCAGCACTTGGACCCAGGCCACGAACTCGGCCGTCAGCACCAGGTAGCAGCCCGCCAAGGCGCCGAAGGAGACCACGAGCCAGAGAGCGGCGTGGACCAGTTGTCTGGTCGTGACGACAAGCAGCGCAGATCCAACCGCTACCGCGCCCAGCAGCAAGAAGACGATCTCTTGCCCGGTGGGTGACAGGTAGGAGGGCACCGCCTCGGTCACGAATCCTCCTCGGACTCCCTTGTCTCGTCAGGGCTGAGCCGTCCGGGCGGGCGGATGGACCGTGGATCGGCCATCCTGCGCCTGCGGGGGCTCGGGGCAGAAGTTTGCTCCTCCTGCTCGGGCCGCGGTTGCGGCTCGCCCGAAGCTGTGGACAACTTTTCTGAGGGCGGCTCGCCTGTGGATGAAGCCGGTCCCTGGGGCCGCTGCTCTGTGGACGGGGCTTCGGTGCCGGGTCCGCCCGCTGTCATGGCGGAGGGCCGCGCCTCACTCGTCGCCCCGGAGGTCGGCTCGTTGCTCTCCCTTGTCGTCGCCCCGGAACTGGGCTCAGTGCCCTCCGTCGTCGTCCCAGAGGTCGACTCGGCCCCCTCCGCCGTCCCAGAGGTCGGCTCGGCCCCCTCCGCCGTACCGGAAGCGGGCTCACCGCTCTTCGCACCTTCCGGTCTTGCGGCGCGAGCGGGGCCCTTCGGGCTTGGGGTGCTGGTGGCGATTTCCGGTCCTGGGGTGCTCGCCGGAGATTCGGGGCCTGTGGTCCCTGACGTGGGGGTGGCCGGCGTGGTCGCTTGCGCCGTGCCCGTTTCGCCGGCCGGCCGCGTGTCCGCCGCGTCAGAGGGCGGCGGGGCTGCTGGACGGGAGGCGCGTTCGGTCGCTGCACGAGCGGGTCGTCCGGGGGC